>JBIOUS010000084.1:0-7957 GCA_044867325.1 Thermoleophilaceae bacterium | reverse complement strand
CCTCTGCCGATCACCGCACTCCCGCGTAACAGTCGGTTGAGGGTCGGACCGACGCGCGATTCGTGTTGGGGGACGTGCGCGTTACTTCGCCGAGTGGTTGAGGGATCTGGTGGGGAGCTCGGCGGCTGCAATGGGGCGCGCCTTTGTCGGACGGGGCTGTCCTGTCGCTTTGGGGTGGTCGTCTGGCGTTGAACGGCTCCGCCGACGTTGGTTCACTCCTGGCGCCGAGTCGTCACCGTTGTATGCCGAGGCAGAGGACGTCGAGGCCAAGAGCACGTCGACGGAGGGGGTCTTGCATGACGTCGATGTTGAGATGCGTTGGTTACGCGATGCCGTGCTCGAACTTCAGAACGCTGCGTCGGGCAACCTGCGGAAAAGGGGACCAGGATGATCGGTAGACTAAATGCCATGTGCCAGAAGGATCAGGACATAGAGGATCGGATCTTCGAGCTGTTGGGTGAGATGAAGACGCCGCTCACGATCATCCGGGAACTCGACCTGGGTGTCGATGAGGGCTATGCGCTCATCCGGAAGGTGGTCAAGGAGCGGGATACGCCGAACGCGATCAAGATCCGCAAAGGGATCGAGCGGATGGCGGCTGTTCGCATCTGATCGATCGGCGGATCGGTCGTGGGCGTCTGCTTCAATGGGGTCACTAGGGAAAGGAGGTGGTCCAAAGTTGAGTGACAGACGTTTTGGGACCCTGGAGGTGTCCGGCCGCTGAGCCCGGCGCACTGGACCCCGTTTAGCGGAGTCCAACCGTGACACCCTCGGAGACGGAGGCCGGGAGAGGTCCCGCCGGTCGTCGATTTCGTCGCCGAGCTGGTCCAGTCAAGAGCAGTAGCGAAGGGCGTCCTGCGGGGCGCCCTTCGTCGTTCTGGTGAGAGGAGGGAACTGCTTAGTTGCCGGCGGCGCCGTTGTCGGCGGTGCTCTCGAGCGAGTTGACCTGGCGCTCGAGGTCCTCGACCTTGGTCTTGAGGTCGGCGTTGGCGTCGGATGCAGCCTTCGCATCGTCGGTCGCAGCGTTGGCGTCCTTCTGGGCCTTGCGAACGCTGTTCTGGATCTGACTGACCTGACTCTGGGTCGGCAGGGCGTCGATCTGAGTACCGAGCTCGTCGATCTCCTTGCCGAGCTTCGACTCGAGGCGGTCGAGGTCGGCCTGGGTGGCGTTGCTCGCTGAGTTGGTGGCGTCCTTCGCGTCGCGCGCCTCGACGAAGGCGATCACGGCGACGGCGGTTGCTGCCACGGCCCAGACTCCGGCGACGATCAGCCAGCGGCGCAGCGAGCGGACGTCGCCGATCGTCGCGGGCGCGCCGGCGTCGGGCTTCGGCTTCTTGACCTTCTTCGGCTTGGCGTCTCCGGTGGGCGGCGACGCGGCGGGCGCGGCGGGTTGCGCCGGCGGAGCAGGTGGGGGCGGTGTTGCCGCGGGCTGCTCGACCGTTGGCTGCGGTGGCGTCACCGGAGTCTCCTGCGGTTGTGCAGGCGGCGGCTGCTCGGGTTGAGGCGGCGTGGTGGACTCCATCTGGATCAGGCGGCCTTGGGTATGTACTGCTCCCATGACTGTGGGATCACCGGTACGGCCACGTGGATGAAGATCGTAGAGTTGGGTGCGGACGGGGGGTGACGCGGGACCATGTTCGCCTGCCGCGGAAGACGGTCGCCCTTGCGGCGGTTGCACGGCGCGCAACAGGTGACGATGTTGTGCCAGTCGGTCGGCCCGCCCTTCGAGCGGGGGATGACGTGGTCGACCGTGAGGCTGCCGCGCTCCTCGCCGCAGTACTGACAGGTCCACTGGTCGCGAGCGAAGACGGCGCGGCGGGTGATCTTGCGGCGGTGGGCATCGCGCGGAACGCGGACATAGGTCTTGAGCCGGATCACCATCGGTCGCGGCAGGGTGAAGCTCTCGGCGTGCAACGCCCACTCGCTGCGCTCGAGGATCTCGGCGCGGTTCTTGAGGATCAGCACCGCGGCGCGCCGGACCGTGCAGACATTGATCGGCTCGTAGGAGGCGTTGAGGACGAGCACGCGGCCGGATGAGTTGGCGCGCCCGCCAGACCGGCCGTCTGGAGGCGCGCTGCTAGGTGCTGGGTCGTCGTCCCCAGGCCTCAACTCGGGTACCGGTTGCACCGTCACGGTGCGGCCAGTGTAGCGAGGGTCTATGCCGCTTCGGAAGGGGCGGCTACGTACGAGCCGAGGATGCGAAGCGTCTCGACGCGGCCGCCTAGCGCCTCGAGCGCCTCCGCGACGCGGGGGTCGGCGGTGCTCGCATCGAGGTCGGCGAAGAACATGTAGTGGCCGAGTCGCACGCGCCGCGGTCGCGACTCGATCTTGGTCAGGTTGATCTCGCGATCGGAGAGCTCGCGCAGCACCGACACCAGCGAGCCGGGGGCGTCGTCGTTGAAGCCCCAGAAGACGATCGACGTCTTCGCGGGTCCGGAGTCCGGCGGCTGGGCGTCCCCGGCGCGTGCGAGCCAGACGAAACGGGTGACATTGTCGGGCCGGTCCTCGATCCGCTCGGCGAGGATCGTCGCGCCGTAGAGCTCGGCCGACAGGCGCGAGCCGATCGCCGCCCACGGCTGGTCGCTGGCGGCCAGCGACCGGACTGCCTCGGCGGTCGAGCTGGCGGCCTCGATCTCCACCGCGGGTAGCTGCTCGCCGAGGAAGCGCGAGCACTGGCCGACCGCATGGGGATGCGACAGCACGCGCTCCACGCCGCCGAGTGACAGCGGTCGGGCAGCGATCAGGTGGTGGTGGATCGGCTGAACGGTCTCGCGAACGATCCGCACGTCGACGGCTTCGTCGGCGAGCGAGTCGAGCGTTGCTGCGACACCGCCCTCGAGTGAGTTCTCGATCGGCACCACGGCACGGTCGACGTCGCCGTTCTGGAGTGCGGCGATCGCCCGCGGCACGGTGGCCGACGCAACCGGTTCGATTGGACCGTCGGCCGACGCGCGCAGTGCCTCGTCGGTGTTGGTGCCCGGTGGGCCGAGGTACGCGACCCGCTGATTCGCGGCGTTCATGACTGCGCCGGACTGGCCAGCGCCTGTTCGACGGCGGCCTGCTCCTCCGGCGACAGCTCGAGCTCCGACTCGCCCGCAACGATCTGCTTGAAGTAGACGCGCGCGCTGTCGCGGTGATGGATCGACGAGACGACGATCCCCGAACGGTGCGCGTCGAGTAGCGCGAGCGAGCTCGACTGTTGGCCTGAGAGCTCCCCGTAGGCGTCGTAGCGAACGAGTGCGCGGTGAGCGACACAACCGTCGATCCGCGCCTCGGCGCCACCCATGCGTGTCTCGATGCCGGTCGCGGTGTCCTCGACCCAGTCGCGCAGCTCGACGAAGCCGCGCTCCAATCGGGCGGCATGCTCGACGAGATCTCGCTCGCCGGCCGTTCCCAGCACCGCCCGCTGGTCGGCTCGCAGCCGGCGCAGCTTGACGGCCAGGACGATCGCCAACACGAGCGCGACCAAGCCAACGGCCACACCGGCGAGGGCTACGAGTCCCTCTGTAGAGCTCAGGCCGTCCACCGTTCGCAGCCTACTCGCGGCTACGACGTGAAGATGACGGAGAAGTCGGCGGCGTTGTTGCCGACCGACTCGTCCTCGCCGGGCACCAGCTCGACGTCGATGTTGATCGGGACGGCCTGGCCGGTCGGTGGCGTCCCGTCGAGCGGGATGCTGACCGTCTGGGCCTCGCCGGCGGCGATCGTGTCGATCACGCCCTCGGCGGTGATCTCGTCAGCACCGCTGCCGACGGTGACGGTGACCTTGACGTCGGTCTCGGTGTTCTCGCCCTGATTGAGCACCTGGACGTCGAACGAGAGGTCACCTGTCGCCGTGACGCTGGTCGAGCCGCCGGGTGTGAGCGTCTGACCGCCGAGCGTGACGGTCCCGAGACCGTTGCCGTGTAGGCCAGGGGCGGCGTCCTCGTCGGTCGCGCCAGCTCCGCTGCTGATCCCGCTGAGGCGGTCGGCGACCTCGGCGGGGTCGAGCCACGCGAGATCCTTCAGGAAGGTGCTCTCGGTCAGGCTCAGCGAGAGGCCCGCATCCTTGACTACCTGGGTGATCTCCGGAATAACGCGCTTGACGTAGATCTGGTCGCTGGTCAGGAAGAGCTGCATGGCGTCGGCGATCTGGTCCGCTGCACCCTCGGCCTGGTCGCCATCGGTGAGCGCGTTCGGCAGCGCGTCGGCGATCTGGGCGATGCCCTCCGCACGGAAGGTCAGCGTCTCGACGAGCTGAGACTGCGCGGCGTCGAGATCGCCAGGATGGTCGAGTCCCTCGGCGCGGTCGACGAGCTGCGCCGACTGGATGCGGAAGCTGTTGAGTGCGTTCTCGACGTCGACGTCGGTCCCGCCATCACCGCCGCCAAGCTGCTGGAAGAGCGCGTCGCTCTCGCCGTTGGACTCCTTCATCAGGGCGTCTACGTCGCGTACCCAGTCGTTGATCGCGGAGTCCTTGCGCGAGTCGAGACAGCCACGCACGCCGAACACGAGAATGATCAGAACGAGCAGACCTGCGCCTGCGGCAAGCGCGCGCCGTACCATCATGGTTTGACGGTCGGTCGAAGGCCCCGGTCGGGGCCTTTGTCGGGCCGGGCGAGCGCGGCCGGCTGTTGGCTGGTCCGGTTCGTCGAACAAGGACTGAATCCGCTCCTCGTGTGAGGCCCTGCAGTAGGGGAAGTATGACCTTTCCATCGGTTGTCCTCCCTCCGGCCCCTCAGCCGGCACGGCAGGTGCCCCCTCTCAGGGGCCGAACAACGAACCCAGATGAGTAGCCCCAATACCACTGAGCGGATAGCGGGCGAGGCCCGAACCGAGCGTGTCGGCGCGGCTCCCGCGGGCCGGCTCGTGCTCGGCCGCTATCGGCTTGGCGAGCGGCTTGGGGCCGGAGGCTTCGGCGTCGTCTGGCAGGCGCACGACGAGCGACTGGAGCGCGACGTCGCCGTCAAGACGATCCCGTTCAGCGGCGGCGCTGGCGACGACGCGCGGATCCAGCGCGAGGCGGTCGCCGCGGCGCGGCTCAACCATCCCGGCATCGTCGCGCTCTACGAGCTCGGCCACGACGAGCACGCCGCCTATCTCGTCTCCGAGCTCGTCGACGGCGCGACGCTCGCCGACCTCAGTCGTGAGGGCGCCGTATCCGACCGCGACGTCGCGCGGATCGGCGCGGCCCTCTGTGACGCGCTCGAGCACGCCCACGCGCGCGGGGTGGTTCATCGCGACGTCAAGCCAGGCAACGTGATGGTGCTCGCAGAGCCAGCGGCCGGTGCTGGCTTCGCGAAGCTGACCGACTTCGGCATCGCGCGGCTGGCGACCGGGGACTCGCTGACCGCCACCGGCGACATCGTCGGCACACTCGCCTACATGGCGCCGGAGCAGGCGGAGGGGCGGGCGGTCGGTCCCGAGTGCGACGTCTATTCGCTTGCGCTGACGCTCTACGAGGCTTGGGCTGGCACCAACCCCGTGCGCGGCGCCAGCCCGGCGGCCACCGCCCGCCAGGTCGGCGCGCCGCTGCCGCCGCTGCGGCGCCAACGGCGCGACCTGCCGGCGGCGCTGTGCGAGGTCGTCGACGCGGCGCTCGACCCGGATCCCGGCTACCGGCCGCCGCTGAGCGAGCTGCGCGAGGTATTTGCGGATTCGGAGGACGAGCTCTCCGACGAGGGCGGTCTCGTCGAGCCCGAGGTCATCGAGCGGTTCGGGCTGACGGCGGTCACCCGCCGGGGCACTCGCTTGACGCGCATGCTGCGCGGTCGGCAGATACCGCCGCCGATCGTGGTGCCCGGCGAGGAGACGCGACACCTGGAGGGCGTCGACGGCGAGCTCGACTCGCGGCGGCAGCCGTGGCCGGCGTTGGTAGCCGGTCGCGCGGCGGCAGGGATCGCGGCCGGACTGCTGGTCCTGTTGGGGATCGGCTTGGGGCCGGACCCGTCGTTTGCCGTGGGAACAGCAGCGTTGGCCGCTGCAGGTGCGGTCGCGTTGCTGCCGCGCGTCGGTTGGATCGCGGCGGCGATGGGCGTCTGCGCCTGGCTCGCCTCACCCGAGGTGGGTCAGGAGGGCACGGCGCTCGTTCTGACAGCAGCGCTGCTGCCGATTCCGCTGCTCTTGCCGCGCGCGGGGCTGCTGTGGTCGGCTCCGATCCTGGCGCCGCTGCTCGGCGCGATCGGCTTGGCGCCGCTGTTCGTCGGCGCGGCGGCCTGGCTTGGAAAGACCATCTGGCAGCACGCGGGACTAGCGGTTGCGGGGCTGCTGTGGTTGCGGATCGCAGAGGTCCTGACTGGCGACGACCTGCTCTACGGCAGCGCGCCCCCGGCGTCGCCGCGCGCCGGCTGGGAGGCGTCGGTCGTCGATGCGACCCGCGACGCGATCGAGCCGGTGTTCACGTCGATCGATCCGCTGCTGGCGATCGTCTGGGTCGGAGGCGCCATCGCGTTGGGCTTCCTAGTCCGCGCATGGCGGGGAGCGGCACTACCCTGATGGATCGATTTCGATGAGCATGTTGCGTAATCTCGAGTCCAAGTTGGGCGGCCTCGTCGAGGGGGCGTTCAGTCGCGCCTTCAAGTCGAGCGTCGAGCCGGTCGAGCTGGCGCGCAAGCTGGCGAAGGAGATGGAGGAGTCGAAGATGGCCTCCGTCTCGCGCACCTATGTGCCGAACCACTACCGCGTCTTCCTATCGCCGCAGGACCGCTCGCAGTTCGCCACCTATGAGCCGGCGCTGCGCAAGGAGCTGTCCGACTATCTGCTCGAGCACGCGCGCGCTGAGAGCCTCGCGTTGACCAGCCGCCCGGCGGTCGAGTTCCTGACCGACGAGCGTCTGGCGCTCGGCGAGTTCGGCATCCAGGCGCAGCTGCTCAGCCCGCCGGAGGAGGAGCAGGCGCCGGTGGCCGCGCCGGACGTCGCTCCGTCGCAGGGCGACTTCGGTCACACGATGGTCTACTCGCCGGACCGCTCTGGTGCACGGGCTCTGGCCCCCGAGCGCCCACGCCGCGGGCCCGGGCAGCGAGCCGTGCTCGCCGGGGATGGACGTCGCACGGTGATCGAGAGCGACCCGTTCACGATCGGTCGCAGTCGCGACTGCGACCTGGTGATCGACGACCCGAACATCTCGCGCCATCATGCCGAGCTGCGCGCCGACGGCGACAGCTGGCGGATCGCCGATCTTGGCTCGACCAACGGCGTCAAGATCAACCGGCGGCGGGTCGACGAGGGGCTGCTGAAGAGCGGCGACCGGATCACGCTCGGCCTGACCGACTTCGACTTCGAGCTCGAGTAGAGAGGGGCAGCGATGGACGAGCCGCTCGCCGTGGCGTTGAAATTCGGCTTCCTGCTGGTGCTCTACCTGTTTCTGCTCTGGGTGGCGCGCAGCGCGCTGCGCGACCTCTCGCGTGGCGTCGCGACCGTCGGTGGCAACGCCGCCGCCCCGCCGCCCGATCCCGGCAGCCGTCAGCGTGACGAGCCCGAGGGCGGCGGGATGCTCGGTTCGATGGAGCCGCGGCTCGAGGTGATCGCGGCGCTCGGCTTCGAGCCTGGCACGACCTTCGACCTACGTGACGGCGCGACGATGGGCCGGTCCGACCATGCCGAGATCCGCGTCGACGATCCGTTTGCCTCGTCGGCGCACGCGCGCGTCTTCGCCCGCGGCGACTTCATGTTGGTCGAGGACATGGGCTCGACGAACGGCACCTATCTCAACGGCCGCCAACTGCGCGGCGCCGAGCGGCTCAAGGTCGCCGACGTGATCCGTATCGGCGACAGCGAGTACCGCTACCAGGAGTAGCCATGGCGCTGCGGGTCGTAGAACAGGCGGGGCTGACCGACGTCGGCCGCCAGCGCGAGGCGAACGAGGACAACCTCGTGCTCGCGGCGCCGGTCTTCGCGGTCGCCGACGGCATGGGCGGCGCGCGCGCCGGCGAGGTCGCGTCGCAGATCGCGGCGGAGGCGTTCCACGACTCGCGCGACC
>JBIOUS010000083.1:0-4463 GCA_044867325.1 Thermoleophilaceae bacterium | reverse complement strand
CCTCCCGCTCGATGAACGAGTCGACCCTCTCCAGCAGGTCCCGGGCACGCGCGCTGTGATCGAAGTCCATCGCGCGAATCTACCCGCCGCGCGACCGCAGCCGGCACGGTGAGGACCTGGTTCCGGCCACTATGCGGCCGGAACTTGGTCCTCACCCCAAAATCAGTCCGGAATCAGGCCCTCGCCCGTGAACTCGCCCGCGGCCTCGGCGAAGCTTGAATCCCGCGGCGGCAGGATGACGTCCGAAGGAACCAGCTCGTCGTCCCCGATCGCCTCGCCATCGGCCTCGACCAGCGCGAGCATCTGGGCCCAGAGCTCGCCGAAGCCGGTCTCGTCGCCGGCCTCGACGGAGGCGACGGCGCGGTTGTCGAGCTCGTTGAGACGCTCGGCGTCGGCGTCGGGCAGGCGGTACTGGCCCTCGCCGGAGATGCGGACGATCACTTGCTCTCCTCTCCGTTGCCGAGCTGGGGCGAGTCGCCACCGCCCGTTCCGAGCTCGGCCTTCATCGCTGCGAGCTCGTCGTCGACCTGGCCGCTGGCGCCGAGCTGCGCGAGCTCGCGATCGATGTCGTCCTGGCCGTCGCCGAGCTGTGAGAGGTCGTCGAACGTGCCGGCGGCCTCGAGCTCCTCGACGGCGCCGGCGCGGGCGCGCATCTCCTCGGTCTTGTCCTCGGCACGCTGGATCGCCAGCCCGAGGTCGGCCATCTCCTCGCCGACTCCGTTGGCGGCCTCGGAGATCTTGACCTGCGCCTCGGCGGCGGAGTACTGCGCCTTGATGACCTCCTTCTTGGTGCGGAAGGCCTCGATCTTGGCGCGCAGCTTCTTCTCGTTCTGGGTCAGCTGCTCCTGCTGCGACGCGAGCTGCTCGATCTGCGTGTCGAGCGACTGCAGCTCTGTCTGGGCGACGGTCTTGCGCTCGAGCGCGGCGCGGGCGAGGTCCTCGCGACCCTGGGCGAGCGCCTGACGGGCCTGGGTGTCGAGCTTGACGACGGACTGCTCGATCTTCTGCGACTGCATCTGGAGCCGCGTCTTCGAGGTCGTGACGTCGGCGATCCCCTTCTTGACGTTCTGGAGCAACTCGACCTGCTTCTGGTAGCCGTAGTCGAGCGTCTCGGCCGGGTCCTCCGCCCGATCGAGCAACTTCGAAATCTTGGCCTTCATGACCGTAGACATACGTCCGCCGAGGCCTGCCATCGCGTATCTCCTTTAGCCCTCTGTGGGCGTCGAACGAGCGAGAACCTAGACTAGTGGCTCTGTAATCGGGGAGGGTGAATGGATCGATCGATGATTGTCAGCTGGGAGGACCCCGGCGAGCTGGGCGAACAGGCGCGAGCGATGCGCGGGCTGGACTTCCTCGAGGCGATTCGTGACGAGGAGTTGCCGCCCGCCCCGATTCAGCGGCTGCTCGACTTCACGCTGACCGAGGTCGAGGAGGGTCGCGTCGTCTTCACCGCGCAGCCCGGCGAGCAGCACTACAACCCGATCGGCGTCGTGCACGGCGGTCTCGCCGCGACACTGCTCGACAGCGCGATGGGCGCTTCGGTCCACAGCACGCTCCCCCAGGGCCAGGGCTATACGACGCTCGAGACGAAGTTCAACCTCGTCCGCGCGGTCACTGCGGACACGGGACCGATCAAGGCGGAGGGCCGTGTCGTGAACCGCGGCCGCCAGGTTGCGACCGCTGAGGGCTACCTGCGCGACGAGGCGGGCAAGCTGCTCGCCCATGGGACATCGACCTGCCTCGTGATCGGCGGCTGAGCGCTCTCAGCGGACGGCCGTCGCCTGGCGCCGCTCGGCGCGGTCGTGATCCTCAGCCGACCGGTAGAAGAAGAACCCGGTCGCGAACAGCATCACGAGTAGGTCGAGTCCGAGCATCATGCCGCCGGCGACCTGCTGGTCGGTGAGCGGTGACCAGCCGTGCTGCTCGGTCCGCCGTACGTAGTGGTCGTATGCGGGCGTGTGCATGATGATGAAGGCCATGCCGAGGAACATCCCGGCGAGGCGAGCGCCGAGCAGGTAGGGAACCTTCCAGAGGTCGCCTGGCAGCCGGCGCTTCTTCGGCTCGATCACTGACCACCAGACGAGCAGCGACGCTCCCACGAACGAGACGTGCTGGAGCGCGTGGATCCAGTCGTTGACCAGCGCCGCCTCGAACATGAAGCCGAAGTGCCAGGTGTAGAGGGTCAGGATCCAGACGGGGATCGCAACGAGCGGCTGGCGTAGGAAGCGGAAAGCGGAACGCAGCGGCTTACAACGCGCGAGCGGGACCAGGACCGGCTTCGGGATGAGGAAGGCGTAGACGGGGGTGCGCAGGCCGACAAGCAGCAGCGGCGCCGCGATGTCGGCGATCAGCAAATGCTGGCCCATGTGCGCCACGAGCAGGTCCTCGGCGAGCGGGTCGAGCGGACCGAGCAGCGCGAACGCCATGCAGGCCATCGCGACGTGCCATGCGACCTGCTGCCAGAACGGCACCTCGTAGCCACGGCGGTCGAGGATCCGCACCGCGCGCAGGTAGAGAAACTCCGCGAGCAGCAGGTAGGCGATCGGTCCGGGCGCTAGCGACAGCTCCACAGCGTGATTGTGGCGCTATCGGCGACTGCGCCCCCTGCCGGCAGGTGATCCAGCCCCTCGACCCTCAAACTGGGCGCCCGCCCGAAGGTGAGAAGCCGGACCACCCGCCCACACGGCGGCTGGACGTGGCCCGAATTCTAGGCAGCAGCGCCGGACAGTGCACTGGCGGCGGCCTGCAGCCGCTCCTGGTACTCGCGCCTCTGCATGCGCGAGATGACGAGTCGCTGAACCTGGGCCGTGCCCTCGAACAGCTGGTAGATCTTGGCGTCGCGGAAGTACTTCTCGAGCGGGCAGTCGGTCGACTGCGCGGCCTCGCCGACGAGGTCCATCAGCGTTGTCGTTGCCCACATCGTCACGTCGCCGGCCTTCAGCTTCGACATCGAGCCCTGGCCGCCGGTCATCGGCACGCCGTTGCGACCCATCCAGGACGCGCGCCAGACGAGCAGCCGCGACGCCTCGATCTCCGTGGCGACATCGGCGAGAACCTGCTGGATGCGCTGCTGTTCCATCAGCGGGCCGTTCTCGTCGGAGCGGTCCTCGAGGTACTCGAGTGTCCACTCGTAGGCGGCCTGGGCGATGCCGAGCGCCGAGGCGCCGACCATCGGTCGCGTGACCTCGAAGGTCGCCAGCGCGTTCGAGGCGCCGCTGGTCTGCCCGGAGCGGGCGCGCTCCAGCTTGCGCTCCAGCTTGTCCATCCCGCCGAGCAGGTACTCGACCGGGATCCGGCAGTCCTCGAGAACGAGCTCCGCGGTGTGCGACGCGCGGATGCCGATCTTGTCCTCCTTCTTGCCCTGGCGCAGGCCGGGCGTGTCCTTCGGGATGACGAAGGAGGCCTGACCACGGTGGCCGAGCTCAGGCGCGACGTTGGCGACGACGACGTTGACGTCGGCGATTCCGCCGTTTGTGATGAAGACCTTGGTGCCGTTGAGCACCCACTCGTCGCCGTCGCGCTTCGCGGTGGTGCGCAGCGACTTGACGTCGGAACCGGCGCCAGCCTCGGTGACCGCGTAGGCGCCGAGCTTGACCTCGTCGCCCTCGCCGTAGCACTGCATCGCCCACTCGCCGATCTGCTCCGGCGTGCCGGAGGCGGCGATGCCGGCGGCGGCAAGCCCGGACCCGACGATCGACAGCGCGATCCCGGCGCAACCCCAGTGCAGCTCCTCGGCGTAGATCACGCCCATCATGCCGTCGTTGTCGGCGCCCATCCGCTCGAGCATCGGCGCGCCGTGCAGGCCCCAGGCGCGCGCCTGCTTGA
The DNA here is from genome assembly GCA_044867325.1 of Thermoleophilaceae bacterium. GTDB lineage: Bacteria > Actinomycetota > Thermoleophilia > Solirubrobacterales > Thermoleophilaceae > JAAYBF01. The sequence continues at coordinate 638 of JBIOUS010000083.1, read as the reverse complement.
TCGCGTCCCACGGCACGGACTGCTCACGGTCGTGCTTGTCGGCGACCGGCCGGATCACCTCGGTGGCGAACTTGCGGCAGTGCTGCTGGAACTCCTGCTGCTCGTCATTGAGCCTGAAATCCACTTTGAAGAGCCTTTCCGGGTCCGTTGACTGTCCAGTCAACCAAGGATTGACTGACTAGTCAACCAATAGCAGTGGATCGACCGATGCGCGACCGGAACACGCCGGCTAGTCTCCGGGGCCGTGCGGCGCACTCGATGGATCGCGGCCACCCTGATGGCCCTCGCCGCCGCGGTCGCGGGCGGCTGCAGCCTCGGCGACGACGACAGCCGACCGCCACAGCTCGGACCGGCATCCGACGGCGACGAGGCGGCCGCCAAGCTCGGCTTCCCCTCGACCGCGACGCGCAACACGATCCGCGTTGGGGGCGACGACGCAGCCGGCGACGCAGCCGGCGTCGCGAACGCCGCATTCCCGGCGACCACCGAGTCCAACCGACCGAACGCCGTCGTGCTGGTCGACTCCGACGACTGGCAGGGCGGAGTTACCGCTGCCGTCCTGGCCGCCAAGCCGATCGGCGCGCCGCTGCTGCTGTCCGACGGCGGCAACCTGCCGAGCGTGTCGGCCGACACGCTCG
>JBIOUS010000082.1:0-8553 GCA_044867325.1 Thermoleophilaceae bacterium | reverse complement strand
GGTCCCTAGCGGGAACCCTCAGGAAGCAGTAGCGACGGCGACTACCCGGACGGCCGCTGCGGCCGTCCGGGTCACCGTCACAAGGTCTTGACCAGCTTGCGGTCGCGTGAGTAGGTGAGCAACTCGGTCGCTTCGTCGGGCGTCAGCCAGCGCAGCTCGTCGACCTCGTCGTTGGGCTCGAATCCGGGGTCCTCGATGACCGCCATCAGCCAGTAGCGGACGACCTTCGGGCGACCCTTGTTGTCGTCGTAGTGGGCGAAGGCGAGCTCCGGGCCGAGCCGGCAAGTCAGGCCGGTCTCCTCGCGGACCTCGCGCAACGCCGCCTCCTCGAAGGTCTCGCCGGGGTCGAGCTTGCCCTTGGGGAAGCTCCAGTCGTCGTAGCGCGGCCGGTGCACGACCACGATCTCGGTCTCCTCCGGCCCGCGCCGCATCACGACCCCGCCGGCCGCCTCGATCCGCTTCTCGGTCACTCGATCGCCTCCACGTCCGCCCCCGCTGCGACGAACCGGACCCGCCGGACGTCGCACTCCGGAGCAATCCCGCGCAGCCCCTCCACCACCGCGCCCGTCTGCTCCCACTGACACCAGAACAGCGCCGTAGGTCCAGCCCCCGAGATCGTCGCACCCAACGCTCCGAGCTCGCCGGCCTGGCCGATCAGCTCGATCGACCGTGGATACAGATGCGCGCGCCGGTCCTGGTGCAAGCGGTCCGATAGGCCACGGGCGATCGCGCCGAGATCGCCACTGGCAAGGCCGAGCACGAGCAGCGAGGCGTGCGCGACATTGTGAACCGCGTCGCCGATCGGCACCTCCGCGGGCAGCGCGGCGCGCGCCTCCGAGGTCGGCACCGGCTGCGGCGGCGTGACCAGAACACCCTCGAGGCCGGCCGGCGGCTCGAGTCGCACCGCGTCGTCCTCGGTGCAGATCACGAACCCGCCGAGCAGCGCTGCAGCGACGTTGTCGGGATGGCCCTCGAGCGCGATCGCGTGCTCGAGCAGCGGCGCGTCGAGCTCGAAGAGATGGTCGGCGGCGGTCAGGCCAGCGACGATCGCCGCTGCACTGGACCCAAGTCCGGCCGACGCCGGGATCTCAGAGCGGATCCGGAAGCTGATCCCGTCGGCGGAGTGCAGCCGCTCGAAGGCGCGCACGCAGAGGTTGTCGCGGTCGAGCGGGATCCCTGGGGTGTCGGACTCGACCGAGAACGTCCCGGTCTCCTCGACTTCCAGTTCGAGCGACAGCGACAGCGCCGCCGCGAGCACGTCATAGCCCGGACCGAGGTTGGCCGACGAAGCCGGAACACGGACGGTGCGACGGCGGTTCACTCGCCCCCGAGGACCGCCGTCTCGACACTCTCGATGTCCGGCTCGCACGGGACCACCGATGCGGCGCGGTCCATCGCGGTCTGCGGATCCTTGAGGCCATGGCCGGTCAGCACACAGACGACGCGGCCATGCGCTCCGTGCGCCAGCAGTCCGGCGACCGACGCCGCCGAGGCCGGCTCGCAGAAGACACCCTCACGTGAGGCGAGCAGCCGGTAGGCGTCGAGGATCTGCTCGTCGGTCACCGCGCGCACCTGGCCACGCGACGCGGTGAAGGCGTTCATCGCGTTCTCCCAACGGGCCGGGTTGCCGATTCGGATCGCCGACGCAACGGTCTCCGGCGCCTCGACCGGCGCCCCTTCGACGAGCGGCGCGGCGCCCGCGGCCTGGTAGCCGTGCAGCTCCGGCAGTCCCGCCTCGTACTCCGAGAAGCCCTTCCACCACGCGGTCACGTTGCCCGCGTTGCCGACCGGTATGCAGAGCACGTCCGGCGCCTCGCCGAGCTGGTCACAGACCTCGAAGGCGCCTGTCTTCTGGCCCTCGATGCGGTAGTCGTTGACCGAGTTGACGAGCGCGATCGGGTGGCGGTCGGTCAGCTCGCGGACGAGCGTCAGCGCCTGGTCGAAGTTGCCGCGCAGCGCGACGACGCGCGCGCCGTGCATCAGCGCCTGGGCGAGCTTGCCGGTCGCGATCTTGCCCTCCGGGACGATCACCGCGCCGCGCAGCCCGGCACGCGCCGCATAGGCGGCGGCACTCGCGGCCGTGTTGCCGGTCGACGCGCAGATGACGGCCTTCGCGCCCTCTTCGATCGCCGCCGAGACCGCGACGGTCATACCGCGGTCCTTGAACGAGCCGGTCGGGTTCGCCCCCTCGATCTTCAGGTAGACCTCGCATCCGGTCCGCTCCGACAGCCACGGCGCGGGAACCAGCGGGGTATCGCCCTCCTCGAGCGAGACGTGCGGCTCGACCGGCAGGCGCTCGCGATAGCGCCAGAGGCTCACTCGAAGATCTCCTCGATCACATGGATCGCGCGCGGTCGCGCGCGGACGAAGTCAAGCCGCTCGATCATGTCGACGGCGGCGCGGAACTTCGACTCGAGCACCGGGTGCATGACCATCACCAGCCGCGCGTCGTCACCGGCGCCACGCTGCACGACCGATTTGATCGACACGCTCTGCAGGCCGAGGATCTCGGCGACCTGGGAGAGCACGAGCGGGCGGTCGGCGACCTCGACGTAGAGATAGAAGGCCGATTCGACGTCGGCGATGATCGGCAGCTCGGCGACCGGCGGCGCCTGGACGGCCGGCGGCGTCATCGCGGCGACGACGTCGCCAAGCACCGCCGAGGCGGTCTGACTGCCGCCCGCGCCCGGGCCGGAGAGCGTGATCTCGGTGATCGCCGGCGACTCGATCGTGACCGCGTTGAACGAGCCGGAGACCGACGCGAGCGGATGGCCGCCGTAGAGGAAGGCCGGGTAGACGCCGACGGCGATCCCGCCGTCGATCCGCTCGGCGCTGCCGATCAGCTTCAGCGACAGGCCGAGCTCACGGGCGTAGGCGATGTCGTCGGCGGTGACGTGCTCGATGCCCTCGTAGGGGACGTCGGCGAGGCTGACCTGGGCGCCGAAGGCGAGCCGCGCGAGGATCGCCATCTTGGCGGCGGCGTCCTTGCCGGTGACGTCCTCGGTCGGGTCGGCCTCGGCGAAGCCCAGCTCCTGGGCCTCGCGCAGCGCGTCGTCGTAGGAGGCGCCGGTGCGCGCCATCGCGGTCAGGATGAAGTTGGTCGTGCCGTTGACGATCCCGTGGACGCGCTCGATGTGGGCGCCCGCGAGCGACTCGCGGATCACGCGGATCGCCGGGACGACGCCGGCGACGGCGGCCTCGAAGCCGAGCTGAGCAAAGCCCGCGGCGGCGGTCGCGTAGAGCTGCTCGCCGTGTTGTGAGAGCAGCTGCTTGTTGGCGGTCGCGACGTGCTTGCCGGCCTCCAGCGCGCGGCGCACGTAGTCGTAGGTCGGGTCGATGCCGCCCATCACCTCGACGATCAGGTCGCTGCGCTCGAGGATGTCGTCGAAGTCGCCCTGGCTGCGCGTCAGCACGCCCGAGATCTCGGGACGACGGCCGACCTCGACCGCGATCGCGTCGGCGCGCTGCTCGAGCAGCTCGTGGAACGCGGACCCGACGGTCCCGTGCCCCAGCAGCCCGATCTTGAAGGACTCGCTATTCGAGCTCACGCAGGCTCAGATCCTCGTAGGTCTCGCGCCGCACGACGACGCGGGCGTCGCCGTCGCGGCAGAACACGACCGGCGGTCGCGGCACCGCGTTGTAGTTGCTCGCCATCGCATGGCCGTAGGCGCCGGTCGCCGGCACCACCAGGACGTCGCCCGGCACCGGGTCGGCGAGCGCCGCGTCCTTGACCAGCACGTCGCCGGACTCGCAGTGCATGCCGACCAGCCGGCACGGCATCGAGTCGCCGAAGCGGTCCGCGACCTCGGCCTCATAGACGGCGTCGTAGAGCATCGGGCGAATGTTGTCGGCCATGCCGCCGTCGACCGCGACGTAGGTGCGGATGCCGGGGATGTCCTTGACCGTGCCCACCGTGTAGAGCGTCACCCCGGCGTTGGCGACCAGCGAGCGGCCCGGCTCGCAGAGCACCTTGACGCCGCTCGGCAGCCGCTCGAGCATCTTCTCGGCGAACTCGGCCGCTGCCGGCGGGTGCTGGTCGCGCGTGTAGGCGCAGGCGAAGCCGCCGCCCATGTTGACCACCGGGAAGTCGCCGGCGGCCGACAGCACCTCGGCGAGCGTGTCGTAGACGTCGAGCTCGAAGACCTGGGAGCCGATGTGGGCGTGCAGGCCGCGCACCTCGAGCCCGGCGGCGGCGCAGCGCTCGAGCGCCGCCGGCAGCACCGCCAGCGGCAGGCCGAACTTCGAGTCCTCCTGGCCGGTGGCGATCTTGTAGTGGGTCTCAGGCCGGATGCCCGGCGTGACGCGCAGCAGGACCTTCTGCTTGCGGCCCGCGGCGATGCGCTCGAGCCTGTCGATCTCGTCGAGCGAGTCGACGATGACGTGGCCGACGCCGCTGGCGAGCGCGTACTCCAGCTCGGCCGCAGTCTTGTTGTTGCCGTGCATGTAGATCCGCTCGGGATCGAAGCCGGCACGCAGCGCGAAGTACAGCTCGCCGCCGGACGCGACGTCGCAGGACAGGCCGGCCTCGGCAAAGATCCGCAGCGCCGCCGTGCAGGGAAACGCCTTGCTGGCGTAGAGAATCTCGAAGTCGTCGGTACGGGCTGCGAAGGCGTCCTTGATCGCACGTGCCCGCAGGCGCAGGTCGTCCTCGGCGTAGACGTAGGCGGGCGTGCCGAACTCGCGCGCCAGCTCGACCACGTCGCAGCCGCCGACCTCGAGCCGTCCAGCCGCGTTGATCCGCGACCCGAGCGGGTAGACGTGACCGACCCCTCCGGGCAGGGCATCGGCCTGCTCGGGGTCCGCCAACGCCTGCTCCGCATCGTCTTGGCCCATCAGCACGCGGATTATGAAGCAACGCCGAATCCGCGCCGACGGTGGGCGAAGTGGCCCGACCAGTTATCGAGAATGATTCTCGATTACATTTAGCCGGTGAGTTTGCTCGCCTCGCTGCCCTCGCCCGGCGATCTCGTCGAGCTGCCGTTCATGCGCACGGCGCTGATCGAGCTGACGCTGCTCGGCGTCGCGGGCGGGCTGCTCGGCGCCTGGATCGTGCTGCGGCGGCTCGCTTTCTTCGCCCACGCCGTCGGCACCGCGACCTTCCCGGGTCTGGTGATCGCCGACGCGACGGGATTCAGCGCCACGGTTGCCGCGCTAGCTGTGGCGCTCGGGTACGCCGGCGGCGTAGAGCGCGCCGGGCGTGCGGGACGAGATCCGGGCGATGTGGCGACGGCGCTCGCGCTCGTCGTCGCGCTGGCGCTCGGAGTCGTGCTCGCGAGCGACGTCTTCGAGTCGGGCGCGGCCGTCGACCGGCTGCTGTTCGGGACCGCGCTCGGCCTCGACGACGCCGACCTGTGGATCGCCGCCGGCGCGGCGGCTTTGGCCCTCGCGGCGACGCTGCTGCTGGGCCGAGCCTGGACGGCGGCCGGCTTCGACGGTTCGAGCGCGTCGGCCCTCGGCCTGCCGGTGCGGCTCGGAGATCTGCTGCTTCTCGGCCTGATCGCCGCCGCCGCGGTCGCGGCGCTGCCGGCCGTCGGCGCGCTTCTCGTCGCCTCGCTGTTCGTCGTGCCTGCGGCGACGGCGCGACAGGTGTCGCGCACCATCCCCGGCCTGCTCGCGATCTCGGTCGCGGTCGCCGTCGCCCAGGGGGCCGTCGGTCTCTACGTCTCGCTGTGGCTCGACGTCCCGCCTGGCCCGGCGGTCGCCGTGGTCGGCTCGGCCGCCTATGCGATCGTTGCGCTCGGCGCCGCCGCGCTCCGGCGCGGTCCCGCTCCGATCGTCGCGGAGGCGACATGACGCCGCCCGACCGCGACGAGCCGATCGACCCGGCGTCCGGCAACGCGGGAGCCGCAGTCTCCGTCGCCGGGCTGAGCGCGACGTATGGCGGGCCGGCGCCCGTCCTCGAAGGCGTCGAGTTCGCGCTGCCGGCTGGCAGCTCGCTCTGCGTCCTCGGACCGAACGGCGGCGGCAAGACGACCCTCTTCCGCACCCTGACCGGCGATCTGCCGCCGCTACGCGGCAGCGTCCGAGTCGACGGCCGTCCCGCCTACCTCGCGCAGACAGAGCGGACGCGACTCGACTTCCCGGTCAGCGCGCTCGACGTGGCGCTGATGGGCTCGCTCGCCAACGGCCGCTGGTGGCTGCCGGCGCGACGCGCGGATCGCGTGGCCGCGCACGCCGCCCTCGAACGCGTCGGTCTCGAAGACCGTTCAGGCGATCCCTTCGGCGAGCTCTCCGGCGGGCAGCGCCAGCGCGTGCTGCTCGCCCGGGCACTCGTCCAGGACGCGCGCGTGCTGCTGCTCGACGAGCCGCTAGCCGGCGTCGATCCGGCCAGCGGCGAACGGATCGAGGCGCTGTTTCGCGAGTTGCGCGACGAGGGCCGCACACTGCTCGTCTCGACCCACGACGTCGACAGCGCCCGCGCGTTCGACCGCGTGCTGTGCCTCAACCACGCCCAGATCGCGTTCGGCAACCCGTCCACAGCGCTCACTCGCGCCGCGCTCGAGCGCACCTACGGCGACGAGATCGTCGTGCTCGACGACGACGGCGCCGGTGGGCCTGTCCGCGCCGTCACCGTCCAGCACCACCACCACTGATGGACCTGCTCGAACCGCTCCAGTCGGGGATCGAGCGCCGCGCGCTGTTCGAGGTCGCGCTGCTGGGCGGCTTCTGCGGCGCGCTCGGCTACTGGATCGCGACGTTCCGGCTCAGCTATCCGGCCGAGTCGCTCGCCCACGGTCTGCTGCCGGGGCTGGTGCTCGCCGCGCTCGCCGGCGTGCCGCTGCTGCTCGGCGGTGTCGTGGGGGTCGCCGCCGCCGCGCTCGCGATCGCCGTCGCCGGCCGCGATCCCCGCGTCGGCTCCGATACCGCGACCGCCGTGGCCGTGACCGGGCTGCTCGGCCTCGGCGGCCTGCTCGCGCTCAGCCCCGACGCGCCCGCACGACTCGAGGAGCTGCTGTTCGGCAACCCGCTCGGCGTCAGCGACGGCGACCTGATCGCCGCCGCGGTGCTCGCGCTGCTCGGCTGCACGGCGCTGGTCGCGCTCCATCGCCCATTCGGCGCCGTAGCGCTCGACGCCGACGGCGCCCGCGCGCTCGGCATCCGCCCGACCGCCGTCCGGATCGCGCTGCTCGGCCTGCTCGCCGCGGCGCTCGCGGTCGCCGTCCAGGGGCTCGGCAGCCTGCTGGTGCTGGCGATCCTGGTCGCCCCCGCGGTCGCGGTGCGCGGCCACGTCAGCTCCCCCGGCAGGGCGATGGCCGCAGCGGGCGCTACCGCCATCGTGGCCGGCATCGCCGGCATATACGCCTCGCACCTGCTCGGAACGGCCGCCGGCGCATCGGTCGCGCTGACCCTTTGCGTCGCGGCCGCCATCGGCGCCGCGCTGCCCAACCGCGTAGAGCGAGCCGCGCCGCCCGACGCTCAGGCGGCCGCGGGACGCTGACCCGGCGGACCGCCACGCAGCCGCCCGAGCCAGTAAGCGCCACCGAGGATCATCGCGACGCTGATCAGCTGGGCCTCGGTCAGGCCGATCACGAAGTCGTCGTTGCGACGGATGAACTCGATCAACAGCCGCTCGAAGCCGGCCAGCACCAGGTAGAGCGCGAACAGCCCGCCGGGCTTGAGACGGTCGCGCAATTGCCACAGCGCGAGCGCGATCAGCCCCATCGCGAGCGTCTCGAAGATCGGCGTTGGATGGACCTCCTGCAGCGTCCGCACAGTTCCGTCGGGGTAGGCCATCCCCCACGGCATGTCGGTCGCCCGCCCGTAGTCGCCGTCGCCTGAGAGCTGGCAGCCGACGCGCCCAATCGCGTTGCCAAGCGCCAGCGCCGGCGCGCAGAGGTCAAACAGCCCGACGCCGAGGAAGCCGCGCCAGCGCGCCCAGAGGCAGACGGCGATCGTGCCGCCGATAACCCCACCCAGCCAGACCAGCCCGGTCCCGCCGAACAGCGTCCCGACGAGATCGTCCGACGCTCTGTCCCAGTTCTGCAGGACGAAGTCGATCCGGCCTCCGATCAGGCCGCCGACGATCCCCGCAAAGACCATCTCGTAAGCCCAGTCGCGCGGCTTGCCGAGCTCGTCCAGCCGCCGCGCGACCAGCGCGCCCGCCGCCAGGAACCCGAGCGCGAAGCAGATCCCGAAGGTCTGCAGGGTGAGCGGGCCGAGGTTGATCTCCGGGAGCACGGCCCGGACCCTAGCGGCCTACAGGTAGCCGAACGGATCCACGGGAGAGCCGTTCAGGCGCGTCTCGAAGTGGAGGTGGTCGCCGAAGCAGTGGCCGGTGCAACCGACGTAGCCGATGACCTGGCCCTGCGTCACCGAGGCGCCCTGTGAGGTCGCATAGCCCGACTGGTGGGCGTAGCAAGTAGACAACGAGCCGGTGTGCTGGATGCAGGTGTAGTTGCCGTAGCCGGAGACCTCGCCGAGCAGGACGACGGTTCCACCGTCGGCGGCGCGGATCGGCGTCCCGGCCGGGACGGCGATGTCGATGCCGGCGTGCAGCCGGCCCCAGCGCATGCCGAACGGCGAGACGACCGAGCCGTTGACCGGCCACACCAG
>JBIOUS010000081.1:0-55382 GCA_044867325.1 Thermoleophilaceae bacterium | reverse complement strand
CGTCCAATCCGCTTGGGAATCGCTACTTGGACATTCGTCGCTCCCCGGCTACATCGGCGGAGGCGGCGGCCTGCTTTGGGTTTGAGCGGGGTGGTTGGTTAGCCGCCGAGGATGGCTTGGAGCAGGTTGGGGCGGAAGGGCTCGGTGCCGTTGACCAGCGATAGTCCCGAGAGGCCGCCTTGGGTTCTTGCGTAGTCGAGCTCGCGGCTGAGATCCGCGACGCCGTTGGAGAGGGGCGTTGGGAGGACGGCGAGGGTGCTGAGGGTTCCGATGGCGGCGCCGTTGGCATCTAGGAAGCCGCTGCCGGAGTCGCCGGGGATTCCGGGCGAGGCGGTGTAGACGGTGCGGCTCCAGCCGTCGCCGACGGTCTCGACGACGATGCCCTGCTTGGGGCTGAGTTGGGTGATGCCGAAGCGGAGCGAGGAGTTGCCGTAGGAGTAGACGACGTCGCCAGTGGCGCTGGGGCCGCCTAATCCGGTTGGGCCGCCGAAGCGGGGTACTGAGGGGTTGACGAGGGCGACGTCGGCTGGGTCGAGCTTCACCAGCGCAAGGTCGTTGTAGGCGCAGGTGTCGGGACTGGCCTCGTCGACCTGCTGCATCGTCAGCCAGGAGCTGTAGGCGAGCGTGCCGGGCTTGGTGGCACCTGAAACCGTTACGGGCGTACCGAGCGGCAGGCTGGCGGCCGTGCAACCATCGGTCTCGGTCGCCTCACCGGTGCCGGCGCAGTGGGCGGCTTGGCCGATGTAGACGTCGCTGCCGTCGGCGTAGATGAAGTTGGCGGTGCACTGGCCACCGGCGGTGTCGGTTTGAACGCCGGGGGTGACAGTCGCCTGGGAGGCCGGCGCCCATGCGCTGACGGCGGCGGGAACGGTGGCCGTGATCCCGATCGTGATCGCGATCGCTGCGATCGTCTTCCCTGTCCGCATCGTTGTGCCTCCCGATTGGTCGTGCTGGCACCCCCGGCTATGGAAGTGCCGTTCCCGGGATCGGCGGTGGGCTAAACGTTTGCCGGCCGACGAGCCGTGATGTTGAGACGGATGTACTCGAGACGTGCGGGCTCGCCATAGCGCTTTGCGACGTCGTCTAGAAAGCTGTCGCGAAGCGCTTCTGGAAGCGCGGCGAGGTGGTGGCCGAGACAGACGGTGCGGAGGTACTCGCGGGGCTCGGGTGGGTCGACTGGCCACGGCTCGAGCCAGGTCTCGATCTGCTCGAAGCCGGCGCGCTCGAGGCGCTCGCGGGTGGCCTCGGGTGAGGCGTAGTTCCAGGGGTCGTTCCAGCCTGTGAGTGCGGCTGCGTAGGGCTGCTCTGCGGCGACCTCGGCTGCCAGCTTGCGCAGGCGGTCGATGTTTCCCTGGCCACCGCATTGGGCGACGAGCTGGCCGCCGGACTTGAGGGCCGCGAACAGGCGCTGGAAGAGCAGGTCGTGGTCCGGCACCCAGTGGAATACGGCGTTCGAGAACGCCGCGTCGACCGGCTCGCGGACCGTCAGCTGCTGGAGATCGGACTGGAACACGGTCGCGCGGTCGCCTAGCGCGGCGCGCGCCTCCTCGACCATCGACGGCGCCGCGTCGACGGCCACTACGTGGCCACCCGGCAACCGCTCGAGCAGCAGCTGGGTCACACGGCCGGAGCCACAGCCCGCGTCCAAGACGGTCTCGTCACCGGTCAGCTCGAGCCGGTCGAGGACTGGCCCGGCCATCGCAACTTGGGGATCCGAGATCCGATCGTAGGTCGACGCGTCCCAGTCCCGGGCGGTCACGACAGCGCGGTCGTCACCGGCCCAGAGCGCTCGCGATCGCGCTCGTAGGCGGCCAAAGCATCGGCCTGCAGCAGCGTCACACCAATGTCGTCGAGGCCGTTCAGCAGCCGCCGCTTGGTCTCCGGATGGATGTCGAACGAGTAGGTCTCCCCACCCGCCGTGACGGTCTGCGCATCGAGGTCGATCCGGGCCTCGCCGGCCGCCATCACCGCGCGGACCTCGTCCTCCTTCAGCGCGACCGGGAGCAGGCCGATCTTGGTGCAGTTGGAGTGGAAGATGTCGGCGTAGCTTGGTGCGATGATCGCCTTGAAGCCGTAGTCCTCCAGGCCCCATGGGGCGTGCTCGCGCGAGCTGCCGCAGCCGAAGTTGCGGCCGGTGACGAGGATCGGGTTCTTGGGCAGATCCCAGCCGTCCTCCTTCGCCCAGTCGTAGAAGAGGAACTCGCCGAAGCCGCTGCGCTCGACCCGCTTGAGGAACTGCTTGGGCATGATCTGGTCGGTGTCGACGTCGACGCGGTCGAGCACCGAGACGGGACCCTCGATGACGTTGATCGGCTCCATGTTCAGCTCCACTCCCTGATGTCGACGAAACGGCCCTCGATGGCGGCCGCGGCGGCCATCTTCGGGCTTACTAGGTGGGTGCGCCCGCCGCGCCCCTGACGGCCCTCGAAGTTGCGGTTCGAGGTCGATGCGCAGCGCTCGCCGGGATCGAGCGTGTCCGGGTTCATCCCGAGGCACATCGAGCAGCCGGCCGAGCGCCAGTCGAATCCTGCCGCGCGGAAGACCTCGTCGAGGCCCTCCGACTCGGCCTGGGCCTTGACCTGCGCGGACCCCGGCACGACCATCGCATTGACGGTCGAGGCGACCTTGCGGCCCTTGACCAGCTCGGCGGCCTCGCGCAGGTCGCCGATCCGCGAGTTCGTGCACGAGCCGATGAAGACGCGTTCGAGCTCGATCTCCTGGATCGGCGTGCCGGCCTCCAGACCCATGTAATCGAGCGCGCGCTGGTCGCCCTCACCGGCCGGCTGGGGCACAGCGCTGGTGACGTCGGTGACCATCGCCGGGTTGGTGCCCCAGCTGACCTGCGGAGAGATCGCCGTGGCATCGATGACGACCTCGCGGTCGAACTCGGCGCCGTCCTCGGTGTAGAGCTCGCGCCAGCCGGCTACGGCCGCGTCGAAGTCCTCGGGCGCGGCCTCGCGGCCGCGCACCCACTCGAAGGTGGTCTCGTCGGGAGCGATCATCCCGGCGCGGCCGCCGCCCTCGATCGTCATGTTGCAGACGGTCATCCGGCCCTCCATCGAGAGCGCCTCGATCGCCGGTCCGGCGTACTCGATCACGTAGCCGACGCCGCCGTCGACGCCCATCCGGCCGATCGTGCCGAGGATCAGGTCCTTGGCGGTGACGCCCGGGCCGAGATCGCCCTCGTAGCGGATGCGCAGCGACTTCGGCTTGCGCTGCTGCATCGTCTGGGTCGCCAGCACGTGCTCGACCTCGCTGGTGCCGATGCCGAACGCCAGCGCGCCGAACGCGCCGTGCGTCGAGGTGTGCGAATCGCCGCAGACGATCGTCATGCCCGGCTGGGTGACGCCCATCTCCGGACCGATCACGTGGACGATCCCCTGGCGCTCGGAGCCGATCGAGTAGACCGGGACGCCGAACTCGTGGCAGTTCTCCTCGAGCGTCTGGATCTGCTTGCGCGACAGCGGGTCGCTGATCATCGGCAGACTCGTCGAGCCGTCGGTCGGGATGTTGTGGTCGGCTGTCGCCAGCGTGCGGTCGGGCCGGCGGACCGGGCGACCGGCGAGGCGCAAGCTCTCGAATGCCTGTGGGCTGGTGACCTCGTGGACGAGGTGGAGGTCGATGTAGATCAGGCCCTCGGATACCTCGTGGGCGTCCCAGATCTTGTCGAACAGCGTCTTGGGCATCAGGACCTCCTCAGTCCGGCGGCTACTACCGCGTAGAAGCGCGCGTCGGCGCCGGTGTTGTTCTCGAAGTGGTGTGGCAAGTCTGCGTCGAAGGTGACGGCGTCGCCCTCCCCCAGCTCGTGCGCCGCGCCGTCGCAGACGAGCGTCACGCCGCCATCGGCGACGACGGCGGTCTCGCGCGCGCCGGGCTCGTGCATCGGCGGGTCGCCGGGGCCGCCGGTCGACGCGCCGGGCGCCAGCGTGTGCAGCGACACCTCGGCACGCTGGCCGGGTAGCGCCGGGGTCAGGACGTCGTAGCGGTGGCCGCGCGCGGTGGCGCCGCCGCGCAAGCGCTCGTCGGCGCGTACGACCGAGACCGCCCCACCCTCGTCGAGCCGCAAGAGCTGCGAGAGCGTCAGCTCGAGGCCGGCGGCGATCCGTGAGGCCACGGCGAGTGTCGGGCTCGTCTCGCCGCGCTCGACCTGACTCAGCATCTGCGCCGATACGCCGCTGCGCTCGGCGAGGTCGCGCAGCGAGAGGTCCATCCCCTCGCGCAACGCGCGGACTCGCGATCCGATCTGGATCTGGATCTGAGGGTGGTCCGGTGGTGCAGCGACCGCGTTCACACTTTGTACGCTATCACGGACACTTGTCCGTATGCGCTAGCTCTGCTGCTTGGTGGGCCGCACCAGCACCTCGTTGATGCCCACGTGCTGTGGCAAGCAGACCGCATAACGGATCGCGTCGGCAATGTCGCTCGCCTGGAGCACGTCGCCAATCTGCTCGCGCATCTTCTTGACGCCCTGTTGGACGAGCGGGTTGGTGTTGTGGCCCTGCAACTCTGTCTCGACGAAGCCCGGCTCGACGCAGGTGACGCGAACGTCGGCATGGAGCGCCTCTTGACGCAGCGCCTCGGAGAAAGCGACCACACCGAACTTGGTCATGTTGTAGACGGCCGCCCCGGCGTTGGCGCGCCGTCCGGCCACCGAGGAGACGTTGACGACGTGCCCTCCCCCGCTCTCGCGCATCAGCGGCAGCGCCGCGTGCGTGCAGTAGAGGAGGCCCAGCAGGTTAACGTCGAGCATCCGTCGCCACTCCTCGGTGTCGGCGCCGTCGACCGGGCCGAGCAGCATCACGCCGGCGTTGTTGACCAGCACGTCGAGGCCACCGAGACGCTCGTCGGCCGCGGCCACGAACGCGTTCGCCGCCTGCTCGTCGGAGACGTCGACCTCGAAGGCGATCGCACGACCGCCAGCCGCGCCGATCTGCTCAGCAAGCGCCTCGATCCGATCCATTCGTCGCGCTCCGAGCGCGACGGCCGCGCCCGCGTCGGCGAGCGCCAGCGCGGTCGCCTCGCCGATCCCCGACGAAGCACCGGTGATCGCCGCGACTTTGCCCTCCAGTGGCTTCGCCATGGATCGATCCTAGCTCGCGGGGCCGGTTGGCGAGCGAAGCGCCAGCTCGAGCTCGAAGCAGGGCCCCGGGATCGTCCCGAGTCCTACACCGCGGGTGCGACAAGCGGCCTAATGCCACCGTGGCATTGCGGCTCGTCGTCGGTGGTCACGCTAGGCGTGACCCCGACCAGCAAAGCCCAAACCCCCATCAAGCAGAGCGCCACGATCGCCCGCACCAGGATTGAGCCAGCGCCGAACCCGGCCCTGATCGCCGCCCCGCCCGCGACCACAGCTCCGAGCACGGGCGCCATCAAGAGCACAGCCCAAGCGGTGTGCCCGCCGATACACGTGCTGTCGTAAGGCTCCAAGTCACCGACCAGGTACATGGACGCATACGCAGTGGCAAGGCTGGCGGCGAGAGCAATCAACACGATCCCACCACCGATCGTCACTGCGCTCACCCGCCGCCATGTCATCGAATTCCCCCCACCCTCGTCATTTCTGACGCCGATCGTGCCAGAACGATCCGCTCACCGCGTTGAACTAGAGCGCCGCGCGCAGCAGTCCATCGAGCTCGGCCTCGCTCGGCGCGCCGCCCGGGGTGTTGCCGAGCGCGGGATGTCCGAGCGCCGCGCTGGCAATCTGCGGGATCGAGTCGGGATCGAGTCCCAGCTCGCCGAGACCGTCGACGCCGGTCTCCGCCGTCAGCCGAGCTATCCGACCGGGCGCGTTCGCGGGATCGCCGTTCAGATCACCAAGCGCCGCGGAGAAGCGCCCGACAGCCGTCGGCGCCCGGGTGGCCATCAGCCCCGCCGTGTGCGGAAGCAGCACGGCGTTGACCTGGGCGTGCGGGAGGTTCGCCACCCGTACGGTGGTCTGGCAGAGAGCGTGGTGGACCGCGAAGCCGGTCGTGCCGACGGCGTAACCGGCCAACAGCGCCGCCAACGCGATTTGCTCGATGTCGGGCGCCTCATGCGGAAGCTGCGTGCCGAACAGCTCCGCCGCACGCAGCGCCGCCATCTCGGCAACCGGATTGGCGTGTGGGACGTAGAGCGACTCAAAGGCGTGCGCGACTGCGTTCATCGCCGTGGCAACGAGCTGTGCCCGCTCCATGCTCGCTGCCAGCTCGGGGTCCCAGACGACCAGCGACGGCCGGACGAGCTGGCCGCCGCGCGTGCCTGCTGGCAAACGGTGAAACGGCGTCATCGGCGAGCCGGCGAGCGTCGTCGGCACGACGGCGCAGCCGAGGCTCTCGAATCCCGCAACCGCCTTGGCCGCGTCGATCACGCGCCCGCCGCCGAGCGCGACGACCGGCCGATCCTGAACGCCGTCTAGCACCTCGGCCGCAGCGTCCGGCACGGATCCCGGCGGGACGTGCAGGACCGCCGCCGCCCCCTCGACCAACCGCGGCGCGCTCGCCTCCGCCCGCTCGGTCGTCAGCAGCGCGTAGCCGTCAAAGCCCCGCTGCTCGAGCAGCTTCGGCGCATCCGCGAGCACGCCCGCGCCGAAGCGAACGAGCCGCTCGCCGTCGATCCAGGTGAAGTCGTCCACTCGCTAAGGAGTAGCGCTTTTGGCGGCCGCGTCGATGTGATGCTCCGCCTCCGCCACCGGCGAGTCAGCCAGCGCGTTGGTGATCGCGCGCAGGTAGGCGCGGCCGGAGGCCTCCATCGTGTCCGGTGAGACGCCTTGGCCCTGGGCGGTGACGCCGTCGAGCTCGAGCAGGACGGTCACCTCGGCTAGCGCGTCGCGACCGGCCGTGACGGCGGAGACGTGGTACTCCTTGAGCCGCGCCTCGCGGTTGGTCGCGACGTTGAGCGCGCTGAAGAACGCGTCGACGGGTCCGTCGCCGGTGAACTCGCCCTCGGCGATCTCGCCGGCGGGCATCTGGACGCGGACGCGGGCGAATGGCGAGCGGTCGGAACCGGCCTCGATGTCGAAGGACTCGAGCACGTAGGCGCTCTCGGTCTGGCGCATCTCGTCGGAGACGATCGCCTCCAGGTCGAGTGCGGTCACGTTCTTCTTGCGGTCGGCGATCTCCTTGAAGCGCTTGAACGCAGTGTTCAGAGCGGCGCCGTCGACCGTGAAGCCCAGCTCCTCGAGCGCCTTGCGCAGCGCGTGGCGGCCAGAGTGCTTGCCCAGCACGATCGAGTTCGACTCCAGCCCGATCGTCGTGGCGTCCATGATCTCGTAGGTCGAGCGCTCCTTGAGCACGCCGTCCTGGTGGATCCCGGACTCGTGCGCGAACGCGTTGCGGCCGACGATCGCCTTGTTCGGCTGCACCTGGTAGCCGGTCAGGCGCGAGACCAGACGGCTGGTGCGAGCGATCTCGGTCGTCTCGACATCGCTCCAGAGGCTATGCTCGGCCTCGCGGACGGCCAGCAGCATCACGATCTCCTCCAGCGAGGCGTTGCCTGCGCGCTCTCCCAGACCGTTGATCGCGCACTCGACCTGGCGGCAGCCCGCCTGGACGCCGGCGAATGAGTTGGCGACCGCCAGCCCGAGGTCGTCATGGCAGTGGACCGATGTGACGACGTTCGCCAGGTCGGGCACCAGCCGGTAGAGCTCGCGCCACATCGCGGCGTACTCCTCGGGCATCGAGTAGCCGACCGTGTCGGGCACGTTGATCGTCGTCGCGCCCTCGTCGAGCGCGATCTGCAGCACTTCGGCGGTGAACTCCAGATCGGCGCGGGTCGCGTCCATCGGCGAGAACTCGACGTCGTCGGTGTAGCCCTTGGCGTGGGCGACGGCGGCACGGGCCTGGCCCTTTACGTCATCGCGCGTCGTCTGCAGCTGGTGCTCGATGTGGATGTCGCTGGTCGAGATGAACGTGTGGATGCGCGGCCGCTCGGAGTCCTTGACCGCGTTCCAAGCGGCGTCGATGTCCTGCACACCGGTGCGCGCCAGGCCGCAGATGACCGGGCCGTGGACCTCGCGAGCGATCGCCTGGACCGCCTCGAAGTCGCCGGGCGACGCGATCGGGAAGCCGGCCTCGATGATGTCGACACCCAGACGACCGAGCTGATGGGCTATCTCGAGCTTCTCCTGGGTATTCAGGGAGATGCCCGGCGACTGCTCGCCGTCACGCAGCGTCGTATCGAAGATACGTACGCGGTTCGCCTCGTCACGTGTGTCGGATCCAGCCATGTCGTTCGCTCCTGATTCTCTCTTTCGACCTTGTTCTCCTGTGCTTGCGGCTTAGCGGCCGCCACGCATTAGTCCCCCCGAGGGGGGAGAAGCAGGAGAAGGCGAAGGTCGAGCGTGAACGACATCTGCTGTTCAGAGTACAGAACGGCCCGTACAGGTCAAGCCAACCAGCGAGCTACAAGCTGACGCTGCGCCCGGCGATGAAGCCGTCGGAGGCGACGATCGCGTCGACGACGTCCTGCGGGACCTTCGAATCGGCGGTCACGACCATCACGGCCTCGCTTTCGTCCGCGCCGTCGGGCTGGCGGCCGACGGCGGCCGAGACGATGTTGACACCGGCCTCGCCGAGGGCGGTGCCGACGCGGCCGATCATCCCGGGCTGGTCGCGGTAGCGGAAGATCGCCAGGCACGGCTCGAGCTGGACGTTGAAGCGTGAGCCCCACGCCTCGAGCAGGTGCGGGCGGTCGCGGTTGCCGAGCACGGTGCCGACGACGCGCGAGCGGTCAGAGCCGCTGACGACGGTGACCCTGACGAGGTCGGTGAAGTCGCGGGCGCGCTCGCTGGTCGTCGAGCTGACGGCGATCCCGCGCTCCTCGGCGAGCGTCGGGGCGTTGACGTCGTTGACCTCCTCCTCGGTGTGGCCGGCGAGCACGCCCTTGATCACCTGGATAGTGATCAGGCGGGTGTCGCGCTCGGCGAGTCGGCCGAGCACCTCGACCTCGATCGCGTCGACCGACGTGCCTTCGCTGAGCGTCGCAGCGATCTTGCCGAGATTGGAGGCGAGCGGCAGGAACGGACCGAGCGCCTCGAGATCCTCGCCGGCGACGGCGGGAGCGTTGACGGCACTGGTGACGGTTCCGCCGGTCAGTGCTGCAATCACCTGCTCGGCGGCCTGGTAGCCGGCGCGATCGGTCGCCTCGGCCGTCGACGCGCCGAGGTGCGGGGTGACGACTACGTTGGGATAGCCGAACAGTGGATGCTCGGTGATCGGCTCGGACTGGAAGACGTCGAGCGCGGCGCCACCGACCTTGCCGGAGTCGAGCGCGGCCTGCAGGTCGGCGTCGACCAGCAGCGGTCCGCGGGCGACGTTGAGGATCCGCACACCGTCCTTCATCTTCGCGAACGCCTCGGCGTTGAGCCAGCCCTCGGTCTCGGGCGTCTTCGGCAGGTGGATCGTCAGGAAGTCGGCCTCGGCGTAGACCTCCTCGGCGCTGGCGGCGCGATCGACGCCCAGCTCGCGGAAGCGCTCCTCGGCGATGAAGGTGTCGAATGCCAGCACGCGCATGCCGAAGCCGCGCGCCCGCTGCGCCACGAGCTGACCGATGCGGCCGAAGCCGATGATCCCGAGCGTCTTCTCGTAGAGCTCGGTGCCGCTGTACTTGGAACGGTCCCAGGCGCCGCCGACCAGCGAGGCGTGGGCCTGCGGGACGTTGCGGGCGAGCGCCAGCAGCAGCGCCATCGTGTGCTCGGCGGCGGTGACGACGTTCGACTGCGGCGCGTTGGCGACCACGATGCCGCGGCGGGTGGCGGCGGGGATGTCGACGTTGTCGACGCCGACACCGGCGCGACCGACGGCCTTGAGGTTGTCGGCCTGCTCGAGCAGCTCCGGGGTCAGCTTGGTCGCCGAGCGGATCAGGATGCCGTCGAACTCGCCGATCCTGCGCTCGAGCTCGCCGTCCTCCCAGTCGGCTCCCAGCTCCACCTCGAGCCCGGCGTCGCGCAGCAGCTGGACGCCGGAGTCCCCGATCTTCTCCTTGACGAGCACCTTCATCGGGTGACCTCCCCCACGTTCTCGATAGTCCAGTCGATGCAGGCCGTCAGCGCCTCGACGTCCGCCGGCTCGATCGCCGGGAACATGCCGATCCGCAACTGGTTGCGGCCGAGCTTGCGGTACGGCTCGGTGTCGACGATGCCGTTGGCGCGCAGCGTCGCGGCGATCGCGGCGGCGTCGATGTGGTCGCCGAAGTCGATCGTCCCGACGACCAGCGAGCGCTTCGCGAGATCGGTCACGAACGGCGTCGCGTGCTCAGACGCCTCGGCCCACTCGTATAGATGACGCGACGACGCGCTGGTGCGATGGACGCACCAGTCGAGGCCGCCGCCGCTGTTCATCCACTCGACCTGATCGGCGAGCAGCAGCAGCGTCGCGAGCGCCGGCGTGTTGTAGGTCTGGTCCTTGCGCGAGTTGTCGAGCGCCGTCGTCAGCGACAGGAACTCGGGGCGCCAGCGGTCGGTCGCGGAGCCGAGCTCCTCGATCCGCGCGATCGCCGCCGGGCTGAGCAGCGCCAGCCAGAGTCCGCCGTCGGCGGCGAAGCCCTTCTGCGGGGCGAAGTAGTAGACGTCGGACTCGGCGACGTCGACCGGCAGGCCGCCGGCGCCGGAGGTCGCGTCGATCAAGACGAGCGCGTCGCCTGCGTCCGCGGGCCGCTCGACGGGGACCATCACGCCGGTCGAGGTCTCGTTGTGCGCCCAACCGATCACGTCGACGTCGGGGTCGCCAGTTGGGACTGGTGCGTCACCCGGCTCGGCGGAGACGACGATCGGATCCTCGAGGAACGGCGCGCCGGCGGTCGCCTTGGCGAACTTGCTCGAGAACTCGCCGTAGGTCAGCGCGAGCGCGCGACGGCGGACCAGCCCGGTCGTCGCGGCGTCCCAGAAAGCGGTCGTGCCGCCGTTGCCGAGCGCGACCTCGTAGCCGTCCGGCAGCGAGAACAGCTCGCGCAGCCCCTCGCGGACTCGGCCGACGACAGCCTTGACCGGCTTCTGACGGTGCGATGTGCCCATGATCTCCGCGCCGAAGTCGGCGAGGTTGCCGAGCTGCTCGGGGCGGACCTTGGAGGGACCGCAGCCGAAGCGGCCGTCGGCGGGCTTGAGTGCGGCTGGAATCTGTGGCGTCGTCTCGGGCAAAACTGGCCTCCGCGGCTATCGAGTTTCAGCGGTGCTGTGCCCAGGCGTACGGCGTTTCACCCGTCGCTCCCCGGTGGTTGAGCCCACCTCGAAGACGCCAGTCGCGACGGTCGAGCGAGTGTACACACCCGCTCCGAGATCAGAACTCGGTGTCGATCCAGGACATCTTGTCGCGCAGCTTGGCGCCCTCGGTCTCGATCTGCTTCGAGGCCTGCTCCTCGCGCATGCGCTTGAAGTTCTCCTGGCCGGCGTTGTTCTCGGCGATCCACTCGCGGGCGAACTGGCCGGACTGGATCTCGCCGAGGATCTCCTTCATCGCCGCGCGGGTGTCGTCGGTGATGACGCGCTTGCCGCGGGTCAGATCGCCGTACTCGGCGGTGTTGGAGATCGAGTAGCGCATCCCGCCGATGCCCTTCTCGTACATCAGGTCGACGATCAGCTTGAGCTCGTGGAGACACTCGAAGTAGGCGAGGCGCGGGTCGTAGCCGGCGTCGACGAGCGTCTCGTAGCCAGCCTGGACGAGCTCCGAGACACCGCCGCAGAGGACGGCCTGCTCGCCGAAGAGGTCGGTCTCGGTCTCCTCCTTGAAGGAGGTCTCGATGACGCCGCCGCGGGTGCAGCCGATGCCCTTGGCGTAGGCGAGTGCGAGATCGCGGGCGTTGCCGGTGGCGTCCTGATGGATCGCCAGCAGGCCGGGGACGCCGGCGCCCTCCGTGAACTGGCGCCGCACGAGGTGGCCGGGACCCTTCGGGGCGACCAGTGCGACGTCGACGCCGGGACCGGGATCGATCTGGTCGAAGTGGATCGCGAATCCGTGGGCGAAGAGGAGCAGGTTGCCGGGCGCGATGCCGTCCTTGATCTCGGACTCCCAGATCTTCGCCTGTTGCTCGTCGGGCAGCAGGACCATCACGACGTCGCCGCGGCTGGCGGCGTCGGCGACAGTGGTGACCTCGAGGCCGTCGGCCTTCGCCTTCTCGACCGAGGCGGAGTCCTCACGCAGGCCGACGACTACGTTAACGCCGGACTCGTGCAGGTTCCGCGCGTGCGCGTGGCCTTGCGAGCCGTAGCCGAGGATTGCGACGGTCTTGCCGTCGAGCTTCGAGAGGTCTGCGTCGTTGTCGTAGATCACGGCGGAGGACTCTAGCCGAGGGAGTTCCGGAGCAGCTTTCCACCGGCATTGCGAGGCAGCGACGAGACGCGAACCACCCGTTTGGGCACCTGGTAGCCGGCGAGCCGCTCGCGGCAGAAGGCGAGCAGGTCGTAATCCGAGACGGGGTTGCGCTCGACGACGTAGGCGGTGACCGCCTCGCCCCAGTCAGGGTCGGGCGTTCCGGCGACGCCTGCATCGGCAACCGCGGGGTGTGCGGCCAGCACCGCCTCTACGGCAGCCGGCGCGACCTTCTCGCCACCGGTGACGATCAGCTCCTTGATCCGCCCCTCGACGTGCAGGCGGCCCCGGCGGTCGATGCTGCCGACGTCGCCGGTGTGCAGCCAGCCGTCATCCGACAGCGCGCCCGACGCGACCATCGGTCCGCGGACGACGATCTCGCCGTCGGGGGCTATCTCGATCTCGGCGTCGGGCAACGGTGTCGCGGCCGACTCCCACGGATCGGTGACGGCGACTTGGGATGCGGTCTCGGTCATGCCGTATGTGCAGCGGACCGGTAGGCCCGTCTCGCGCGCCCACTCGACGAGATCGGGTGGGATCGGCCCACCGCCGAGCAACAGGGCGCGCAATGCAGGCGCTTCGGTGAGTCCTTCGTCGCGCAGACGGCGGAGTTGTGTCGGGACGAGCGAGATCAGCGACACCTCACCCGCACTGAGTGCGGCGAGAACGACGGGCAGTTCGAAGCGATCGTGCAGGACCGCGGTCGTCGCGTTGCGTGCGCAGCGGGCGAGGATGCTCAGGCCGGCGACGTGGAACAGCGGCAGCGGCGACAGCCAGCGATCGCCGGGCTCGCTACCGAAGACCGTCGCCGATCCGGCCGCGGCAGCGTCGAGGTTGCCGACGGTGAGTTCGACCGGCTTCGGCTCACCCTCGGTGCCGGAGGTGAACAGAACGGTGTGGACAGCATCGAGACCGAGCTCGCGGCGCGGCTCGATCGCCGCCTCCATCCCGTCGAGCGACGTATCGACGGTGACGTCGGCGCCGACGGTCGCCGCCTGGGCGCCCTGCTGAGCGGCCGTCAGCCGTGTGTTGAGCGGAACGAGCGCAGCACCGATCCGCGGTGCGGCATGGAGCAGCGCGGCGAAGTCGACCGACGGCGGCAGAGTCGTCGCGACCCTTCCCCCCTCACCGACCCCCAGCGCGGCGAGCTGGCGGGCCGCGACATCGGCCCGCTCGTCGAGCTCGGCGAAGGTCAGCTGACCATCCGGCGCTTCGACCGCGACATGGTCCGGCCGCGCCAGCGCCGCTTCGCCGATCCAGTCACGCATCCGGCGAAGCGTACGCACCTTGCGGAGCCAGCCACCGATGTGGTGGCCACGCCGCAGAGGCGCGGCGGTCTAACCTTCCCAGCCCGATGGCGGCGACGGACGAGACCAGGACGAGCAGCGATTGGGCGGCCGAGCAGGCAAAGCGCTCGATCGCCTCAGGCGCGGACTGGCAGGCGGCCGGCGACTACACCGACATCCGCTACGAGACAGCGGACGGCATCGCGAAGATCACGATCGACCGACCGGAGGTACGCAACGCCTTCCGGCCACAGACGATCGTCGAGATCTCCGACGCGCTCGAGCGGGCGCGCGAGGACACCGCGGTCGGCGTGATCGTGCTGACCGGCGAGGGGCCGCTCGCATTCTGCTCCGGCGGTGACCAGCGCGTGCGCGGCGACTCCGGCTACATGACCGACCCAGGCGCCAAGGCTTCGGTCGGCCGTTTCCACGTCACCGACCTCCACGTCCAGATCAGGCGGCTGCCGAAGCCGGTCGTGGCGATGATTGCCGGCTACGCAGTCGGCGGCGGCCACGTCCTGCACATCGTCTGCGACCTCAGCATCGCCGCCGACAACGCCCGCTTCGGCCAGACCGGCCCGAAGGTCGGCTCGTTCGACGGGGGCTTCGGCGCCAGCCTGCTGGCCGCCCAGGTCGGCCAGAAGAAGGCGAAGGAGATCTGGTTCCTCTGCCGCCAGTACGGCGCCCAGGAGGCTCTGGAGATGGGGCTCGTCAACACGGTCGTCCCGCTCGAGCAGCTCGAGGTCGAGACGGTTCAGTGGTGTCGCGAGATGCTCGAGCTGTCGCCGTTCTCGCTGCGGCTGCTGAAGGCGAGCTTCAACGCCTCCGAGGACGGGATGACCGGCATCCAGCAGCTCGCCCATGACGCCAACCTCCTCTTCTACGGCAGCGAGGAGGCCCAAGAGGGCCGCAACGCCTACCGCGAGAAGCGGGCGCCGGACTTCGGCAAGTTCCCGCGCCGCCCGTGAACCCGGTCGCCGACGCACCCCACGCCGCCGGTGGCGCGCTGCGTCTGTGGGCGCTGGCCGCGCGACCGCGAACGCTGCCGGCCGCGATCGCGCCGGTGCTGGTCGGCACCGCGCTGGCGATCGACTACGACCAGTTCAAGCCGCTCGCCTTCCTGGCGGCGCTGATCGGCAGCATCTTCATCCAGATCGGGACGAACCTCTCGAACGACTACTCCGACGCTCGCCGGGGCGCCGACACCGAGGACCGGTTGGGGCCGGTGCGCGTGACGGCCGGCGGCCTGATGCCGCCGCGGCGCGTACTGATCGGAACCTACGTCGCATTCGGCATCGCCGTGCTGGCCGGCCTCTACCTGACTGCGATCACGGGGCCGGAGCTGCTGCTGGTCGGCGCCGCCTCGATCGCCGCCGGCGTGCTCTACACGGGCGGGCCGAAGCCGTACGGCTACGAGGGCCTCGGCGAGCTGTTCGTCTTTCTCTTCTTCGGCGTAGTGGCCGTCGTCGGCAGCTACTACGTCCAGGCGCAGGAGCTGCCGTGGGAGGCATTCGCGCTCTCAGTCCCGGTCGGCCTGCTCGCGTCGGCGATCCTCGTCGTCAACAACGTCCGCGACGCCGACACAGACCGCCGCGCCGGCAAGCGGACGCTCGCCGTCCGGCTCGGCCGCGAGCGGGCACGCAAGCTGTTCGAGGCGATGATCGTCGTCTCCTACCTGACCGTGATCGCAATCCCGCTCGCGGGCGGCCTGTCGTGGTGGGTGGCGCTGCCGCTGCTCAGCCTCCCGCTCGTGCCTTCACTGTGGAAGACCGTCGCCGAGCGGACCGACGGCCCGTCCCTGAACGGCGCGCTCGCCGACACCGGCCGGCTACTCGGCCTGTTTTCGCTGCTGCTCGCGGCGGGCATCCTGCTGTCGTGAAGCGCTCACTGCTGCGTCTGCGAATCCCGCTACGCGAGCCGTTCGTGACAGCCAACGGTGTGCTTGCCGAACGCGAGCTGGTCGTCGTGCGGCTCGAGGACGACGAGGGCAATCCCGGCTGGGGCGAGGCCGCTCCGCTCGAGCCCTACGACGGGGTCAGCGTCGATGCCGTCTGGGAGGCGCTCGCCGCCGGGCCGCCGAAGCGCGACGCTCCGCGCCAGGCACGGACCGCCTGGGAGCTGTCGGAGCTCGACCTCCAGGCCCGTCGCCGTGGACGGCCACTCGGCGATCCGGGCGCCGACGCGATCCCGGTCAACATGACGCTGCCAGCCGGGCCGCCGGACGAGGTCGCCGAGGCCGCCAAGCAGGGCCTGCGCGACGGCTACTCCTGCTTCAAGCTGAAGGTTGGGCTGCCCGACGACTCCGACCGCGTCGCAGCCGTCCGTGAGGCGCTCGGGACGTGGCCCGCGCTGCGGCTCGACGCCAACGGGGCATGGACGGCGCCGGAGGCCGTCGAACGGATCACCAGCCTCGCGGCGCACGACCTCGAGCTCGTCGAGCAGCCGTGCCGGACGTTGGAGGAGCTGGCAGAGGTGCGCGCTCAGGTCGATACGCCGATCGCCGCCGACGAGCCGATCCGGACCGCCGACGACGTACGTCGCGCCGCTGAGCTGGCGGCCTGCGACGCGGTCAACGTCAAGCTCGCCGGCAGCGGCGGCTTCATCCCAGCCCGCGATGCGCTGCGCGCAGCACGCGAGGCCGGCATGTCGGCCTGGCTGTCGAGCACCCTCGACGGCCCCTGGACGATCTCCGCGGCGCTCCAGCTAGCGAGCCAGGAGCACCTGACGCTGGCCTGCGGGCTCGCGACGCTCGACGTCTTCGACTCGCCGATCGCCAAGGCGCTGCCAAGGCCGGAGCGCGGCCTGATGCACGTCCCGGACGGCCCTGGGTTGGGCGTCGACGTTCCGGAAGCGGCGTTGGCCGCGATGCTAGTCGACCGACTCGACTGAGCGCACGCGCTCGTCGATGAACGCCAGCAGCGCGTCGGCGAACTCGCTCGGACGTTGCAGGTGCGCGGCGTGGCCGGCGTGCTCGATGACGGCCGAGTACCCATGCGGCGCCTCCGCCGCAAGTCGCCGCGACGCGCGCCGGTAGCGTTCGTCACGGGCTCCGGCGAGCGCCAGCAGCGGGATGTCGAGCGTCTGCAGGCGACCCCAGATCGGCTCCATCGTCCCCTGGCCCGCGGTCCGCAAGAGCACCGACAACGAGCGTGGGTCCTGCGAGAGCCTTCCCGGCCGCTGCGCTTCAATCAGCCGCTCGGACTGGTCGGCGAACAGCGGCTGGCGCTCCCAGATCTCGACGATCTTCTCGATCGGCTGGGTCTCCATCCAGGCGGCAAGCTTCTCGTCGGCGGTGTGGCGTGCGGCCCGTGAAACCGGCTCGTCGATCCCCGCCGCGGCGCCGAGCACGACGACCGCCGCGTAGCGGTCCGGATCGCGTACGGCAGCGTTCAGCGCCAGCCGGCCGCCGAGCGAATAGCCGCAGAGGACCACGTCGCCGTCGACCTTGTCGGCTGCTGCCGCGATCTCGGCGATCCGCCCCTCGCGCTCGTGCTCGCTGTGGCGCAGCAGGACGCTCGGGTAGCGTTGCGGCAACCGTTCGGCGACATCCGCCCACGCCTCGGCGGGCTGCATGAAGCCGGGGACGAAGACCACCGACGGGCCGCTGCTCTCCTTGCTCACAGGCACATGATCCCGATCAACCGCACTTTTGCGCCTGTTCAGGCCCTCGTCGACGAGCTGGCCCGCTGTGGAATGCGCCATGCGGTGACCTCCCCGGGATCGCGCAACGCGCCGATCGCGCTGACGCTGGCCGCCGACGAGCGGATCGATGCCGTGTCGGTCATCGACGAGCGGGCGGCCGGTTTCATGGCGCTCGGGATGGCGAAGGCGAGCGGCCTGCCTGTCGCCGTTACCTGCACCTCGGGCACCGCGGCGGCGAACCTGCTGCCGGCGGTCGTCGAGGCCTACGAGGCGTGCGTGCCGCTGATCGTGCTTACGGCCGACCGCCCGCCGGAGCTGCGCGACGTCGGCGCCGGCCAGGCGATCGACCAACTGAAGCTGTTCGGCTCGGCGGCGAAGTGGTTCGTCGAGGTCGGCAACGGCGAGCCGGGGCGCGACTGGGCGACGCACGTCCGGGCGCTCGCCTGCCGCGCGTGGTGGACGGCTGGCGGCGGCCGGCCGGGGCCGGTGCACCTGAACCTGCCGCTGCGCGAGCCGCTGGCGCCGGTTGCCGAGGAGCTTGACGTTTCCGACTGGCAGGGTCGTGACGACGGGGGTCCATGGGTCGAGCTGCGCGAGCACTCGAGCGCACCCGATGCGGATGACGTGCAGGTGCTGGCGGAGCGGATCGCGGCGACGCCGCGGGGAGTGATCGTGTGTGGTGGCGTGGGCGACGAGGTGCTCGCCGAGGCCGTGACGCGGCTCGCGCGGGAGTCGGGCTGGCCGATCCTCGCGGAGCCGACGTCTGGCCTGCGTTGTGGCGAGCACGACCTGTCCCATGTGATAGCCCACTACGACGTGGCGCTGCGTGACGAGGCGTTCGCGGAGCGCGCACGTCCTGAGCTCGCGCTTCGCATCGGCGACATGCCAACGTCGAAGTCGCTGCGCGGTTGGCTTGCCGAGATCGATCAGGTCGTCATTGACCCGCATGCCGCTTGGAACGAGCCGACGCGAACGGCCGAGACGCTGCTCCACGCCGATCCGGTGCGGACGTGCGACGCGCTGGCTACCGCACTCGAGGCCCGCGAGACCAGCGCTGACAGCGGCTGGGTAAGGCTGTGGCAGAGCGCGGACGAGGTGGTTGGTAGCGCGTTTGCCGAGGCTCCCGAGGGATTCGAGGCGAAGGCGTACGCAGGCATCGAAGGCGTGCTGCCGGACGCAGCGCTGGTCTGGGTCAGCTCATCGATGCCGATCCGCTACGTCGAGTCGTATTTCCCCTCGTCGTCGAAGTCGTTGCGATTCCTGTCCAATCGCGGCGCGAACGGCATCGACGGGGTCGTGGCTTCGGCCGCCGGCGCCGCGCGCGCGACGGTCCGACCGACGTTCGTCCTGATAGGGGAGGTCGCGTTGCTGCACGACGTCGGCGGGCTATTGGCTGCGAGCCGTGCCGGGATCGACCTGACGATCGTCTGCGTCAACAACGGCGGCGGCGGCATCTTCGACTTCCTGCCGGTCGCCGAGCACGCCGACACGGCGGCCTACGAGGGCCACGTCGCGACGGCGACCGATGTCGACCTGGCGGCACTCGCAGCGCTGACTGGCATGCCACACCGCCTCGCTTCAACGCCGGTCGAGCTCGACTCGGCGCTCACGGCCGGCCCCGGCCTGATCGAGATCCCCGCCGACCGCGCCGAGAGCGTCGCCTTCAGCCGCGCGTTGACGGCGCGCGTCGCCGGCCAACTCAGCCGCGTGTAGCTGGCAGCAAACCCAAAGTGGAGCTTTGTACACACGGTGGTGTGCACAAACTTCCGAACGGCGGTTTAGGCGAGCAGTGGGAGGAGGGCCTGGAGCTTGACCTCGGTCTCGGCGAGCTCGGCGGCGGGGTCGGAATCGGCGACGATGCCGCAGCCGGCGTAGAGGCGGGCGAGGTCGTCGCGGAGGAGGGCGCAGCGGAGGGCGACGCAGAGCTCGCCGTCCTCGGCGAGGTCGGTCCAGCCGATCGCGCCGGCGTACCAGCCGCGATCGAGGCCCTCGAGGGCGGGGATCAGCGGCTGGGCGGCGGCGTTGGGCTCGCCGCCGACGGCGGGGGTCGGATGGAGGCGACCGGCAAGTTCGAGCACGGGGATCGGCTCGGCTAGCTGGGCACGGATCGGCGTCGCGAGGTGCTGGACGTTCTGGACCTTGGCCAGCATCGGCTCATCGGCCGCAGCGACCCAGAGGCTGACGGGGTCTAGCGCACGCTCGATCCGCTCGGTGACGATCCGTTGCTCGCCACGGTCCTTGTCGCTGCGCAGCAGCTGCTCGCCGAGGTGATCGTCGACGGCCGGGTCGGCGCTGCGGCGGGTGGTGCCGGCGAGCGCGACGGTCTGCGCCCGTTCGCCGTCGCGGCGGACGAGCAGCTCGGGGCTGGCGCCGACGAACGCCAGCTCCGGCGTTCCGACGCAGTAGCAGTAGCAAGCAGGGAAGGCCGCACGCAGGGCATCGAGGATCGGTGCGGGGTCGATCGGACCGGCGGCATGGACGCGGACCTCGCGCGCCAAGACCACCTTGTCGAGGTCACCGGCGCGAATCCGCTCTACAGCGCGCTGGACCGCTTCCTCGTAGTGCGCGGCGGGTAGCGCGCCGGCGACGCGCGGACGGACTGCGGGGTCAGGGTCGAGCAGCGGCATCGGCGCGGGCCAGAGCGAGTCGACGCGGTCGCGTGCGCGGTCGAGCAGCGCTTGGGCACCGTCGCCGGGATCGGCGGCGACGGTGACCGTCATCCGAGCCTCGCCACGACCACGGGCGAACGACACCTCGGGCAGAATCAACTGCGCGGGCGCCAGCGTCCCCCACTCCGGCGCGCGCCCGCCTTCGTGAGCGAATGCGAAGCCGCCGAGGAAGACGGGACCGGATCCCGCCGGCCGATCCGGGTCACGCCCGGGCTCGTCGGCGAATACCCGGCCTGCGATGTCACGACAAGCGGCCGCCGCCGTCCGGAAGCGCGCCGATCCGTCGGCCTCGACGCCCGTTGCGACGCCGAGCCCACAAACCGCGTAGCCGTCGCGATCGGACTGCTCCATGCAGAACCAGCGGTCATCCGCTCTGCGCGAGCCGAGCACCGCCGCCGCGACGTCGAGAGCGGGGTCGATCGCAACCGTGACAGCGGCGAACGCGCGCTCGCCAGTCCGTGCGGTAACCGCCGACGCGCGCTCGATCCGCTCCGCGAGCCGCTCCCACTCGGCGGCGCCGAGCGCGAACGGGCTCTCCGATATGCGAACGCTCATCTCGTCAGAGCCTATGCCCGACGAAGACGGATGTCAGCTAGGTCGTGCCCTTGCCGCGCGACACAGCGATCTCACCAGTTCGCACCATCTCGATCAGGCCGAACGGGCGGACCATCTCCTCGAACGCCTCGATCTTGTCGTCGTTGCCGGTGACCTCGACGGTCAGCGAGCGCTTGTGGACATCGACGATCTTGCCGCGGAAGATCTCCGCGAACTGCATGATCTGGGCACGACTGTCGCCATCGGCGGTGATCTTGAACAGCGCCAGCTCGCGCGCGACCGCTTCGTCGGGCTCGAGGTCGCGGATCTTGATCACGTTGATCAGCTTGTGCAGCTGCTTGGTGACCTGGTCGATCGGGTGCGTCGCCCCGTCGACGGTCAGCGTCAGCCGCGAGATCGTCGCGTCGTCGGTCGGACCGACGGCGAGCGAGTCGATGTTGAAGCCTCGCCGCGCGAACAGACCGGCGATCCGTGCGAGGACGCCCGGCTTGTTCTCGACCAGCAGCGAGAGGATGTGCTTGCGGCCGGTGTGGCCGCTACCCGACTCGCGCAGGTCGTCGAGGTTGAGTAGCTCTGGAGTCGCTGGCTCGCCCATCGATCAGCCCACCATGTCCCGCGCGGCCTGACCGGCGGGAATCATCGGGTAGCAGTTCTCCTCAGGAGTCACGCGGACATCGCAGACGACCGGTCCGTCGGTCTCCATTGCGGTCTTCATCACGTCGGTCAGCTCCCCCTTGTCCACGGCGCGTAGGCCGGTCGCTCCGTAGGCCTCCGCGAGCTTGACCCAGTCCGGGCTCGAGCCCATGTCGACCGAGCTGTAGCGGCGATCCCAGAACAGCTCCTGCCACTGGCGAACCATGCCCAGATAGCCGTTGTTCATGATGAACACCTTGATCGGGATGTTCTCGGTCACGCATGTCGCGAGCTCCTGGATGTTCATCGCGACCGAGCCGTCACCGGCGACGCAGACGACATTCGCATCGGGCATGGCGACCTTCGCCCCCATCGCGGCCGGCAGGCCGAAGCCCATCGTGCCGAGCCCGCCGGAGTTGATCCACTTGCGCGGACCGTCGAAGTGGAAGTACTGCGCGGTCCACATCTGATGCTGGCCGACGTCGGAGGTGACGATCGCGTCGCCGCCGGTGACCTCGTAGAGCGCCTCGATCATCCGCTGCGGCTTGATCTCGGCGTCGGCGGAGTCCTCGTAGGCGAGCGGGTACTTCTCGCGCCAGCCGTCGATCCGCTGCCACCAGCCGTCGAGCCGGCCGCTGTCGGCCTTCAGCGCGCGGTACTCGGTCGTCAGCTTCGGCAGGATCGCCTTCGCGTCGCCGACGATCGGGATGTGCGCCGCGACGTTCTTCGAGATCTCCGCCGGGTCGACGTCGATGTGGATGAACTTGGCGCGCGGCGCGAACTCGGACAGCTTGCCGGTGATCCGGTCGTCGAAGCGGGCGCCGATCGCGACGATCAGATCGGCCTCATCCATCGAGTAGTTGGCGGCGCGCGTGCCGTGCATGCCGAGCATCCCCAGCCACTGCTCGTGCGGCGCCGGGAATCCTCCGAGGCCCATCAGCGTGCAGGTGACCGGGAAACGGTCGGACAGGCAGAGCTCGACGAGCTCCTTCGACGCGTTCGCGTTGACGACGCCGCCGCCGGCGTAGATCACCGGCCGGCGCGCGTTGGCGAGCGCCTTCGCGGCGAGCTTGATCTGCTTCGCGTTGCCCTCGGTCGTCGGCGCGTAGCCGGGCAGGTCGAGCGTGTCGACCGGCTCGTACTTGATGTCGGCCTTCGAGAGGTCCTGCGGGATGTCGACCAGCACCGGGCCGGGCCGGCCGGTGCGTGCGATGTGGAACGCCTCGTGGATCGCGGTCGGGATCTCGTCGGGCTCGCGGATCATGATCGAGTGCTTGACGATCGGCAGCGTGATTCCGGTGACGTCGGCCTCCTGGAAGCCATCGGTCCCGAGCAGGTCGGTCCGCACCTGGCCGGTGATGAAGACGGTCGGGACGGAGTCCATCACCGCGTCGGCGATCGCCGTCACGAGGTTGGTGGCGCCGGGGCCGGACGTGGCGAGCGCAACGCCAACGCGACCGGAGGCCTTCGCGTAGCCCTCTGCGGCATGACCGGCACCCTGCTCGTGGCGACACTGGATGTGGCGCAGGCCGGCGTCGTAGAGCGCGTCGTAGGTCGGGAGGTTGGCGCCGCCGGGAAGGCCGAATACATGCTCGACGCCCTCGGCCTTGAGGCACTCCATGATGGCGTCGACAGCTCGCATTGCGGTAACTCCTTCTCCGGCCAGGATCGAAAATGAGGGGCGGCGCCGGGAACCGCCGGACAAGCGATGGTACCAGGGCTTTTTCGGCTCTCAGCCGCCTATTCCTGTGGAAAGTTCAAGTCGCGTCCGCAACGGGTGCAGACCTGGGTCGAGAGCGTGACCTCGTGGCCGCACTCCGGACAACGACGCCGCGGCTCGCCGCGCTCGTTCCGATAGAGCGCCGCGGCGATCGTTCCGATGATCGGGAGCACAGCGCCAACCATGAACCAGATGAAGAACGACGAGCCCTTGATCTTGGCGACGACCCCTGCGGACAGGCCGAAGAAGAACAGGATGACGACGACCTCCACAGCTGCCTAGCCGAACGTCCTCAGAGGACGCGGATCGCCCACACGACGGCGATGATCGCCAGCACGACGACGGCGACCCAGGCGACCGCGGTGACGACGCCGAGCACCACCTTGAAGAGGATCCACGCCGCGATCAGCAACACGACGAGCGCAAGCAGCTTCTTGCCGCCGGTCTTCGCTGCCTCAGCCATGAGGCTCAGCTTAGTGGTCGGGAGATCGTCAAAGCAGGTGTGGCGGGCGCATCGGCATGTAGCGGTCGAGCCCTGGAAGCGGGATCGAGCTCATCACCCAGCCCGGCCAGTGGACCTTGAAGCCGAGATTGCGCAGCCGCCGCAACAGCCACCAGCTGTCGGTCGCGCAGTAGACGCCGAAGTTGGCTGGCCCGATCGTCTTGGCCACCCGGTCGAGCGCCGCCAGCACGACCGGGACGAGATCGGCCGGCGTGATCGCGACGGCCGGACCGACGTCGCCGGTCGGGCCGACCCAGCAGAGGCCGGTGGCGCCGCCGGTATCGGGGTCCATCGTCGCCAGGCAACTGCGCGTGCGGGCGAAGAAGTCGTGCACGGCAGGTCGCCGGTGGCCGATCGCCTGCGGCTCGAGCGTCTTCCATTCGGCGGCGGCGCGGTCGCCCTCGAGCACGTGGACAGCCGGGTCCGTGGAGTCGATCTCGAGCGCGCGACGCTCGGCGTAGTCGGTTGCCGAGGCGCGCAGATGCCAGTGGCCGGCGGCCGGCATCACGCCGAAGTCGGCGTAGAGGGTCAGGTCGCCGGTCGCGCCGGCGGCGACGACGAGGCGTCCGAGGTTCGGCGTCGGATCGGCCGGAAAGCAGCGCTCGAGCAGGCCACGCCCGATACCGCGGCCGTGGTGTCCGGGGAGCACCATCAGCTCGGTGAGCTGCTCCATCTCGGCGAAGCGACACACCCGGGCATAGCCGACCGGCTCCTTGTCGTCCTCGCAGATCCAGTAGCTGCCGTCCGGCTGCCCGGCGATGAACTCGACCAGCTCGCGCTGGGTCTGCCACTCGGCCTCGATCTGCGAGTCGGTCGGCCGCGGGCCGTCGATCAGGCCCATCTTGGTGGCGGTGTGGTGGACGGCGATCGCCGAGATCGCGAAGGTCGCGCGCAGGTCGCGCGGCCGCCCCTCGCGGAATGCATAGCTGGTCGCTGCGGCGGTCATGTGCCGGCCTCGGGGCGCTGCTCCGGCGCTGCATCCGGCTCCACGCCGAGACCCTCGGGATGGCCGAGCGCACCGAGCTCTGCGGAGGCGCGGCCGAACATCAGCCCGACGGTCCAGTCGACCATCAGCCGCAGCTTGCGCGCGGTGCCGGGCATCATCGCCAGGTGGTAGGTGCGGGCCGCGAACCAGGCCGGAAAGCCACGTAGGCGTATTCCGAGCATTGTCGCGACCGCCTTGTGCTGGCCCATGTCGACGAACACGCCGAGCGTGCGGTAGCGGAACGGCCGTAGCTTGCCACCGGCGACGGTCGCGGCGACGTTGTCGCCGACGACCTTTCCATGGCGCATCGCATGCTGAGCGGTCGGCGGCGTCGGCTGCCCGCCCTTCTGGGCAGGGTCGGGCACGGCGGCGGAGTCGCCGATCGCCCAGACGCACTCCTGGCCGGCAACGCGCAGCGTCGAGTCGACCTCGATCCGGCCGTGCTCGGTCAACGGCAGCCCGAGCTCGCGTACGACGGCCGGCGGCTTGACGCCGGCCGTCCAGCAGACGGTCCGCGTAGCGACGGTCTCGCCAGTCGACAGCCGCGCCCAGCCGTCACCGACCTCCTCGAGCAGCGTCGAGGTGTGGATCTCGATCCCGCGGCTGCGCAGCTCGCGCATCGCGAAGTCGGCGAGACTCGCCGGGATCTCCGGCATCACGCGCTCGGTCGCCTCGACGAGGATCCAGCGGGTGCCGTCGAGCCGGCAGCGCGGATAGCGGTCGATCACATCGGCGACGTAGTCCTGCAACTCGGCGATCCCCTCCAGCCCCGCGTAGCCTGCGCCGACGTAGACGAAGGTCAGGTACTGACGCCGCAGCTCGCGATCGTCGATCTCCTCCGCCGTCTCGAGCTGCAACACGGCGCGGTTGCGCAGCGCGACCGCGTCCGGCAGCGTCTTGAAGCCGACGCCGTGCTCGGCCAGCCCCGGGATCGGCAGCACGCGCGACACCGATCCGAGCGAGACGATCAGCTGGTCGTAGCCGATCTCCGACTGGCTGCCGTCGAGCAGGTTCATCCGCACCGTCTTGGCGCCCGGATCGACACCGGTCACGCGGGCGATCCGGATGTCGGTCCAGTCGAGCTCCTCGCGCAGCGGGACGACAACATGGCGGGGCTCCAGCGAGCCCGACGCGGCGCCCGGCAGCAGCGGCGTGTAGAGCAGGAAGTTCTGGTCCGTGACGAGCGTGATCCGCGCGCTGTGGCGCGGCAACCGGCGCTCGAGGCGACGGGCGGCGTGCAGGCCACCG
The DNA here is from genome assembly GCA_044867325.1 of Thermoleophilaceae bacterium. Taxonomy (GTDB): domain Bacteria; phylum Actinomycetota; class Thermoleophilia; order Solirubrobacterales; family Thermoleophilaceae; genus JAAYBF01. The sequence goes on along the minus strand of JBIOUS010000081.1, from coordinate 29,864 downwards.
AACCCGCCGCCGACGATGACGACGTTGAGAGCCATCCCGGCCGAGGCTAGCCGTTACCGCGCGAGCGCAGCGCGATCACAGGCGCTCGCGGATCAGGCGCTGGACCTCGCCGCCGTCGGCGCGGCCCTTGGTCTCGCGCATGATCGCGCCGACGATCGCCCCAACCGCCTTGTCGTTGCCGGCGCGGACCTTCTCGACGGCATCGGCCTGCTCGGCCATCGCACGATCGACGATCGCGGCGAGCTCGCCGTCGTCGGTGCGGCCAAGGCCGGCCGACTCGACGATCGCCGCGGGGTCGCCGCCGTCGGCGATCAGCGTCGCCAGCACCTCCTTGGCAGCCGACTGCGCGACGTCCTTGGCGACGACCATGCCGACGAGCTGGGCGAAGGCGCCGGGAGTCAGCTTGGAGTCGGCCGGGTCGCGACCGTCCCCGAGCGCCGTCAGCAGCTCGTTGCAGATCCAGTTGGCGAGCGCGCGCGGATCGCCGCCCTCCCCCGCCGCCGCGACGGCCTGCTCGTAGAAGTCCCCGACCTCGGTCCGGAAGGCGAGCAGCTTCGCCTGATCGGCAGACAGGCCGTGATCTCGCTCCAAGCGCTCGGCGCGGGCGGCCGGCAGCTCGGGGATCGCCGAGCGGGCGCGATCGAGCATCGCCTCGGTCGGGACGATCGGAACGAGGTCGGGCTCGGGGAAGTAGCGGTAGTCGTGCGCCTCCTCCTTCGAACGCAGCGAGCTGATCGCGCCGCTGCGGACGTCGTAGTGCAGCGTCTCCTGCTCGACCGTGCCGCCGTCGCGCAGGATGGCCTCCTGGCGGGCGATCTCGGCGTCGACGCCGCGCTCGATGAAGCGGAACGAGTTCATGTTCTTGAGCTCGGTCTTGACGCCCAGCGTCGCCTCGCCGCGCGGGCGCAGCGAGACGTTGGCGTCACAGCGCAGCGAGCCCTCCTCCATGTTCACGTCGGAGACGCCGAGCTGGCGCAAGGTGACCCGGAGGAGCCTCAGCCACTCCGCCGCCTCGGCAGCCGAGCGAATGTCCGGCTCGGAGACGATCTCGACCAGCGGCGTGCCGCCGCGGTTGAAGTCGACGGCGCTCGCCTCAGCCGAGTGAATCCGGCCGGACGCGCCGACGTGGACGAGCTTGGCGGCGTCCTCCTCGAGGTGGACGCGATGAATGCGCACGTCGCCGAGCTTGCCGTCACGGGCAAGCGGAATGTCGTACTGGGAGACCTGGTAGCCCTTCGGCAGGTCGGGATAGAAGTAGTTCTTGCGGTGGAAGATCGAGCGCGGCGCCGGCTCGCAGTCGAGCGCCATCCCGATCATCAAGCCGAAGTGGATCGCCTCGGCGTTGACCACCGGCAGCGTGCCGGGCAGACCGAGGCAGACCGGGCATGTGCGCGTGTTCGGCTGCTCGCCGAACGACAGCTCGCAGCCGCAGAACATCTTCGTCCGCGTCTTGAGCTGGACGTGGATCTCGAGGCCGATGACCGGCTCGTAGGTGACGTCAGCCACGGGCACTGCTCCCGTCGAAGCCGGTCGCCAGCTCGAGCGCGTGGGCGGCGTCGAGGATCCGGCTCTCGCTGAAAGCCGGGCCGGCGAGCTGGATGCCGACCGGAAGGCCCTCGGAGAGCCCACCGGGAATCGAGATCGCCGGAATGCCGGCGAGCGACATCGGCACCGTCAACACGTCGGAGAGGTACATCGACCAGGGGTCGTCGACGCGCTCGCCGATGCCGAAGGCGACCGTCGGCGAGGTCGGCGTGACGATCAGATCGACCTCGTCGAACGCGCCGCGGAAGTCCTCGGCGATCTTCGTACGGACGCGCTGCGCGCTGCCGTAGTAGGCGTCGTAGTAGCCCGACGAGAGCGCGTAGGTGCCGAGCATGATGCGGCGCTTGACCTCGGGGCCGAAGCCCTCCTCGCGCGTCTGCTCGTAGAGCGACAGCAGCGTCTCGGTGTGGTCGGTGCGGTGGCCATAGCGGACGCCGTCGAAGCGAGCGAGATTTGCGCTCGCCTCTGCCGGGGCGATCACGTAGTAGGCGGAGATCGCGTGACCGGAGTGCGGCAGGGCGACCTCCTGGACGGTCCCGCCAAGCTCCTCGATCCGCTTCAGCGTCGCCTCGAAGACCTCGCGTACACCGGGTTCGAGTCCCTCGCCGGTCAGCTCCGGCGGGACGCCGAAGCGGACGCCGTCGAGCCGCTCGGCGGTCGGCAGAGCGATCTCCTCGGGGTGACCGGTCGACGTCGAATCGCACTTGTCGTGGCCGACCATGTGGCGCAGCATCAGCGCCGCGTCGGTGACATCGCGGGTCAGCGGGCCGGCCTGGTCGAGCGACGAGGCGAAGGCGATCATCCCGTAGCGCGAGACCGACCCATAGGTCGGCTTCAGCCCGACGATCCCGCAGAGCGAGGCTGGCTGGCGGATCGAGCCGCCGGTGTCGGTGCCGATCGCCCACGGCGCGAGGCCGGCAGCGACGGCGGCCGCCGAGCCACCGGAGGAACCGCCCGGGACGCGGCTCTCGTCCCAGGGGTTGCGGACCGCGCCGAAGGCCGAGTTCTCGTTCGACGAGCCCATCGCGAACTCGTCCATGTTCGTCTTGCCGAGCATCGGCGCACCGGCGTTGGCGAGCAGCTCTACGGCGGTCGCCGTGTAGGGCGGCCGGTACCCCTCGAGGATCTTCGACGCGGCGGCGCTGGGGACGCCCGCGTTGCAGAAGAGGTCCTTGACCGCCAGCGGAACTCCGCCGAGCGGAGCGCTGGCCGGCACGTCGGGCGCGTCCTCGGCAAGCCAGAGGAAGGCGTTGAGGCTGTCTCCCGCCGCGCGCTCGCGGTATGCCTCCCAGAGCTCGCCTGGCGACAGCTCACCGGCGCGTACGCGCTCGGCCGCCGCGGCGGCGGTCAGCTGGACGATCTCGCTCATGCGCCTGGACTCGGGACGCGAAAGCCGGCGCCGTCGCTGTCGGGCGCCTCGGCCAGTGCGGCGTCGCGCGGCAGGCTAGGACGCGGCTCGTCAGGTCGCAGGACGTTCTCGAGCGCGACTACGTGTGAGGTCGGGACGACGTCGTCGAGATCGAGCTCGCCGATCTTCTCGATGTGGCCGAGCACCGACGACAGCTCCCCGGTCATCGCCTCGACCTCGTCGTCGCTGAGACGGAGACGCGCGAGGCGCGCGACGTGGAGTACCTGCTCGCGGTCGATCATCGAGCGGCGATTCTAGGCGCGTGCCGCCGAATCAGGCGGGCGGCAGGCCAGGCAGCTTCTCGACGGGCGGCTGAGCGTCGATCCGCACGCCGGTCGAGTCGGTCGGCTCGCCGGGCTTGCTGAGCCGCTCGTCGCGCATCGCCGCGAGCAGTCCGAAGAGGATGCCGAAGGTCGATGCGAGGCCGAGCCAGGCGCCGACCTCGAGGGTTGCGTGCGGGATCGGCGGCGGGACCTCGAGCGTGCTCGGCGTGCCGAGGATCTGGACGAGGACGACGATCATCATCACGATCGCCAACAGGGTGAGCAGCGCCTCACCGGCAAGGCCGAGCCCCGGAGCGCTCCAGCGCGCGACGACGATCCAGACCACGATCGCGAGCAGGCCAAGCAGCGCGAGGAAGATGTCGGCGACTGAGAAGACCTCCCAGGCGGTCCAGGTGGTCGTGACGGAGCTGTTCTGTATTCCGCTGTTGAAGTACGCCGCCTCGGTCGGACCGCCGGGACCGAGGTTCCCCCACGGCCCCTTCAACCCCCACCACGGCAGGAAGAGCGAGACCAGCAGCACGACGCCGGAGACGCCGAAGATCCACTCGCCGATCCTTAGCCGCTGGAGGTTCATCGCGGCGGGAGCCTAGTGCTGGCCGGCCGGCGTTGGCGCCACGGCAGTCTGAGCGCGCGCCGTGCGGACGGTGTTAACGAGCAACATCGCACGCGTCATCGGGCCGACACCGCCGGGCACCGGCGTGATCGCCGCCGCTTTCTCCTTGACGGCCTCGTAGTCGACGTCGCCGACCAGCTTGCCGTCGACGCGGTTGGTCCCGACGTCGATCACCACCGCACCCTCGCGGACCATGTCGGCGGTCACCGTGTTCGGCCGCCCGACCGCCGCGACGATCACGTCCGACTCGCGGCAGACGGCGGCGAGGTCGCGCGTCCGCGAGTGGCAGTGGGTCACCGTTGCGTTCGCCGCGAGCAGCAGCGCGGCCACTGGCTTGCCGACGAGGATCGAGCGGCCGATCACCGCAACCCGCGCTCCCTCGAGCTCGACCCCGGCGTGCGCCAGCAGCTCCATGACGCCCGCCGGCGTGCAGGCGACCAGCGCCTCCTCACGGCCGTGCGCCAATAGGCCGGCGTTTGCCGTAGTCAGGCCATCGACGTCCTTGGCCCGATCGATCAATGGGATCAGCGCGTCCTGGTCGAGGTGGTCCGGCAGCGGCAGCTGAAGCAGGATGCCGTGGACGCGTTCGTCGGCGTTGAGCGTCGAAATCAGCTCGGCGAGCTCCTCCTGGGATACGTCGCCGGCCGGCGCATGGTGGAAGGACTCGATGCCGACCTCGGCGCAGTCCTCGCGCTTCATCCGCACGTAGACGGCCGAAGCCGGGTCGTCGCCGACGAGGATCGTCGCCAGCCCCGGCGTCACGCCGGCGGCGCGCAGCTCCTCGACCTCACGTGCCACACGCTCCCGAACGCCGGCCGCAACCGCCGTCCCGTCGATCACCGCAGCCGCCATCAATCACCTTTCCGTTTCAGCGGCGCGTAGTCCGCCATCAGCTTCTTCTCGCCAACCCCACCGCCGAACCGCACCATCACGATCCCGTCCGCCTCCAAAGCAGTCACCACGCCCTCCCCGAACTTCGCATGCACCACGTCCTCGCCCACGTTGAAGTGCGCGCCCACCGTCGCCGCCGATGCAGGCGTGATTTGGGGGTCCCGGCGGCGCGATTCCCAAGCAGAGTCGGGACCCCCAAATCCCGGCGTACCACCCCCGCTCCAGGTTGTCGCCCTCGCGACCGCGCCCTCCTCCTCCGCATCAGTCAGCTCAACCGGAATCTCCGTAAGGAAACGACTAGGCACGTTCCACTCCCTCGCCCCATACAGCGCCCGCGTCCGCGCATGGGTCAGCGTCAGCTCCTTGCGCGCCCGCGTCATTCCCACGTAACACAGCCGCCGCTCCTCCTCCACGTCACCAGCCTCGATCGAGCGCGAATGCGGAAACACCCCGTCCTCGCAGCCGATCATGAAGACCACGTCGTACTCGAGGCCCTTCGCGTTGTGCAGGGTCATCAGCGTCACGACGCCCTCGTCGTCGGAGAGGTCGTCCTGCTGCGAGAACAGCGCGATCTGCTGCAGGAACTCCTCGACCGACGGCTCCTGACCGCCGCCGTCGTCCTCGACCCCGCCGAGCGCGCCGCCGCGCGCCGCGTCGTACTCACGCGCCACGCCGACCAGCTCCTCGAGGTTCTCGATCCGCCCCTGGGACTCGAACGAGCGGTCCTTCTCGAGCGCGTCGAAGTAGCCGACCTCGTGCAGCACGTCATAGACGAGATCGCCGACACGGGCGCCGTCGGCGCGGTCACGCAGCTTCTCCATCGTCTCCATGAAGCGACCGACCGCCTTGACCGCCGCGGCGCCGAGGCCCGGAACGTCCTCGGGCGTGCTCGCGACGTCGAAGATCGGCTCGCCGATCGTGTTGGCATGGGAAACGATCCGCGCCTGCGACGTCTGACCGATGCCGCGCCGCGGCGAGTTGACGATCCGCCCGAAGGAGACGACGTCGTGCGGGTTGGTCAGCAGCGTCAGGTAGGCGAGCGCGTCCTTGATCTCGGCGCGGTCGTAGAACTTCGTCCCCCCGATCACCTGGTAGCTGACGCCGTAGCGGACGAGCGTGTCCTCGAGCACGCGCGACTGCGCATTGGTCCGGTAGAAGACCGCGACGTCGTTGCGCGACCCGCCGCCCTCGACGTGGCGCTCGATCTCGCCAGCAACGTAGCGCGCCTCGGCATGCTCGTCCTCGAGCTCGCGCAGGCGAACCGGCTCGCCGCCCTCCTGATCGGTCCAGAGGTTCTTGCCCATCCGCTGGCGGTTGTTGGCGATGACCCCATTGGCGGCATCGAGGATCGTCTGCGTCGAGCGGTAGTTCTGCTCGAGCTTGATCACCGCCGCGTCCGGGAAGTCGTGCTCGAAGTCGAGGATGTTGCGGATGTCCGCATGTCTGAACGCATAGACAGATTGGTCGTCATCGCCAACAACCGCCAGGTTGCGATGCTCGTCGGCGAGCAGCCGTAGCCAGCTGTACTGGGCGTGGTTGGTGTCCTGGTACTCGTCGACGAGGACGTGGCGGAAGGAGCGGCGGTACCGCTCGAGCACGTCGGGGAATGTCTTGAAGAGCTGGACCGACTGCAGCAGCAGGTCGTCGAAGTCCATCGCGTTCATGTCGTGGAGCCGCTTCTCGTAGAGCGCGTAGACCTCGGCGACGGTCTGCTCGAAGTAGCCGTCGAGCTTCAGCTTGTAGGCGGCAGCGTCGAGCAGCTGGCTCTTGGCGTCGGAGATCTGGCGCTTGATCGCCCGCGGCGCGTAGCGCTTCGGGTCCGCCCCGACCTCCTCGATGCACTGCTTGACGAGCCGGACGGAGTCGGACTCGTCGTAGATCGTGAAGCTGCGCGTGTAGCCCAGCTTGTCGGCGTCGGCACGCAGGATCCGCGCACAGGCCGAGTGGAAGGTCATCACCCACATCGCGCGCGCCTGGTTGCCGACCAGCTGCTGCACCCGCTCGCGCATCTCGGCGGCGGCCTTGTTGGTGAACGTGATCGCCAGGATCTCGCTCGCCCGCGCCTGCTTCGTGCCGACCAGGTAGGCGATCCGCCGTGTCAGCGCTCGCGTCTTGCCCGACCCTGCCCCCGCAAGGATCAGCAGCGGCCCCTCACCGTGCGTCACCGCCTCGCGCTGCGGCTCGTTGAGCCCCTCCAACAGCCCCGCGACCCGGCTCTCAGCCGTCTGCTGCTCCGAACCCTGGGCGGTCGCGCTCATCCAACCCAGGATAGGGCCGCGCGCGGCCGTCGCTCACTCGGTCAGACGCGAATGACCTCTACCTCGTCGAACGAGCTGAAGTCAGCGTCCTGGGTGACGACAGGCACCCCGTGGCGCAGTGCCGTCGCGGCGATCCAGGCGTCGTGGTGCCGGAGCTTGCGTCCAGCGTCGAGCTCGGCGGCGGCGATCCGCGCGAAGCACGACGCCGTCAGTGCATCGACCTCGAGCAGCGGGTAGGCGGCGCGTATCTCCGTGAGCGTCGCGAGGCGCTTGCTGCGCGTCGCAAGATCCGGGGCGCGCAGAACACCCAGCTCGAGCTCGCCCGCGGTGACCGCCGACACGGCGATCGAGTCGGGCAGAGGACCGAGGGCGCGGCCCGACTCCTTAGCCACGAATATCGACGTATCGGCTATGGCGCGACTCGGCGTCCCAGTCATCGCGGATCGTCCACGAGTGCGCTCCGAACCTCGGCGATGTCGCTCATCAACCCAGGATCGGCTGGCGCCTCCGCGAGGATTCGTCGAAGGACCGCCGCAGGCACCCATGGGCTGCGGCGCTCGGTATGGGGAACGATGTCCGCCACAGGACTGCGATTGACGGTGAGGGTGAGTGTCTCTCCTGCCTGCACGGCTGCGACCACCTCCGCGGTGTTGTTCCTGAGATCTCGAACGGAGACTGAACGAGCCATCGCAACAGCGTAGCACTCTTGTGCTACGAGATTGCTACAGAAGGCCTCCGCGGATGTGTCCGAAGGAGGAATAGCCTCGCCGCGATGGGGCTATGTGACGAGGTGCGGACGAGTTGTGGGGCGATCGCAGAGTCGGCGCGGGACGTGGCAATCGACCTGGGCCGGGTTGGGGCGATCGAGGTGGGTCCGGAGCCCGAGCTGGATCCGGAGCGCCACTACCTGGAGGGATCCGCGGAGGACGTGGCGATGTTCACGCTGACGCTCGACGCGATCAACTTCGGGTCGGGCTGGTTTCCGACGCTGCGCAAGCGGCCTGGATGCTCGGGCTACAACACCGTGGCGTGGGCGTTGACGGATCGGTTCCGGGCCGAGGGACCGTGGTCGGCGAACGAGCTGGCGACGCTGGACGCGGAGACGGTCGCCGACGTGCTCGGGCAGGAACGCGGACACGAGCTGATGGGCCTCTACGCGGAGGCGCTGCGGCAGCTCGGCACGTTCCTCGGCGATCGGACGGCGCTCGAGGTCGTGGCTGCTGCCGAAGGATCGGCCGAGCGGCTCGCGCGGCAGCTCGCCGCCGGGATGCCGCTGTTCGACGATCCCGGCTTCTACAAGCGGGCGCAGATCGTGCCAAGCGATCTAACACTCGCCGGCGTCGCCGAGTTCGGCGACATCGACCGGCTGACGATCTTCGCCGACAACCTCGTCCCCCACGTCCTGCGCGTCGACGGAGTGCTGCGCTACTCGGACGAGCTAGCCGCGGCGATCGACGCCGAGGAGCTGCTGCCGCCGGGAGAGCAGGAGCGCGAGATCCGCGCCTGCGCCGTCGCCGCCGGCGAGACGATCGCCGCCGACCTCGAAGTCCCGCCGCGTGTGCTCGACAACTGGCTGTGGAATCGCGGCCAGCAACCGCGCTACAAGGCGATCCCGCGCCACCGCACGCGGACCACCGCCTACTGAGGCGAACTCAGCCGGAGGCGGGGTCGTTGCCGGCGCCGCGACTGAGCGGGCGGACCTCGGCGCCGACCTCGGGCTGCTTGCCGGTCAGCTCGGCGACCATCTCCTCGAGCTCGCCGATCCGCTCGGCCATCCCCTTGAGCGCGTCGGCGACCGGATCCGGCAGGTGCGCCCAGTCGGCGTCGGGTCCCTCGGGGCGGCTACCGTTGACGCGCACCGGGTGGCCTGGGTTGCCGACGACCGTCGAGTCGGGCGGGACGTCGTGGATCACGACCGAGTTGGCGCCGATCTTCGCGCGGTCACCGACGGCGACCGGCCCGAGCAGCTTCGCGCCGGAGCCGACGACGACGTCGTCGCCGACGGTCGGATGACGCTTGCCGCCCTCGAATCCGGTCCCGCCGAGCGTCACGCCCTGGTAGAGCGTCACGTTGTCGCCGATCTCGGCGGTCTCGCCGATCACGACACCGGCGCCGTGGTCGATGAACAACGCCTCGCCGATCCGCGCCGCCGGGTGGATCTCGACGCCGGTGATCACCTTCGTCAGGTTGGCGAGGAAGCGCGGGACGACCGGAACGCCCGACTCGTGCAGCGCGTGGGCGATGCGGTGCGAGAGCAGCGCCTGGACGCCGCCGTAGGTGAGCAGGATCTCCAGCCGGCCAACGTCATGCGCCGCGGGATCGCGCGCCTGGGCAGCGGCGAGATCCTCGCGCACCTCGCACGTAACGCGGGTGAATGTGTCGAGTCCCGGCATGACTGGAAGGTTACGGGGCGAAAAAGGGCGCGCTGACATAGCGCTCGCCGGAGTCCGGCATGATCGTGACGATCCGCTTGCCGGCGAGCTCGGGGCGCCTTCCGACCTCGATCGCCGCCCATAGCGCCGCGCCGCAGGAGATCCCGGCGAGTACGCCCTCGCGGACCGCGCACTCACGCGCCGTCGCCACGGCGTCCTCGTCGGAGACGACGACCACCTCGTCGAGAATCGCCCGGTTGAGAACCGACGGCACGAAGCCCGCACCGATGCCCTGGATCCGGTGCGGTCCCGGCCGGCCGCCTGAGATCACCGGCGAGCTCGCCGGCTCGACGGCGACTACGCGCAGATCGGGGTTCAGCTCCTTGAGCCGCTCGCCGCAACCGGTGATCGTCCCGCCCGTGCCGACACCGGCGACGAGCACGTCGACGCGGCCATCGGTGTCGCGCCAGATCTCCTCTGCCGTCGTGCGGCGATGGATCTCGGGATTCGCCGGGTTCGAGAACTGATCTGGAATGAAGGCCGGGGCCCGCGCGTCGGCGATCGCGCGCGCCGCGGCGACAGCCTCGTCCATCCCCCCCATCGACTCCGTGATCTGAACCTCGGCGCCGTAGAGCCGCAGCAAGCTCTGGCGCTCGCGGCTCATCCCCTCCGGCATCGCGAGCACGAGGTCGTAGCCACGCGCGGCGCAGACGAACGCCAGCGCGATCCCGGTGTTGCCCGACGTCGCCTCGACGATCGTCGTCTTCCCCGGCTCGATCTCCCCCGCCGCCTCGGCCGCGTCGATCATCGCCACACCGATCCGGTCCTTGACGCTCCCCGCCGGATTCCCGACCTCGAGCTTCGCGATCAGTTCCGCACGACAGTCCGGCGCGATCCGTCGAAGCCAGACCAGCGGCGTGTTCCCGATCAGATCGGCCGGGTTGGAGGGAATCTCCATCGCGCGAGCCTACCGGTCCCCGAGGCGCCCGAACCACTGGCGCCGGCTGCTTGCGACGAGCGCCACGACCGCCGCCAGGGCGAGCAGGCCATAGAGCGAGCTGTCGCCGGTCACGCCGACGTAGACGGAGGCCGCGAGCCCAGCGGCGAGCAGGACGTCTCGAACGAGCTCACCCGCCATGGCATCGCTCCGGTCCTCGGGAAAAACCGGGTCGGGCTCGCGCCAGGCGAGCACGGCCGTGGGCAGGAAGGCCGCCCAGAACAACGCCCAGACGATCAGCCCGACGAGCGCCTGCCAGGAGAGCAGGAACCGCTGCCCGACGACGTCCGAGGCGCCGACCGAGTAGGTCTGCGACCCGGTCTCGGGCAACGTGAGCACGAGCACCGCCAGCGACACCGCCGCGACCGCCAGCAACAGCGGATAGGCGTAGCGAAAGGCGGAGACCAGCTGCAGCTGGTCACGCTCGTCGAGCGACGGCCTGTCGAAGGCGGCGATCTGCCGGGTCCCGCGACGCAGCATCCCGAAGACCACGAACAGAGCGACGAGCGCGACGAACGGCGGGGCGTAGTCGACCTGAGGTGTGCCAAGGGCGTCGCTCCAGCCGGTCAGGGCCGCAGTGACGACGAGCAGCAGTACATAGGCGACGACCCAGCGGCGACGGCTCGCGCGGCTCAGCGGGGTGATCGCCTCGCGCCATCCGGATGAGCTTCCGGGCACCCCAGCTGCCCGTTCAACGGCTGCGTGTGTCATCGGCCTCCCCGTCATGCGATTTTCTCGTAGACCTGCTCGGACATCGGAGCGAACGGCTTGCGGGCGAAGATCGCCTCGATCGGCAGCTCGAAGAACTCAGCGAGCCGGAAGGCCATCTCGAGGCTCGGGCTGTAGTCCCCTCGCTCCAGATAACCGATCGTCTGGTAGTTCACCCCGATCGCGTCAGCAAGCTGTTGGCGGGTCAGGCCACGCTCAGCCCGCAGGACCGACAGCCGGTTCTCGAGCCGGCCCGCTTCGTCCTTCCGCTTGCGACCCATGTTGTATGTATACAACAGATCGCCGCATTATTCGCTCTCGGGCGTCTCAGATGTAGTACATCGGCGAGCCGACGTCGGACTCGCGCTCGGCAAGATCGGCGATCGACGTGCCGCGCAGCGCGGACTTCAGCGCGCCGGTGGCCTCGGTCCAGACCTGGTCGGTGGCGCCGGGGCCGGAGCCGAGCTCGCCGTCGAGCAGCTCGGTGACCTCGAGGACGGTGACCTCGGCCGGCGGGCGGGCGAACAGGTACCCGCCCTTGACGCCGCGCTGGCTCTGCAGGATGCCCGCGCGACGGAGCGTGGCGAAGAGGCCCTCGAGGAACTGGACCGGGATGTCGCGCGCCTTGGCGATCTCGCCGATCGGGACCGGCTCGCCCTCACCGCGACGTGCGAGCTCGGTGAGCGCGCGGACCGCATATGGCGACTTGGTCGTAATCGTCAGCACCGCAGCGAGTGTAATGGCCGCCACGGCAGCGTCCTGGGCCGCGAACGCTAGGTTGCGGACGATGCCGAAGGCCGTGCGCACAGCCGCCCCGTTCCTCGCCCCACTGGCGTTGATGGCGCTGATCTTCGCCTTCTCGGCGATGCCGAGCGACAACGAGCATCACAGCACGCTGATGTTCGTCATGCGCAAACTCGCCCACTTCAGCGAGTACTTCGCCTTGACGGGCCTCTGGTGGTGGGCGCTGAAGAGGCGGATCGGCGGACGACGGGCGCTACTGCCAGCCGCTGCAATCGCCTTCGGTTATGCCATCACGGACGAGATCCACCAAACGTTCGTCAGCGGTCGCACAGGCACTCCCCGTGACGTGCTGATCGACGCCGCCGGGATCCTGACGGCGGCCTGGCTGATCACGCGCGCCCGCAGGCGAAAGCGCGCGACCGTCGCGGCCTAGATCCAACCGCGGTTCGTAGCCGTCAGGACCGCCTGTGCCCTGTCCGCGGCGCCGAGCTTCGCGTATGTGTTGTGGAGGTGCGTGCGGACGGTGCTCGTCGATAGCTCGAGCTCGCCGGCGATCTGCTTGTAGACCTTGCCCTCGGCGAGCTTGCGCAGGACGTCGAGCTCGCGCTTGCTGAGCGGGCATGGATCGACGTGACGGCGTCCACCGCCGTTGCTGTCGGCGCCGTAGGGAAACTCGTACATCAGGCTGCGCAGGGCGTCGGGCGCTAGGTCGAGCGCCATGCCGGCGCCGAGCAGCTCGTTGCGGTCGATCGCCTCGCCTTGGCCGTAGTGGGCGAGCATGTCGGCGAGGCGGATCATCGCCGCCTGACCGTCGGCGTCTTCGGAGTGATGACGCTCGATCGAGGTCGCAAGGCTGTCGGGCAGGCCCCAGCGGCGAGCCAGGACGCCACCGACGACTGCGTGGTCGACGCCGAGCTCGCGCCGCTCGCGATGGACGCGCTCTCCCGGGGTGCGAGCGTCGCCATGGATCTGATCCGGGTAGGCCGGGTAGGACTGGACGAGGACGAGCTTGCCGATGTCGTGGACGAGCGCGGCCGTGAGCAGCGCGTCGCGGCCCTCGAAGCCGATTTCGCGGGCGATCTTGTCGGCGGCAGCCTGCGTCGCCACAGCGTGCAGCCGGAAGCGCTCCGGCATCACGTCCCAGCCGGGGCTGCGCTCGAAGAAGTCGAAGGTCTGGGCGCGCTGGGCGAGCTGCTCGACGCGCTCGTAGCCGAGGATCTCGACCGCCTCGCGGATGTCGGAGATCTTGCCGCGACGCGGAGTCGAGATGCCGTTGGCGATTCGCAAGACGGTCGAGACGAGCGCGACGTCGGACTCGATCGCCTCGACGATCTTGCCGGTCTCGGCCGGGACCTCACCCACTACTCGCAGCACGCGGGCGCGTGACTCTTCGAGCGCCGGGAATGCCTCGAGCGCCTCGAAGGCAGCCGTCAAGCGGCGGCCGTGGCCCTCACTGGGGCGGCCGAGGCCCTTGGCGGCCGAGGCGGGGGTGTTTGAGACGAGTGTCTGCACTTCAGGGCACCTATCGGCACCCCACTGCAGGGCTTGAGCCTTGGTTACCCCCGCGAGAGCGCGTCGTCGACGCGAACGAGCGTCTCGTCCCGCCCGAGCGCCACGACGGACTCGAAGATCCCCGGCGAAATCGTGCTACCGCTGATCGCGAGCCGAACTGGCTGAAAGACCTCGCGCGGCTTGACGTCGAGCTGCTCGACAACCGCCCGCAACGCCGCCTCTACACCGGCGTCGTCAAAAGGTTCGACCTGAGCGATCGCCTCGCGTGCAGCGGCCAGGCGGGCTTGAGCTCCCTCGCCCATCACCTTCGTCCACGCCTTCTCGTCGTAGGGCTGGCGTTCGACGAGGAAGCCGGCGAGCGGCCAGAACTCGTCGAGCGTCTGCATCTTGTCCTGGGCGAGCGCCGCGGCCTGCTCGAGGCCCCCGCGACCGAGCCGCTGCTCGAGCCGCTGCGCCAGCTCCGCCGGCGCGAGCTCGCGCAGGTAGCGGCCATTCATCCAGCGCAGCTTCTGCTCGTCGAAGACCGCCGGCGACTTCGACACGCGTGAGAGATCGAAGTTCTTGACCATCTGGTCGGTCGACATCAGCGTCGTCGAGTCGTCGAGCGACCAACCGAGCAGGGCGATGTAGTTGCGTACCGCCTCCGGCAGGTCGCCGGCGTCGCGCAGCTCCTGGACCGACGCTGCGCCGTGACGCTTCGACAGCTTCTTGCCGTCGGGGCCGTGGAGCAGCGGCAGGTGCGCATAGGTCGGAGCCTCGGCGCCGAGCGCCTCGAGCACGAGCAGCTGCTTCGGCGTGTTCGACAGGTGATCCTCGCCACGCACGACGTGGGTGATGCCGGCGTCGAGGTCGTCGATCGCGACGGCGAAGTTGTAGAGCACCGACCCGTCGGCGCGGGCGATCACGAGATCGTCGATGTGGACGTGGTCGAAGCGGGTGTCGCCACGGATCACGTCGTGGACGACGGTCGTGCCCTCATCCGGCACGCGCAGGCGGATCGCCCCGTCGCTCTCGGCCTCACCGCGGAAGCCGCGCCCGGGATGCTGCTCCTTCCACGCCTTGACCTCTTCGGAGGCGGCGTTGGAGCGATATGCGTGGCCGCTGTCGAGCAACTGCTGGAGCGCGTCGCGGTGTCGATCGGCGCGTTCGCTCTGGAAGACGGGGCCTTCGTCGAAGTCGAGCTCGAGCCAGCGCAGGGCGTCGAGGATCTGCTCGACGTTCTCCTCGGTGGAGCGCTCCCTGTCGGTATCCTCGATCCGCAGGACGAGGTCGCCCCCGGACCCGCGGGCGAGGAGCCAGTTGAACAGCGCCGTGCGCGCGCCCCCGATGTGGAGGGCGCCGGTGGGCGAAGGAGCGAATCGGACTCGGATGGACACGGGGGCGGCATGCTAATCGGCGCGCACGTTTCTACTGCCGGCGGCCTCGTGAAGGCACACGGTCGCGGCATCGAGATCGGCGCCGATGCGATCCAGGTCTTCAACCAGTCGCCGCGGATGTGGAAGCCCACCCGCTGGAAGGACGACGACATCGCGGCCTTCGGCGAGTTGATGGCGGACGGCCCGATCGAGTCGATCGTCATCCACGCGGTCTACCTCGTCAACTGCGCCTCGAAGGAGCCCGAGATCCGGGCTAAGTCGCTCGCGTCGCTGAAGCACTCGCTGCGGATGGGCGACGCGATCGGCGCCGACGGCGTCGTGCTGCACCCCGGCTCGACCGTCGGCGAGCCGCACGAGGAGGCGTTGAAGCGCGTCGGCGACGCGCTCGCGGAGGCCCTCGACGAATCCGACGCCTGCCGGCTGCTGCTCGAGGACACCGCCGGCGCCGGCAACACGCTCGGCCGCTCGTTCGACGAGCTGGCACGGCTGGTCGAGCTGGCCGGCGGCCATGAGCGGCTGGGGCTCTGCCTCGACTCCTGCCACCTGCTCGCGAGCGGCTACGACGTCCGCACCGCCGACGCCGTCGCCAAGGTGATGGACGAGTGCGAGGCGACGGCCGGCAAAGGTCGGCTGCGCTGCCTGCACGTCAACGACTCGCTGACGCCGCTCGGGTCGAACCGCGACCGCCACGCGGCGCTCGGCGAGGGCGAGATCGGCACGCGCGGCTGCGGAGCTTTTCTCTCGGAGCCGCGCTTCGAGGACCTTCCCGCGATCTTCGAGGGGCCGGGACTCGAGGGCAAGGCCCCCACCGCCGCGGACATCGAGCGGGCGCGCGAACTGCGCCGCAATGGGCTGCGTGCCCGCGCCCGGCGCAAGTAGCCGGCCCGGTACGACCAAGCGCTGTGTAACAACCGCTTGCCCTGACGCGCAACACGGTCTAGCCTGCATATCTGCATGGGACTGGCCGCCAACCCCGACTTTCAGAACTGGCTAGCGCGCTACGCCGCCCGCCACGAGCTGCTGCACGGCGACGGGCCGGCCTCGCCCGCCGGAATCTGCGACGGCTGCGGCGACCCGCTCGAGCAGCCACCGTCCATTGCACCGTTTTGCATCGTCTGCCTCGCTGAGCAGTACGGCCACGACCGCGCCCAATCCGCTGCGCGAGTCGCCGCCGCGCTACGCGTAGCGATCGCCGACGAGGGCGGCACGCCACTGAGCGACGTCCGCGAGGCGATCGAGGATGTGCTCGAAGACCTAGAGCCGGTCGCGTAGATCGAAGTCGGCAGCGCCCGGCTTCTCGAAGAAACCGGGGTTGACGCACTCGAAGGCGTCGCCATGGCCGTCGTAGGCCCGCTCGACGGTGGAGCGGCAGCGCTCGAGCGGAACGCCGGTCATCTTGACTCCGCCATAGCCGTGGCGGGTGCGCTGCGCGGCCTCGTAGACGGAAACGTCGATCTCGGCGCGGAAGACCTTGTTCATGCAGCCCATGTAGCGGACGCCGGTCTCCTCGTCGTCATAGAGGTAGAGGAACTCGCAGCCGCTTTCGATGCAGCCGGCGGGATGGACGACCCGATCGCAGAAGGCGCAGCACTGGCGACACTCGTGCTGCTCGCTCAGGTTCGGTAACGCAGTCGGCTCCACCCCGGTGAGGGTAGCTGCCCTTGGGCTCTCCGACCGCGTCCCAGGCCAGCTGGCGGGCTACGCCGCCATCGAGACGCCGGGCAGTGCGCCCAGCTCGGCGAGACAGGCGCTGTCCTCAGCCTTGATGCGGTACTCGTCGCCGAGCTTGAGGCTGCGCTGGCCAACGCGCAGCAACAGCTGGTGCTCGCCGGGGAAGATCTCGACCACCTGCTTGAGCTCGTCGAGCAGGCTCTCCGGAACGTCGCCCGGGACGTTGAGCGTGACGAGCTTGGCGAGCCGCTTGACCTCTGGCTCGGCGGCCGCCTCGGCCGCCGCGAGCTCGACTTCCTCCGACGTTGGCTCGAAGGCGGTGACCTCCTGGGCGACGAGCTTGACCTCCCCCGCCTCCTTCTTGTCGACGCGGCCGCGAACGGTGATCACCGAGTCGACCTCGACCTTGTCGGCGTTGTCGGCGTAGACCTTGGCGAAGACGAGCATCTCGACCTGGCCCTCGAGGTCGTCGAGCGTCGCGAACAGCATCGGATCGCCCTTGCGCGTGCGGATCTTCTTGCACTCGGTGATGATCCCGCCGACGGTCACCCACTCCTGGTCCTTGCGGTCGGGCAGGTCGGCGATCGAGCAGTCGACCTTGCGCCGCAGCGCGTGGCGGACCTCCTTGAGCGGATGGCTCGACAGGAACAGGCCGAGCGTCTCCTTCTCCCAGGCGTTCAGCTCGGGACGCTCGTCGGGTAGTGCTGGGACGGGCAGATCGGGCTGGCCCGGGGCGCCACCGCCGGGCGCCGGCTCCTCGAGCTCGAAGATCGAGCCCTGGCCGAGCGCGGCGTCCTGCTGCTGCTTCTGGCCGGCGCCCTGAGCCTGCTCGAGCACAGCGAGCATCCCGGTTCGCGTCGCACCGGTCGAGTCGAAGGCGCCGCACTTGATCAGCGCCTCGATCGCCTTCTTGTTGACCGCTCGCACGTCGACGCGGCGGCAGAAGTCCCACAAAGAGGTGAACGGTCCGCCGTCCTCGCGCGCTGCGACGATCGCGTCGACAGCGGCCGAGCCGACGTTCTTGACGGCGTCGAGGCCGAAGCGGATGTTGCGGTCGTGGACCTCGAAGTTGTGGCTCGACTCGTTGACGTCGGGCGGCAGGACCTCGATGCCCATGTCCTCGCAGCAGGAGACGAAGAACGGCACCTTGTCCTTGGTCGACATCACCGAGGAGATCAGCGCCGCCATGTACTCCGCCGGATAGTTGGCACGCAGCCAGGCGGTGCGGTAGGAGATCAGCGCGTAACAAGCCGCGTGGCTGCGGTTGAACGAGTAGTCCGCGGCCGCCTCGTTGGTCTCCCAGAGCGAGCGGATGACGTTGTCCTGGGTGCCACTGGCGCGCGCGCCCTCGAAGAAGCGCTCCTTCAGCGCCGCCATAGCGTCACGGTTCTTCTTGCCGATCGCCTTGCGCAGGTCGTCGGCCTCGGCGCCGGAGAAGCCGGCGACCGACTTGGCGATCTGCATCGACTGCTCCTGGTAGAGGATCACCGAGTAGGTCGCCTCGGTGATCGGACGCAGGCGGTCGTCGAGATAGGCGACGGCGTCCGGCGTGCGCTTGTTGCGCGCGTAGGTGTCGATGTGGCGCATCGCGCCCGGGCGGTAGAGCGCGACCAGTGCGACGAGATCCTCGAACTCGGTCGGGCGGACCTTGCGCAGCGCGTCGCGCATCCCGTCGGACTCGAACTGGAACACGCCGACCGAGTCGCCACGGGCCATCATCTCGTAGGTCTTCGGATCGTCGAGCGGCAGCGACGTCATATCGGGCTTGTCGCGACCGGACTCCTCGATGATCTTCAGGCAGTCCTCGATCACGTCGAGGTTGCGCAAGCCGAGGAAGTCCATCTTCAGCAGGCCGATCTCCTCGATCGGCTTCATCGAGTACTGGGTGACCGTGCGGTAGGCGCGCTCGCCGTCGACCGAGGCGCCGCGATCCTCCATCAGCTGCAGCGGCACGATGTCGGTCAGCGGGCGGTCGGCGATCACGACAGCGGCGGCGTGGATGCCGGCGTTGCGGACGATCCCCTCGAGGCCCTTGGCGGTGTCGATCACCCGCCGCGCGTCGGGCTCCTGGTCGTAGGCGCGCTTGAGCTCGGGCTCCTGCTTGAGGTACTGGTCGAAGCTCAGGGAGCGGCCCATCACCGGCTCCGGGATCAGCTTCGCGAGCCGGTCGCCGGTGCCGTAGTCGAGGCCGAGTACGCGCGCCGCGTCGCGCGTCGCGTTGCGCGGCAGCATCTTGCCGAAGGTGACGATCTGGGCGACCGACTCGCGGCCGTACTTGTCGGCGACGTAGCGCATCACGCGCTCGCGGCCCTTGACCGAGAAGTCGATGTCGATGTCGGGCATAGACACGCGCTCAGGGTTGAGGAAGCGCTCGAACAACAGGCCGTAGGCGAGCGGATCGACCTCGGTGATGTCGAGCGCGTAGGAGACGATCGACCCGGCCGCCGAGCCACGGCCTGGACCAACTGCAATGTCGCTGTCCTTGGCGTACTTGACGAAGTCCCAGACGATCAGGAAGTAGGCGTCGAAGCCCATCCGACCGATCACCTCGAGCTCCATGTTCAGCCGCTCCATCGCCTCGGCCGGTACGGGGTCGCCGTAGCGCTCACGCAGCCCCTGCTCGGCGAGCTGACGCAAATAGGCGCCCTCAACCTCGCCGTTCGGCGTCGGGTAGCTGGGGATGAGCATCTTGCCGAGCTCGATCTCGATCGCGCAACGCTCGGCGATCTCGAGAGTGGTCGGAACGGCGTCGGGCCAAGCCGAGAACTGGTCGACCATCTCGGACGAGTCCTTCAAATAGAACTCGTTCGTGTCGAACGTCAGCTTCGGCTCGGCAAGCGTGCTCTTGGTCTGGACGCAGAGCAACGCGGAGTGGTTCTCGTAGTCCTCCCGGCCGAGGTAGTGGACATCACCGGTCGCTACCAGCGGCCTGCCGACCTCGCGGGCGATCCTGACGATCCCCTCGTTGGCCTTGTCCTGCTCGGCGATCCCGTTCTTCTGGACCTCGAAGTAGACGTTGTCGGAGCCGAAGACCTGCATCAGCTGGTCGGCGTGGGCACGCGCCTCGGCCGGGTTGTCGGCGATCAGCCGCTGGCAGAAGCGCGACGCCAGGCAGCCGGTGAGCGCGATGACACCCTTGCTGTGGCGGTCGAGCAGCTCCATGTCGACGTTCGCCTTGCCGCGCTTGTACCCCTCGAGGAAGCCGGCTGAGGTCAGCTTGACGAGGTTGCGAAAGCCCTCGTCGTCGGCGGCAAGCAGCGTCAGGTGGTTGCGCTCATAGCGGACAGCCTCGGACTTCAGATCGTCGACGTAGTAGGCCTCTAGACCGACGATCGGCTTGATCCCGTGCTTCTTACATGCCTTGTAGTGCTCGACCGCACCGTTCATCACGCCGTGGTCGGTCAGCCCGAGGGCAGGCTGCCCATAGGCCGCCGCCCGCTCGGCGAGCTTGTCGATCTTCGCGGCGCCGTCGAGCAGCGAGTACTCGGAGTGGACGTGGAGGTGAGCGCAGGTCACGGACGGTCGAATATACGCGTGACACAAGACGGCTCCGAACCGTTACGCAAGAGCCCCGCTCTTTGCGGGAACGTTACGAAGTGCGGCTATTCGTCGTCGGATGAGGCGAGGGCGATGCCGGCGGCCACGACGGCTGCGACGACGCCGGCGGCGATCAGCTTCGAGCGGTTCTGGCCGAGCTTGCGCTTGGCGACACGGGAGCCGATCTGCCAGACGATCCAGCCGAGCACGGTGTAGCCCTTGGAGCTCATTGCCCGGGGTTACCCCGCTTACGGACGTTGTAAGCCATCCGCGACTGAAGCGTCCAAAGCTCGATGAATCCTGGGCTCGACTGCTGTGAGAAGATGCCTCCGGACTCGCCGAAGCCGGCGAGCGCCTCGTCGTAGAGGGCGTTCGGCGACTTGCGCGCGACGACCTGGGCGCGGCCCTTGAACAGCCGCACGGTGATCTCGCCGGTGCACTGCTCGTTGACGGAGCCCATGTAGGCGTCGAGGTTCTCGCGCAGCGGCTCGTACCAGAGGCCGGCGTAGACGAGAAAGGCCCACTGCTCGTCGAGGCCGCGCTTGAAGCGATTCTGATGGATCGTCCCGACGAGCTTCTCGAGCTCCTGGTGGGCCGGCAGGATGACCGCGGCGGCAGGCACCTCGTAGAGGTCGCGCACCTTGAGGCCGACGATCCGGTCCTCGATGTGGTCGACCGTGCCGACACCGTGACGCGAGGCGATCTCGGCGGTCCGGTCGATCAGCTCGACCAGACCTAGCTGCTCGCCGTTCAACGACACCGGACAGCCGCGCTCGAAGCCGATGACCAGGTCCTCGGGCTCGTCGGGCGCCTGACGTGGATCTACGACCAGCTCGAAGACGTCGTCGCGCGGCGGCTCGCCCAGATCCTCGATTGGGCCACCCTCAGAGGAACGGCCCCAGATGTTGTCGTCGATCGAGTAGGGCGGCGCCTCGGTACCGCCCTTGACCGGGATGCCGTGCTCACGGGCGTACGCGATCTCCTCCTCGCGGCCCATCTTCCAGTTGCGCACCGGCGCGACGATCTTCATCTCGGGTGCGTAGGCGAGCACCGCCGAGTCGAGCCGTACCTGGTCGTTGCCCTTGCCGGTGCAGCCATGCGCGACCGCGTCGCAGCCATGCTCGCGCGCCTTCTCGACCGCGACCTTGGCAATCAGCGGCCGGCCGAGCGCCGTGAACAGCGGATAGCCGCCGCCGTAGAGGGCGTTGGCCTTGATCGCCGGCAGGACGTAGTCGCGGGCGAACTCCTCGCGCGCGTCGACGATCTCGCAGGTCAGCGCGCCGAGGTCGAGCGCCTTGCCGCGCACGACGTCGTAGTTCTCGCCGGGCTGGCCGAGATTCAGGCAGAGCGCGACGACCTCGGCCCCGTAGTGGTCCTGGATCCACTTCAGCATCACCGACGTGTCGAGGCCGCCCGAGTAGAGCAGCAGCACGCGGCTGACGTCGCCGGGGCCGGCCTCGTAGGAGCCGAGCGGGGTCGAGTCGTTCTGGTCGCTCATCGGCCGCGGAACCTACCAGCGGGCCCGCATCAGAGAGCCTCGCCGATGCGTTCGACGGCCGCGTCGATCTCATCCTCGGAGACGGTCAGCGGCGGCAGCAGGCGGATCGTGTCGGGGCCGGTGGCGTTGACGACGAGGCGCTGATCGAGCAGCAAGCGACTCGCGAGCCCTGGTCCGTCGTCGCAGCGGAAGGCGAGCATCAGCCCGCGGCCGCGGGCATCGAGGCCGAGTCCGCCAAGTCCGGCCAGTAGCCGCTCACCTTTGCGCGCGACTCCGGAGAGGAAGTCCGGGTCGTCGACGACGTCGAGCACGACGTTGGCGCCAGCTGCGATCACCGGGCCGCCGGCGAAGGTCGATCCGTGGTCGCCGCGCTGCAGCGTCGCCGCATACTCGGGGCTCGTCAGGCAGGCGCCGATCGGCAGCCCGCCGCCGAGGCCCTTGGCTACGGTCATCACGTCGGGCCGGACGTCGGCGCCCTGCCAGGCCCAGAGGTCGCCGGTCCGCCCCATCCCACACTGGATCTCGTCGAAGATCAGCAGCGCACCGTGGCGGTCGCAGGCGGCGCGCGCGGCGCGCAGCGTCTCGTCGGAGAGCGGATGGATGCCCGACTCGCCCTGGATCGGCTCGAGCAGGACGGCGGCAGTGTTGCCGTCGACGGCGTTCTCGAACGCGGCAGGATCGTCACGCGCGACGGTCTTGAAGCCGGGCACCAGCGGCGCGAACGGCGCCTGCTTGGCCTCCTGGGGGGTCGCGGATAGCGCGCCCATCGTGCGGCCGTGGAAGCCGCCCTCCATGACGACGAAGTCGCCACCGGCGCGGTTGCGCCGAGCGAGCTTCAGCGCGCACTCGACCGCCTCGGCGCCGGAGTTGCAGAGAAACGCCTTGCCGCCAAGTCCGCGCTCGGAGAGCCGCAGCGCGAGCCGGATGCCCGGCTCGGTGTAGAAGAGATTGCCGACGTGCATCAACCGCCCAGCCTGCTCAGTGATCGCCGCGACAAGCTCGGGATGGCAGTGGCCGATCTGAACGACCGAGATACCAGCGAGGAAGTCGAGGTACTCGTTGCCGGCGTCGTCCCAGAGCCGCGTGCCCTCGCCGCGGACGAACTCGACCGGGTTGCGGGCGTAGGTGCCGATCACGGCCTGCGCCTCGAGCCGCTGCAGGTCGGCGAGGCTCACCGGAACAGCTTGGTGCCGATGCCCTTGTCGGTGAACAGCTCGAGCAGCAGCGAGTGCGGCCGCCGTCCGTCGACGATGTGGGCGTTCGGGACGCCGCCCTCGAGCGCGGCGACGCAGGCCTCTAGCTTCGGCCGCATCCCACCTTGGATGCTGCCGAGCTGCTGCTTGACCTCCTCGAGCGTCGCCTGGGCGATCAGCGACCCCTCGTCGGCCGGATCCTCGAGCCAACCGACGACGTCGGTCAGGAAGATCGCCTTCGACGCGCCGAGCGCGGCGGCGACCGCAGCAGCGGCCGTATCGGCGTTTATGTTGTACGAGTTGCCCTCGGCGTCAGCGCCGACCGATGCGACGACCGGGATGTAGTCCTCAGCGATGTGGCGCAGCACGTCGACGTCGACGCGCTCGATCTCACCGACGAAGCCGATGTCGACGTCGCCGGCGGCGCCCGCGAGCTGCTTGCGTGCGGTGAAGAGCCGCCCGTCGTCGCCGCAGAGCCCGACGGCAGGCTGTCCGTGGCGGCCGAGCCGCAGGACGATGTCCTTGTTCTGCTTGCCGACGAGGACCATCTTTGCGACCTCGACCGTGGCGGCGTCGGAGACGCGCAGACCGTCGACGAACTCGACCTTCATCCCGAGCCGCTCCATGTAGGCGGTGATGTCGGGGCCGCCGCCGTGGACGACGACCGGGTTCATGCCGACGTACTTGAGTAGCACCACGTCGCGCGCGAACTCCTCCTTGAGCGCGTCGTCGATCATCGCCGCGCCGCCGTACTTGATCACGACCGTGCGGCCGTGGAAGTCGCGGATGTAGGGCAGTGCCTCTAGAAGTGTCTCGACGTCGCGCATGTCCCCGCCTAGGTGGAGTACTCCGAGTTGATCGTCACGTACTCGTGCGTCAGGTCGCTGAAGAAGACCTCGGTCTCGCCGCCCTCGCCGGGCAGCGCCAGATCGATGTCCACCTCGGGTGATTCGACCGCCCGTTCGAGCGTCCTCCACGCCTCGGCGTCGAGGTCGAGCACGACGCCCGCGGAGGCGACCTGGATCCCCTCGATCGTGAGGTCGACGACGAACGGCGCGCCGGCTCCGAGCGCCTGCCCGACCGACTGCAGGATGCGACCGAAGTTCGGGTCCGCACCGAGCAGCGCCGACTTGACCAGCGGCGAGTCGGCGACGGCACGCGCGACACTCTCGACACCGTCGGTCGCACCGCGCACGACAACCCGCCCGACGCGCGTTGCGCCCTCGCCGTCGGCGACCATCTCGAGCGCGAGCTGGCGCATCAGCGCGTCCATCGCCTCGCCGAACGCCAACTCGTCGTGCGACTCGGACTCGATCCGCACTCCCGCCGCCCCGTTGGCGAACGCGATCACGGTGTCGGAGGTCGAAAGCTGACCATCGACTGAGATCCGGTCGAACGACCGCTTGACGCAGACCCCGGTCAGCAGGTCGAGCGTCTCCTGCTCGATCTCCGCGTCAGTCTCGATGAAGCAGAACATCGTCGCGAAGCGCGGCGAGATCATCCCGGCGCCCTTCGCCTGGCCGGCGAGCCGCACGACCGCCCCGGACGGCAGAGCGACCTCGAGGCAAGCCCGCTTCGGGCCCTTGTCGGTGGTCAGGATCGCCTGGCAGAAGTCCGCGCTGTCCGGCCCCAGCGCCTCGGCACACGCCTGGGCGCCGGCGAGCAGCGCGTCGCGCGGCAGCTCGCGCCCGATCACGCCGGTCGATGCCAGGCCGACCAGGTCGGCGTCGATTCCCAGCGCCAGCGCGGCCGCCTGCTGCGATGCCCTGGCCGTTTCCAGTCCGCGCGCCCCATCGGCAACGTTCGAGTTGCCCGAGTTCGCCAATACCGCCCGCAGCCCGTCGGTCTTCGCCTCGCTCGTCACCGCGATCGGCGCGCCGACGAGCGCGTTGTCGCAGAAGCGCACGGCCGAGACCGTCGCCTCGGCATCGGAGATCAGCAGCCCGACGTCGAGCGGCCCCTCGCCCCCACCCGGGATCTCCTTGATCCCGGCGTGAACGCCCGCCGACCGGTAGCCGTGCGGGAGGCGGTCCGGCGCCAGCTCGATCGCCTGCGGCGGCCGCGGCACCCACTTCGACTTGAAGAAGTCGTTCACGGAAGCAGTCCCGCGGTCTCGGGCAGGCCGAGCATCAGGTTTAGGCACTGCACGCCCTGACCGGCCGCGCCCTTCCAGAGGTTGTCGATCGCCGCGAAGGCCAACACCCGCCCGGTCGCCGGCTCGACGGTCGCGTAGACCCGGCAGAGGTTCGTCTCGCGCACGTCGCGCACGCCCGGCGGCGCGTCGGCCAGCTCGACGAACGGCTCGCCGGCATAGGCGTCGTGGAACAGCTCGCGCACCTCGTCGCCGGTCAGGGGCAACTTCGGCGTCACATAGCAGCTGGCAAGCAGCCCCTGGTCGATCGGCAGCAAGTGCGGCGTGAAGGTGACCGGCAGATCGTCCGGCAGCTCCTGGTCCAGCTCCGCCCGGTGCCGGTGGCCCTCGACCTTGTACGGCGTCACGTTCTCGTCGGCTGAGACGAAGTGCGTCGTCGCGGTGGCCTCGCGGCCCGCCCCCGAGACGCCCGATTTGGCGTCGACGATCGCGTCCGCCGCGACGTCGCGCAGCGGCCACAGGCCGAGCAGCGACGCCGTCGGGTAGCAGCCGGGGGCGCCGACGAGGTCCGCTCCGGCGATCGCCTCGCGGTGTCCCAGCTCCGGCAGCCCGTAGACAGCCTCGCCGAGCAGCTCCGGCGCCTCGTGCGGCTGGTACTCGCGCTCGTACAGCTCCCGCGACAGCCGAAAGTCCGCCGACAGGTCGACGACCTTCAAGCCCCGCTCGCGCAGCTCCCGCGCCACCGGCGCGGCCGCCTTGTGCGGGTAGCCGAGGATCACCGCGTCCGCGGCCTCCGCGATCCGATCGGCGTCGAACTCGTCCATCACTAGATCGACCCGGTGTCGCGGATAGACGTCGCGCAGCCGCTTGCCGGCATCGCTGCGCGCAGTCAGCGCCGTCAGCTCAATAAACGGATGCCGATCGAGGATCGAAGCCGCAATCGCCCCGCCAAACCCGGCGGCACCAATGACAGCAACACGATTCTCAGCCACGGATCTGCCCTCCGATCTGCTCCAGCGCCGCGACGATCGCGTTGCGCCGCTCGACTACCTCGTCCTCAGTCAGCGTCCGGTCGGGCGCCCTGAACTCGAGCCGCAGCGCCAGCGAGCGGTTGCCCTCCCCCACCTGCTCGCCCTCGTAGACGTCGAACACACCGGTCGCGGCGAGCAGATCGCCGCCCGCCTTCGTAACCGTCGCCTCGACGGTCGCGGCACTCACGTCCGACGGTGCGACGACCGCGATGTCCTGGAGCACTGCCGGGAAGCTCGTCACGTCCGCATAGGTCGCGAGCACGCCGTCGGTCAGCTCGGCGATCACGTCGATGTCGAGCTCGAAGCCAGCGACATCGACGAGATCCCACTCGCGGGCGACCAGCGGATGCAGCTCGCCGATCCAGCCGACATCGACCAGCTCCCCACCGGCGTCGACGAGTGCCCGCGCCGCCCTCCCAGGATGCAGGTACGGCAGGTCAGCAGTCGGCTCGACAACCAGCTTCAGCCCAGCTACCGCGAGCAGCGCGGCGACGTACCCCTTGGCCGAGTAGAAGTCAGCGGCTCCCGCTTGGCTTCGCCACGTCGCGGGGGACGACTCGGTAATCAGGCCAGCTAGGTGATGGCGCTCAGTCGCGGGCGTCGCGCCCTCGGGGCTCCCAACGGGAGCATCGAGATCCCCATCGGGCTCGTAGACATGTGCCGACTCGAACAGCACGACAGCCGCCGTGCCGTGGGCAGCATTGCGCTGAGCGGCGTCGAGTAGCCCCGGCAACAGCAGCGGCCGCATCACGGAATGGTCCTCGCTGAGCGGGTTCGACAGCGCCAGCACCGGAGATCCGGCGAGCCGTAGCTTCTCCAACGTCGCGGGCGCCGTGAAGCTCCAGCCGACGATCTCGTCCATGCCGCGGTCGCGCGATGCGTCCTCGAGCCGCCGCCGCAACTTCTGGGCATGAGTCAGCCGGCCGATCGCCCGCTCGCGCGCGGGCAGCGTCGTCGGCAGCTTGTCGAGACCGTAGATCCGCGCGATCTCCTCGACGAGGTCGGCCGGCCGCTGAACGTCGGCGTCGCGCCACGGCGGCACCGTGACCGCGAGCGAATCTCCCTCGCGCTCCGAGCCAAAGCCGAGGCTGGCGAGGATCCGCTCGACCTCGGCGTCATCGATCCGCACACCGAGGATCCGCTCGAGGCGGTCGAGGCTGAGCGTCACGACCCGGGGCTGGAGCGCCTCCGGGTAGGCATCGATCGTCCCGGGCACAAGCCGCGCCCCGGCGAGCTCGACCATCAGCCGCGCCGCGAGCCGCTGCGCTGCGAGCGCCTGGTCCGGATGGAGCTGCTTCTCGAATCGCGTCGACGCCTCGGACCGCAGCCCGAGCGCCTTCGACGTCTTGAGCACGTTCGGGC
Organism: Thermoleophilaceae bacterium; assembly: GCA_044867325.1. GTDB lineage: Bacteria > Actinomycetota > Thermoleophilia > Solirubrobacterales > Thermoleophilaceae > JAAYBF01. The sequence goes on along the minus strand of JBIOUS010000081.1, from coordinate 2,772 downwards.
CGACCCAGGTCGCGGCCTCCATCAGCACACGCGTCGTGGACTCCGAGACCTCGGAGATCTGGCCGCCCATGATCCCGGCGATGCCCGACGGGCCCTCGGCGTCGCAGACGAGCGCCATCGACGGGTCGAAACTGCGCTCGACGTCGTCGAGCGTGGTCATCTTCTCGCCCGCCTCCGCCTTTCGCACGACGATCTTCGCGCTGCGAACCTTGTCGAGGTCGAAGGCATGCATCGGCTGACCGGTGAGCAGCATCACGTAGTTGGTGATGTCGACGACGTTGTCGATCGGCCGCTGGCCGGCGACGATCAACCGCTGGCGCAGCCAGAGCGGTGACGGCCCGACTTTCACGTCCTCGAAGACCCGCGCCGTGAAGCGCAGGCAGAAGTCGGGATCGGCGATCTCGACGCTCGCGTGGTCCTCGGCGCTGTCGGAGCCGCTCGGCTCGGCGTCGGCGTCGGCCGGGTCGGTGGCCAGCGGCGCACCGGTCGCGGCGTGGACCTCGCGCGCGATCCCGTAGACCGACAGGCAGTCGGGCCGGTTCGGCGTGATCTCCAGCTCGAGCGCCTCGTCGGCGATCGGCAGCACATCTCCGAGCGGCGTTCCGGCGGCGAGCCCGCCGTCGAGGATCATGATCCCCTTGTGCTGGTCTCCTAACCCGAGCTCGTCCTCAGCGCAGATCATTCCGTGTGACTCGACGCCGCGCAGCTTCGCCTTGCCGAGCTTGGTGCCGTTGGGCAGCACCGCTCCCGGCAGTGCGACCGGCACCGTCTGGCCGGCGGCGACGTTCGGCGCGCCGCAGACGATCGTGCTCGGCTCGCCGGCGCCGACGTCGACCTGGCAGACCTTCAACCGATCGGCGTCGGGATGCTGCTCGGCCGACAGCACCTTGCCGACGACGAAGTTGTCGGTCGACGGCACCCCGACCTTCTCGATCCGCTCCAGCTCGGTGCCGGTCAGGTCGAGCCGCTCGGCGATCTCGACCGCGGTCAGGCCCGGGTCGCAGTACTCGCGCAGCCATGCGTAGGGAGTCCTCATGAGCCGAACTGCTCCAGGAAGCGAACGTCGTTGTCGAAGAACAGCCGCAGGTCCGGCACGCCGTGGCGCAGCATCGCGATCCGCTCGATGCCCATTCCGAACGCGAAGCCCTGGACCTTGTCCGGGTCGTAGCCGTTGTCGCGCACGAAGCCGAGCACATTCGGGTCGACCATCCCCGAGCCGAGGATCTCGATCCAGCCCGACCCCTTGCAGAGGTTGCAGTGCGAGCCGTCGGCCAGATATCCCTTTCCAGAGCACTTGAAGCACGAGACGTCCACCTCGACGCTCGGCTCGGTGAACGGGAAGTAGTGCGGCCGCAGCCGGATCTCGCGCTCGGCGCCGAAGATCGCCCGCACGAACTCGAGCAGCACGCCCTGGAGGTCGCCGAACGTGATGTCGGCGTCGATCGCCAGCCCCTCGATCTGGTGGAACATCGGCGTGTGCGTGGCGTCGTGATCGCGCCGGTAGACCTTGCCCGGGACGATGATGTAGATCGGCGGCTCCTGGAGCTCCATCGCCCGCACCTGCATCGGCGAGGTGTGGGTGCGCAGCAGGACGTCGTCGGAGAAGTAGAAGGTGTCCTGGAGCATCCGCGCCGGGTGGCCGGGCGGATGGTTGAGCGCGGTGAAGTTGTAGTAGTCGAACTCGACCTCGGGACCCTCGGCAACGGCGAAGCCGAGCCCGAGGAAGACGTCCTCGATCTCACGCCGCGTTTCGGTGATCAAGTGCAGGTGGCCGGTCTTGCGCGGCGGGTCGCCGGGCAGCGTGACGTCGATCGCGTCGGAGCGCAGCCGTGCGTCGAGCTCGGCGCCGTCGAGCGCCGCGACCCGCTGCTCGAGCTGGGCCTCGAGCGCCTGCTTGACCTGGTTGCCGCCCTTGCCGACCGGGCCGCGCTGCTCCGGCGGCAGGTCCTTGATCGAGCGCAGCATCGACGTCAGCTCGGCCTTGCGACCGAGGTACTGAATCCGTAGCTGCTCGAGGTCGGCCGCCGTCGCGGCGCCCGCAATCGCCGCCTCGGCCTCGGCGCGGATCTCCTGCAGGCGGGCCGGGGCGTCAGACATGAGCGGCCATCCTATTCGCGAGCTCGTAGAGCCCGACGGTCGCGGCCATAGCGACGTTGAGCGAATCGGGGCCGTCGGCCGCGATCGGGATCCGCCCCACAGCGTGCGCGGCGTCGAGCAGCGGCTCGGGCAAGCCGGTCCGCTCAGCACCGACGCAGAGCACGACCGCGGGCGTGCCGCTGGGGCCGCTTGCGGCGGCGAGCGCGGACACCGCCTCTCCGAGCGTCCGTTCGGCGCCGCCGTCGAGCGCCAGCTTGAAGCCGCGCAGCTCGGTGAACGCCGCGCGCGCGGGCGGCCGGGCGAAAACCGATCCCATGCTCGCGCGCACCGCCTTCGACCCGTACGGGTCGGCACATCCGGGGCCGAGAATGACCGGCCCGTCGCAGAGCGCATGCGCGGCGCGGATCACGGTGCCGACGTTGCCCGGGTCGCCGACACCGTGCAGGTAGACGCAGACGTCGCCAATCGGCTCCGACCAGCGCTGCCGGTAGACGCCGATCACCCGGGCACCCGAACCAAGCGAGCTGACCCGGTCGAGCAGCTCCGGCTCCACGTCCACCCCGGCGCGCAGCGTGTAGGCGGGCGCCCACCCCGCGGCCGCCGCGGCGTCGAGCAGGTCCTCGCCCTCGGCGACGAACCGCCGTTCGCGGCGGCGCTGGAGCCGGCGTACCTCCT
>JBIOUS010000080.1:0-14156 GCA_044867325.1 Thermoleophilaceae bacterium | reverse complement strand
GGTCGGATCGAGCGAGACGTGCCGCACGGCTTGCTAGAGCCAAAAAAATCCGGTTGCCCTACCAACCGGAGGGGTGGGGCAATGGGTAGGGCTATTGGTGGGGTGGCCAGCTCGAGCATTGACACGTCGAGCGCCTTGGCGGCCGTCTTCACGTCGCCCGCGTTGGGTGCGATCGCCCGCGCTCGATCACTGGAGCGTGCAGTTGTGACACCGGCCCCATGGCCAGGTCTGCGTGCGCGGTCAGAAGCTTGACGTGCCCAGCCGCTCGCTAAGTCACCAGAAACGGCGATAGGGCCAAGAGCCGACCGTCAAGCGAGAACGCCGTCTGATCGGCTTCGTACCCTGGCTCGCGTGAAGTTCGACGACATGGTTGTGAATGAGCACTACGCGTTGGCTCTAGGCAGCCTTCGACCTCGCGTGGAATTGCTTCCTACGGACGCTGAGCTGCAAGTGGCTGAGCGCGCGAAGGTCCGGTTCTGCGATGGCGGTCGCAAGGGAGAGATTCGAGAAGTCTCAGTTCACGATCTCCTCTATCACTGGGATTCCGGCAGGCAAGTTGCGCGCAATATGCCGATGCCGCGACCCAAGCCGCCGGGCGTTCGGCGAGCCGCATAGTTCGTGACCGAGGCCGTCTTCGGACTACTCGGTGTGCTCATCGGCGGTCTTCTGACCGGAGGCATCGACTATTTGATGCGCCGGCGGGAGGAGCGCCAGATGATGCGGGCCCTCGCTCGATCTCTGCATGCGGACTTCGTTGAGCTGCGCTCGAAGTACGTCTACTGCGCGGAGTTGGGCAACTGGATGCTGCTCGATGCTGAGGACGCTTCGTTCTCGTCGAAGGCGTGGCAGGACCACGAGCTGGTCCTGGGCCGGTTTATGACTTGGAAGCAATGGATCGGGTTGCAAGCCGTCCATGGGGCGCAACTAGCTGTTCGGCTGTTGGCCCAGCAAAGCGCGACGCAGTCGGAACTGCAGCAAACACATCTTCCGACGGTCACGGCGGCTGCCATCGACACAATCGACAACATCCTGCCTGACTTAGAGCGTCTCGCCGGGGCATCACGGGCCGCGAGTGGACAAAAGGTGCCCGCTACGAACTAAGGCGAGGTGTGCCCTCCAATTTCCATCGGCGATCGGACCGGCCCCATCCGTAACGGTGGCTAATCTAGATCTATGCGCAGTGACGGCTTGACTCTCGGTACCCGGCTGCCACCGGTCGCTAACGCCTGGAAGACGCAGGGGCTAGTGCCCACCGTCAAGCTCGCTGACACCTGGAAGACCCAGGGGCTGCTGCCGACGATCAAGCCTTTCGACATGTGGAAGGCGCAGGGCGTGGTGCCCACCGTCAAGCTCGCTGACGCCTGGAAGGTGCAGCGGCTAGTGCCCACCGTCAAGCTCGCGGACACGTGGAAGACGCAGGGGCTGCTGCCGACGATCAAGGCCTTCGACACGTGGAAGAGGCAGGCCCTGTCAACGCCGGCCGACGGGTGGAAGCGCCCGAGCGCGCTAACCGCAGCTCACATTGCCGACGTATGGAACGTGCGGGTTGATCGGACGCGAACGATCACCAACGAGCTAGGCAGCGTGATGGATGCTGCTGGGATATCTCTCCCTGTTCCCGAGGGGGCGCTGACCTCTGACGAGACTGGTTGGCTGTGGACACCGGCGCCGGGCGCGATCGAGTACGTAGCTACGAGTCTCGGATTGCTCTTGGTGGTGTGCGAGAAGGCCACTCCTTACGACATCCCTTATGCGGGGGACCTCGGCCTGATACTGGCTGTGTGGAGTTGGCTCGTTGCCCTTGCAAACCGTCAGGCATCTGCGGGTTAGTGGTTTCGTGACAGTTCGTGTCCCGAAAGATGTCCCCAACTCGGCAGATATGTCCCAAACCGGCTCCATCCAACTCCGCGCTACAGAGCTAAATCGACCGTTCTGGACCTCGCCCAGGGCCACTCATAATCCCTTGGTCGCAGGTTCGAGTCCTGCCCGGCCCATCCGCGTCGTCGTGGCTGCCGATGGCTCGATCGCTCCTCCCCACGGGAGCTGAGTTAGGTCGGCGGGAACATGCCACTGGTGGGGTGCGGCTCTGACGGCTTGCTCGATGTCATAGGCGATTTGGCCCAGCGTGATGCGAGCATCACGACTCGGCTCCGTCGACGCGTCGACGCGTGTAGGGGCCCCAAAGGAGAGGATCCGGCTGGATGGGCTCACATTCCACGTAACCGCGCTGAGAAGGGATGCCCCCGTGAGCGCGGCCAGGCGGTGGGGGGCCATCGAAACGCTTGCAGTCCGGTTCAGCAGATCGACTTGGGTCGAAGGACCGTCTACCCGTCGATCGAGCATGAGGATGACGATGCGTCCCCGGTCGATGTCGTCCGCCAAGTCGTCCAGTCGCGTCGTCTCCTGCCGGCGGACGACGAAGCCGCAGGAGCGGCGGAGATCGTCATAGAACCGTTGACGTGCTGGCTCGCGAACGCTGGCGACTGGTACCACGGGCGGAGTGCCAAACATCTCTGCTATCCAGGACCCGGCGAGATCGAAGTCGCCGATATGCGCCGCGACGAGAATTACCCCTCCGCCTCGCTTCGACGCAGCTTCGAGGTGCCGCAGGCCGTCTACGCGTATCGTCCGCTGGAGGCGATGACGGTACGCGGCATGTCTCAGCGAAAGGGCCCGTCGGTAGTAACCGACCGTGTATGCCAGGTTCTTGCAAACGAGTTCGTTCAACGTCGCTGGATCTTGTGCTAGACCTGCAGCTGCGTACGTGGCTCGTGTTGCGACGACCTTGGCATTTGGTAGACGGCTGACTAGCCCGTTGACGAATGGGTCGATTCGCGACTGCGCTGGCCGCATCATCCGCCTAGACGGCGGCAGTAGGGATTGACCTGACGGCAATGGCCGTTGGTGCACGGTCCGAAGCGACTGCGCCGTCTAACGAGTCGCGTTATGTCGTGCACATCGAGCACTCGGTCAAAGGTACGGACAAGAATCGGCTTCGATACAGCCTCATCGTTCTGGTCCAGCTCCCGTAGCTTGACTCCCTCAAAGGCAAAGTCACAGACGTAGTAGCTCGATAGACGGCCATTCTCTCCGTTGAACTCCTCTGCCAGCTCGACCTTGTCTCCAACCTGAATAGATGGGCTCAGCGCGAGGGCGATTATCGATGGGGCACGACTCAGGTAGAAGCCGGCGAGGATCGTCGCCGCTGCCGCGATGGCCGCGGCGACAACCTGGTTGATGCTCAGGAACTCGTTGGCTCCGATCGCGACCACCGCGGTCAAAGCCGCCACGAAGCCCAGGGTCGCGACCAGGCGATGAAGGAGCCAGACGCGCGTGACTCGTCTCCAGACGGGCTGCAAGGAGCTCTCACACGGCATTCGCCCCGAGCGTTGTCCGCTCAGGTGCGGCAGCACGTAGAACGCATCGATCAGGCTCGACACATAGATCAGCGCGAAGGCGCTTGTGCCAGCGACGATCATGGGGAGCCCGAACTCTCGGTCGGGACCCTCCAGGGCGAGGTCATCCAGGGGTGGTAACCCGGCGAGGGCATGAGGCAACACGGCCAGCGCGATAAAGCTGACAGGTGCGAGCGAGTTGAGGAATATCTGGCGAAGTCCCGCCTTGTGCCATTGAGGCGGCGGTTGCGCCGAGGCGGCCCGGACTTGACTGATCCAGTCCCAAAGCCACAAGACGACACCGATTGCGATCGCGGTCACGGCAAAGGCGGTGGCTGTCGTCTCGGCATCCGCTGCTCGGAGGACTGCGAGAGGGACCCCCAGGAGAATGGCCTGCACAGCAATCGTGACTGGATTCATCCTCGTCCTCTGAGCGGAGAAGTCTCGTGCGCGGAGCGAGAATGTACAGCGTCACCGGCTCGTTGGCCCAGAGCGACTTTTAAGTGAAGAATCTGGTTGGGCGGGCAGGGTCCTGCCAGCCCATGAGAAAGCGGCTACTGCAACGTCGCCGAGACCAGTGGGGCGGAGGTCGGCTCCTGGCTGCCTCCGCTGGGCTCGCGGGTTATGAGCATCTCGTCGGCGGCGCCGGTTTGGTTGGGGAGGACGACCTTGGCGGTGCCGTCGCGGGAGGGGACGAAGAGGATCGAGGGCTGGAGCTCGTCGCCGTTGCGCATCCAGACTTGGTAGACGTCGCCGGGGCGGAGATCGGGGATGTGGCTGACGTCGAGCGTGTAGGTATCGTCGTGGTGGACGATGTTGGCGGCGGTGCGGATCGAGGGCGCGGTTGGCTCGACGGGGACTGTTGTGGCGAGGGTCTGTGAGCTGTCCGAGTCGCCGCGCAGCGCGTAGCCGCCGGCGATGCCGACCGCCAGCGCAACGACCGCGGCGACGCCGGTGATTGCGGCGCGCGGGGAGATGCGACTCCAGAAGGACTGTCGTACCGGGCGACCGTCGCGCTGAGCGGTCGCCGGACCGGCATCGGCCTCGATCGCACCGAGGATCCGGTCGCGCAGCTCGGCTGGCGGCTCGATCTGCTCGACAGACGCCGGCAGCACGTCGACGGCCGGTTGCAGCCAGCGCAGCTCGGCGCGGCAGCGATCGCAGCCGGCGAGGTGGGTTTCGAACTCGACTCGCTCGCGGTCGTCGAGCGCGTCGAGCAGGTAGGCGGCGCGCTCGTTCTCCCAGGGCATGTGCTCAGTGACGCTCACGCGATCAGCTCCCCGAGGTTGGCGCGCACCTTCTGCAGACCGAGCCTCATCCGGCCCTTGACGGTGCCGAGCGGCATGTTGAGCAGTTCGGCGATTTCGCTGTGGGTGAAGCCGGCGTAGTAGGCGAGAGCGAGGACCTGGGCCTGGTCGCGTGGCAAGTCCTTCAGGGCTCCACGGACGTACTCCGCGCGCTCGCGGCGGGATGCCTCTGCCTCGGTCTGCTCGGGCGCCTCCTGCGCCTCGAGCAGCCCGTCGTCGTCGTAGTCGAGCCGGCCGCCGCGGACGGACGAGCGCCGCAGGGCGTCGATCGCGCGGTTGCGGACTATCTGCAACAGCCACGAGCGCACGCTGCCGCGAGCCGCGTCGTAGCTGGCGCTCGTGCGCCAGACCGACAGGAACGCCTCCTGGGTGACGTCCTCGGCCGCCTGGCGCTCGCCCATGATGCGGTGCGCAAGCGAGTAGGCCGGGCCACCGTGGCGTTCGTAGAGCACCTCGAGCGCCTCTGAGTCGCCGTCCTGGACGAGGACCATCAGCTCCTCGTCGGCAAGCCGGGCGGCGCTCGTGCGTGTCATCGACTGGTTCCCATCGGCAGAGCGAGAAACTGCCGTAAATCGGCAGTTCGCACCGCCTTGTATTCGGCTCGTCGCACGACTCGGATCAATTGTGGCGAATACTGATCCGATCGCCGGCTCGGTCTCGTTGCAGGGGCAACCCGAACCCAGGAGATGGCGATGAGCGACACCACCACGCCTGAAGAGAAAGACAGTGCCCTAACGCGCCTGACCCGAGATCCGATCTCGCGCCGGCGTTTCGTGGCGGCCGCCGGCGGCACCGCGGCGATCTCCACGTTGCTGGTCGCCTGCGGCGACGATGACGACAGTGGCAGCAGCGCCAGCGACGACAGCATGTCGACGACGTCGACCGACATGGGCGCATCCAACGACGCGATCGCCCAGTTCGGCAAAGGCGACATCGGCATCCTCAACTACGCCCTGACGCTGGAGTACATCGAGGACGACTTCTACAGCGACGTGATCAAGAGTGGCCTGTTCAAGGGCGACCAGCTCGCGCTCATCCAGACGTTCGGCAAGGACGAGGCAGCCCACGTCGCCGCATTGACCCAGACCGTCCGCAAGCTCGGCGCCAAGCCCGCACCGAAGCCGAAGACGAAGTTCCCGCTCGACGATGCGCAGTCGGTGCTCGAGCTGGCGGCGACGGTCGAGAACCTCGGCGCCGCTGCCTACCTCGGCCAGGCGCCGCGGATCAAGAGCGACGCGGTGCTCGCCGCCGCACTGTCGATCCACGCCGTCGAGGGTCGCCACGCGGCAGCGCTGAACACGCTCACCGACCAGTCGTTCGTGCCCGACGGCGCGTTCGCCAAGCCGGCTGACGCGGCGACGGTGCTCGACTCCGTCCAGCCGTTCCTCGTCGGCTGAGCCGCGGCGATGAGCAACCCCCTCACACACGAGAGCGAGGCGAACATGGGACAGCATCAGCAGACAGCAGCAATACAGCCGGTCGCGCCGGAACTTGCGGCGATCGAGGTCGAGCCACTCAGCCGAGGTGCGTTGATCGCCCGTGGTGCGCTTGGCGCAGCGGCGCTCTACGGGGCGATCGCGGCCGGGCCGCTGGTCCGTCGCGCGTTCGCCCAGATGGGCGACGGCGACATCGAGATCCTCAACTTCGCGTTGACGCTCGAGTACCTCGAGTCCGCGTTCTACAAGCGCGCGCTCGAGGAGGTCAAGCTCGGCGGCGAGACCAAGGACTTCGCTCAGACGATCCTCGACGACGAGAACGAGCACGTTGCCGCGCTCGTCAAGACGATCGGCGACCTCGGCGGGAACCCTGTGGCGGCGCCGAAGGTCGAGTTCCCGTTCTCCAACGAGGCGGCGTTCCTCGAGCTGGCCCAGACGCTCGAGGACACCGGCGTCGCTGCCTACGACGGCGCGGCTCCGGCGATCAAGTCCAAGGAGTTGCTAGCGACCGCTGGCTCGATCGTCCAGGTCGAGGCACGTCACGCAGCCCGCGTGCGGCTGGCGCGCAATCAGCCGCCGGCGCCCAACGCGTTCGATCCGACGCTGACCCAGCAGCAGGTGCTGAAGGCGGTCCAGCCGTTCGTGATGGCCTGAAGGGCGGGTTAGAAGGGAATTTCGGGCGCGGCGTCGCGTAGCAGCGGCGCCGCGCTGTCGCGCTCCGAGGGGTGCAGCTCGAACCCCTCGGGCCAGGCGATCCCGACATCCGGGTCGTCGTAGCGGATGCCGCGCTCAGTCTCGCCGTCGTAGTAGGACGAGCACTTGTAGACGACGTCGGCGATCTCGCTCGTCACGCAGAACCCGTGCGCGAAGCCGACCGGCACGAAGATCTGCAGCAGCCGCTCGTCGTCGAGCTCGACCGCCTCCCACTGGCCGAACGTCGGCGACTCCCGGCGGATGTCGACCACCACATCGACGATCGATCCGCGGGCGCAGCGCACCAGTTTCGCCTGACCGTCGCCGATCTGGAAGTGCATTCCGCGCACGACGCCCCGCATCGACCGCGAGTGGTTGTCCTGGACGAACTCGACGTCGACGCCGAGGTCGGCGTAGACGTTGCGACGATAGGTCTCCTGAAAGAAGCCGCGGCTGTCCGGGAAGGCGGTCGGCTCGATCAGGATTGGCCCGTCGAGCCTGGTCGGCAAGCGTTTCACGGCGGGGGAGGCTATCCCAGCGACAATCCCGCCGGCATGTGGGAACCCGGCGGCGTCAGCGACACCGCTGAGAAGGAACTCCCACGCGGCGGGCGAAACACATCGCCGTGAAGTCCTCAGCTACCGCCGCGCTCACCCTGTCCGCCGAGATCCGCTCGCGTTTCGACGAGTTCTCGCGCTCGCAGAAAGACGTCGGCCAGTACATCGTCGACCATCTCGACGAGGCGTCGTTCCACACGGCCGAGGAGCTGGCGCGGCGCGCCAACACCTCGTCGTCGACCGTCGTTCGCTTCGCCCAGGCGCTCGGCTTCGAGGGCTTTCCGGAGCTTCAGTCCGCGGCTCGCGACGAGTACCGTCGCGCTCGCGAGGGTGAGCAGGGGACGGTCGATCTGGCCAACCCGCCGCTCTTCCCGATCGACCAGACCGAGTTCGAGGCAGCGCTCGCCGCCGACCACGTCAACGTCGAGGAGACCGCGCGCAAGCTGGACCGCGAGGAGGTGGCTCACTGCATCGAGCTGATCTCTCGCGCCGACCGGCTCGTGCTCTGCGGCACCGACCAGATGGCCTTCTTCGCCAGCTACCTGCGCCACCTGCTGATGCTGCTCGACGTCCGCTGCGAGGTCGTTGCGAGCCCCAGCCAGGAGGGCCTCGCCAAGCTCGGCCGGATCGACGATCGCACAGTGCTCGTCGGCTTCTCGGCCGGTCGGCCGCATCCGCTCGTCGTGCGTGCGATGAAGCTGGCGCGCAACCGCAACGCCGCGACGATCTCGGTTTCCGACGCGACACTCTCCGAGGTCGCCAAGCTGGCCGACCACAAGCTCTTCTACTCGTCCAACAGCCCGGCCTTCGTGCGCTCGCACGCGGCGCTGATGAGCGTCGTCCAGGCGCTCGCCTACGGGGTCTACGCGATGGACGAGTCGCAGTACTCGGACCGCATCAAAGCCTTCAAGCTGAAGTAGCCCCGTAGTATTGGGGCGGTGAAGCAAGAAGGCACATTCGCGGTCAAGGCCGGCCTGGCAGAGATGCTCAAGGGCGGCGTCATCATGGACGTCGTGACCGCCGAGCAGGCGCGGATCGCCGAGTCCGCCGGAGCGGCCGCAGTCATGGCATTGGAGCGCGTTCCCGCTGACATTCGCGTCGCGGGAGGCGTGGCGAGGATGTCCGATCCGACGATGATCGAGGCGATTCAGGCTGCTGTGACGATCCCTGTGATGGCGAAGGCCCGGATCGGTCATTTCGTCGAGGCGGAGGTCTTGCAGGCGCTCGAGGTCGACTACGTCGACGAGTCCGAGGTGCTGACGCCGGCCGACGAGGCCAACCACATCGACAAGTGGGACTTCAAGGTTCCATTTGTCTGCGGCGCGACCAATCTTGGCGAGGCGCTGCGCCGGATCGGCGAGGGCGCGGCGATGATCCGCAGCAAGGGCGAGGCCGGTACCGGCAACGTCGTCGAGGCCGTGCGTCACATGCGTCAGATCCGCGGCGACATCCGCCGTCTTGGCGGGCTCGACGCGGCTGAGCTTCCGACCGCAGCCAAGGATCTCCAGGCGCCGCTGCCGCTCGTTCGCGACGTCGCGGCCGCCGGCAAGCTCCCGGTCGTCATGTTCTCCGCCGGTGGCGTCGCCACACCTGCCGACGCCGCGCTGATGATGCGACTCGGCGCCGAGGGCGTCTTCGTCGGCTCCGGCATCTTCAAGTCCGAGGACCCTGAGCGGACCGCCGTCGCGGTGGTCGAGGCGACGACCCACTTCGAGGACGCGGAGCGGATCGCGGCCGCGTCGCGGGACCTCGGCGCGCCGATGACCGGCATCGGCATGGACGCGATCGCGGAGCAGGGCGGCCTGCTGCAAGAGCGCGGTTGGTGACCGTCGGGATACTCGCCCTGCAGGGGGACTTCGAGGCTCACCGCAAGGTGCTCGAAGGACTTGGCGCCGACGTGCGCGAGGTCCGCACACCCACAGATCTGGAAGGCGTCGCCGGTCTGGTGGTTCCAGGCGGCGAGTCGACGACGATGACGCTCGGAATCGAGCGCGAGGGGCTCGCCGAGCCGCTGCGCGAGCTCGCCGCGAGTGGCGCTCCGGTGCTCGGCACCTGCGCCGGGATGATCATGCTCGACCGCGACCACCTCGGCGTCCTTGACATCGCCGCTGAGCGCAACGCCTTCGGCCGCCAGGTCCACAGCTTCGAGGCACGACTCGATCTCGATGGCGTCGGCGACGGCGTCGAGGCGATATTCATCCGCGCGCCGTGGGCGCGCGAAGTAGGTGAGGAAGTCGAGGTTTTGGCAGCCATCGACGGCCATCCCGTCGCGGTACGCCAAAAGGACGTCCTGGCCGTCTCGTTTCATCCAGAGCTGAACGGGGAGACCCGATTGCATTCGTGGCTACTCGCCCGGATCGCAACCACCCAGACCGGAGGACAATCCCAGTGAAGGACTCACGTGTCGAGGCGCTCGCGCAAATCCTCGTTCGCTACTCGACGAAAGTGCAGAAGGGCGATGTCTGCGTCATCCAGGGGACGACGACCGGCGAGCCGTTGATCCAAGCGATCTACGAGGAGATCCTGCGCGCTGGCGGCTTCCCGGTGATGCAGCTGACCACCGAGGCGGCTCAGGCCGCGTTCTTCGAGCTGGCGAGCGACGAGCAGCTCGACTGGGTCCAGCCGCCGGCCGAGTGGACCGCCGAGAACGCCGACGTGCGGATCGTCGTGATGGCCGACGTCAACCCGCGCGCGCTGTCGGCCGTCGACCCCGCCAAGCAGGCGCGCGCCTCGCGCGCGCGGCGCAAGATCATGGAGACGTCGATGCAGCGTGCCGCCGAGGGCAAGCACCGCTGGTCGCTGACGCTGTTCCCGACGCAGTCATACGCTGGAGAGGCGGGGATGTCGCTCGCCGCCTACGAGCAGTTCTTCTACGACGCCTGTCTGGCCACCGACGCCGACCCGCTGACGGCCTGGGAGCGCCAGTCCGACGAGGTCAAGCGGCTGGCCGAGTGGATCGAGGGCCGCGAGGAGGTCCACATCGTCGCGCCGGGCACCGACATCAAGCTCGGCGTCGCCGGCCGCCACTGGATCCCCTGCGTCGGCACGCACAACATGCCCGACGGCGAGTTCTTCACCGGTCCAGTCGAGGATTCGGTCAACGGCGAAGTCAGCTTCTCGCTACCCGCGACCTACGGCGGCCGCGAGGTCTCAGGAGTGCGCTTCCGCTTCGTCGACGGCAAGGTCGTCGACGCGTCGGCGGAGCGCGGCGAGGATTTCCTGATCCAGACGCTCGACACCGACGACGGTTCGCGCACGCTCGGCGAGCTCGGCATCGGCACGAACTACGGGATCGTCGCCGGCACCAAGGAGATCCTGCTCGACGAGAAGATCGGCGGCACCGTCCACATGGCCATCGGCGCCGCCTATCCAGAGTCCGGCGGCGTCAACGAGTCGGCCGTCCACTGGGACATGATCTGCGACCTACGCCAGGGCGGCTCGATCGTCGTCGACGGCATCGAGCTCCAGCGCGACGGCAAGTTCGTCGTTTAGCCCAGAGGTAGGATCGACTTATGTCGGGTCATTCCAAATGGGCGTCGATCAAGCACAAGAAGGCGGCGACCGATGCCAAGCGCGGCGCCCTCTTCACCAAGTTGACCCGCGCGATCACTGTTGCCGCCCGCGAGGGCGGGGGTGATCCAGACGGCAACGCCTCGCTCGTGCTCGCGATCCAGAAGGCGAAGGACGCGAGCATGCCGAAGGACAACATCGAGCGCGCGATCGCGAAGGGAACCGGCGCTGATCAGGACGCCGACGCCTTCGAGGCGATCGTCTACGAGGGCTACGGCCCCGGTGGTGTCGCGGTGCTGGTCGAGGCGCTGACCGACAACCGCAACCGCACCAGCTCCGATGTCCGCCACGCCTTCACCAAGCATGGCGGCAGCCTCGGCGAGCCGGGCTCGGTCAACTGGATCTTCGAGAAGAAGGGGCAGATCGTCGTTGACGCGGCACGCTATGGCGAGGACGACCTGATGGCAGCGGTCGACGCCGGCGCTGAGGACGTAGCCGCGGACGGAGACGTGCTCGAGGTCGTCACCGGACCGACCGATCTCGCCGCGGTTCGCGGCGCGCTCGAGGAGGCCGGCGTCGAGATCCAGTCAGCGGAGCTGGTGATGCACCCGACCAACCGGATCGAGATCGACGAGGGCCAGGCCGCCAGCCTGATGCGCATGTTCGACACGCTCGAGGAGAGCGACGACGTCCAGGCGGTCCACGCCAACTTCGACGTCGACGCCGACGTCCTCGAGCGGGTCCTCGCGGGCTGACTCTCGCGGGAGGCGTCCGCGCCTCCGCGAAGAATCAGGTCGATGGTGGTCGTACTCGGCATCGATCCAGGCATCGCGAACACCGGTTACGGCGTAGTCGTCGCGCGCGGCCCGAAACTTGGCGCGCTCGACGGAGGCACGATCGAGACTGCGGCCGGCGTGCCGCTCGAGCAGCGGCTGGTGCGGATCCACGAGCGCGTGCGCGAGCTGATCGCAGAGCACGAGCCGCAGGCGGTTGCGATCGAGGAGCTCTACTTCGGTCAGAACGCCCGCAGCGCGCTGGCTGTCGGCCAGGCGCGTGGCGCCGTTCTGCTCGCCGCGGGGCAGTCCGGCGTGCCCTGCTTCTCGTACACGCCGCAGCAGATCAAGCAGGCGGTCTGCGGATCGGGCGCGGCGGCCAAGGACCAGGTGCAGCGGATGGTCGGGGCGTTGCTCGCGCTGCCGGAGATCCCCAAGCCCGATCACGCAGCCGATGCCTTGGCGGTAGCCATCTGCCATGCCAACGGCGCCCCGCTGCGCGCGGCCGTCGGCTAGGGAGGCGTCCGCCCCAGGACGCAGAATCACGGACTGTGATCTCGTCCGTGAGAGGAGAAGTGCTGGTCCGACGGCCGGGTGAGGTCGTCGTCGAGTCGGCGGGCGTCGGCTACAAGCTGGCGGTCTCGAGCGAGACGCTCGACAAGGTGCCCGCGGTTGGCGCCGAGGTGCTTCTGCACTCTCACCTCATCCTGCGCGACGACGGAATCAACCTCTTCGGCTTCGCGAGCGAGACCGAGCGCGAGCTCTTCCTGATGCTGATCGGCGTCCAAAGTGTTGGCCCGAAGGTCGCCCAGGCGGTTCTCTCGGGTGGCCCGCCGCGCGAGCTGCTCGGCGCGATCGCCAACGGCGATGCGGCGCGCTTCCAGGCCGTCCCCGGGATCGGCAAGCGGACGGCGGAGCGGATCATCGTCGAGCTGCGCGAGAAGGTCGCCGGCGCGGTCGCCGAGGAGATCGTCATTACGCGCGCTTCCAACGACCCACGCAGCATCGCCCGCGAGGCGCTGCTTGGTCTGGGCTACACGCCGCCTGAGGCCGACTCGATGCTCGAGGGCGCCGATGGCGACTCCGCCGAGGAACTGATCGGGGCGGCATTGAAGGCGGTCCGATGAGCGGCATTCGCACACCTGGAGTGGAGCGCCTGCAGACTCCCGAGATCGAGGGTGGGGCGGAGGAGGAGCTCGACCGCACGCTGCGGCCGCAGCTGTTGACGGACTTCGTAGGTCAGGAGCAGGTCAAAGCCCAGCTCAGCGTCTTCATCGAGGCTGCCCGCGCACGCGGCGAGGCGCTCGATCACGTCCTGCTTGCGGGACCGCCAGGGCTCGGCAAGACCTCGCTCGCCCAGATCGTCGCGAACGAGCTCGGGGTCGGCATCGTCGCGACTGCGGCGCCGGCACTGGAGCGCAAGGGCGACGTCGCGTCCTATCTCTCGTCGCTGGAGCCGCGCTCGGTCTTCTTCGTCGACGAGATCCACCGTTTGCCGCGTGCGCTCGAGGAGACCTTCTATCCGGCGATGGAGGACCGGCGGCTGCCGATCACCGTTGGCCAGGGTGCCGGCGCCCGCGTCGTCAACCTCGACCTGCCGCCGTTCACGCTGATCGGCGCCACTACGCGCGCAGGGTTGCTGACGACCCCGTTGCGCGACCGCTTCGGTGTAGCGCCACGGCTCGAGCTCTACGACGCCGCCGATCTGGGGCGGATCGTCCGCCGCTCCGCTGGAATTCTCGATGTCGAGATCGACACGGCTGGCGCCGAGGCGATCGCGTCGCGCTCACGGGGCACACCGCGCGTCGCCAACCGTCTGCTGAAGCGGGTTCGTGACTATGCCGAGGTCCGCGGCGCTGGGACGATCGACGCCGATATCGCGACCGAGGCCCTAGAGCTGCTCGACGTCGACCGTGCCGGGCTCGATCGGCTCGACCGCGAGATCCTGTCCGCGATCTGCTCGAAGTTCGGCGGCGGGCCCGTCGGTCTTTCGACGCTCGCTGTGGCCGTCAGCGAGGAGCAGGACACGATCGAGGACGTCTACGAGCCCTACCTGCTCCAGCAGGGACTGATCATGCGAACCCCGCGCGGTCGTGTCGCGACGCCGGCGGCCTTTACGCACCTTGGCCTCGAGCCGCCGTCCGAAGGCGCGCGCCTCTTCTGACGCGCCGCTAATCTCCGCCTCCCGTGCCAAATTTCATCTGCCCAAGTTGCGGCGATCGCAGCGTCTCGACCGATCGCACCGCCGGCTTCCAGAGCCGCGCTCGTGGCTGCAAGAAGTGCGGTTTCGGCTTCCTCTTCGAGCTGCTCGACGACTACTACCCGGCGCCCAACGCCGCCTTCTTTCTTTGCGATCAGGAGGGGCGCTTGATCGGCGCCGGCCGTGGCGCACGTGAGCTGACCGGGCTCGGCGATCTCGACGTGATCGGCCGCACCGCGACGGCGCCGAACGCCCGTTGCTAGCCGAACAGCGACTGCGCCTCGG
>JBIOUS010000079.1:0-19383 GCA_044867325.1 Thermoleophilaceae bacterium | reverse complement strand
CCGCTGCGGAGCGGTGTTGGTTCACGCTTTGGGATGGGCGTGGGGGTAGGGCAGCGCGGCCGGGTTTGAGTGCTGGAGCGGGTGGGGAGGACATGCGGCGAGGGAGCGCGTGGCGATCCGTGAGAGGGACATCTGAAGGCGTTGGCTTTGAGAGCCGCTGTGGTGCTGGCAGTGTGCGTGTCTCTCGGTGCTGTAGCCGTTCCGGCCAGCGCTGTTGACATCTATTCGTATGCGAACGGTTGCTACGCGCTGCGGGACGCGAATACGGGCCGGTTTGTCGCAAAGGATGCGCTTGGCTACCCGGTGAATGCGCAGAGCGTGGCGGCGGCGACGCCGTTCCGGTTGAAAGCGACTGCTCTTGGTCGCTACCTGCTCTACGGGCCTGACTCGCGGATGCCGGCGGCTGGGTTGCTCGGAACTGTCTCACCGATCGCGACGCCTGGTCCGACGGCGGATTGGCGGGTTGTCGATGGCGGGACGTCACTGCGGCTGAGCAACGTCTCGAGTGGCAAGAGCCTTGGGGTTGGTGCGCTGGGGCGGTTGGCGCAGGTCGCGTCGACGGCTCCGCGCTGGACGTTCGAGCCGGCGGTGGGCTGCTCCGAGTTCCCCGAGATCGAGGTGAACGTCACTGGGGAGCCGTTGAAAGGGGAGAGCCCGATGGCGCCGGTGCGGGGGTTCCTCGACGATCACATCCATCTGGGCGGGTTCCAGTTCCTCGGCGGGCGGTTCCACTGTGGGCGGCCTTGGAGCCCGTATGGGGTGACGGTGGCGATGCGGGACTGCGTCGACCATGTCGGCAATGGGGTCGGGGCGGTGGCGGAGAACTTCTTTGCTGTGGGATCCCCAGTCGGAACGCACAGCACCGATGGGTGGCCGAGCTTCGCGGGCTGGCCGCGTGACGAGTCGCTGACCCATGAGGGGACTTACTGGAAGTGGATCGAGCGGGCTTGGCGGTCGGGGTTGCGGATCATGGTCAACGACCTGGTCGAGAACCGGGCACTGTGCGAGATCTATCCGCTGAAGAAGAACAACTGCAACGAGATGGTGAGCGCGTACCAGCAGGCCGAGGACATGCATGAGCTCGTCGACTACATCGACGCGCAGTTCGGGGGACCGGGCAAGGGGTTCTTGCGGATCGTCGACGACCCAGCTGAGGCGCGGGCCGTCATCAACGACGGCAAGCTGGCGATGGTGCTGGGGATCGAGGTCTCGGAGGTTCTGAACTGCGGTCAGTTCAACGGGACGCCGCGGTGCACCGCCGGGCAGATCGACAGCGAGCTCGATCGGCTGCACGGCATCGGGGTGCGCTCGATGTTCCCAGTGCACAAGTTCGACAACGCGCTCGGCGGAGCCCACTTCGACTCCGGTACCCAGGGCGTTCTGGTCAACGTCGGCAACAAGTATGCGACCGGCCAGTTTTGGACCGCCGAGCACTGCGATGCCGCCGACCATGACAACGAGCCGACCAACCCGACCGGCGAGCAGGCCGAGCTGATCTACACCGTCTTCGGCCCGTTGCTCACGGCGCCTCTGCTGCAAGGCCAGCTGCCGGTCTATCCACCGGCGCCGCTCTGCAACCCGAAGGGCCTGACGGCGCTCGGCGAGCACCTGATCCGGGCGATGATGGACCGCGGGATGATCGTCGAGACAGACCACCTGAGCGTCAAGGCACGCCAGGAGGTTCTCTCGATCCTCGAGGAGGACGGCTACCCGGGCGTGATCTCCAGCCACAGCTGGGGCGACGCCGGCAGCCAGCAGCGCCTCCAGGCGCTCGGCGGTCTCGTCGGGCCGATCTCCACCCAGGCCAACCAGTTCGTGGCGGAGTGGCAGGCGGCGCGTGCGAATCGCAACCCCGACTTCTTCTTCGGCACCGGCTTCGGCTCCGACATCAACGGCCTCCACTCACAGCCCGTCCCGCGGCCGAACGCCGCCGACAACCCCGTCCAGTACCCGTTCCAGTCGTTCGACGGCGGCAGCACGATCGATCGCCAGCGCTCCGGTACGCGGACCTACGACGTCAACGTCGACGGCGTCGACCACTACGGCCTCTACCCCGACTGGATCGAGGACCTGCGCCAAGTCGGCGGCCCCCAGATCGTCGACGACCTCGCCAACGGAGCCGAGGCCTACCTCCAACTCTGGGAGCGCGCAGAGGCCACCGCAGCGAGCGAATAGTCTCCGCGCTCCATGCGGATCTTCAGTGGCATCCAGCCGACGGGGCGAAAGCACCTCGGCAATCACATCGGCGCCGTGCGCGGCTACGTCGAGGGGCAGGACAGAGGGGACCCGGCGATCTATTGCATCGTCGACCTGCACGCGACGACGGTGGCCTACGAGCCGCACGAGCTGCGCAGCTACGTGTACGACACCGCGGCGATGCTGCTGGCGTCGAGGCTCGATCCGGCCCGTTGCATCCTCTTCCGCCAGAGCGACGTCCACGAGCACACCGAGCTCTGCTGGCTGCTCGCCTCAGTCACGGCACACGGCGATCTCAACCGGATGCACCAGTTCAAGGACAAGTCGGTCCAGCAGCGCGAGCTGGTGTCGGCCGGACTGTTCCTCTACCCGGTGCTGCAGGCGGCCGACGTGCTCGCCTACCGCGCCGAGGAGGTCCCGGTCGGCGACGACCAGCGTCAGCACGTCGAGCTGATGCGCGACATCGCGATCCGCTTCAACGCGACCTACGGCGACACGCTGACCGTTCCCGAGCACCGGATCCCGCAGGTCGGCGCGCGGATCATGGACCTCCAGGACCCGACGAAGAAGATGTCGACTACCGGCAGCGAGGAGCGCGGCCTGATCTACGTCGACGACGAGGAGAAGGCGATCGTCAAGAAGATCAAGAGCGCGGTCACGGACTCCGGCAGCGAGGTCCGCCGCGGCGAAGGCAAGGACGGGATCGCCAACCTGATCGACATCTACGCGGTGACGCGCGGCGTGACTCCCGATGACGTCGAGCGCGAGTTCGAGGGCCAGCAGTACGGCGCGTTCAAGGGCGCGGTCGCCGAGGCCGTCGCCGACTATCTGCGCCCTGTCCGCGAGCGCTACGCCGAGTTGCGGCCAGACGAGGCGGCGCTCGAGTCCGCTCTCCAACAGGGCGCCGAGCAGGCTCGGGCGATCGCGTCCGAGACGCTGCGGGACGTCCGCGCGGCGATGGGAGTGGGCGCACCCTGAGTCGTTTGCGCCTCGCCGTCATCGACGCTCCGCTCGACTGCTCGGGCGCGGGACGCGGCGAGGAGCTTGCGCCGGCGGCGTTGCGGGCGGCCGGGCTGGTCAAGCGGCTCGGCGCGCGCGACGCCGGAGTGGCCGACGCGCAGATTCGCGACACGCGCCGCGACTCCGTGACGGGCGTGATCGGCGCGCTTGACGTGCGCCGGGCGGCAACCGACATCGCGGCGCGCGTGCGCAACGTGCGTGGTGCGGGCGAGTTCCCGCTCGTCGTGGGCGGCGATTGCACGCTGCTGCTGGGCGTCTTCCAGGCATTGCCTGCGGGTTGCGGGCTCTGGTTCGTGGACGGGCACGCCGACTTCTACGACGGCAAGAGCTCGCCGACCGGCGAGGCGGCCGACATGGACTTGGCGATCCTCACCGGGCATGGTCCGCCCGGCTTGTTCGAAGACGACGCCGCGCTGCTCGATCCGGCCGCCGTCGTCCTGCTCGGTCATCGCCCGTCCGAGCTCGACGCCGACGTCGCCTTCGAGAACGCCCGCATCGATCCGGCCATCCACGCACTGACAGCTAGCGAGATCCGCAAGCGTGGGGCGGCCCGCGCAGGAGAGGAGACGGCCGCACGACTCGCCGGCGGGCCCGCCTGGCTGCACCTCGACCTCGACGTGCTCGACGAGACCGCCCTGCCGGCCGTCAGCTACCCGCAGCCGCTCGGTCTCGACTGGGACGAGCTCGCGGAACTCGTCCGGCCGCTGGTCGCTGCGCCCGGCCTGATCGGGCTCTCCGTCGCCGACTTCAACCCGGATCGCGATCCCGACGGTGTCTACGCGAACCGAGTCGTCGAGTTGCTCGAAACGCTGCTGGCGGCGCCTGGCGGCAACCTGGCCTGACCGTCGTCGGGCGTCGTGTCTAGGCTTGCCCCGGTGTCCGTCGCCGCACTCGATCTCGACCTGGAGGTCTTCCAGGGTCCATTCGACCTGCTGCTGACGCTCGTCCTGCGTGAGGAGGTCGACCTGCTCGAGGTCGAGCTGGCCGACGTGGTGCTCGCCTACATCGACCATCTCGAGGCGGTCGGCGAGCTCGATCTCGAGGCGGCGACAGAGTTCCTCGTCCTGATCGCCGCGCTGCTGGAGCTGAAGTCGCGGCTGATGCTGCCGCGCGACGAGGAGGAGGGCCTCGAGCTCGAGGTCGGCGAGGCGGCCGAGGAGCTGCTGGCGCGGATGCTCGAGTACCGCCGCTACAAGCAAGCAGCCGGCTTTCTAACCGAGCGGCTTGCCGCCGAGGATGGCCACCGTTACCGCTCGGCACCGCTGCCACCCGAGCTGCGCCGCGTCTCCTACGACGCGGCAGAGGCCTCCTACGACCCGACCAAGCTCGCCCAGGCGATCGGCGGCCTGCTGCGCGTCCCGCCGAAGCTTGACCTTGGCCATGTCGCCCGTCCCCGCGTCTCGATCGAGCAGCGGCTCGCCCATATGCGCGGGCTGCTGTCGCGCGTCGGCAGCTTCTCCTTCGACGATGCCGTCAAGGGCGCCGACCGCGTCACCGAGGCCGTCACGCTCTTCGCCCTGCTCGAGCTCTACAAGGCTGGCGAGGCCGACTGGGAGCAGACCGAGTCGTTCGGCCCGATCACGATCAAGGCGGGACGCGCGTGAGCGACGAGAGCACGGGCATGCAGGACCTCGCCCGCATAGTCGAGGCGCTGCTCTTCCTCTCGCCCGATCCTGTCTCGCTCGACGACCTCGCCGACGCCTGCGAGATGCCCGAGGACCAGGTCGTCGCGGCGCTGCACCGCCTGCGCGAGCACTACGCCGATGGCTTCCGCGGCGTCGTCCTGCGCGAGGTCGCCGGCGGCTTCACGCTCGCGACCGACCCGATCGCTGAGAAGGCGGCTCGCCGCCTGCTCGCCAAGCCGCGCACACCGCCGCTGACTCAGGCGCAGGCCGAGTGCCTCGGCATCGTCGCCTACCTGCAACCGGTGTCGCGCCCCGAGATCGCCCGCATCCGCGGCGTCGCCTCCGAGTCCGCCGTCGGCACGCTGCTCGAGCGCGGCCTGATCGAAGAGCACGGCCGCTCGCGCTTCGGCGCCGTCCTCTATCGCACCACCGACCTCTTCCAGAAGTTGTTCGGGCTCGAGGCGCTCGATGCGCTGCCCGACATCGCCCAGTTCGACCCGTCGCCGGAGGACGAGCAGGAGCTGCGCGATCGCCTGCTCAAGGCCGGCGAGCAGCGCGGGTCGGCGGACTAGCCCTTAGCCGCGAGCTGCCCGCAGGCCGCGTCGATGTCCCGCCCGCGCGTCAGCCGCACCGTCGCCGGAACGCCGTTGTGCTCGAGCGTCGAGCGGAAGACCTCGATCGCCTCGCGTCCCGAGCCCTCGAACGGCGAGTCGGTCGGGTTGTAGGGGATCAGGTTGACCTTGAAGGTGTTGCGCGGCGTGAGGATCGCGGCGAGCTGGACGGCCTGCTCGTAGCGGTCGTTGACGCCGGCGAGCATCAGGTACTCGACGAACACCTTGCGGTTGCGCCGCTCGCTCCAGGCGCGGCAGGCGTCGAGCACGTCGGTGAGCGGGTAGCGGTCGTTGACCGGCATCAGCTCCGAGCGCAGCGCGTCGTCGGGGGCGTGCAGCGACAGCGCGAGCCGGATCGTCGGGCCGTCGCGCTCTGTCAGCCGCTCGATGCCGGGAATCCAGCCGACGGTCGAGATCGTCGTGCTGGAGGGGTGGACGCCGACGTCGGGTAGCCGCTCGCAGGCGCCGAGCACGTTGTCGAGGTTGAGTAGCGGCTCGCCCATCCCCATGAAGACGACGTGGTTGACCTCCTCCTTGCGGCGGAAGTGCAGTGCCTGGTCGAGGATCTCCGAAGCCGTCAGGTTCCGTCCGAACTTCATCGTCCCGGTCGCGCAGAACGTGCAGGTCAGCGGACAGCCGGACTGGCTCGACAAACAGAGCGAGCGGCGCCCGTCGCGGTAGCGCATCAGGACGGTCTCCAGCGGCCGGCCGTCGACGGTCTGGAACAGCGCCTTCTCGGTGCCGTCACGCGAGTGGGCCTCGGTCTCGAGCGCCAGCGTCGACAGCGGCACCTCGGCGGTCAGCGTCTCACGCAAGTCGACCGGCAAGTTGGTCATCTCGTCGTAGGAGGCGACGCCGCGCGCCAGCCACTCCCACACCTGTCCGGCGCGGAACGCGGGCTGGCCGCGCTCGGCGAGCAGGCTGTCGAGCCGTTCGAGATCCACGCCGCAAGTGTCGCAGCCGCGGATAGGCTGACGGCGTGACCGGCCGCCAGGGGTTCGCGGAGCGTCTCGGACGGCTGCCGTCCTCGCCCTGGTTCGCCTATCCGGCGGTCTTCCTGGTCCAGGCCCGCGCGCTGTGGGGCATCTGGGCCAACGACGACCTCAGCCCGGGCGACACCGCCGGCTACTGGCAGTGGGCCGACCTCTGGTTCGACCACGAGAAGGTCAACATCGTCTGGTCGCCGCTCTACACGGCCGGGCTCGGAACGCTGCGCTGGCTGACCGGCGACGACGCGACGGTCGCGATTCCGCTCCACCGGGCGCTGATCGCGGTCGCGGTTGCGGTGTTGCTGCTCGCGGTGTTGCGCCGGCTGCTGCCGGCGCCGATCGCGCTGCTGGTCGCCTGCTGGTGGGCGGTGCTGCCGATCGCCTTCGACTCGATCGTCGAGGTCCACCTGTTCTCGTCGTTGCCGCTGCTCGTCGTCGTTCTGCTGTTGACGAACGACCCGGGCCCCTGGCGGCGCGGCTCGGCGCTGGCGGTCGCCCTCGCGGGCGCGGTGCTGGTGCGCAACGAGACGGCGTTGGTCGTCGTGGCGCTGTTCGCGGCGCTGGCGTGGGCGGAGTGGCGTGGGCGCCGCCGCGGATCGGGAACGCCGCCGCGCCAACTCGCCGTCGCGACGCTCGTCCCGCTCGCGGTCGCGCTCGCCCTCGTCGGCGGCTTCCACGAGCGCTCGATCTTCCAGGGCCAGGCCGCGCGCGAGCTGTGGCAGGCGAAGCAGACGCTCAACGTCTGCCAGGTCTTCGGGACCAACTACCAACAGCGTCACGCCGAGTACCGCGGCAACCCGTTCGTCGACTGCGACAGCTTGATGACCCGCCTGTTCGACAAGCCGCGTCCCACGCTCGCCGACGCCTGGCAGGCGAACCCCGGCGAGATGGCCGCCTTCACCGCGTGGAACCTCCACCTGCTGCCCGCGGGTCTCCAACTCGGCCTGTTCGACGCCGTGACCGCCGACGACAATCCCGACTACCCGCCGGCCCAGCTCGAGAGCTGGTGGGCGACGTTGCTGACGGCGGTGCTGCTGGTGCTGTTCGCGCTCGGCGGGCGCCGACTGTGGCGCGACCGCGCGGCCTGGGCGCCGCGGCTGCGCAGCCAGCGCTGGGCCTGGTTCGCGTTCGGCGCGATCGGCGTCGTGACACTGCTGGTCGTCGTCTTCGACGCCCGCCCGCGGCCGGCCTACATGTTCGGCCTGACCGCCGGGATCATGGCCGCGGCCGGGCTGGCGCTGGCGGCGCTCGTCCGCGACCGCGAGCGGGCCGAGCGCGGCGTCGCGTACGCCGCGGTCGCGCTGCCGATCCTCCTGGTCCTGGCGCTCCCCGCCCACTACGACGACGGCGACCCGCGCCCGCTCGCCGAGCAGTACGAGAGGCTCCGGCCGGTCGTCCCCGACGCCGGGCCGGCGACGCTCGTCGTGCCGCGCCACACCGGCGAGGCGTGCGCCTACCTCGTCCCGATCGGCAGCTGCCGCGCGCTGGCCTACCGCCGCGACGTCGCGCCCGCCGCGCGCCGCGACGGGCTGCCCGCCGCCCTGCGCGCGGCCGGCGCCGACGCCCTCTACGCCGACGCCGCGATGCTGGCCGACCCCGCCGTCGCCCGGCTCGTCGCCGCGCCGGGGCGCGCCGGCTGGCGGCTCGCCGGAGCGGGGGAGGGCGACGACGGCCGCTGGGCCGTCCTGATCCGCCGCGACGCGCCGTTCACGCGGGCGCCGCGGCCGTAGCGGCCCAAGACCCGCCGCGCACGCCGCCGCCCCGGCCTGCGAGCCTTGCGCGCGATGCGGCTCGCCAAGTACCTCGCCCACGCCGGCGTCGCCTCGCGGCGCGCGTCCGAGACGATCGTCGCCGCCGGTCGCGTCACGATCGCCGGCAGGACCGTCACCGACCCGGCGCGCGACGTCGACGACAGCAGCGACGTCGCGGTCGACGGACGCCCGGTAGCGCCCGAGCCACAGGAGACCTACGCGGTAAACAAGCCACCAGGCGTCGTCTCGACCGCCCAGGACACCCACGGCCGGCCGACGGTCGTCGGCCTCGTCGGCTCGGACCGCCGCCTCTATCCCGTCGGCCGCCTCGACGTGGACACCAGCGGGCTGATCCTGCTGACCAACGACGGCGCGCTCGCCGAGCGCCTGACCCACCCGCGCTACGGCGTCGAGAAGGTCTACCACGTCAAAGTCGACCCGCCACGGCCGTCGGAGCGCGCCCTGCGTGCCCTCCGAGAGGGCGTTGAGCTCGACGATGGCCGCACCGCTCCGGCACGCGCCCACCTCGTCGAGCCCGGCGTGATCGAGATCGCGATCCACGAGGGCCGCAACCGCCAGGTCCGCCGCATGTGCGAGGCCGTCGGCCACCGCGTCGTCGCGCTGCGCCGCATCGCCTTCGGCCCGCTGCGCCTTGGCCGCCTCGGCGTCGGCGACGCCCGCCGCCTCACCCCAGCCGAGGTCGAGCGGTTACGCAAGGCGGCTGGGCGATGAGGCCGCTCTGGAAGAATCTTCGGCTGTGAGACTCCGAGCCCTCCGCGGCGCAACCACCGTCGACGAGAACACGGCCGAGGCGATCCTCGACGCCACCGACGAGCTGCTGCGCGCGCTGATCGACCGCAACTCGCTCGACAGCGGCGAGATGGTCAGCTGCATCTTCACCTGCACCGACGACCTCGACGCCGAGTTCCCCGCCGTCGCCGCACGCCGGCTCGGGCTGTCGGGCGTGCCGCTGCTCTGTGCCCGCGAGATCGACGTTCCCGGCGCGCTGCCGCGCGTGATCCGCGTGCTACTGCACACCTATGCCGATCCGGACAGCGAGGCCCGCCACGTCTACCTGCGCGAGGCGGTCAACCTGCGCGCCGACCTCGAGGGGGCGCAGTGAGCGGGATCGAGTTCAACGACCGCCTCGGGCGGATCCCCGTCTACCCGGCGGCGAAGACCTGGGAGCACGAGGGCGAGCTCGTCGAGCTGGCCTCGAACGAGGCGCCTTGGGGGCCGCTGCCGGCGGTCGTCGGCGCGCTCAACGGCCAGATCGAGCGGCTCAACCGCTACCCGGACCCGGGCAAGACGCTGCTGCGCCAGCGGATCGCCGACCGCTGCGAGCTCCCGGCCGCGCGCGTCGCGGTCGGCAACGGCTCCTGCGAGCTGCTGATGTCGGCCGCCGAGGTGCTGCTCGAGCCGGGCGCCGAGCTGATCTACGCCTGGCCGTCGTTCTCGATCTACCCGCACATCGCCGCCCAGTCCGGCGCTCGCGCGATCGAGGTGCCGCTCGACGACGAGCAGCGCCACGACCTCGGCGCGATGGCCGCCGAGGTCACCGCCGCGACGCGGCTGGTGCTGATCTGCAACCCGAACAACCCGACCGGCACCGCGCTGCCGGTCGAGGCGATCGACGCCTTCATGGCCGATCTGCCGCGCCACGTCGCGGTGATCCTCGACGAGGCCTACGTCGAGTTCAACGCGCTCCAGGACCCGGGCGACTCGCTCGACCTCGTGCAGCGCCACCCGAACCTGATCGTCCTGCGCACCTTCTCCAAGGTCTACGGCCTCTGCGGCCTGCGCGCCGGCTATGCGCTCGGGCCGGAGGAGTTCCGGCTCGCCGTCGACCGCGTTCGCCAGCCGTTCTCGGTCAACGCGCTCGCCCAGGCGGCCGCCGCCGAGGCGATCCGCCACCAGGACGAGGTCACGCGGCGCGTCGAGGCGACGATCGTCGAGCGCGCATGGCTCGAGGTCGAGCTCGAGGACCGCGGGCTGACGACGACCGACAGCCAGGCGAACTTCGTCTGGGTCGGTCTCGGAGAGCGCGAGGAGGCGACGATCGTCGACGGGCTCTCCCAGCGCGGCGTGATCGTTCGCGCCGGCGCCGCGCTCGGCGGCGAGGGCCACTTGCGCGTGACGCTCGGGACCCGCCACCAGAACGAGCGCTTCGTCTCGGCTCTCGACGAACTGCTCTAAGCCTGCTACAAGTACGTCGATGGCTCGCACCGCCACGCCGACCAGCACAGAGGCCCTTCCGGGTCTTCTTCGGCGTGCCTGCGTGTCCTATTGGCGATTTAGCTAGGCGTCCGGCAGCGGCAGCCCCCTGCCGTCGGCCGAACGGTCCCGCTCGGACGCCGATAGCCCACGCCCGCGTACCCGCCGTCCCGCCGGGGACGGCCCAGAACTTCGAAGGAGCCAGAGAAGCGACATGATGATCGGGATGACAGAGGGGGTGACAACCGGCCGCGACCACGTACGCGACCAGCGGATCGAGCGCGCGGTGCCGCTCGTCACGCCGGAGCGGCTGCTCGGTGAGATGCCGCTCGGGCCGGAGCGCGCGAAGGCCGTCGTGCGCGACCGCGAGCGGGTCTCGGCGGTGCTCGACGGCGAGGACGACCGGCTGCTGGTCGTCGTCGGGCCGTGCAGCGTCCACGACGTCGACGCCGCGTTGGAGTACGCGGGTCGACTCGCCGAGACCGCCCAGCGGCTCGGCGACGACCTGCTGATCGCGATGCGCGTCTACTTCGAGAAGCCGCGCACGACGACCGGCTGGAAGGGTCTGATCAACGACCCGCATCTCGACGGCACGCTCGACGTCAACGCCGGCCTGCACAAGGCCCGCGCGCTGCTGCTCGAGGTGCTGTCGCTCGGTCTGCCGGTCGGCGTCGAGTTCCTCGACCCGATCACGCCGCAGTACATCTCCGACACCGTCGCCTGGGGGGCGATCGGCGCTCGCACGACCGAGAGCCAGGTCCACCGCCAGCTCGGCTCGGGACTGTCGATGCCGATCGGCTTCAAGAACCGCACCGACGGCGACGTCCAGGTGGCGGTCGACGCCGTTCGCGCCGCGGCCGCGTCGCACGCCTTCGCCGGGATCGACGACAGCGGCACCCCGGCGATCCTGCACACGACCGGAAACCCGGACGGCCACGTGATCCTGCGCGGCGGCAGGGGCGCGCCGAATTACGGCGCCGCCGACGTCGAGCAGGCGCTCGCCAAGCTGCGCGCCGCCGGCCTGCCGGAGCGCGTCGTGATCGACGCCTCGCACGACAACAGCGGCAAGGACCCCGCGCGCCAGCCGATCGCCTCCGAGGACATCGGAGCGCAGATCGCGGCCGGCAACCGGGCGATCGTCGGCGTGATGCTCGAGTCGTTCCTCGTCGCCGGCAATCAGAGCCTCGGCGGCGAGCTGACCTACGGCCAGTCGATCACCGACGCCTGCATGGACTGGGACCAGACGGTCGCCGTGCTCGACGGTCTGACAGCGGCGGTCCGGGCGCGGCGCGACGGATGAAGGTCGCCGTCCTCGGCGTCGGGCTGATCGGCGGCTCGATCGGGCTCGCCGCCAAGGAGTGCGTCGAGGACGTCGAGGTGGTCGGGTTCGGGCGCAGCCCCGAGCGGCTCGAGCGCGCCCGCGAGTTGGGAGCGATCGACCGTGCGGCCGGCTCGCTCGAGGAGGCGCTCGACGGCGCGTCGGTCTGCTTCTGCTGCGCACCGGTCGGCGCGCTCGACGATCAGATCGCCGCTGCGCTCGCGGCTGCCGGCGACGATTGCGTGGTCACCGACGTCGGCTCCACCAAGGGCGGCGTCGTCGCGGCCGCGGCGGACCGTCGTTTCGTCGGCGGCCACCCGATCGCCGGCGCCGAGACGGCCGGCGTCGAGCACGCCCGCGCCGATCTCTTCCAAGGCGCCACCTGGTACCTGACTCCGACGAGCGACAGCTCCGGCGTGTTGTTCGAGCGGCTGCACCGGCTCGTGGCCGCGCTCGGCGCCCGTCCCGTGGCGATCGACGCCGAATCCCACGACCGCCTCCTGGCCACGGTCAGCCACTTGCCGCACGTGCTCGCCAACGCGCTCGTCACCCAGACCGCGGGCGCGCTGGGCGAGGAGGACGCGGCGCTGCCGCGCGTCGGCCCGAGCTTCCGCGACGCGACGCGCGTCGCCGGCGCCAACTCGGCGATCTGGACCGACATCTACCTCGCCAACCGCGAGGCGATCGCAGCCGAGGTCGATGCCGTCGTCGAGCGGCTCCGGGCCGCGGCCGAGCTGCTGCGCGCCGGTGAGGCGGACGCGATCACCGCCTGGAACGAGCAGGCCGCGGACGCTCGCCGCCGGCTGCTCGAGGCCGACCTCGCCGGCGGCGTCGTTCACGAGTTGCGCACGACCGTGCCGAACCGCCCCGGTATCGTCGCCGAGGTGGCGCTGGCGCTCGGCAAGGCAGGGGTGAACATCGTGGACATGGCGCTCGCGCCGGCCCCCGACATGCGCTCCGGGGCGATCACGCTCTGGATCGCAGGCGACGCTGAGGCGGACCGCGCGCGCCAGCTGATCGACGACCTCGGCTTCCCTGTCGCCGAGGCGTGAGCAACGCGCGCTTCGAGCCGGCGGGACCGCTGCGGGGGAACTACGAGCCTCCCGCGGACAAGTCGATCTCGCATCGCGCCGCGCTGTTCGGCGCGATGAGCGACGAGCCGGTCGCGATCACCAATTACCTCGACGCGGCCGACACCCGCTCGACGCTCGACGCAGTGCTGCGGCTCGGCGCCGGGGTCGAGGACGAAGGCGACGGCCGTGTGCTGATCCGCGGCGTCGGCCTGCACGCGCCGCTGGAGACGACCGGCGGCCGGCTCGACGTCGGCAACTCCGGGACGCTGCTGCGGCTGCTGCCGGGCTGGCTCGCGGGGCAGCCCGGCGGGGAGTGGGTGCTCGACGGGGACGCCTCGATCCGTCAGCGCCCGGTCGACCGGATCGTCAAGCCGCTGCGCCAGATGGGCGCCCGCATCGACGCCCGCGACGACCGCCTGCCGCCGCTGACCGTCCACGGCGGCGAGCTGCACGGCACGACCTACGAGCTGCCGATGGCCAGCGCCCAAGTCAAGTCGTGCGTTCTGATCGCCGGGATGCTCGCCGACGGCAGCACGACGATCGTCGAAGGGCGCACCAGCCGCGACCACACCGAGCGGATACTCGCCCGCTCGCGCGTCCCGTTCGAGCGCGACGGACTCAACATCACCGTCTCACAGGTCGACGAGCTCGAGCTCGACGCGATCGCCGTACCGGGCGACCCGTCGTCGGCCGCTTTCATGGTCGCCGCCGCCTGCCTGGTGCCGGACTCGCGCGTCGTGATCCAGAACGTCGGCCTCAACTGGACGCGCTGCGGCTTCTTCCGCATCGCCCAGCGGATGGGCGCCGTGATCGTCGGCGATCTCGAAGAGCCCGGCGAGTTCAACGACGTCGAGCCAGTCGGCGAGCTCGACGTCGCGCACGGCCCGCTGGTCGGCGCCGAGGTCGCGCCCGAAGAGGTTCCCGCCGCGATCGACGAGCTGACCCTCGTCGCCCTGCTCGGCGCCTTCGCCGAGGGCGACACGATCGTCCACGGCGCCGGCGAGCTGCGCCACAAGGAGTCCGACCGCATCGCCGCCGTCGTCGACGGCCTCACAGCCCTCGGCGCCGACGTCGAGGCCACCGAGGATGGCTTCGCCGTCCACGGCGACGGAGCTCCACTCCGCGGCGGCACGATCGACGCCCGCGGCGACCACCGGATCGCCATGCTCGGCGCCATCGCCGGCCTCGCCTCCCGGGACGGCGTCGAAGTCCTCGGCATGGACTCCGCCGCCATCTCCTACCCCGGCTTCGAGTCCGACCTGCGCGCGCTGTTCGGCGGCTGAGCGAGGGTAGCCTGCCGGCCATGGTCGTCGCGATCGACGGGCCCGCGGGGGCCGGCAAGAGCACGGTGGCACGGGCTGCCGCGGGCACGCTTGGCTTCACCTACCTCGACTCGGGGGCGATGTACCGCGCCGTCGGGCTGCTGACGCTGGAGCAGGGGGGAGCGGCATCGGAGGTCGCCGAGCGGCTGGACATCTCGATCGGCGAGCGTGTGATCGCCAATGGACGGGACGTGACCGAAACGATCCGCGAGCCGCGCGTGTCCGAGGCGGCGTCCAAGGTCGCTACGAACCAAGCTGTTCGTGCCGCTCTGGTCGAAAAGCAGCGCGCGCTGGTGTCTACCGGCGACTGGGTCGTCGAGGGCCGCGACATCGGCACGGTCGTCGCGCCAGACGCTGCCGTCAAGGTCTTCCTCGTGGCCGATCCTGAGGAGCGCGCCCGTCGCCGCGCCGCCGAGCTCGGAATCGAGGTCGACGCCGTCCTACGCGACCAGGCTCTCCGCGACGCCCAGGACTCGTCCCGCGAGCACTCCCCGCTCAAGCCGGCGGAGGGCTCCGTCGAGCTCGACACCACCGGCCTGACCGTCGACGAGGTCGTCGCCCGCATCGCCGAGCTGGTCGCGGCAGCGCGCCGCCAGTAGCCTCACCCGCCCATGTCCCTCCCGAAGGTCGCGATCGTCGGCTATCCGAACGTCGGCAAGTCGACGCTGGTCAATCGCCTGTCCGAGACGCGGGAGGCTGTCGTGCACCCGGAGGCGGGGGTGACGCGGGACCGCAAGGAGGTCGAGGCGGACTGGAACGGACGGCGGTTCCTGCTGATCGACACCGGCGGCGTCGACATGGAGGAGACCGACGACTTGGCGCGTTCGGTCCAGCGCCAGGCGCGCAGCGCGCTCGCCGAGGCAGACGTCGTGGTGTTCGTGGTGGACGCGGCCGCCGGGATGCGGCCGGGCGACACCGAGCTGGCGCGCGAGCTGCGCGCCGCCGAGACGCCGATCGTCGTCGCGGCGAACAAGGTCGACGACGCGCTGCGCCAAGCCAACGCCGCCGAGTTCTTCGGGCTCGGCCTGGGGGAGCCCGTCGCGGTCTCGGCCGCCCACGGGCTCGGTACCGGCGACCTGCTCGACCGGATCGCCAAGACGCTCGAGACGGTTCCCGAGCGCGAGGAGGAGACCGCCACGCGGCTCGCGGTGATCGGCCGGCCGAACGTCGGCAAGTCGTCGCTCGTCAACAAGCTGCTCGGCGAGGAGCGCGTGATCGTCGCCGACCTGGCCGGGACGACGCGCGACTCGATCGACACGCGGATCGAGGTCGAGGGGCGACCGGTGATCCTCGTCGACACCGCCGGCCTGCGCCGCCGCACCAAGGTCGCCGGCACGGTCGACTACTACGCCCAGCTGCGCTCCGAGCAGGCCGCCGAGCGCGCCGATGTCGCGATCGTGCTCTGCGACGCCTCCGAGGGCGTCACTACCGAGGACTTCCGGATCGCCGAGCTAGCGATGAAGACCAACTGCGCCACCGTCGTTGCATTGAACAAGTGGGACCTCACCGACACGGACCTCGAGCACACCCGGGCCCGCGTCAGCAAGAAGCTGCGCCAGCGACCGAAGCTGATGGCGGTGTCGGCGAAGACCGGCCGCGGCTTGACACGGCTGGTCGCCGAGGCGATCGACCTCGCCGACCGCAGCGCCCAGCGGATCAAGACGTCGCAGCTCAACCGCTTCCTCGCCGACCTCCAGGACATCCGTCAGCCGCCGGCCAAGGGCGGCAAGCGGCTGCGGCTCTACTACCTGGCCCAGTTCGAGACGTCGCCGCCACGCTTCGCGCTCCAGGTCAACGATCGCTCGCTGGTCACGCGCGACTACGCCTACTTCCTCGAGAACCAGTTGCGCGACCGTTTCGGTCTCGAGGGGGTCCCGCTGGTGATCGACATCAAGACGACGGCCGGCCGCCGCAGCTACAGCGACTAGGGGTCCGGGGGCGTGTGCCTCCGGGGTATGTACCCTTTCTCGACCCTTTTGAGCGTCCCCGGCACCGGAGCGAGCCCCTCCCCATGAGCATCACCGATTTCGCCGATAACGAGTTCCTCTTCACCTCGGAGTCCGTCACCGAGGGCCATCCCGACAAGATCGCCGACCAGATCTCCGACTCCGTGCTCGACGCGGTGCTCGCCGCCGATCCCGCCGGTCGCGTCGCCTGCGAGACGCTCGTCAACACCGGCCTGATCGTGATCTCGGGCGAGATCTCGACGACCGCCGACCTCGACTTCCAGGCGATCGCCCGCAAGGCGGTCGACGAGATCGGCTACAACGACGCCGCCTACGGCTTCGACTGCAACACCTGCGCCGTGATGGTCACGGTCGACAAGCAGTCGCCCGACATCGCCCAGGGCGTCGACCAGGCATACGAGAAGCGCGCCGACGGCTCGGGCGACGACTTCGACATCGCCGGCGCCGGCGACCAGGGGATGATGTTCGGCTACGCCAGCAACGAGACGCCGGAGCTGATGCCGGCCCCGGTCGCGCTCGCGCACCGGCTCGCCGAGCGGCTCGCCGAGGTCCGCCACGACGGCACGCTGCCCTACCTGCGCCCCGACGGCAAGACCCAGGTCTCCGTCCGCTACCGCGACGGCCGTCCGGTCGCGATCGAGAAGGTCCTGATCTCGACCCAGCACGCCGAGGACGTCGATCAGCCGCGGATCAAGGCCGATCTCTGGGATCAGGTCGTGATCCCGGTGCTCGACAAGGAGGGCGTGCCCTACGACGCGGCAACGCTGAACTCGGGCCACAACTTCCTCGTCAACCCGACCGGCAAGTTCGTCATCGGCGGGCCGATGGGCGACTGCGGGCTGACCGGCCGCAAGATCATCGTCGACACCTACGGCGGCGCCGCCCGCCACGGTGGCGGAGCGTTCTCCGGCAAGGATCCGTCGAAGGTCGATCGCTCGGCCGCCTACGCTGCCCGCTGGGTCGCCAAGAACGTCGTCGCGGCCGGCCTCGCCGACCGCTGCGAGGTCCAGGTCGCCTACGCGATCGGCGTCGCCAAGCCCGTCTCGGTGATGGTCGAGACCTTCGGCACCGAGAAGATCGGCCGCGCGAAGATCGCCCAGCTCGTCGACGAGCACTTCGACCTGCGTCCGGCCGCCTTCCGCCGCGAGCTCGACCTGCACCGGCCGATCTTCCGCAAGACGGCCTCCTACGGCCACTTCGGCCGCGAGCTCGACGAGTTCACCTGGGAGAAGACCGACAAGGCCGACGCCCTGCGCCAGGCCGCCGGTCTCGCCGAGGCCGCGCCTGTCGCCTAGCGACTCCAACAGCCTTCGAGGCGTCTACGAGGAGCAGTACTCCGCGGAGGGCGACGACGCCCTCCGCTACGGGGCCTGGCGCGAGCTCTGCGCGGCGGGCAAGGCCGACCACGTCGTCGAGCTGATCGGCGCGCTGGCGCGACCGCCCCGGACGATCGCCGAGGTCGGCTGCGGCGACGGCGTCCTGCTGACGCAGCTCGCGCGGCGCGGGGTGGGGGAGCGCCGCGACGGCTTCGACATCTCCGAGCGTGCCGTTTCGTTCGCTGCGACTCGTCCCGAGGTCGACGCGGCCCGGCGCTTCGACGGCCACACGCTGCCTGCTCCCGACGCCGGTTATGACCTCGGCATCCTCTCCCACGTCCTCGAGCACGTCCCGGATCCGCTGCCGCTGCTGCGTGAGACGGCTCGCGTCGCTCGTGCCGTGATCGTCGAGGTCCCGCTCGAGGACAACCTCTCGGCGTCGCGCGCATCGGCTCAGGCGGGCCGTGAGGCGATTGGGCACCTCCATCGCTTCTCGCGCTACCGCATCGGCCAACTCGCGTCGGACGCCGGCCTGCGCGTCGCCGCCGACCTCGCCGACCCGCTTCCGCTCGCCGTCCACGCCTTCTTCGCCGAGACGCCGGTCCAGCGCGCCAAGGCAGTGCTCAAGGCTTCGACGCGGCGTTCTCTATTCGCGCTTGCGCCCCGCGCCGCCGAGCGCGCCTTCACGCTCCACTACGCGGCGCTCTGCCTGCCCCGCTAGCCGTCGCCGCGCTCAGCTCGACCCGTTGCGCCCGCGGCGCAGCTCGTCGAGCACGAGCAGCAGCCCGTCGCGCTGCGCGCGGATGTCCTCGGAGAGATCCTCGATCGCGATTCGGTTCGCGCGGCTCTCGGCATGCACCGCCTCGAGGGTCTCGACCGAGCGCTGGGTCATCTCCGTGTTGTGGTCGATCGACGCCTTGAGGTCGCGCAGCACGTCGCGGTTCTGCTGAAACTCGCGCTTGAGGTCGCCGCGCATGCCGCGGATCTCATCGCGCATTCCGCCGAGCTCCTCACGCACGCCGCCCAACTCCGAGTGCATCTCCTCGCGCAGGTCGTCGACCGCGGTGCGCAATCCGCGCAAGTCCTCACGGACCCCATATCGCCAGCGCTGCTTCGGCATGACGACGAACCTGCCAGCCGGGGTGTCACAGGAGGACGCGCTGCCGCGACGGTTCCGTGACTGAATCGACACAGCTCCAGTGTGCCATACGGCACGGCAGAAATGCTGCGCGTGGGCTGACCTCTGCTCGGCCCCATACATTGGCCGGGTGATCGCGAAGGTCGAGCCGCTGACCACCGCCCGCGCGCTGCGCGGCCCGTTCGACTACCTGATGGGCGAGGGGCTGGTCGCGGACGGCGTGGGGGTGGGGAGCGTGCTGGTCGTGCCGTTCGGCTCGCGGCGGATGCTCGGTGTGGTCGTCGCGACCGCCGAAACCAGCGACCTCGATCCGAAGCGTCTTGCCGAGCCGATCGAGGCGCTTGAAGCCGACGTACCCGCGGAGCTGGTGCGGCTCGGCCTGTGGGTCGCACAGGAGTACGTGTCGACGCCGGCGCGCGGGCTGGCGCTCGTGCTGCCACCCGGAACGGGAACTGGCAGCGGCCGTCGGACCAAGGCGCGCGAGTCGCTTGCCGCGACATTGACAGCCGCCGGGCGGGCCGCGCTGGAGGACGGCACCCGGCTCGGCAGCCGCCAGCGGACAGGCCTCGAAGCGCTGACCGACGGCCCGCTGCGGGTCAGCGATCTCGCCCGCGTCAGCGGTTGCGACCACGCCAGCGTGCGTCGCCTCGAGGCACGCGGTCTGCTCGTCGTCGAGCGCATCGCCGAGGCGCCCCGCCGTCCGGCCCTGCGCGCCGTCGGCGCGCGCGGCGCCGTCGGCGCGCTGACCGCCGACCAGCTTGCGGCAGTCGCCGAGATCGTCGAGAGACTGCCGCGCGGCCCAAGCAGCGGCGGTGGCGAGGTGCCCGAGCAGCGGTTCCCAAG
>JBIOUS010000078.1:0-19063 GCA_044867325.1 Thermoleophilaceae bacterium | reverse complement strand
CGCGCCGCCCGCATCGGCCGCGAAGCGCTTCGCGGCCAGCGAGACGGTGAGCTGCCGGTCGTACAGCGCCTGGTAGCCCTCCTCCGCGAGCTTGCGCGCCGCCTTGTCGGTGGCGGACGCCTTCTCGGCCGTCGCCTTGGCCTTCGTCAGCGTGTCGATCTGCTTCTGGAGCGGCGCGGTCGCGGCGGCGATCAGCGCGCTCGCGATCGCCGTGGAGGTGTCGGCGGCGTGGTAGGTGCCGCCCAGTCCGGTGCAGGCGGTCGTGAGGTTCGACGCCGTCGACAGGTCGACGCCGGTGGCGGTCTTGACGACCGCGATCCACTTGGCGGGGTCGTCGCCGAGACCGGCCGCGGTCTTCTGCCACGGGACGTAGTTGTAGGCGGGGTCGGCGCCGGGCTGCCAGGCGAGGATGTTCGCGCCGCTGGTCAGCGCCGCGACGCCGGAGCAGGTCGCGTGCGCCTGGACGTCGGTCTGCGCGGCCGGGTAGGTCCGCTTCTCCTCGGCGGTCGCCGGGGCGCGGTAGGCGCTCGGCAGGACCTTGTAGTTGAGCACGCCGCCACCTGTGACGCCGTTGGTCTCGGCGAATCCGACCGAGTAGCCGCTGTTCGAGACCACGTACTGGGTCTGCGGGAGCAGCCCGGCGCCGGTCGAGTCGTTGAGGAACGTCACCGAGCCCGTGTCGAGCTTGGCGTCGACCGTGTAGACGCCCGGCTCCGCAACGGCGCTGGCCGGTATGGCAAGCGCCAGAACGGCGAGCGCCCCGGCGGCGCGCGGGTAGTTGATGCGCTTCATCGAATTGCCTCCTGTGAGTGAGATATGGACCGCTCGGCACGCGCTGCGGACGGGTCAGGATGCAAAGTCTACAAATTCGATGGGTTTTGTTGTGTTTTGTCCGCAAGACGGTCCGGGCTATCCTCGCCGCACACGCGCCCGTAGCTCAGTGGATAGAGCGCTTGCCTCCGGAGCAAGAGGTCGCTGGTTCGAATCCAGCCGGGCGCGCTTGGGCGGTATCGTCGTCCGATCGCTCCGAAGACGCTGACCAAGCGCGAGTACGAGAAGGAGCTCGAGCGGCTCCAGACCGATCTGGTGCGGCTGCAGGAGTGGATCAAGCAGGAGAAGCTCAAGGTCGTCGTGATCTTCGAGGGGCGCGACACCGCCGGCAAGGGCGGGGCGATCAAACGGATCGTCGAGAAGACCAACCCACGCGTGATCCGCAGCGTCGCGCTGGCGACGCCAACCGATCGCGAGCGCACGCAGTGGTACTTCCAGCGCTACGTCGCCCAGCTGCCGGCAGGCGGAGAGATGGTCCTGTTCGACCGCTCCTGGTACAACCGCGCCGGCGTCGAGCGGGTGATGGGCTTCTGCACCGACGAGGAGTATCAGGAGTTCATGCGCAGCTGTCCGCTGTTCGAGCGGATGCTGCAACAGTCGGGGATCGTGCTGATCAAGTACTGGCTGTCGGTCAGCGACGAAGAGCAGGAGCGGCGCTTCGAGAAGCGGCTGAAGGACCCCTCGAAGCGCTGGAAGCTGAGCCCGATCGACCTCGAGGCGCGTGCTCGCTGGGTCGACTACGCCGAGGCGAAGGACGAGATGTTCGCCTACACCGACACCAAGGACTCGCCCTGGTGGGTCGTCGAGGCCGACGACAAGCGGACCGCGCGACTCAACCTGATCGCCCACCTGCTCGATCAGATTCCCCATGGGGACGTCGAGTACGAGCCGGTGGAGCTCCCACCGCGCCAGCAGCGCGCCTACGTCCGTCCGCCGGTCGACACCCAGACCTACGTGCCCGAGCGCTACCGCGTCGACTAGCGCAGCGACTCGGGCGCAGCCATCGCGCGCAACATTCGGCGGTAGCTCCGCATCGCCGGCGCTGCGAAGTCGCCGTGAGTCTGATTGCGCAGGCGGGCGACCCGCTCACGGTGAAACGGGCTGGACAGGCTCTCGGCGT
Source organism: Thermoleophilaceae bacterium (assembly GCA_044867325.1). GTDB lineage: Bacteria > Actinomycetota > Thermoleophilia > Solirubrobacterales > Thermoleophilaceae > JAAYBF01. The sequence continues at coordinate 17,112 of JBIOUS010000078.1, read as the reverse complement.
GGCCGATCACGTTGCGCGTTGCGATCCGGTAGCGGCCCTGGAGCATCCGCGTCAGTCGTAGCGACGCCGCGCGCTGACGGCGGTTGGCGAGCACCTGGCCGTCGCCGATCCCGACGTGCTCGATGCCGATCGCCGTCCAGTTGAGGCCGACCGTGTGCCGGCACATGATCGACGTCGGCACTAGCTGGTGCACCGTCCCGTCGCGATCGATCACGTAGTGGGCGCAGACGCCGGGAAGCTCGCCGAGCTCGACGTCCGGCGTGTCGGCGGCGAACGTGTTGAAAGCCGAGGAGAAGCTGTTCGACGCGGTGTAGTGCTCGACGATCGCGCGCGGCCGGCGCAGTCGATAGTCGTCGATCCCGTAGTGGCGGTTGGAGTAGGCCCGCATCTCGGCCTTGCGGCGCGATCCGAACGGGATCGGCGTCTGAACGACACGCGGCGGAGCGACCACCCGCGCGAGCGCGACGACCGCGCCGGCATGACGGGCGACCGACCGGCCGTCGAGGCGGCCGGCCGGAAGCTCGACCACGAACGCGCTGTCGTCGGGGAAGCTGTCGTTCTGCCAGCTCGTAGCGGTGCCGGGCAGCGGCGCGATCCGCTTGTACGGCAGCCGCGACCGCTTGGCGTACAGCCGCTCGAGATAGGGATCGCCGCCGGAACGGTCGACGAGCCGCATGTGCTGGTGGTACCAGACGGTCACGCGCGGCTTGACGCGCCGGACCAGCGCGGCAAGAGCGCCCGACTCCGGCTCGGACAGCGGCCCCGATCCCGGGAAGTACGTGTCGAAGGGCACCCCGCCCGCCGTCCAGCCGAACGGGAAGTTGCGGTTGAGATCGACGCCGTTCGCGTTCCAGCGGGTTCCCGCGCGGCCGCCATCGGGGTTCGCGGTCTCGACGAGCAGAAACGCGACGCCCCTTGGCGGGCGCTTGCCGCGCAGCCGCTCGACGACCGCGCGACCGGCCGGCTCGCTGCCATGGATCTCGCCCATGACGAGGATCGTGCGCGGCGCACGCGGCGATCCCACCCATTCGGCGCGGATCGGCAAGCCGTCTGCGGAATGACCGACCGTCTCCGCGCCGGCGTCACTCGACGGCGCGAGCAGGACGACAGCCGCGGCGACGAGGACGACGGCGGCGGCACGCATCGCTACGACCGCCGCACGTACCAGTCGTGTGTGCGTCGCAGGCCGTCGTCGAGCTCCGTCCGGGGCCTCCAGCCGAGCTCTGCCGCGATCGCGGACGAGTCGAGGTACTGACGATCGATCTCGCCGTGCGGAGTGCCGCTGCCCTGAACGTCCGGGATCACGTCGGCGCCGGACACGGCGATCAGCCGATCGACGATCTCGCGCACGGCCAGCGGCGAGCCCCAACCGGCGTTCCAGGCTCGCCCGCGCATGCGCTGGTCGTCGAGCGATCGGGCAACCGCGAGATAGGCGTCGACGGCATCCTCGACATAAAGGTAGTCGCGCTCTGGCGTGCCGTCGGAGCGGATCACCGGCGCGTCGCCCTCGACTAGCGCGCGACATGTGGCGGGCACGATTCGCGACCAGTTGAGGTCGCCTCCGCCATAGACGTTCGCGAGGCGCGTCACGGCGACTGGCAGGTCATAGGTGGCGGCGAAGCTGCGCGCGATCATGTCGGCGCAGGCCTTCGACACGTCGTACGGGAAGGTCGGTCGCAGCGCGAAGTCCTCGCGGTAGGGCAGCTCATCGTGGGAGCCGTAGGCCGTGTATGACGACGCGACCACGATCCGCTCGACCGGATGGGACAGCACCCCCGCAGCCCGGCAAGCCTCGAGCAAGACGTAGCTGCCGCGCACGTTGGACTCGAAGGTCGACAGCGGCGAGCGCGTCGCGGCGCCGACGATCGACTGCGCACCGAGATGGAAGACGGTGTCGACAGCGTGCTCAGTGAGCACGCGCGTCATCGCCTCGTAGTCCTGGATGTCGGCGGCGACCACGACGCAGCGCTCCTCGATCCCGTCGCTGCGAAAGCGCGTGTCGGGCTCGACGTCGCGCCGCGGAACAACGACACGCGCGCCGTCGTCGAGCAACCGCTCGGCGAGCCAGGAACCGATGAACCCCTGAGCGCCCGTCACCAGGACGGTCGAGTCGACGGGGTTCCAGCTCACGCGAGCGGAGGTGCCGCGACTAGCCGCCGGCGACGGCCGGCAGGATGGTGACCTCGTCGCCGTCGTCGACCGCTGTGTCGAGACCATCCAGGAAGCGGATGTCCTCGCCGCCGACGTAGACGTTGACGAAGCGGCGCAGGCCGCCATCCTCGGCAATGCGATCGCGCAGACCGTCGAAACGGTCGTAGAGGCCGTCGAGGACCTCGCCGACCGTCGTCGCCTCGTCGACCGCCGTTTCGGCCTCGCCGCCGGTGACGCTGCGCAGCTGCGTGGGGATCTTGACTGTGACGCTCATTTCGCGGTGCAGACTACAGCCGCTAGGCGACGGCGACGGAGCCCGCCGCATTGGCGAACGACTCGGTCGTCGGCTCGACGTCGATGGTCTCGAAGCTGCCGCGGACCGCGTCGAGCGTCTTCAGGCCCTCGCCGGTGATCACCAGCACGACACGCTCATCGGGGCCGATCTCGCCGCGCTCGGCGAGCTTCACCAAGGTCGCGGTGGTCACGCCACCGGCGGTCTCGGTGAAGATGCCGGTCGTCTCGGCGAGCAGCTTGATCCCGGCGCGGATCTCGTCATCGGTCACTGAATCGATGCCGCCGTCGGTGCGGCGGGCGAGGTCGAGCGCGTACGGGCCATCGGCCGGGTTGCCGATCGCCAGCGACTTCGCGATCGTCTTCGGCTTGACCGGCGAGCAGAAGTCGCGGCCCGCCTCGAAGGCCTGTGCGACCGGCGAGCAGCCTTCGGCCTGGGCGCCGTTGAACTTCGGCAGCTCGCCCTCTACGAGGCCGACCTCGAGCCACTCCTCGAAGCCACGCGCGATCTTGGTGATCAGCGAGCCCGAGGCGATCGGGACGACGACGCGGTCCGGCAGCTCCCAGCCGAGCTGCTCGGCGATCTCGAAGGCGACGGTCTTCGACCCCTCCGAGTAGTACGGGCGCAGGTTGACGTTGACGAATCCCCACTCGCGCTCGCCGGCGAGCTCGGTGCAGAGCCGGTTGACGTCGTCGTAGTTGCCGTTGACGGCAACGAGGTTGGTGCCATAGACGCCGGTGGCGAGGATCTTCTGCTCCTCGAGGTCGGCCGGCACGAAGACGTAGGACTCGAGCCCGGCCGCTGCCGCGTGGGCGGCGACGGCATTGGCGAGGTTGCCAGTCGACGCGCAGGCGACGACCTGGAAGCCGAGCTCCTGGGCCTTGGCCAGCGCGACCGTGACGACGCGGTCCTTGAACGAGTGCGTCGGGTTGGCGGCGTCGTTCTTGACCCAGACCTCCCCCACTCCCAGTCGCTCGGCTAGCCGGTCGGCACGCACCAGTGGCGTGATGCCAGCGGCGAGCGCCGTGCGCGGCTGCGAGTCGAACGGCAGGAAGTCGGAGTAGCGCCAGATCGACTGCGGTCCGGCCTGGATCCGGCGCCGCGTCGAATCGGCGTCGAGACCGGAGAAGTCGTAGGCCACCTCGAGCGGCCCGAAGCAGTCGTCGCAGACGTAACGCGCCTCGAGCGGGTAGCTGGTACCGCACTCCTTGCACTTCAGCGCCTCTATAGCCATCTAATTCAGCCCCTTCATGTCGAAAAGCCTCCGCCGCGTTGCTCGTGACGGAGGCCTCTAAGGGCTTCGCCACATCTTTCAGATCAACTGGATCTGATGGACTTGGCACCTTTCCTCGCGACCGAAGTCGTCTGGATGGTTGCCGGGGTTTCGTAGGGCCATTTCCCTCCACCCCTCTGGATGCGTACGGCTATGTCAGTGCAAGGACGATAGCAATCGACCGGACGGATGCAAGGCCGGGGGTAGAATAAATCCCGTGACGGTCCCGACCGAAGACCCGCTCAGTCCGAGCCATGCCGAGCATTCCGAGGCCACGCCTGCGGCGAACGCCGCGCGTAGGACCCGATTCCGGGCCGTCCAACGCTGCTCCTGAGCCGAACGTAGAGGTCGTCGAGTGGGCCGGCGCCGGTCCAGACGGCACCCCGCAGCGTCCGCTGCGCTGGATCAACATCGAGCGCCCCGGACCGGTCGATCGCGCCTGGCTGCAGGAGCACTTCGACTTCCACCCGCTCGACTACGAGGACGTCGCGTCGCGCAACCAGCGGCCGAAGATCGACGAGTACCCCGACTACCTGTTCATCGTCCTGCACTTCCCGGTCTACGACAAGTCGGTCGGTCGGCTGAACACCGCCGAGCTCGACATGTTCGTCGGGCCGGACTTCCTGATCACGCTGCCGAACCGGCCGATCCCGCCGGTCGAGTACCTGTTCGAGCGCTGTCGCGCCTCCGACGAGATGCGCGAGCAGTTGCTCTCGAAGGGCCCCGGCTACCTGCTCTACAAGATCGTCGACGACTCGTTCGACTACTGCTTCCCGATGTTGCGCAAGATGGGCAACAAGCTCGAGCAGGTCGAGGAGGACATCTTCCTCGGCCGCTCCGAGGAGCTGGTGCGCGACATCTCCAACGTCAAGCAGGAGATCATCAACTTCCGCAAGATCATCCGACCGCAACGCTCCACCCTGCGTGACCTCGAGCGGACCAAGCAGCGCTACATGGCCGCCGACCTCGACGTCTACTTCGACGACATCCAGGACGCCTCCGAGCGGATCTGGGACATGCTCGAGAACTACAAGGAGGTCGTCGAGGCGCTCGAGGAGACCAACGAGTCGGTGATCTCGCACCGCGTCAACGACGTCCTGCGCGTGCTGACCTCGATCTCGGTGATCGTGCTGCCGCTGACCTTGCTCGCCAGCATCTGGGGAATGAACGTCGGCGTGCCGGGCCAGGGCTCGCATACCGCGTTCTGGATCGTCATCGGCGCGATGTTGACACTGTTGCTCGGGATGCTCGGCTACTTCCGCCGGCGGGGCTGGCTGTAGCCTCTCGCCGCGTGACCGAGATAGACGCAGGAATCTTCAAGGCCTACGACGTTCGCGGCCTCTACGGCTCGCAGATCGACGAGTCGACGGCATACGCGATCGGGCGCGGCTTCGCGCGTGTACTGGCCGACATGTACGACACCGTGCCAAGCCAGCTCAAGCTGGCGCTTGGCCGCGACATGCGCCTCACCGCCCCCGCGCTGGCGGCCGAGTACGCGCGCGGGATGAGCGACGAGGGTGCGTCGGTGCTCGACGTCGGAATGGTCGGCACCGAGGTTCTGTACTGGACGGTCGGATCGCGTCAGCTCGACGGCGGACTGATGTGCACCGCCTCGCACAACCCGAAGGCATACACGGGCGCGAAACTCGTCGGCCGAGGCGCGCTCGCGCTCTCCGGCGACGCTGGAATCGGCGAGCTGCGCGACCTGCTGACCGGCGGCGGCCTCGGAGAGCCGGCAGGTGTCGCGAGCCCGATCGAGCGCGAGGACGTCTGGCAGCCTTTCCAGCGCGACGCGCTCGCCTGGATCGATGCCGGCGCGATCGAGCCGCTGAAGGTCGTACTCGACGGTGGCAACGGCATGGCCGGCCCGCTCGTCGGGCCGCTACTTGACCAGCTCGCCATCGAACAGGTCCAGACCTACTGGGTCCCCGACGGCGAGTTCCCGGACCACGAGCCGAACCCGCTACTCGAGGAGAACCGCCAGTTCATCGTCGACAAGGTCCGTTCCGAGGGCGCCGATCTCGGCATCGCCTGGGACGGCGACGCCGACCGCTGCTTCTTCATCGACGGCAGCGGGACCTTCGTCGACGGCGACTTCCTGACGGCGCTGCTGGCGCAGTCGATCCTCGAGCGCGAGCCGGGCGCGACGATCCTCTACGACGTGCGCGCCAGCCGCGCCGTCCGCGACATCGTCGAAGCGGCCGGCGGCACGGCACACGTCAACCGCGTCGGCCACGCCTTCTTCAAGACCAGGATGCGCGACGAGGGCGCGGCGTTCGGCGGTGAGGTCTCCGGCCACTACTACTTCCGCGACTTCTACTGCGCGGACTCCGGCGTGCTGCCGGCGCTGCTGATCCTCGAGCTGCTGTCGAAGGACGATCGGACGCTCGCCGACCTGCTCGCCGACCTGCGTGGCAAGTACTTCATCTCCGGCGAGATCAACTCCGAGGTCGCCGATCAGGACGCCAAGATGCGCGAGATCGCGGAGCGCTACTCCGACGGCGAGATCGCCTGGCTCGACGGTGTCTCGGTCGACTACGACGACTGGCACTTCAACGTCCGCGCGTCGAACACCGAGCCGCTGCTGAGACTCAACCTCGAGTCGCTCGTCTCGCCCGCTCACATGGCCGAGAAGCGCGACGAGTTGCTCGCGCTGATCCGGGCGTGACCACGACCACTGAAGCTGACGGCTTCGCGGTGGCCGCAGCCGCCGGCGTCCACCGGCTGTCGATCCCGACGCCGTTCGCCGTCGGTCGGGTCAACTGCTACCTGGTCGACGACGAGCCGCTGACACTCGTCGACGCCGGCCCGAACTCGGGCACGTCATTCGACGAGCTGACCCAGGCGCTCGCCGCGCTGGGGAAGTCCGTCGAGGAGATCGAGCTGGTCGTCATCACCCACCAGCACATCGACCACCTCGGGCTAGTCGGTCTAGTCGCGGCGCGTTCCGGAGCCGACGTCGCGACGATCGACCACGCGGTACCGATGGTCGAGAACTTCTCCGACGAGATGCAGGCCGACGATGACTTCGCGGCCACGACGATGCTGCGCCACGGAATCACCGAAGACGTCGTGCGCGCGCTGCAGTCGGTCTCACGCGCCTTCCGCGCCTGGGGCGCGCCGGCGAAGGTCACGCGCGTCCTCCACGAGGGCGACGAGCTGGCGTTCCGCGATCGCAGCTGGAAAGTTCACTGGCGCCCCGGCCACTCGCCGACCGACACGGTGTTCGAAGACGCCGAACGACGGATGCTGGTCGCCGCCGACCACCTGCTGGGCCACATCTCCTCGAATCCGCTGATCACGCGGCCACACGACGGCGCGAGCGAGCGGCCGCAGGCGCTGGTCACCTACCTCGACTCGCTGACCAAGACACGCGCGATGGACCTCGATCTGGTCCTGCCCGGTCACGGCGACCCGGTGACGAATCACCGCGAGCTGATCGACACCCGTTTCACGATGCACCGTCGACGCGCCGACAAGCTTCACCGCCTGATCGCCGAGCGGCCGCGTAGCGCCCACGAGCTGGCGCAGGCGCTGTGGGGCAACATCGCCGTCACGCAGGCCTACCTGACCTTGAGCGAGATCCTCGGCCACACCGACCTGTTGCTCAACGAGGGGCGCGTGCGCGAGGTCGAGGACGGCGAGACGGTCCACTTCGAGTCGATCGCGGACCCAGCGCCGCCGGCGGCGCCGTAACCGTCGCGCGAAGCGGGGTTAGCGTCTAGGCATGCCCTCCCCCGATCCTTCGACGCAGACCGCCACCAGCGAGGCGCGGGCCGAGGCGCTGGCGCACCGACTGTCGTCGACCAGCGCCGAGAAGAAGCGGATGCTGGTGATCGTCAACCCGTACGCGACGACGGTCTCGGACCGGCTGCGCAACCTCGTCGTCTACGCGCTGCAGGCGCGCTACGACGTCGAGGCCGTCGATACCGAACGGCGCGACCACGCGACCCAGATCTGCCGCGAGGCGGCAGGCGAGGGCTACGACCTCGTAGTCGCCTTCGGTGGCGACGGCACCGTCAACGAGGCGGCCAACGGGCTGCTCGGATCTGAGACACCCTTGAGCTGCCTGCCCGGCGGCGCGACGAACGTCTTCCATCGCACGATCGGCATCCCGGGCGACGTCGTCGATGCGACCGAGCATCTGCTGTCGCTCGCCGACGACTTCCGCCCGCGCAAGGTCGATCTCGGGCTCGTCAACGGGCGCGCGTTCGTGTTCTCGTCCGGCGTGGGGATCGACGCCAGCGTCGTCGAGCGCGTCGACGCCCACCCGAAGCTGAAGGCGCGCTTCGGGCCCTACTACTACTCGTGGGCCGCGGTCTCGACCTTCAACCGTCGCTACCTCGTCAACCCGCCCCAGATGAAGGTGACGATCGACGGCGAGACACTCGACGGCGTCACGGTGATCGCCCAGAACTCCGATCCGTTCACCTACTTCGGTAGTCGACCGATCCGCGTCTGTGAGGGCGCGGGCCTCGAGACCGGCTCGCTGAGCGTCGGCGTGTTGCGCAAGGCGACCCCGCTCGAGCTGCCAACGCTGATCCCGCGGCTGTTCTCCGGCCGCGCCAAGACCGTCTCGAAGCACCGCCAGATCGCTCCGTTCCCAGGCGTCCAGGACGCGCTGATCGAGAGCGCCGACGGCCGGCCGCTGCCGGTCCAGGTCGACGGCGACTACATCGGCGACGAGCAGTCGGTCCGCTTCAGCGCAGCCCCCGGCGCGCTGACCGTCGTCTCTTGATTCAGGCCGGCGTGACGCGGTAGGCGTCGAACACGCTGTCGATGTTGCGCAGGCGCTGGATGCAGTTCTTCAGCGCGACCGTGTCGCCGACCTCGACGACGAAGCGGTTCTTGATCATCGGGTGGACCGTCGTGCAACGCGCCTCGAGGATGTTGACGCCGGCCTCGGCGAAACATCGCGAGAGGTCCTCGAGCAGGCGGTGACGGTCCCAGCCGTCGATCTCGATCTCCGCCCTGAACGAGGAACCGGCGCTGTCTCCCTCCCACCACACCTTCGTGAAGCGCTCTGGGTTGCGCTGCAACGCGCGTGCGTTCGAGCACGCCTCGTGGTGGATCGTGATGCCCTTGCCAAGTGAGATGTAGCCGACGATCGGGTCGCCGGGAACCGGCCGGCAGCACTTCGCCAGCCGCAGCATGACGTCGTCGATCCCGTCGACGACGATGCCGTACGCCGAGGCGTTGCCGGTCGTGCGGCTGCGGTCCTTCTTCTTCTCGAGCAGCTGCGCGGCGGCGCCGTCGTGGTCGACCGCCGACTCCCCCTGGCGCAGCTTCTGCATGATCTTCTGGGTGACGACCTTCGCCGAGATCTTCGCCTGGCCGAGCGCGACATAGAAGTCGTCGCCCTTGCGGAAGCCCATCTCGCGGATCACGTCGGCGAGCAGCGGCGAGCCGGCGATCTTCTGCGGCGGCAGGCCCTGGCGGCGCAGGTTCTCCTGAAGGATCTCGCGGCCGGTGCGCTCAGAGTCCTCGCGGCGCTCGCGCTTGAACCAGGCGCGGATCTTCGACTGGGCGCGCGTCGTCTTGGCCAGCGCCAGCCAGTCGCGCGACGGCCCGCGCTCCTTCTTCGATGTCAGCACCTCGCAGATGTCGCCGGACTGCAACTCGTAGTGCAGCGGCACGATCTTGCCGTTGACCTTCGCGCCGACGCAGCGGTGGCCGACGTCGGTGTGGACCGAGTAGGCGAAGTCGAGCGGCGTCGCGCCGGCGGCGAGCGACTTGACCTCGCCCTTCGGCGTGAAGACGAAGACCTCGTCCTCGAACAGGTCGGCCTTCAGCGTCTCCGCGAACTCCTGCGGATCCTGCATCTCCTGCTGCCAGTCGACGAGCTGCTTGAGCCACTCGACCTTCTCCTCGGGCTTGCGCTTGCCGTCCTTGTAGATCCAGTGCGCGGCGATGCCGTACTCGGCGGTGTCGTGCATCTCCTGGGTCCGGATCTGGATCTCCAGCGGCTGCCCCTCCGGCCCGATCACCGTCGTGTGGAGCGCCTGGTACATGTTGAACTTCGGCATCGCCACGTAGTCCTTGAAGCGGCCGGGAAGCGGCTTCCATAGCGAGTGGATGACGCCGATCGCGCCGTAGCAGTCCTTGACCGAGTCGACCCGGACGCGCATCGCGGTCAGGTCGTAGATCTCGTTGAACTCGCGGTCCTTCTTCGTCATCTTCGAATAGATGGAGTAGAAGTGCTTCGCGCGGCCGGAGATCTCGGCCTCGATGCCGACGGCTTCGAGCTCCTTGCCGAGGTACTCGCCGGCCCGGGCCACATAGCCCTCGCGCTCGTCGCGCTGCTGGTTGACGAGCCCCTTGATCTCCTTGAACTTGCGCGGGTGCAGCGTCGCGAACGCCAGGTCCTCGAGCTCCCACTTGATCGCGTGGATGCCGAGCCGGTGCGCGAGCGGCGCGAAGATGTCGAGCGTCTCGCGCGCCTTCTCCTGCTGCTTCTGCTTCGGCATCGCCTCGATCGTCCGCATGTTGTGCAGCCGGTCGGCGAGCTTGATCAGGATGACCCGGATATCCGAGGCCATCGCGACCATCATCTTGCGGTAGTTCTCGGCCTGGCGGTCGTCGCGGCTCTGGAACGTGATCCCGGTCAGCTTCGTGACGCCGTCGACCAGTTGGGCGACCTCGTCGCCAAATTCCGCGCGCACCTCGTCGAGCGACGCGCTGGTGTCCTCGACGGTGTCGTGCAGCAGCGCGGCGCAGAGCGTCGCGGTGTCGAGCCGCATCCCAGCGCAGATCTTGGCGACGCTGACCGGGTGGACGATGAAGTCGTCGCCTGAGGCGCGCCGCTGGTCGGCATGCCGCTCGCAGGCGAACACGAACGCCTCTTCGACCTTGTCGCGGTCGACCGGCTCGGCAGCTGCGTCGGCGTGCTCCTCGACTACTGCGAACAGATCGCCGAGCAGCACCCGCTCGTCCGCGGCCAGGCGATCGGTCGGCCCCGCGGGGGCCGGATTGGTCGCCTGGTCGATCGGATCGTGCTCGAAGGCAGGATCGACGACCCCTGTCTGCTGCTCATCGGCCATCGCCTCAGTCTAGACCGGCGAATGACGGAGCTGCGGTACTCGCCGGATCTCGCCCCACCTAGCTGCGATACCGGGCCGAGGGACCGATCCGCCCCGCCCTCCGCTTAGACGGCGGCAGCCCGTGAGGCCTCGCGCTCGGGCGCGGTGAGATGGCGCTCAGCCGCGTCTAGCCGGGTGAGGTAGGCCTGGTTGGCATGGGAGTTCCGAAGCTCCGTGCGCTCGGCGCCCCCGCGCGAAAGACGACCGTGCTCCCAGACCGCGAGATCGAGCTCGCAGAGGATGCGGACGAGGCGCCCGCAGTGGCGACCGTCACGGGGATGCTGGCCGCTCCCGCGCAGCGTCGCCTCCAGCTCGGGGCCGGTCAGCTCGCCTCGATCGTCGAGGGCGCGCCAGATGTCGACCAGCGCCGGCCGCAGGTCGAGCCGGTCGCGCCAACTCGCGAGTGTGAAAGCGCGCTCGGCGGGTCCCCACGCGAGATGGACCATGGCATCGGGGCGATCGAGTAGCGCGAGACCGTCCGCCACGGGTGGCGGATCGAAGGCGACGCGATGGTCGAAGCCGGCCGCGAGTGACGGATCGGCGCCCAGCTCCTCCCACGAGACGACCGGCAACGGTCGCGGGGTCATGCCGGCGACCATCGTCTCGAGGCCGGCTCGGCGACGCTCTAGGTCGGTCACGACGACGAGAACGCTCTCGCCGCTGGTCAGAAGGTCACCGACGACGCCTGCCAGACCCTCTCCGCGACGGTCGCTGATCGCGGGAGCGTCGCGTCCGGCGACGGGCCACCAGGCACTGGGATCGGCGGCCAGCTCGCGGTCGATCGCGGTGACGATGTCCGCGTCGGGCGCGAGGTCATGGAGCGTTCCCGGGCGAGTCGGGCAGAGCGCGCGCAGGAGCACGCGTGCCTCGACCGAGCCGTTCCAGTGGTTGCGCTCGAGCGCGACGGCGACGTCCTGCTTGCTCGCGCCAGCGTCGGCGAGCTCGCGCTGCGAGGTTCGGAAGGCGACCCCGCGGGCGCGGGCGCTACCGCCGGTCAGCGTGAAGCGAGCGTGGTCGCGGTTCTTCCCCATCGCCGTCACGTGCTCGATGCCAGCGGCAGGCACCATCAACACAGGCGCCGGGTTGCCCGCTCCGAACGGCGCCAGGCGCTCCAGCTCCTCGGCGAGGTCGAGCGTCAGGGCGCCGGCCGGGACCACCGCGTGCGCCTCCTGACGCGGCATCAGATCGTCCGGAGCGAGCGCGGCGCCGGCATGGGCGGCGAGCGCCGCCCGGAAGTCGCGGACGCTGTCGGCGGCGATCTCCAACCCGGCCGCCATGCGGTGCCCTCCGTGACGCAGGAGGTGCTCGCTGGCGGCGCCGAGACCGGCATGCAGGTCGTAGGGGTCGATGCTGCGACCAGACCCGCGGCCGGTCTCGCCGTCGAGCGCGATCACGACGCACGGCCGCCGATGGCGCTCGACCAGGCGCGAGGCGACGATTCCGACGATTCCCGGATGCCAGCCCTCACCCGCGACGACGATCGCTGCGGCGGCGAGCTGCGGAGCGCAGAGACGCTCGGCCTCGCCGGCGATCCGCTGCTCGGTCTCGCGGCGGTCGTGGTTGAGGCCGTCGAGCTCCCGGGCGATCTCGTCGCCGCGCTCGCGGTCCTCGGTCAGCAAGAGCTCGAGCGCGGCGTCGGCGCGCTTGAGCCGGCCGGCCGCGTTGATCCGCGGTCCGAGGCGGAAGCCGGCGGCGCGCTCGTCGACATCGGCAGGGTCGAGCTGCGTCACCGCCATCAGCGCGCGCAGACCCTGCTTGCGGGTCCGTGCCAACTCCGTCATCCCCGCGCGGGCGATCCGCCGGTTCTCTCCGACCAGCGGAACCATGTCGCAGAGCGTCGCGAGACCAGCGAGGTCGAGGTCCTGGTCGGCGCCGGCCGGATCGACGCCGGCGGCGCGACGTAGAGCTTCCGAGAGCTTCAGCGCGACGCCCGCGCCACAGAGGTGCTCGAAGGGATACCCACCCAGCGCCGGATGGACGATCGGGCAGTCGGGCAGCGTCGCCCCGGGACGGTGGTGGTCGGTGACCACCACCTCGACCCCCAGCTCTCGCGCCAGCGCGATCTCGTCGACCGCCGTCACGCCGCAGTCGACGGTGACGATCAGGCCGGCGCCCTGTCCTGCAAGCTCGCGTACGGCCTCTTCCGAGAGCCCGTAGCCCTCGTCGCGGCTCGGAAGCCGCCAGGCCGGATCGGCGCCGATCGCGCGCAGCGCGCGGATCAGGATCGCGGTCGAGCAAACCCCGTCGACGTCGTAGTCGCCGAAGACGACGACGCGCGAGCGCGCCTCGACGTGGCGCAGGATCGTGGCGCAGGCGTCTCCCATGCCCGCGAGCAGCTCAGGAGCATGGCTCTCCTCCGCGACCATGAACCGCCGCGCCGCCTCCGCGTCGCCGAGCCCCCGTCGCGTCAGGATCGCCGCGGTGTAGGGCGAGACGTCCAGCGTCTCGGCCAAGGCGAGGCTCTCCCTCGCCGCGTACGGCGCGCAATCCCAACCCGATATCTCCGCAAGCACGGCCGCATGTTCGCGGCCGGGTCGGACGTGGCGCTACAGGACCTCGGGACGGTGCTCGGTCTCGGACCGATTGCCGTACCACCACGAGAGACCGAGCGCTAGCAACGTTCCCGGGATGGCGATGAACGCCGAGGCGAGGTCGGTGTCGGCGCGACCGGGGATCGAGAAGCCGGAGACGACATAGCCGAAGATCGCCGAGCCGACGATCGCCGCGGCGAAGGCGCCGACGATGCCGCCGTAGAAGCGATCGGGGACGAAGACCGCGAAGTGCCAGAGGGCGATGCCCATCATCACCCAGACGACCATGCTCATCTCTAGTGCCTCCCGTGCTTCTTGCGGGCTCGGTTGCGCGCGCGCTCGGCCTTGCGCTCGGCCGCGCTGGTGGCCTCACGGCTCGCCGCGCCGTTGCCGTCACTGCCGGTCTGCTCGGTCGCTGGCGCTGCTGGCGTCGGCGCGCCCCCAGCCGTCGCCGGCGTTGCCGCGGCGGGGACCGGAGCACGCCGCTGTGGCTTGCGCCGCGCCGGCGCGGCCCCGTCGCCGTCGTCGCCCAGCACCGTCGACGCGAACGGCGGAACGACGCCGTCGTTCTCCTCCATGACGATCTTGCGCCGCCGCACGTAGACCGGCTCGCGCTCCTTCCAGAGCGTCAGCACCGGCGCCGCGATGAAGATCGAGGAGTAGGCGCCAGAGGCGACGCCGATCAGCAGCGCGAAGGCGAAGTCCTGCAGCGTCTCGCCGCCGAACAGCAACAGCGCGCCGATCGGCATCAGGGTCGAGGCGCTGGTCGCGAGCGAGCGCGTCAGGACCTCGGACATCGAGCGGTTGACGATCTGCGAGAAGGTCGCGCGCGGCATTCGCGGCACGTTCTCGCGGATGCGGTCGAACACGATGATCGTGTCGTAGAGGGAGTAGCCCAAGATGGTGAGCAGCGCCGCGACCGTCGACGTCGTCACCTCCCTGCCGACGAGGGCGTAGACGCCCCCCGTTATGAGGATGTCGTGGGCGATCGCGATCAGGACCGGGATGACGAACTTCGCCTCGAAGCGCAGCGCCATGTAGATCGAGATCAGCAGCAGCGACGCGATCACCGCGATCAGCGCAGTGCGCGCGACCTGGGCGCCGAAGGTCGGGCCGATCGAGTTGACCGAGAACTCGGCCCGCTCCACCCCGAACTGCTCGTCGAGCGTCGTCCGGACCTCGGTCACCTCCTTCTCGTTCAGCGTCGGAGTCGAGATCTGGAGGACGTTGTCGCCGAGCTCGGGCTCGTCGACCTCCTGGATCTTGGCGTCGTCGTAGCCGAGTGGGGCGAGCGCGTCGCGCACCTGGTCGACGCTTGCGTTCTGGGTGATCGGGGTCTTGATCCGCGTGCCGGACTCGAAGTCGATGCCGAACTTCAGGCCGAGCCCGGCGATCGCCAGCGCGCCGATCACGAGGATCATTCCCGAGCCCGAGAAGAACCATTTCGACTTGCCGACGAAGTCCATGTGCCAGCGTGGGCCCTCGCGGTCGTTCTTGCCGACGCCGAGCGCGAAGCGCGATCCGATCAGCCGGGTGCGGCTCATCGCACCGAGGATCGCCGAGGTCGCCAGCACGGCGGTGAACAACGAGACGATCGTGCCGATGCCGAGCGTGAACGCGAAGCCCTTGACGCCCGAGGTCGCGAGCGTGAAGAGGATGAAGGCGGTGCCGATCGTGACGACGTTCGCGTCGATGATCGTCCGCAGCGCCTTCTGGTAGCCGTTGGAGATCGCAGCGGGGATCGACGATCCGGCGCGCGCCTCCTCCTTGATGCGCTCGAAGATGACGATGTTCGCGTCAGCCGCGACGGCGAGCGTAAGGATCATGCCCGCGATGCCGGGCAGCGTCAGCGTGATCGGAATCAGCTTGACCAGCGCGAACAGGAAGATCGCGTAGATGATCAGCGTGATCGCCGCAACAACGCCGAGCACGCGGTAGAAGAGGATCAGGAACAGCAGCGTCAGCGCGAGACCAACCGCGCCGGCGAGTAGGCCCTGGTCGAGCGCCTGCTGACCAAGCGACGCGGAGACCTGCGTCTGGGAGACGAGCTTCAGCTCGATCGGCAGCGCGCCGATGCGCAGGCTCTCGGCGAGGTCCTGGGTATCGGTGATGTTGCCGATGCCGTTGATCTGAGCGCCGGTGCGTCCGTCAATCCCCTCGGGGTTCTCGCGATAGTCGATCGTCGCGAGCGAGACGATCTGGTCGTCGAGCGTGATCGCGAAGCGCTGCAGCGTCTGGCTGCGGTCGCCGCCCGGCGGCACGAACTGCTCAGAGCCGCGCTGCGCCAGGCGCTTAGTCACCGCCGCGAAGGCCTTGCGGCCGTCGTCGGTGAACTCCATCGTCACGATCGGCTCGTTGGTGCGCTGATCGGTGTTCTGCTCCGGGTTCTTGATGTCGCCGCCGGAGAGCTCGGAGTCGTCCTCGAGAACGAAGTAGTTGTTGACGTCCTCGGGCTGGTTGGGAGCGCGATCGGCCTCGAGCACGACGATGCCGCGCGGCACTTCGAGGACCTCGGAGCCGGCTGGTGGCCCACTCTTTGGAGCAGCGCTCGACTCGGGTGTCGTAGTTCCACCCTCGCCCTTGCCGACCGGGATCGCCGCGAGCTCCTCGCGGCACTTGCTGTTCTTCGGGATCTCGCTCTGCTTGCGCTTCGGCCCCTTGACGCCCTCGTAGTCGGAGAGCAGCTCGGCGCAAGTCGAGTCGGGGCCGGTGACCAGCTGCTTGTCGGCGTCGAACAGGTAGTAGCGCCCACTGTGGCTGTCGTTGCGGCGGTCGTAGTACTCGCGGATCTTCTTCTTGTCGCCGTCGAAGCGCTGCTCGATCTCGTCCGATGCGCCGTCGGGCGGAAGATCGGTCTCGGTCGCGGTCGGCTTCTCCTTCGCGGCGACCTCGATGGCGTCGTAGAGCGACGTCTTACCGGCGTAGGGCGCGTCTGGCCCCTGGCCGCGGATGTTCTCCTCCCAGTCATAGAACTGCAGCTGGGCGGTCGTGCCAACCTGCTCGATCGCGCGATCGGCGTTGTCGACGTCAGGCAGGCCGATCGAGATCTGGTTCTGTCCGGCGCGCTGGATCTCCGGCTCGGAGACGCCGAGCGCATCGGTGCGCTTGCGGATCGTCTCGATCGCGTCGTCGATCGCCTGCGCCGTGACTGTCGGGACCTGCGGCGTTGGCCGTCCCTCGTAGACGAGCTCGACGCCGCCGCGCAGATCGAGACCGAGCACGGTCGGCTTGGTCAGGATCACGTAGAACGACCCGGCCAACAGAACCAGCATCAGGGCGATGATCGAGAGGTTGCGCTTGCGTGAGGTCATGTCAGTTCGTGTTGCCGTTGGACCCGCGTGGCGTCAGCACCAGCAGCAGTCCACCGTCGTCGTCATACGCGGGAAAGATGTCAGCCACAGCTGGCTCTGGCCGGTCTCCCTCCGCATTGACTACCACCGGCTTGCCGAGAACCCTAACGCCCCACTCAAGAGCTGTGGCGATGTGGTCGCTTCCATTTTCGAACTCGAGCCCCAGAACCTCACCCGCGGTGCGGCCGATCACGTCGAGATCGCCGAGCCCGGTCAGCTATCTTGACGGATGACCGACGTTTTGTGCACACACACGCGCTCACTGTGACATTCAGCGGCGAATTCCAGCTTCGCGTGTCAATTCCCTTTGACAACGGTTGACTCCCAGCGGGACACTGTCCCGGCACGGCGCTCAGACCATGGCGGGAGAGCACGTTCCAAGGCAGGTAACCCTGCCACGGCGGACAACAGGAGCGGACACAATGAGCAAGCACGG
>JBIOUS010000077.1:0-23212 GCA_044867325.1 Thermoleophilaceae bacterium | reverse complement strand
TCCGCAAGCGCCGCGACCTCGGCCGCCAGCCGCTCTGCATCACTGTCTTTGATGTTCAGAGCCATGCGAAAAAGAAGGTACCAGTTGGGAACTGACTATCCAACTAGATCCCGCTACCCATAAAGCTTTTTCATGAATACGGATTCAAGAATCTACATTCAAGAATTTGCTTTCGGGTCAGGCTGAGCTGACGCGCGATCGGCTAGGCTGCCACGCGTGAAGATCCTCGTCACCAGCGCGCGGATGCCGTTCGCGCTGAGCGTGATCCGCCAGCTCGCGCAGTCCGGTCACGAGGTCTATTCGTCGGACACCTACGAGTCGGCGCCAGGCAATCACTCGCGCTATCTGAAGGGCCACTTCGTCACCGCGTCGCCGCGCGACGAGACGGAGAAGTTCACCGCCCAGGTGCGCGACTACTGCGCGGAGCAGGGGATCGAGCTGATCGTGCCGACATGGGAGGAGGCGTTCTACCTCTCGACCGCGCGCGAGAGCATCGAGCAGGTCGCGAAGCTCTACACGGCGCAGTTCGAGACGCTTGCCCAGGTCCACGACAAGGACTCGTTCGAGCAGCTCGTCGAGCGGCTCGGCATCCGCGCGCCGGTCGGTGTGACGGTGCGCAACGATGCGGAGCTGCAGGAGGCGGTCGGCCGCTGGCCGCACTACTTCGGCCGCGGCGTCTATTCGCGCGGCGGCGTCACGCTGATGACCAACCACGGCCCGCTCGCCGGCCGCGTCAAGCCCGAGGACGTCCACCCCACGCCCGACGCGCCGTGGCTGGTCCAGGAGTTCGTCGAGGGGCCGATGGTCTGCACCTACAGCACGCTCCACGACGGCAAGGTGACTGCGCACTCGACCTACCGCGCCCCGCGCCAGTTCCACCACTCGACCGGCATCCAGTTCGAGTCGATCGACGGCGCCGAGACGCTCGCGGTCGTCGAGAGGCTCGGCGCCGAGCTCGGCTACGACGGCCAGATGTCGCTCGACTTCGTCGACACCGGTGACGGCCTCGCGATCATCGAGTGCAATCCGCGCACGACCGACGGCGTGCTGCTGACGGAGGGCGACGAGCTCGCGCGGGGGCTGCTCGCCGGCATCGACTCGGCGGTCCCTCTCCCCGACGAGCCGTTCGTCGTGCCGCCCGGCCGCCTGATCCAGCTCGACTTCGCGGTCTTCGGCGCGCTGTTCTCGAGCGGCTGGAAGGAGATCCCCGGCACGATCCACGACCTCGTCGATGTGCGCGGAGCGGACCGCGGCTGGCACGACCAGCTGCCCAACCTCTACTCGTTCCTGGCCTTCTGTCATCACGAGCGGCTGAGCCTCGCCGAGCACGAGAAGCTCCAGGTGGCCATGTACGAGGATGTCTCCTGGGACGGCGAGCCGATAAGCGGTATGACCGCTTCTCAAGCGGCTGCATTGCAGCGCCTGCACGGTTAGTCTGCATAGCGAGCACACGTTCTAGGCGGGCGTGTCTGGAGGGCTCTACGGAGGGTTCGAGGCAGGAGGGCGGCTGTGACGGATCGGGCATCGGAGGGGGCTGGCGGACTGGGCAGGGGCGACCATGCCTGTCTGGTCTGCGAGACGGAGGCGGAGCGCTGGAACGCCGTCGAGGAGTTCGCTCGCGCGGGCGTGAAGCGTGGCGAGCGGATGCTCTACGTCGCGCGAGCAGGCGAGGAGGAGGTGGCGCAGCGGCGGCTGCAGGCGCTCAACGGCGCAGGCGCCGGCGAGCTGATCGTCGCCCCGGCGGCGATCACGATGGCCTTTGCGGACGGCGCGCGCTTCGACCCCGCCGAACGCGACGCCGCCTGGCGCGAGCAGGTGCGGGCCGCGCTCGGCGAGGGCTTCACCGGGCTGTCGGTGGCCGGCGACATGGCGTGGTTTCACGAGGCGGGCCTGTCGCTCGAGCAGATCCTCGACTACGAGCACCGCTGCACCGGCGTGATCGAAGACATGCCGGCGTCGGCGCTCTGCGTCTACGACCGCAGCCGCTTCGATGACCGCACGCTCGCCCGTGCCGGGCACGCCCATCCGATCTGCCGCGGTCGCGGTATCGGTCCAGCCGGGATGTTCGTCTCGCGCACGATGGAGATTGCCGCGGCCGGCCCGGGCGCGCTCAGGCTGTCCGGCGAGGTCGACGTCTCGAACGTCCCGTCGCTGTCGAGCGCGCTGCGGTCGACGGCCGGAGGACGCGCGGCGGTGCTGCTCGATCTCGGCTCGCTGGAGTTCATCGACGTCGCCGGAATGCGGGCGATCCAGCGAACCGCCCAGGGCCTCGCGGCCCGTGGTGGCGAGTTGACGGTGCTCTCGCCACGGCCGCTCGTGGCACGGATGATCGCGATGATGGGTATGGATGGTCTGGTGAGAACGGAGCAACCGCACCGATGACGGGCGACAGGCTCGCCCACCAGGCATTTCTCTACGACGGCGCCGAGCAGTTCGCCGAGGCGATGGCGCCGCTCGTGCGCGCCGGCGTCGACCGCGGCGACAAGGTGCTGGTGGCCGCCAAGCGCGCGAGCACCGAGGCGCTGCGCGAGGAGCTCGGAGGAGACGGCGAGGGCGTCGAGCTCCACGACACGCTCGAGTGGCACCCGCGCCCGGTCCACCGCCTGATGGCGGTCCAGCGGACGCTCGCGGCGCTGCCGCCCGACAGTCAGCTGTTGGCGCTCGGCGAGCCTGTCTGGACGGGCTCGGCGGCCACGCGACGCGAGTGGGCGCGCTACGAGTCGACGATCAACGTCGCGCTCGCCGACGCTCCGCTGCGCTTCATCTGCCTCTACGACCGCTCCGAGCTGCCGGCGAGCATCCTCGGCCACGGCTTGGGCACCCACCCGGAGGTGGTCGAGGGCAGCGTCGCCTGCCCGTGTGCGACCTTCGAGCCGCCGGCCGAGTTCGTGCGCGAGCTCGACGCCGGCGGGCGAGCGGAGCTGGGGCAAGACCACTACGACATCCCGTTCAGCGGCGATCATCACGCCTTCCGCGGCCTGCTCGCCGGACTTGCGCTCGAGTGCGGGATTAGCGCCGACCGTGCCGAGGAGCTGGTCCTGGCGGCGAACGAGATCGTCACGAACTCCGTGATCCACGGAGCGCCGCCGATCATTGCGCGCTGCTGGGTCGCCGACGGCGACTTCGTCTGCGAGGTCAGCGACGGAGGGCCAGGTGTGGCCAACCCGTTCGCCGGCTGGACGTTGCCCGAGCCTGGCGCACCGGGTGGCTGGGGCCTCGCCGTGGCGCGGCGGATCTGCGACGCGCTCGAGGTGGCGGGCGACGGCGGCGACGGCGGCCGCGTGCGGTTGTACGTGGCGCTCGACTCGGAGGTTGCGGTCGAGGTGGGCGGCGCTGTGGCCTAGCGTCGCGGCCCGCGGTGCTCGAGGTCGGTCCAGACCTCGCTGAGGTCGCCGGCGAGCGTGGGGATCTGCCCGCCGCCGCCGTTGACGAGCCGGTGGACGATCATCTGGTGGACGCCGCCGACGAGCAGCTCGGGCAGAACCTCCGGCACGTCGAGGTCGCCGAGCCAGTCGCCGACGACCGACGAAAGCCAGCTCAGCGTCGTGGTCAGTCGGCGCTGGCCCGCGACTCCGGAGGTCGGCACCTCGAGCAGGCAGACGCGCGCGAGCTGCGGCTCGTCCTCGATCCAGCGGAGCAGGATGTCGCAGATCGCGTCGAGCCGCTCCTGGGGCGTGACGCCACGTTGGTGGGCAGAACGCACCACGTCGCGCATGCACTGTGCCGCTTCGTCGTAAATCGCGAACAGGCAGTCTTCCTTGCCCTCGTAAAGCTCGTAGAAGGTCTTGCGCGACACGCCGGCACGGTCGATCACCCTGCGCACGTTGGTCTCCGCGTAGCCGACCCGACCGACGACCTCGACCATCGCCTGCATGATCCGGCTGCGCTGCGAGGCGGTCACCTCGGAGCGGGTCAGGCCGTGCAGGCCACCACGCAGCTGTTGCGGTCGCGGCCGGTCCCTATAGCGGGCCGCCGCCGCGGTGGAAGAGGTGTTGAGAGCTACCTCGATTCATAAACAGTAGCCTACGGTTGAGGGCAAGTCAACATAAACGTTACGTGTCCCGGTTGGCCTGCGGGGCTAACCGCGGTGCGGTCCGCGGGTGCGCGAGGCGCGGCGGGCGGGGGTGCTGCGGGCACGTAACGCACCCTTGTTGGCGACGGCGATCGCCTCCTCTGGACCGCTGAAGGGGGCGAGCGCGATGAAGGTCGCGGCGGGCAGGATCTGCAGCAGGTGCTCGGCGCCGCGGCGCTGGATCTGCTCGTAGATCAAGGCGTGGACGGCGCCCCCAATCGCCTCGACGGCGAGCGGGCTGGCGTCGGGGGTCTGCTCGACGCCGGGCTGCAGGATCTCCTCGAACAGTCCGTATGAGCGGTCACGATGCTCGAGCCCGGCCTGGCCGGCGGTCAGGATGTCGATCATCGCGATCCGTGCCCACTGTGGCTCGGCGGCCCAGAACGACAGGTACCCCTCGAGCGCCGCGCGGACCGCCTGCGGCCACGAGCGCGACCAGCGGTAGGGGGGCAGCGCGGCCGCACCGGCCTGGGCGATCGCCGAGTCGTAGGCGGCGAGGAACGCCTGCTCCTTGCCGTCGAAGTGCTGGTAGAAGGTCGTCAGCGACGCCGACGCGTTCTTGACGATGTCGTCGAGCGTCATCGCCGGGTAGCCCTTCTCGGCGACCGTCGCCGCGACCGCACCGAAGATCCGGTCGACCTGGTCGTGGACGACGAAGCGCGACACGCTGTTCAGCGGCGGGCGCGAGCGCGGGCGGCGGATCGGCTGCGGCGGGTTGCGGTAGGAGAGCGCCCAGTCGCGCAGCGCCGGCATGGTGTCGGGGAGCGCTGCTGTCTCGCCGGTGCCGACGCGCGACTCGAGCACCTTGCGGATCCCACCGACGAGGCCGGAGACGATCGCCGGCGGAACCGCCGCGCGCTCGGGCGACTGGCCGAGCGCCTCGGTGAACAGCCACGCGAAGCTCGACTGCCCCTCGTCGGCGTGCTCGAGGCCTGCGGGGCCGGCGGAGTAGACGTCGACGAGCGCGATCCGCGCGGCCGCCGGCTGGTCGACGAGCGTCAGCGCGAGCGCGTCGAAGGCGCGCGCCATTCGATCGTCCCAGGAGCTCTCGCCCGCGCAGCCGTCGCGCACCGCCGCGAGCCCGGTCTCCGTTGCCGCGTCGACCGCGGCGAGGAAGCATTCCTCCTTGCCGCCGGGGAAGTGCTGGTAGAAGGTCGTGCGCGAGATCCCCGAGAGCTTCAGCAGCTCGGCGACGGGGGTGGCATCGTAGCCGCGCTCGGCGATTGCGACGACCGCTGCCGCCAGCAGCCGCTCGCGCTGGTTCTGCGCTACGAGCTCCGGCGACTGGCCTCGGCCAGGCCGCAGCATCCGGCTCCTCAGATCGCTTGCATCTCCCCACGGTGTACGGCTCACGTCGCCAACGATAACTCCGGTTCCGTAGCCGTTGGTAGACCTAAATTAGCGTCTGCATTTAGGTCCTTGGAACGTTTATGGGCGGCGCGCCCACGGCGGCCCTAGGAGCGCTGCAGGTGCACCATGTTTACGGCGATATCG
Source organism: Thermoleophilaceae bacterium (assembly GCA_044867325.1). Classification (GTDB taxonomy): domain Bacteria; phylum Actinomycetota; class Thermoleophilia; order Solirubrobacterales; family Thermoleophilaceae; genus JAAYBF01. The sequence goes on along the minus strand of JBIOUS010000077.1, from coordinate 17,646 downwards.
ATTGCCGTGCGCCGTCCTTCCCAGGCCTCTTGAACGGTTGGCCCTTGACAGCAAACGTAGGCAACTGTTTACAATCGGATCTACAAATTCACGTGTTTTTCGTCGTCTCGGATGGGTCTTGTCTTTGGCTAGAGCCCCTCCGAAGGCGAAAGGACGTGAGGGAAGTGCGAGAGAGGAGAGCAGGTGCGGGACGTAGCCGATGTGGCGCATGGCGCCGATGTCGTTATCGAACGGCTGCCCAGCCGGGCGGCTCAAAAGCGTGCCCGTCTGAGGGCATGTGGACGCGTGCGGCATCAGGCTCGTCTCTTCCGCTCGGTCGTACGCAATCCAGCGCCATCGGGCGCCAACCCAGCCAGCCGCTGCAATGCGGCGGCTCGCTAGGAGGACCGCACCAAATGGGATCCATCACGGCACCCCGCTCGTTCCATGGCCGCGCCCGCCGCGTCGCAGGCCGCGTTGCCGTGGCCACCGCCTTCGCCGCAACCCTGCTAGGCGTCGCGCTCCCGGCCACGACGGTCGCGGATCCGTTCGCGAACCTCGGAAGCTTTGGGACGCCGAATGGGGCGCAAGGGGGGCAGTTGTCGTTTGCGCGTGGTGTGGCTGTGAACCGCTCGGGAGATGGGGCGCCCGCGGGGTCGGTATATGTGGCGGAGGACTTTCCGAACAATCGGATCTCGCAGTTCTCGGCTTCTGGAGCGTTCATCCGGACGTGGGGTTTCGACGTGGTGGATGGAGTCAACCATCCAGGCGCACCGAATAACAACGGCACGGGCTTTGAGATCTGCGACGTCACCGCGGGCAACACCGCCAATCAGTGCAAGGCGGGAGTTTTCGGCTCGGCGGCAGGCCAGTTGAGTGGTCCGTCTGGGATTGCGGTTGATCAGTCGAACGGCTACTTGTATGTGCCAAACGCCGATAACCGACGCGTTGATGTCTTCTCGGGGACCGGCCAGTTTGCCGGTGCGTTTGGCTATGACGTCCGGCCGGCGGACCCGAATCCGTCGGGTCCTGATTTCTGCACGATGGCGACTGGTTGTCAGGCTGCGGCCGCCGGTGGAGGGGGCGCCGGCAGGTTTGGAACCTGGAACGTCGCCACACCTTCTCGCCCGGCGGTCGATCCGAGTGTTCCCGGCCGGGTCTACGTTCCCGATACGGCCAACCTGCGGGTCTCGCAATATGAGACGTCGATCGCGGGTGGGGTGTTGACCGGCGCCTCGTTCGTGAAGGTGTTTGGGTCGGATGTTGTCAGTACCGGCCCCGGCAATCGGACCGTGGGTAGGGGCGAGCGCCAGGAGGTCGCGATCGCGGGCGGGTTCAGCTTCTCCTGTTTCTGCTTCGCGCCGATCACGGGGGGGTCGTTCACGCTGAGCTTTGATCCAGACGCTGGCGGTGCCACCCCGGCGCAGACGACGGGAGCAATCCCCTACAACGCGTCGGCTGCGGTGGTCGAGCAGCATCTCGAGGACGATCTCGCGTCGATCGCGACGAATGATGTCTCGGTAACGGGTGGTCCGGGCCCGGATGCGCCCTGGTCGGTGGACTTCGGTGGAGTCTACGCCGGCACCGACGTCGCCGAGATGACAATCGACTTCAGCGGTCTGCAGCCGTCCGGCGATTTCTCCTCGGTTACGACCACCAGCCCCGGCGGCGCCTTCCCGGCCGGCTACGAGGTTTGCGCTCCGGCCGATGGCGACGTCTGCAAGGCGGGCATCTCGGGCAGCGGGCCGGGTGAGTTCACCTCTGGCGGTAGCCCGAGCGCTCTCGCGGTCGACTCGACCGGCGCGATCTACGCGACCAGTGGCCCGCTGACGACTGGCGCATGTTCAGCTGAGGCTCCGTGCCGAATACAGAGGTTCGCGCCCGACGTCAGCTCGGCCACTGACTTCGGTCCGAGCTCCGGACCGAGCCAGCTGAAGTTCACGTCCGGTGACGCAAATGCGGTGGCGGCGATCAACCTCGCGGTCAACCCCGCCAACGACCACGTCTTCGTGCTACGCAAGGCAACCACCACCACCTACCGCGTGCTCGAGTACGACAGCGCCGGCAATCACCTCGAGACCCACCCTGCCGGGGCAGCACTCTCCTCGAGCTCCGCCGGCACCGTGTCCACCGGGATCGCGGTTGGGCCCACGGGTCGCGTCTATGCAAACTACGGCGGCGCGGGAGGAGGCCAGGTGCTCATCATCGGTCCAGTCGACCCGCCGACGGCCACGATCGCCCCGCCGACCGGTGTGGGTACGACCAGCGCGACGTTCAACGGCACGGTGACGATCCCATCACCCGGCTCGCCGACCTTCACGACGAAGTATCACTTTGAGTACTCCCACAATGGGGTCGACTGGACTGCCGTCCCGATCCCTGACACGAACGTCGCGGACGGGTCGACCGGCACTCATGTCGTCACTCAGTCCGTCACCGGGCTAAGTCCGAACACGCTCTATTCCGTCCGAGTGGTCGCGACTACCGGGCCGAGCGCTACGAGTCCAACGGTCAGCTTCACCACCGGCGCCGCACCGCCACGGGTCGCGTCTACCTTCGTTGATCGCGTAACCCAGAATGGTGCGCGTCTCGGAGCGCATATCGATCCCGAGGGGCTCGATGCCACCTACCACTTCGAATGGGGCAGCCAACCGTGCTCCAGCGGTCCTAACGCATGCGCCGAGGTTCCGATGTTCGAGCGCCAGATCGGCAACGGCAACAAGGTCGTGATCGCCAACGAGACGATCTCAGGACTCGAGCAGGCATCGATCTACCACTACAGGGTCGTCGCAACTAACGGCGAGGACGAGGCGGTAGGCCCGGACCAAACGTTCGAGACTCTCAATAGTTGCAATCTCACGGGTGGCCGCTGCTACGAGATGGTCTCGCCACCGGACAAGGGGCCGGTCGGCGCCGCTGGCGATTATGTCGCGCTAGCGCAGGACCTGCGGGCTCAGGCGGCTGAGGACAGGCCGGCGATCGCTTACACCCTCGCCTACGGTCTGCCGGACGGTACCGCTGGTGACGAGGCGGTGTTCCAGGCCACTCGTACCGATTCGGGGTGGTCGTCGAAGCAGCTCGAGGCGCCCGCGGTCATCCAACGCGATGCCGATGTCTTTGGGTCTAACACCTCGACTGCGAAGGGTCTGTCGCGCAATCTCGAATGTGGTGTGTTCTCGAGCTTTCAGCCGCTTGGTGGCGCTCCGCCGAACGCGGCGTTGCAGGCCGGAGCGACGGTCCTCTACTCGCGTCATGAATCAGGCGTGTGGAACGCGCTGACCGACATCGCGCCCACCAACCCGCTCGGCCCCAATAGAGGGCTCACCGAGTTCGAGATGATCGGGATGTCACAAGACCAGCCATGTGAGCGCGTCGTCTTCAGGAGTATGTACCTGTACCCGGGTACTGACGGCGCGGGCCCATTCCGCTTGTATTGGTGGGAAGACGGGATTCTCGGCTATGTCGGTGTGATCCCCGGTCCGTGTACGGGCGGCGCCTGTGTTGCCCAGGCCGTACCAGGAGCAGCATTATCTACGGGCACCACGTCCCTCGAGAGTGAGACGGCGCGCAACTATCAGCGTGCTGTGTCCGAGGATGGGTCACGGGTGTTCTTTACCTCGATCTCTCAGCAGGGCGGCGACACGAGCAAGCAGGCCGTGTTCGTACGCGATCGTGGTTCGGCTATGGGCACGGATGTGTCGCAGTCGCAGACCGGATCGCTACCGGGCGGGACGGCCAACAACGACGATGCCGTCTACCAGACCGCGGCGGTGGACGGTTCGAAGGTGTTCTTCCTCGGCCGCTACGGCCTGGCGTCGAACTCCGCCAGCTCTGCCGTCCAAAGCAGCACCGGCCCGACCGCCTGCGCCGACAGCGGGACGGGTTGCGATCTGTATGAATACGACGTGGCCAGCGGGAAGCTGACCGACCTCTCGGTTCCCGGACCGGACACCGAGAATGCCGCGGGAGCAGGTGTCGTAGGAGTTCTCGCCGCCGACGATGATGGCAGTCATGTCTACTTTGCCGCCCGTGGCCAGCTCGTGGCGGGACAGGGATCTACCGAGGCCAGCAACCTCGCAGAGGATACCTACAGCGTCTACCTCGCCCACGGCGGATCGTTTTCCTATGTTGGGCAAATAGATGAGGCACGGTCTCAGGTCGTAAGTTTCAACAACACCAACGGAGGGGGGAGGTTTGGTCAGTGGTCATCGCGTGTGACGCCGAGTGGCGACCGTCTAGTGTTCGAGTCGCGAGAGAACATCACGGACTACGACGCACAGGGTCAGGTTCAGGCATACCTCTACGATGAGGCGAGTGACGAGACGGTGTGTGTGTCGTGTCGCAGGGACGGCCAGCCTCCGACGGCGATACCCGCCGACGCAAAGACGCTCAGCCGCCCGTTGCTAGCGAGTGAGCACACCGAGAGTCCCGCAACTGCGCCCCAGACGTTGTCGGACGACGGTCGGCGGGTGTTCTTCGTCTCCCATGACGATCTAGCGACGGGGGCTACCGAGGGGCGCGAGAACCTCTACCAGTGGGAGGACGGGCAGGTCTCGTTCCTCGCAAGCTCAGGACCGACGTCGACCAACTTCACTCTGCGGTTCGGCGGCGCGAGCTCCGACGGCGACGACGTCTATTTCGTCACTGTCGACAAGTACACCTGGCAGGACCATGATGGCAAGTTGGATGTCTACGACGCCCGGGTGGGAGGCGGGTTCGTCGCGCCGCCATCACCTGAGCCGCCGTGCGACCCGCTCGCCAACGGTGGCTGTCAGCGGGATGGGGACACGCCAGCGGTCGAGTCGCCGGTCGAGACTGAGACAAAGGGCTCTGGCAACGCGCCGTCGTCGCGAGCGAGGTTCAGCGTGGGCGCGCTGTCGGCACGTCAGCGCCGGGCGCTGGTGTCCGGCCGTCGTGTGAACGTCCGCGTGCGGGTTACGGCTGCCGGGCAGGTCTCGGTTCGAGGCGCCGCGGGAATCGGCGGGTTCCGAGTGACGGTGATCTCGGCTTCGCAAACCGCGGGTGGGGCCGGTGTGGTTGAGGTCCCGGTCAGGCTGTCGAACGCGGCGCGCCGGCGGATTGCCAGGACGGGATCGCTCGCTGTCACCTTGTCCGTCCGTCTGAGCGGCGCCCGACGTGCGACGGTCCGCACGTTGCATCTCGGGAAGAAACATGCAGTAAAGCGGAAGGCTGATATCAGGAGATCGGCGGGCTATCGAGCCGCCATCATCAACGGGAGGGCGGGCAAGTGACACGCACCAAGACGATCAAGCGCGCCCTACTGGCCACCGGACTCGCAACCGTCGCCGTGATGCTCGTGACACCGTCGGTGCAGGCTGCGTCCCCGGCGTGGCGGACGATCGCGGCAGTCGGACCGACACACGTCCCGCCGCTGTCTCAGGGCACACTAGGGATCTATGCGACCAATGTTGGCGGTGTGGTTTCTAGCGGCACGCTTACCGTTACTGTCGGCCCGTTGCCCGAAGGGATCACTACCGCGGGTACCGCGACCGGCACCAAGTGGTCGTGCCTGCCCGCGGGTGCCGGCCATACGACGGTGACTTGCGAGCGCTCGGGAGCGTTGCCATCGATGCGCACTGCTTCGCCGATCTCGGTTCCGATCCAGGTTGGGCCGACAGCTGGGCCGAGCTCGTCGGTGCTGGTGGCCGCCACCGGCGGCGGCGCCGCGCCCGATCCACTCGGACGCAACACCTACACGGCGCCGATAGAGATCTCGAGCGACGTTGCCCCGCAAGGCATCCAGGCGTTCTGGGCGGCTGCGTTCGACGCCGACGGCTTGCCATTTACTCAGGCAGGCGGCCATCCCAATGCCGCAGCGGCGTTCTTCATCGTCAACACTAAGCGCAACGCGACAAACGACATCGTGCCGGTCGGCGATCCTCGCGATGTCGTCGTCGACCTACCGGCGGGATTTGTCGGCAATCCGCTCGTGACGCCACGCTGTCCCCAGACACAACGCGGCTGCCGCGGCGCCGGCACCAAAATCGGCGGCGGAGTACCCTTGGTTCAAGACTTCCTGGGTTCTTTCGATGACTCCGCCGAGGAGACCGTCGACAACGACGTGCCCCCGCCGGGTTACGCGGCTCAGTTCACCTTCCCGCTGGTCGACGCTAAGGCGAGCATCGTCGCGTCGTTGCGCAGCGATGACGACTTCGGTGTGACCGCAACAGCGCCGCAACTGCCGACGACCTACACCGTCAGCGGTAATTACGCCTACCTGTCCGGCAATCCCCCCGGCGCGGCTGGGAAGGCATTTCTGACCAACCCGACCGAGTGCAGCGGCGTGGTGCTGCCGACTTGGATCAGAGTGAGTTCCTGGCAGCCGCCGAGCTTGCTCTCGGAGCCGGTCGGTAGTGATTCGCCGCCTGTTACGGGCTGCGATCAGGTGCCGTTTGAACCGGTGATGTCGGTTGAGCCGACCTCGGCGGCGGCGGATTCGGCTTCGGGGCTGGACGCGTCGATCGATGTTCCACAGGACGGCCTGCTCGACCCCAACGAGTTCGCTACCTCCCATCTGAAGAAGACCGTGGTCGAGCTGCCGGAAGGGTTGTCGGTCAACCCGTCAGCAGCGACTGGTTTGAAGGGTTGTTCGGATGCCGAGATCGGTTTGAAGTCGAAGGCGGATCCTTCGTGTGCGGACGCCTCGAAGCTGGGGACGGTCTCGGTGACTTCGCCATTAGTCGACCAGCCTCTGGATGGGGTGATGTATCTGGGGACGCCAAAGTCGACGGATCCTATGTCGGGTGAAATGCTTCGGTTGTTCCTGGTGGTCCGTAACGATCGCTACGGCTTGCTGGTCAAGCTACCTGGGTCGGCAACCGCGGATCCGCAGACGGGCCAGTTGACCGCGACCTTCGATGAGAACCCCAGGGTGCCGTTCGATCATCTTGAGGTCGAGTTGCGTGGCGGGTCGCGTGGCCTGTTGGCTACTCCGCAGTCCTGTGGTTCTGCCCCGACGTCTACAGCGCTGTCGCCCTGGTCTGGGACCGCGGATGCCGATCAGGTCTCACCGTTCGAGATCACCGACAACTGTGGGCTCGGGTTCGGGCCCCAGCTGGCGGCGGGTATGTCTTCGTCGAAGGCACGCGGAAGTGGCGCTTTCAGCTTCAAGTTCTCCCGCAACGACGGCGAGCAGTTCGTCGATGGCCTGACCGCGAAGCTACCGAAGGGGCTGTTGGCGTCGGTCGGGGACGTGCCGCTTTGCTCGTCCGGCCAGGCTGCCGCTGGCATGTGCCCGGTGGGGTCGCGGATCGGCACGATTGACGCGACCGCCGGTGCCGGGAACCCGTTCGTGCTCGAGCGCAAGGGGACGGCGTACCTGACCGAGGGCTACAAGGGGTGCGCCTACGGCCTCCTAGTCTCGGTCCCTGTGGTCGCCGGCCCGTTTGACGCGAGCTCGGCGGAGACTGATCTCGGAACGATCAACGTCCGCCAGGCGGTGTGTGTCGATCCGTCGACCGCTGAGGTCTCAGCAATCTCGGATCCGTTGCCGACGATCTGGCACGGCGTCCCACTCCGCGTCCGCAGCGTGACCGTCCGGGTCGATCGGGCCGGGTTCATGCTCAACCCGTCCGACTGCGACACCAACCAGACGACGGCGGTGTTCGACTCCAACCGCGACGCGGCCTCCAGCGCGTCGAGTCCGTTCCACCCGTCAGGGTGTGCGAGCCTTGGTTTCGAGCCGAACCTGACGCTTGCTCTGACCGGTAAGCGTCAAGTGACCACCGGCAAGCACCCCGGCGTCAGGGCCAAGGTAACTCAGGTCGGTGTCTCTGAGGCGGGTATCGAGAAGGCAGTCGTCCGGCTTCCCAAGAGCCTTGCGTTGGATCCGAACAACGCACAGGCGCTCTGCGAGTTCGCGGACGGCACCAAGCCCGACCTCGAGAACCACTGCCCCAAGGGCAGCATCGTCGGACGAGCCAGGGCGACGACGCCGTTGCTCAAGAACGACCTTGTCGGCAACGTGTACTTCGTCAAGAACATTCGGATTGACCCGACTACCGGCAACCAGATTCGGACGCTGCCGATGATCGTCGTTGCCCTGAGGGGCGAGATCGCTATCAACCTCCGTGGCGAGTCGGACACCACGAAGTCCGGAAAGTTGGTCAACACGTTCGCAAGCGTGCCGGATGCTCCGATCAGCCAGTTCAACCTCAATATCAACGGCGGATCTAGTGGCATCCTCGCAGTCACGAGAACGCGCAGGTCCAGGATCAATCTCTGCGCAGGCCGTCACATCGCTGAGACGGAGATGGATGGTCACAACGGCCGCCAGCACGACAGCGACATCCGCATGAAGACGCCGTGCACCAAGCGGCAAGTCAAGAAAGCCAAGCGGGCCGCTAAGAAGGCCGCGAGACGCGCTGGGACCCCGTAGGGCCCGGGCGCGTCTGGTATCTGCCACCGGACTCAGAGAGAGGCGGGATTCGAACTTCGGACCTTTCTGTTGCGGATACGCGCTTAGAGCGCGTTCGCCTGGTCGAGCGCCTCGAATCGCGGCGGGATGAGATGGTGCAGAGCCTCACGGCGAGGGTCTGTGCGATATCCGATCCACGCGAGGTCGGGCCGGGATACGCACATGGTCTACGCGAGGCTGTATCCGCGGGTGTGGACTACGGCCTTGCCACGCTCGCGGGGAAGCCGCAGGCAGCGCCTATCCCGGCGGTGCTCATTGAGCAGGCGAGGGTGGCGGCGCGCAATGGTGTGAGTCTCGACACCGTTCTGCGACGTTATCTCGCCGGCTACACGCTTCTTTGCGATCACGTGCTGCTAGAAACCGAACGTGCCGGCAACTCTGACGATCACGATCTCAGGCAGGCGCTTCGAGCGCAGAGCGCCCAGCTCGATCGCTTGCTCGCCGTTGTCACAGAGACCTACATGGCTGAGGTTGCCGATCGGCATGCAACCAGCGAACGGCGGCGTGCGGAGCAGGTACGGCGTCTCTTGAATGGAGGTCTGGTCGAAACGGCAGAGCTCGACTACGAGCTGGAAGGTTGGCATCTAGGTGTGGTGGCGGGCGGCCCGTCCGCCTCGGGCGTCGTTCGCGAGCTCGCAACTTCGCTGGATCGACGGCTGCTGCTCGTACTGCCCGGTGGGGAGATCGTATGGGCCTGGTTGGGAGGGCGCCGTCCGATCTCTGCCGATGACATTCGAGACATCTCGATCCCGTTCTTAGAGCGCGGCCAGAGCATTAGCATCGCCGTTGGTCAGCCGGCAGGAGGAATCGATGGGCTGCGGCTGACACACCGCCAGGCAAAGACTGCCTTCCCGCTCGCCGCGCGTACGAAAGGCCATCTGGTGAGGTACTCGGATGTCGCACTCGTCGCGGCGGCCTGGGAAGACGACCTCCTGTCTAGATCGCTCAGCCAGATGTTCCTCGCACCGCTGGCATCTGAGCGAGACGGAGGTGCGAGCCTGCTCAAGACACTGCAGGCCTATCTCGCCACCGCGCGCAATGCCGCCTCGGCAGCTTCGCGACTAGGCGTGAGTAGACAAACGGTCAACGGGAGACTGCGCGCGATCGAGGGTCACGTCGGTCGATCCCTAGACACCTGCGCGCCTGAAGCCGAAACGGCATTGAGGTTATGGGAGCTCGGACACCCCACCGCACTCGCCATCTGGAGCCAGCGTGACAAAGGGGCAACCGCCATTTGTCACATAGCAGGTGAAACCACGGTGAGAAAGGACTAAAACATCGCCGTTCCCTCCCACAACGAAAGGCATACACGATGTATCGGAAACTACTTACGGCCCTGGTCTCGGCCTGCGCGCTGGCCGCCGTGTTGGTCGGTCCGGCGTCGGCATCGGCCGCGACACTCAGTCTCAACCTGGACATCAATCCCACCCAATGGCAGTCTAATACTGCTAGCTTCAATAGTTCGTCGACTACTGTCACCACCTCGTTCGGCTCCTCTGTTTGTGACGACTTCGACTTCCGGACCGTTATCACCCAGAACGTCGCCGACCCGGTCACGCTGGAGCCATTCGACACCGATCAACCCGACATAGACGACTGCGACCCCGTAGGTGGCGCCACCCTCGGTTACTCGAACGGCCAGACCACCGGTCCGGTAACCTTCAACGCAAACGGAACCGGCACCCTTCCGCTTCGCTTTACGGAGACCTGGGCCGGTAGCTCCAGTTGTGTGCGGCAGGGTTCTCTCAGTCTCGCCTACACCCCCAATCAGACCCCGGGTGTCGCGAGCTTCGATGGATACCTCCCCCGCGTCACAGGCGCCTGCCCGGCCACCGCGCGTTTTCAGGGAACGTTCTACGTTGGGGATGACGCCGGCTACCCGATCCATTGGGTCGTGACTCCCTAGCAGCAACCCGGCAGAACCAGAGGCATCATCAGCCACCGGGCGGCGCGAGCCGCCCGGTGGCCTGCTGTTGCGCCAGCGTCGCCTTCAACCGTCAGTGCCCCGCGCTGGATTCGAACCGGCGGTCTTCTCCATCCGCCGCTTGACCGCCACCCCGCCACCACATAGCCTCCTCCGCTGATCCGGAGGGAGGGGCATGGCAGGGGGTTCGGGCGAGGAGATGCAGTTCGATGGGCTCGACGCGCGCAAGCGGCGGGTCCAGGACCGGGCCTCCAAGCCCGGTTGGCGGTTCCGCTTCTGGATTGGCTGGCGGCAGGAGCCGGATGCTCGGCGGGCCGAGGTGCCGGACGTCTGGAGGCCCGATCCGACACGGGTCGGCATCTGCTGCTCGGGCGGCGGGATCAGGTCCGCGGCTTACAGCCTTGGCGCCCTGCAGCGGCTCCAGCAGGAGGGGGTGCTGCAGAAGGCGGCCTACCTCTCGGCCGTCTCGGGCGGATCCTACATCGCGGCCGCGATGACGCTCGCCCGGCGCAGCGCGGCCACGCCGTTCGCGCCCGGCTCGCCCGAGGAGCAATATCTGCGCAACCGCACCACCTACCTCGTCCCGCACGGCGGCGAGGCGGTCTTCCTCGGCTACCGCGTGCTGCTCGGCATCGCGATCAACCTCGTCTTCCTCGGTCTGACGATCGGCCTGCCGGCGCTGCTGCTGGGCCTCGCCTTCCGCTGGTGGGGGTGGGCCGAAGGCGCGCGCAGCGTTCATGCGCCCGACTGGCCGCTCCAGGTCGCCGGCGGCCTGGCGGCGGCGAGCCTGCTGCTCGCTCTCTATTACATCTTCAGGCGCTTCGCGAAGCCGTTGCGGGGGAACGTCCCGGCGCCGGTTCCGCCGGGGCCGAACGACCCCGTCGACGGGCCGCCGACCGGGCCGACGCGCCACCGCCTCGTCGTCCAGACCTGGACCGTCCGCCTGCTGGGTCTCGCCGTGGCCGTCACATTCGCGCTCGTCGTGCTGCCCGACCTCGCCGGCTGGATCCTCGATCCGAACGACCAGGGGCAGAAGGACGACGCGACGATCGCGATCCCGGCCGCCGTCGTGACGTTCGTCGCCGGGCTGCTGAGCCAACTGCTCGCGCGCCCGCCGAAGGAGCTCGGGGCCAACGCGGGGCGCGTCGCGAAGGCGGGCCGCGCGATCTGGCCGCGACTGCTGCGCGCGCTGGCGGGCGTCGCCGCGACGGTCGCCGTGCCGCTGCTCGCCGTCGCCTGGGCAGGCGCCGTGGCGGCATGGGCGGTGCTCCACGTCGACTCCACCATCGCGCTGCTCGGCGCCGAGCTCAGGTCCGTCTGGGTGGCCTTTGGCCTGGGCGCCGTGACGGTCGCCGCGCTCTACGCCCGCGGCGACCTCACCTCGTGGTCGCTGCACCCCTTCTACCGCGCGCGGCTGGCGAGCGTGTTCGCGCAGCGGCGCGGTGGGGCGGATGGCCGGGAGGCGGTCGCGCTCGACACGTACCGGCAGATCCCGCGACTCAAGGACGCCCAGCCGCCGGCCAGCTCGCCCGGCACGCCCGAGGGCGAGCAGCCACCGTGGCCCGAGCTGGTCATCTGCGCCGCCGCCAACATCTCGGACCCCGGCGCGACGCCGCATGGCCGCCGCGTCAGCTCCTTCACCTTCAGCTCCGAGGCGATCGGCGGGCCGCTGGTCGGCTACGTGCCGGCCGGCGAGTACGAGGACGGGATCGAAAACCTGCGCAGCGACGTGATGACGGCCGTTGCGGTGTCGGGCGCCGCGCTCTCGCCGTCGATGGGCAAGATGACCTACCGCGCGGGGCGGGCGCTGCTTGCGCTCGCCAACGTCCGGCTCGGCGTCTGGCTGCCGAACCCGCGCAACACGCCGCCGGCGGTCGAAGGCGCTCCGGCCCCGCGCAGCCCGCCGAGCCGTCCGCGCCCCTACCGCCTGCTGGCGGAGATGCTCGGCAAGAACGGCTTGCGCGACCGCTACCTCTACGTCAGCGACGGCGGCCACTACGAGAACCTCGGCCTGGTCGAGCTGCTGCGCCGTGGCTGCACCCGGATCTACTGCTTCGACGGCGGCGGCGGACGCGGCATCGGCGAGGCCCTCGGCGACGCGATCGCGCTCGCGCGCAGCGAACTGCAGGTCGACATCGTCGTGCCGGCGAGGAAGATGGCCAGGCTGGAGCCGAACAAGCGCGGGATCAGCGCCGCCGACCACGTCGTCGCCGACATCTACTACCTCGACGCGGAGGGCCGGCGCGGGAGGAAGCCCGACGGCAAGCTGATCTACGCCCGGCAGCTGCTCACCGCGAACGCGCCTCAGGACGTCCACGCCCACGCCAGGCGCAACCCGAAGTTCCCCCACGACCCGACCTCGGACCAGTTCCTCACCGACCAGGCGTTCGAGTCGTATCGCGCGATCGGCCGCCTCGCCGCCGAGAACGCGCTCGAGGAGTCGCTCGACCCCTAGCAGTGCCCCGAGCTGGATTCGAACCAGCGGCCTTCCCCTTAGGAGGGGGACGCTCTATCCGACTGAGCTATCGGGGCTCGCGAGCGCATGATCCCATGCCGGCGGCGCGTCCCGTAAGGGGTGGACCCTCGACTTGGGCGTCGGTATGGTCGTCGAGTGGTATCCACCCGTGTTTCTAGTCTGTTGGTGGCGGTTGGCGTCGTCGCGGCGTTGGCGCTCGCGGTCGTGCCGGCGACCGCCTCGGCGACCTTCTACGCGCCCTCCACGCCGCCCAGCCTCTGCTCGGGCGTCGGGCCGGCGGCCGGCCAGTGCGACGGCTCGACCAACGGCGTCAGGGGGGTGGCCGTCGACAGCGTGACCCACGACGTGTTCGTGGTCGATCCGGTCAACGCGCGGATCTCGCAGTTCTCCTCGTCGGGCACGTTCATCCGGGCGTTCGGCTCCGGCGTCGCGGACGGGACGACCGCGGCGGCGCAGGTGTGCACGGCGATCTGCTTCAAGGGCGTCAACGCGGGCGCCGGGGCGATCGGGACGGCCGCCCGAGGGATCGCCGTAGATCCGTCGACCCACATCGTCTACGTCGCTTCGGGCTCCGCCAGGGCCGCGTACTTCGACGGCACGACGGGAACCTTCCTCGGGGAGTTCACAGGCACGACCACGTCGCCGGTTGCGCCGGCTGCCTTCTCGAACCTGAGCGGCATCGCGGTCGACGCCTCGGGCGCTCAGCACTACCTCTACCTGGCGACTGGGGGCGGGGCCAACAGCGTCGTCGACAAGTTCACCGCGCCGGTCGGCGCGACTCCGCCCGGGTATGTCTGCCAGATCACCGGCAAGGCCGTCGCGGCGGCGACGGAGTGCCACGGCACGGCGTCCCAAGATGGCGTGAACAACGGCCTCGACTTCACCGGCGTCAAGGGCGGCACGCTTGCCGTCGATGCGACCGGGAAGCTCTACGTGGTTCAGGCGGCAACCCGCAACGTGGTGTCGAGGTACGACACGACCGGCGGGTTCGTGTCGCAGTTCACGGTGCCGGGCGCCGTGGCGGTTGCGGTCGGCGCGGCCGGCCGTGTCTTCGTCAGCACGGACGGCACCGCGACCGTAGGCGGGACCCACGTCCGCGAGTACGACCCCGCCGCGCCAAGCTCTCCTCTGTCGGACTTCGGGACCGGGACGATCGGCGGCAGCTTCGGCCTCGCCGTCGACCTCGGCAGCGGCCCGTCTGGGGGCCACGTCTACGCCAGCGACATGCCCAACGGGAAAGTCTGGAACTACGCGGCATCCACCGGGAAGACTTTGACCGTCACCAAGGCAGGCGCCGGCACGGGGTCGGTGACCAGCAGTCCACCCGGGATCGCCTGTGGCGCGACGTGCTCGACGGACTTCGGCGACGGGACGACGGTCGTGCTGAGCGCGGTGTCGACCCCCGACTCGGTATTCACGGGCTGGTCGGGAGCGTGCACCGGCACGGGCGCCTGCAGCGTGACGATGGACGCCGCCAAGTCGGTGACGGCGAGCTTCGGCCCCGGCAAGACGTTGACCGTCACTAAGACTGGCTCGGGCACGGGAACAGTTACCAGCGCTCCGGCGGGGATCGCGTGCGGCGCGACGTGCTCGGCGGGCTACAGCGAGGGGGCGGCTGTCACGCTGACCGCCGTCGCGGCGTCAGGGTCGCGGTTCACGGGCTGGTCGGGCGCCTGCACGGGCACCGGCACTTGCAGCGTGACGATGGACTCCAACAAGTCGGTTACGGCGAACTTCGTGTTGAGCAGGGCGCTGACGGTCGCCAAGACCGGCACGGGCGCTGGAACCGTCTCCGGCGATCCCGTAGGGGTCGACTGCGGGTCCACCTGCACCGCCTCCTATGACGACGGGACCGTCGTCACGCTGACAGCCACGCCTGCCGTGGGGTCGCGGTTCGTCGGCTGGTCGGGCGCCTGCACGGGCAGCGGCGCTTGCAGCGTGACGATGGACGCGGCGAAGTCGGTGACCGCGGACTTCATCGCGCTGCGGCACTTGACCGTGGCGAAGTCCGGTCCGGGGTCGGGCGCCGTGACGAGCGCGCCCTTCGGGCTCGACTGCGGCCTCACGTGCGGGGCGGACTTCGACGATCGATCGTCGGTCCTGTTGACCGCGACCGCGTCGGCGGGCTCGATCTTCACCGGCTGGTCCGGCGATTGCTCCGGGGACGGTCGCTGCGCCGTGACGATGGACGCCGCGAAGAGCGCAACCGCCAACTTCATCTTGGCGAAGAGCCTGACGGTCACCAAGGCCGGTCCAGGGGCGGGATCCGTCGACAGCGCCCCCAACGGGATCTCCTGCGGGACCACGTGCGTCGCGGGATACGCGCCCGGGACGCAGGTGGTCCTGATCGCTACGCCGGCCGCCAACGGGCAGTTCGTCGGTTGGTCCGGAGTCTGCTCGGGCACCGGGGCGTGTCATGTGACGATGGACGAGGCACGGACCGTGACGGCGACATTCATCGAGCGGGCGCCCACCGTTACGACCACCGCCGGAGCGCGCGGGGTGACGCGGACCGGCGCCACCGTTCGCGGGACGGTCGACCCCCGCGGCAATGCGGTCACGAGCTGCAGGATCGAGTACGGCGTCAGCCGCGCCTACGGCCGCCAGGTTCCGTGCTCGCCGGCCAGTCCAGGGTCGGGTACCGCTGCTGTCGAGGTATCGGCGGCCCTCTCGTCGCTCGAGCCCGGTACGAAGTACCAGTTCCGCGTCGTCGCGGCCAACACGGGCGGTACCGCCCGTGGCGAGTACATGACGTTCACGACGGCCAGGGCGCCGGCGGTCGCGGGCAGGCTGACGGTCGCGACCCGGGCGCCGGTCTCTGGCGGCAAGGTACGACTGAAGCTCACCTGCGCCGGCGCACCCACGGCGCGCTGCGCGGGCAAGCTGACGCTGAAGCGGAAGAAGCTCAGAGTCGGGACGGGAACGGTCAAGCTGACGGCCGGCCAGACCAAGACCTTGAAGGTCGACGTCAGTCGCAAGGCCCGTGCGCTGCTGAAGCGCCGCGACCTTCGCGCCAAGCTCGAAGGCCCGAGTCTCGAGAAGACCGTGACCCTCGCGAGGAAGCGCTAGCTACTCGTCCTCGTAGAGCGACTCTTGCGCGAGCTCGGCGCCGCGCTTGCCGTAGAGGCGGACCTCGACGTAGTCGCCGGTGTAGTCGTCGAGCGAGATCAGGGTGAAGCGGTTGTCGGCGAGGATGCACTGGTCGGTGGTGGTCGGGCCGAGCTCGGTGGTCGCGACGGCGCCGTCTGGCACCAGCGCCACGCCCCAGACGAGCGTGATCGCGCCGCGCCGGCCCTCGGGGCCGCGCCAGTGGCCGATCTCCTGGTCGGAGAGGTCGAGCGTCCAGTCGGGGTTCGCCTCGGCGGTCTCGTCGGTGTAGTCGGCGACCGCCTCGAACTCGGCGGCCTCCGCGCCCTCGTGCTCGCGCGTGTAGGAGACGAAGCCGAACAGCTCGAAGCCCTCCGAGGTCGGCGCCGTCACCGGGATGTAGGTCCGCCCGTTCCAGGTCCGCTCCGGGAACCAGACCAGCGTCCCCGGCTCGCCGATCTCCTCATCGCTGGCGATCGCCCCGGCTGCGACCAGGAAGTGCGACCGCAGCGTCTCCTCCCAGCGCCCATACGGCGCCGGCTCCTGCGGCACCTGGGCCACATACATCGGTATCGGTCGCTCGACGGGGGGCACGCGGCGCTGGACGCTACAGGGCGCCGGCCTCAGCCGATCTCGCGGCGCAGCGCGTCGGCTGCGATGTAGCGGCTGTTGCGCCCGAGCCCGCGTTGCTCCAGCAGGCCGCCGTCGACGAGCCGGCGTAGATCGGCGCTTGCGGTGGCGAGCGACACGTCGGCCTCGCCGGCGTAGTGGCTGCGGTCGGTGCCGCCGACCAGGCTCTGCTCGAGGGCGATGATCATCCGCTCTGGCCAGCCGCGTTTCTCGGCGATCGTCTCGAGCGCTGTCCAGCGGGCGCCGGCGGCGGCGATCTGATCGAGCCGGTGCTGGGCTTGGTCGAGGTGCGCCTCGACGCAGAACTCCACCCACTCGCGGGCGCTGCGCTCCGGCTTGTAGCTGCCGCCCTGGGTTCGCTCCAGCACGTCGTAGTAGTCCTGGGTTCGCTCGCCTAGGTACTCCTCGATCGAGGCGAACTCGAATGACACCAGGCCATCGCGCGCGAGGACCAAGGACTGCGCGATCCGCGCGACGCGGCCGTTGCCGTCGCGGAAGGGGTGGATGGCGACGACGTGAAGGTGGGCCATGGCGGCGCGCACCACGGCCGGTGCATAGAGGTCGCCCCGCTCCAGCCACTCGGTGGCCTCGGCCATCAGGTCGGGCACCATCTCCGCGTCAGGGCCGCGGTAGGCGATCCGCCCTTTGGGTCCGGTGACGCTGATCGGACCGCCCCGCCAGAGGCCCGGATCCTTGTCGCCCTGAAACTCGCAGGCATCGAAGTGGAGATCGAGCAGCACCCGCTCCGACCAGCGAAAGCGCGGGTCGGCTGCCATGACGGCGACATGGCGCATCGCGCGGCCGTAGCTCGCCACGGCGAGCTGGTTCTCGTCGTCGGCGTTCGGCCGCGCGTCGCCGCTGACGAGCGCGACCGCGTCCTCCGGGTCGACCGAGAAGCCCTCGATCGAGGTCGAGCTCTCGACGGCCGCCGCTCTCACCATGCGTCTCAAGGTGCCGATCCAGCGCAGGGATCGCGCTGCTTCGCTGCCCAGTCGCTCGCGCAACTGGGCGAGCTCGTCGAGGCGGCGCTCTAGCGAGCCGTCGATGGGGGGTGTCGCGAAGATCACCCGCCGAGTGTATACGATTTTATCGACTAGGCGTTTAAACGTTTAA
>JBIOUS010000076.1:0-4994 GCA_044867325.1 Thermoleophilaceae bacterium | reverse complement strand
GCTGGCGAGGCAGGGCTTCGGCGAGGTCGTCGCCAACCTGCATTGGTTTCCCGAGACCATCTCGGGCCCTCTGGGCGACGGCTCGCATCTCGGCGTCGACCTCACCTTCCGGCACGAGCCCGAGCTCACCGGGACCGCCGGAGGCGTGCGGGCGGTGCGCGACTTCCTCGAGGCCGACGGCGGGCCGTTCGTGGTGATGGCCGGCGACGCGCTCACCGACGTGGACCTCCAGGCGCTGGCGCGCGCACACGAGGCCAACGACGGCATCGCCACGCTCGCGGTGAAGCGAGTGGCAAACGTCAGCGAGTTCGGCGTGATCGTCACCGGCTCGGACGGCCGCGTCGAGGGCTTCCAGGAGAAGCCCGACCCGGCCGAGGCGCTGTCCGATCTGGGCAACTGCGGCATCTACTGCTTCTCGCCGGAGATCTTCGACTACTTCCCCGACCGCCCGTTCGTCGACTGGGCCAACGACGTCTTCCCGGCGCTGCTCGAGAACGACGTGCCGTTCTACATCCACGAGATCGACGACTACTGGAACGACGTCGGCTCACTAGCCGAGCTCCGCCAGGGCACCTGGGACGCGCTCGACGGCGCGCTCGGACTCGGCGTGACCGGCAAGCGGGTGGCGGAGGGAGTGACGGTCGGCGAGGGCAGCAGCCTCGACGGCGTCGAGGTCGTCGAGGGACCGGTCTGGGTCGGCGCCGGCGTGACGTTCGGCGCCGACGTCAAGCTGATCGGCCCGGTCGCGATCGGCGACGGCGCGAGCATCGGCGCGGGCGCCGCGCTGCGCGACACGATCGTCTTCCCGGGCACCGAGGTCGCCGCCGGCGAGATCCTGATCGGCGCGATCCACGGCGGCAGCGGCATCATGGACCGCCTGCGCCCGCTCGACGCGCTCTCCTAGCCGCTCGCGGCGGCGCGATCGTCCAAGCGCTCTTGGCGCTGTTGATCGACCTCGGACTGCGTCAGCATCTTCGAGAAGAGGAAGACGAGCGCGATCACAAAGGTGATCGACTGCTCGACCATCATGATCGCGCCGCCGGCGTTCTGGTCGGCGATCGCGCTGAGGCCCCAGATTCGCGGAACGGTCTCGTAATACGGGTAGAAGACGGTCGAGGACCAGGTTAGGTAGAGGCCGAGCGCGGCGAGGCCGAACTTCGCTCCGCCGATGTAGCCGACGGTCTGAAAGCCCTTCAGCGGGCGGCGCATCGGCACCGGTTGGATCAGCGGCCACCAGACGCACACCCCGGCGGTGAAGAACGTGACGTGCTCGAGCAGGTGGACGAACGGGTTCTCGAGCGCGGCGTCGTAGAGCGCCGGGATGTGCCAGCCGTACATGAAGATCAGCCACAGCGCGATACCCGTCCAAGGCGAGGCGAACGGGCCGAGCCTGCGCTCGATCTTGTGCAGCCGCCGCGTCGCCGGCCGCATGATCACGCGCGACAACGAGAGCAGCAGCAGCGCCGGGGCGATGTCCCCGAGCAGCACGTGCTGAACCATGTGCGCGGAGAAGAGGTAGTCCTCGCCAAGACCGTCGATCGGCGACGCCATCGCCAGCAGCAGCGTGAAGATCCCCGCCGCGAAGGCGAGCGCCTGCGGCCAGCCGGCGCCGCGCCCGCCCTCCTCGCGCCGCGCCGCGCGGAAGCGGCGCACGTAGACGAACACCAGCAGCCCGATCGGCGCCAGCACGGCCGGGGTGGACAGCCAGTGCAGCTGGGGGTCGGTCGCGCCGACGAGCACGAGGTTGTCGCCGAACACGCTCCCGATTGTGTCACCGCGGAGCTCGCATACCGCTCCGGGCGGGCGACGATCGTTCGATGGGTCCGATCGAAGCGCTGCTCGACTTACTGGTCCCGCCCGCGTGCTGGGCATGTCGAGCACGTACGCGCCGGCGCGAGCCGTTGTGCCTGGCCTGCCGCGCCGAACTGCGCTGGCTCGACGGGCACTCAGTCCGGCTGGCAGGTGTCGAAGTTTGGGCGCCCGTTGCCTATGACGGTCCGGCGCGGGCGCTGGTCGGCGGCCTGAAGTTTCGCGGCGCGGTCGGGCTGGCCGAGTCGATGGCGGCCCAGATCGCCGCCGGCGCGGCGCCGGCGCTGCTTCGCCCACCCGCTCGCCTGGTGCCAGTGCCGCTGCATCCCGCCCGCGCCCGAGCTAGGGGCTACAACCAGGCGCAACGACTGGCTGTCGCGGTCGGCCGCCGCACCGGGATGCAGGTGGCGGACTGCCTTCGGCGTCGCGAGTCGCCCGGCGGGCGCCAGGTCGGTCGCGGTCGCGGCGAGCGGCTACTGGCGCTCGAGGGCTCGATTCGGGCCCGACCCGGAGCAGCGATCCCCGAGCGGGTGGTGCTCATCGACGACGTCGTCACGACGGGCGGCACCGTCGCCGCCTGCGCCGATGCCCTCTACGCCAACGGTGCCATCGACGTCGCGGCCGTCGCATACGCGCTTACGCCCGGCCGCTGAACATCCCGCAAATTTGGACAGATGGAGCATTGGCAGCCGCCGTCCTGGGCACTAGGATCAGAAGCAATCTCCATCACATTTCCAGGGAGGCCGCATGCGCATCGCAATGAAGGGGCGCAACGTACCGGTCGGCGACGAGCTCAGAGAGCGGGTGAACAAGAAGTTCGCCAAGATCGCCAGACAGGTATCTCCACTCGCGGACATGGAGGTCGAGTTGATCGAGGAACGCAACCCCTCGATCAAGCAGTCCCAGGTGGTCGAGGTGACCTTGCATCTCAAGGGTGTGACCTTGAGGGCACGTGAGGCGTCGGAGAGCATGGCGCGCTCGGTCAACCTCGCCTCGGAGGACCTCGCCCGCCAGGTCAAGCGCCACCGGGAGAAGCGCCGCAAGCGCAGGGAGGCGCACAGGGCTTCACCAAGACTCGCGTAGCCCAGCTACATCCCCATTGCTAGGCTCGGCGCTATGTCGATTCTCGACCGAGCGCTGCGGGTTGGCGAGGGAAAGAAGTTCAAGCAGTTCCAGAAGCACGTCGCCCGGATCGGCGACTTCGAGCCCGAGCTCGAGCTCGAGAGCGACGAGGAGATCCGTGAGCGCTACGACCGCCTGCGTGAGCGGGCGGTCGCCGGCGAGTCGCTCGACGAGCTGCTGTTCGAATCGTTCGCGATCACCCGTGAGGTAGCCAAGCGCCAGCTCGGCCAACGCCACTTCGACGTCCAGCTGATCGGCGGCATGGTGCTGCACGACGGCTCGATCGCCGAGATGAAGACCGGCGAGGGCAAGACGCTGACGGCGACGCTGCCGGTCGTGCTCAACGCGCTCACCTCACGCGACGCCGACGGCGAGCCGGCGTTCGGCAAGGGCGTCCACCTCGTCACGGTCAACGACTACCTCGCCCGCCGTGACGCGCTCTGGATGAAGCCGATCTACGACGCGCTCGGCCTGAAGCTCGGAATCCTCCAGTCCGACGAGCGCGACTGGGACAACAAGCGTGCCGCCTACGAGGCCGACATCACCTACGGAACCAACTCCGAGTTCGGCTTCGACTACCTGCGCGACAACCTCGCGACCGACATGGCGGAGAAGGCACAGCGCGGCCATGGCTACGCGATCGTCGACGAGGTAGACAACATCCTGATCGACGAGGCGCGCACGCCGCTGATCATCTCCGGCCAGCCGGAGCAGGCCGCCGACATCTATTACAAGTTCGCCAAGCTGGCGCCGCTGCTCGAGTCGGGCGAGAAGCCGGAGGGCCTTGAGGCGAAGTCGAAGTCCTACGTCGCCGACTTCGACTTCGAGTTCGACGAGAAGCACAAGACCGTCGCGATCACCGAGCGCGGTGTCGAGAAGTCCGAGAAGTTCCTCGGCATCGACAACCTCTACCGCGCCGAGAACGGCCACCTCGTCAACCACCTCCAGCAGGCGCTGAAGGCCGAGTCGCTCTACAAGCGCGGCGTCGACTACGAGGTGATCGACAAAGAGGTCAAGATCATCGACGAGTTCACCGGCCGCATCCTCGAGGGACGGCGCTGGTCCGAGGGTCTGCACCAGGCCGTCGAGGCGAAGGAGAACGTGGCGATCCAGGAGGAGAACCAGACCGTCGCCACGATCACCTACCAGAACTACTTCCGCCGCTACGAGAAGCTTGGAGGCATGACCGGCACCGCGCTCACCGAGGCGACCGAGTTCATGAAGATCTACGAGCTGCAGGTCGTCGAGATCCCGACCAACCGCCCGATGGCGCGGATGGATCAGAACGACAAGATCTACAAGACGAAACCTGGCAAGTGGAACGCCGTCGCGCGTGCGATCCAGGAGCGCCACGACGACGGCCAGCCGGTGCTCGTCGGAACGATCTCGGTCGAGGTATCCGAGCTGCTGTCGGCTGAGCTGAGCAAGCGCGGCATCAAGCACGCGGTGCTGAACGCAAAGCCGGAGTACGCCGAGCGCGAGGGCGAGATCATCGCCGAGGCCGGCCGTCCGGGCGCCGTCACGATCGCGACCAACATGGCGGGACGTGGCGTTGACATCAAGCTCGGCGGCAACGCCGAGCACCTCAGCGAGCTGGAGCTGCGCGGCAAGTACGAGCCCGGCACACCCGAGTACGAGAAGGCTTGGGAGGAGATCTTCCCGCGCCATGAGGCCGATGTCAGCGAGAACCGCCAGAAGGTGATGGATGCCGGCGGGCTGTTCATCCTGGGCACCGAGCGTCACGAGTCGCGCCGGATCGACAATCAGCTGCGCGGTCGCGCCGGCCGTCAGGGCGACCCCGGCGAATCGCGCTTCTACCTCTCGGCCGAGGACGATCTCGTGCGGCTGTTCGCTGGCGACCGGATCTACCGGATCCTCGACCGCCTCGGCCCGACCAGCGAGGACGGCGAGGAGGAGCCGATCGAGGCGGGGATGCTCTCGAAGCAGATCGAGGGCGCCCAGAAGAAGGTCGAGGAGCAGAACTTCCTGATCCGCAAGCGCGTCCTCGAGTACGACGACGTGATGAACCAGCAGCGCGAGATCATCTACGAGTACCGCGACCG
>JBIOUS010000075.1:0-10313 GCA_044867325.1 Thermoleophilaceae bacterium | reverse complement strand
CGGCGGGCGCTTCTGCGTTGTGGGCTGCGGTTGCCGAATCGTGGCCCTCCATAAACCGTGCGTGTCTTAGTTGTCAAGAGAGAACAGACGGTCTATGGTTGCTCCATGAGCGATAGGCGACAGGCGGTCAAACTGGCGCCCGGACCGCAGGGCGTGCCGAAGGACGAGGTCCAGCGAGTCCAGCGCGAGCGACTCACGACGGCGATGACCCACGTAATCGCCACAGCGGGCTACGAGGAGACGACCGTGGAGCGTGTGCTGGTCCAGGCCGGCGTCTCGCGGCGCACCTTCTACGAGCTCTTCGACGACCGCGAGGACTGCTTCCTGGCCGCCTACGACGAGGCGATGGGCCGCGTGCTGCGCGTGGTGACCGACGCCTACCTCGACGGCGACGTGCCGGAGCGGCGAATCGAGGCCGCGCTGGACGCCTTCCTCGAATTCTTCGCCTCAGAGCCGGAGCTGGCCCGGATGTGCGTGGTGGAGGTGTTCGCCGCGGGAGCTCGAGCTCGCGAGCGGCGCGCCGCGGTGATGGAGCGCCTGGCGCAGCTCGTGCAGCACGCGCTGAGCGAGCTGCGCGGCGATGACAAGCTCGACCGGCTGTCCGCGCAGGCGCTGGTCGGCGCCGTGCACGAGCTGATCTACCTCCCGGTCGACCGGCGCGACTCGGCGGCGCTGCGCGGCATGGCCAGCGAGATCGTCGCGACCCAGGTGGCGCCGCTGGTGGCGGTGGCGCGGTGACCCCCGCCGAGCGAGTCCAGCATGTTTCTGGCGGGACGGCCGAGGACGCGGTCCCGCGCTCTCACAAACCCACGGGTACAGGCGTCCGTAGAACACAGGGGCAGCGTGCGCCACGGCGTCTAGGACAGATCCCGGGCGGCCGTCACGGCCTGGCTCCCGAGGCAGTCGCGGAGTCCCAGCGGGCCCGCCTGCTGAGCGGAATGGCCGAGGCCGTCGCCGAGCGCGGCTACGCCGAGACGTCGATCGCCGACGTGATCTCGCGCGCCGGCGTCTCGCGCAAGACCTTCTACCAGCAGTTCGACGGCAAGGACGAGTGCTTCGCCGTCGCCTACGGCCAGGAGATGGACCGCCTGCTCGAGGTGACCCTGAGCGCCTTCGAGGCGGAGGGCCCGCCGTGGGCGCGACGGCTGCGGGGCGCGCTGACGGCGCTGTGCGCGGCGCTCGCCGGCAACCCCGCGGTCGCCCGCCTCTGCTTCGTCGAAGGCCTCGACGCCGGGCCGATCACGACGGCTCGGCGGCGCGAGGCGCTGCGCGGCCTGCTCCCGCTGTTCGAGGCGGCGCCTTCGGACGCCGTGGGCGACTCGCCGTTCGGCGACTCGCTTCGGATGGGCCGCATCGGCGACCTAGCCGAGATGCTCCGCCAGGAGATCGCCGCCGGCGCCGGCTCCACCCTCCCCCGCCTCGTCCCGGAACTGACCTACCTGATGACAGTGCCGTTCCTGGGGCCGGAGCGCGCCGCCCGCGAGCTCGACGGCCCGCCGCCCGGATTGCGGGCGGCGAGCTGATCGAGGAGAGTGAGCGACTAGCCCCGCCTGGCCTTGGCCGCGGCACGCTTGGCGGCCTTGGTCTGCTTCTTGGTGCACGGGGTCTTCATGCGGACGTCGACGTCGTGCCGGCGTCCGTTGTGGCCGTCCATGTCGGTCTCCGCGATGTGGCGTCCTGTGCAGACGTTGATCTTGGCCTTGCGGGTCCTGGTGACGGCGATGATGCCTGTCTTGCCGCCCTGGATATTGAGGTTGAACTGACTGATCGGCGCGTCGGGCACGTTGGCGAACGTGTTGACGAGCTTGCCGCTATTGGTCGTGTCGGACTCACCGCGGAGGTTGATCGCGATCTCGCCCCGCAGCGCGACGATGATCATCGGCAGCGTCCGGATCAGGTTGCCCGTGGTGGGGTCGGTGCGGACGTTCTTGACGAAGTAGACGTTGCCGACCAAGTCGTCCTCGAGCAGCGGCGTCTTCGCCCGAGCCCTGCCGACGATCGAACCGGCCGGGCAGTGGTTCTCGAGATCGGGCTTCGTGCCGTCCTCGAACTCGCACAGCGCTTGGGCGTTGTTCGGGTCCAACGCGAGGCTCTTGGGCAGCCTCACGACGGCCTTCTCGATCCCGGCCTCGCTGGTTCCGGCCTGGGTGACCGTCGCCTTGATCCCGGGATGCTTGCCCGTCGTGACCTGACGCTTGCCGGTCAGCGCCAGCGCGAGCTTCGGCTTGAACGGCAGGTCCGCGCAACCTGAGACCTGGAACGGGTCGGTGAGGTTCGAGGTCGCGCCCTCCGCCGACAGCAGCTCAGCGCCGCTTTGCTTGGCCGAGCAGTCGGAGGGGTTGAGCATGAACCCGCCCCGGTTGACCAGCACGTTGACCTCACGCGCCCGGAGCGGGATGCCGTGGTGGATCAACGGGAACGGGTCCGAGATGGCTGTGACTTGGGCGGTCGTGCGGTCGACGTGGATCGCTTGGCGGACGATGATCGGGGAGAGCTCCATGTCGCCGCGGAACGGGCCGGCGACGGGGCGGATCTTGACCGCGAGGCCGTACTCGCCGCCCTTGTAGCCCTTGGTGAGGAACACCTCGCCCTTCTGCTCCAACACGAACGGGTTTCCGGCGCCGGCCTTGGCGTCGACGATGCCGATCTTCGAGTCGGCGGGGCAGGCGCCAGCGTCAGCCGCGGCGTTCGAGCACAGCGGCACGTCCTTCACGCTGGCCAGCAGCCCCTGCGGCAACGCGGCGGTCAAGCCCTTGAACCACTGCTCCCCATCCTCACGCGAGAACTTGAAGCTGTAGGTGCCGCCCTTGCCGCGAGCGCCGTTGTCGGAGCTGCCGGCCGACAGCTTCGGAGCGAACTTCTCGCCGCAGTCGCCATCGACGCTGGTGTCCGACGGGCGGTCGACCGGTCCCGTACCAGACCAAGGGGTGAGAGTGGTCTGGGTGGTCTTGGCGCCGCAAGATTGCGGCGTCGCCAAAACGCCCTTGTCGCCACCGCGCAGATGCACCTCGAGATGATCGAACGGAACACGCGGGTTGTTGTCGAACGTCGCCGTCAACCGGCCCGTCTGCGGATCCGCGACGGTCGAGCCCGGCAACTTCGCCGACAGGCCGAGCTTGTCGTTGCGTACCGACAGCCACAGCCGAAGCATCTCTCCCGAGGTCGGGTCCGTCGACTTGGGCGTTGCGAGGAACATCACACCCTCCAGCGGCTCGTCGACCACCGGGGTCGTGACCGTGACGGTTCCCAGCTTCGAGGCGTCGGGACACTTGGGGGCCGTCAGGCGATCGAGCTCGATCTGCTCGTCCGAGCAGCCCTCGAGACCCGTCGCGGCGGACGGATTGACCGAGAAGCCCTCGGGCAGCTCCACCACCGTCTTCTTCAGATGAGCGGTGGCGATCCCCTCAGGGTCGAGAAGGCCGTCCTGCGGGACGTCGAGCTCGACGTCCAGGCCGGACGCCGAGTCGCGTGCGGCGCTCGTCGCGGAAACCGACATGGCTGGGTCGAACGGCACCTGGTCGCAACCGGTCGTCGGCGGCGTCTCGACGCTGCGACGCTTCCAGTTGTCGTCACCGGGATCCGGGAATCCGTCGGGAGTAGTCGCGGCCGGGTGCTGCCAGGAATCGATCTGCAGCGTGGTCACCGGGCCTTGGGCCAGGCACTCCGTCGGACTGGAGAGAAACGGCACGTCCAAAGCCGCCGGATCGCTAGATGACTTGCAGCCGACGAACACGCTGCGGCCGCCTCCTGTCAGGGTGCTGGCACCGTGGGCGCACAGCGTAGCGTCCTTGATCCTGACCAGGCCGTGCTTCTGGGGCGCCTGTGGCGAGATCACCGTGACGCCGTAGTCGCCATTTGAACGCAACTTGGGCCGCAGCACGTAGGCCAGCGTCGCGACCGAGACAGGTCGAAACGCGAATGACGCGGGATATCCTGCCTCGGCGATCGTCCGATATAGGGGTACCGGCTCGCCGGCCAGATCGTTGGTGAACGTGCGACTCAACGTGTTGTCCAGATCGACGTCGACGCCACCGACCGCCGCCGACTCCGGACATTGCGCGACCTTGATCTCCTCGATCGTGCATTGCGTCGCAGCCAGCGGATTGCCGATGACGCCGGGCGGAAGGTCGAAGACGACGTTGCGGACATGCTCGTTCGAACGGAGCGTGTCCTCCGGAGTTATGTGGAAGGGCCACGCAGCCGAGCTGCTGGCTCGAAACGGATGGCCACCAGCCTGCGTGTCGTCGCCACCGAGCTGGTCGAACGCGCCCACGAGCAGGCTCGTGATCCCGAACGGGGGAGCCGCGCCCTGGGTGATCGCATCCTGAGCGATCGCGTTTCCAGGCGCTCCGCCGCCGTAGACCGCGACAGTAGCGACGATCTCATCCGGCGCGACGTCCGGGTCGACCCAGGCGACTACCGCCAGCTCGAGGCTCGTCGCGCCAGGGGCCAGGCTCGTGGTGCTCGTGCAGGCCGCCGCCGGCGCCTGACAAATCCAGGAGTTGCCTCCGAAGCCCGACCCGGTAGCGAGCTTGACGCCTGGTGAGAATGAGAATGCCGCGGTTATGGTCCCAGCCGCGAAATCGCTGCTGCTCAGCGACGGAGTGGCGCCTACGGCGTTCGCGGGCGGACTGGTCACCGTTCCGACGACGTTGTTCAGCGAGATGCCGGCCGCCGCGCCGCCGGCATTGGTTCCGATCACACGACACTGCAGGATCTTGTTGACGTCTCCCGCGAGGATCGTATGCGTCGCCGTCGTCACGTCCGCGGACTCGGAAGGATCGATCGCAACGCCATTCCGCAGCCACTGAAAGGCGTAGCTCGGACTTCCCGACCAATCCGCGGGGACCGCACAGGTGCGCGTCGAGGTGCCCACCACCGCCCCCGTGCCGGTGACCACCGGCCTGGACGATGCGGCGGTCGGTGAGGTCGGCCGCGGCGGGATGGTGCCGGGCGCCGGCGCCGTCACTATCGGCGCGGAGACAGCGGTGGTCGTAGCCGAGCTGTTGGCGCCGAATACCTGACACTGAATGGCTGCACCGGCATCGCCAGCTGTAGTGACGGGTGTGGTCGCGCTCGACGCGCTGAGCACGTAGGTCGGGTTGACCGCCCCGACGATCGGCACTCCATTCCGAAGCCACTGGTACCTGAGACTTGGCGTCAGCGCGCCGCTCGCCGGCGCCCAGCTATTGGCGGCACAGGTCAGCGTCGCGCCCACGACCGGATTGGCGCCGGCGACGTTGGTGACCCGCACCTTGTAGGAGAGGTACTGGTCGCCTCTGGTGATCGACGACTGGTCTCGGGTCAGTTGCACCGAGAACGTGGGGGCGGCCATAGCCGCCTGCCCACAACTCAGCATCACCGCGAGCGCCAGCCCGACAGCCATCAGCATGCGCCCCCACGCCCTGCCTCGGATCTGCCCGATCATCGCATCCATCTCCTCGTACTCAGCACCCATGGTCGTAATGCTCGGCTCGACAGCAGCGGGCCGCCTCATGACTTCGCTCCCGGGAGGAGGATGCTGGCGGTTCGTGCCCGCGCCCCGGACTGGCGGACTACGATTCTGAGTCGCAGCGCGGTTCCCGAGCGCAGAACCCTCTTGGCGCCGCGGTTCAGACGAAGCCTGACGTTCATCCCGCCAGGCTCGCGCACCTGTACCGACTTCCGTGCGACGTTACGCGTCCGGCGTCCGATGCGGGCCAGCGCGAGCACCCTCACGATCCCAGCTCGTCGCGTTCCGACGCGCAGCGCAACCACTCCACTACGCGCCGCGCGTTGACGCTGCGCTCGCGACATCTGCCGCAGGGCCAGCACGTTGCGCGGACCTTCCTCGGCTGCGTTGCCAGCCTCGGTGGGCCTAGCGGTCCTCATGACTTCGTCGAGCGGATCGACGCCAGGACCCTGGCAGCCGGGACCCGATGGATCGCAGCCCGGCCCCGCAACCGGATCTTCCGGGAAACCGCCGGCGACGCGAGCTACGTACATGTCCATCTGCCCGTTGACATCCGACCCGACCAGTGGCGCCCGAGTGGTGAAGAAGACGTTCTCCCCGTTCCGCGATATGCCTGATTTGCCTTGCATACCGAGGGTGCCCGTTCCACCGCTTACGAGAACAGGCTGGCCGTCGCGCCATACATACACATCGTCCCGAACGTTCCGGTCCTCCGGCACTAGGCGCTCCGTCGTGACGAATACAACGGCAGACACATCTGCGCTCGCAACGCTGGCCGCTCGATCGGGATCGGTAATGTTATCGGACTTCAAGAGAGAGGTCATCTCGACATCGAATGGTCCGTCTCCGCTGCATGTGAGACAGATCAGGCCGCCGGAGAGGTCGTCATATCGATAGATGTCCCGCGCCGCGTCATCATCACCCACAACAAGGGAGGTGCGCGACAAGAACAGGAGGAAATGACCATCACCGTCACCGGTGCCCGACGGGAGCACCTGAAGGCTCAGATCTCCAACCGTCGATACGTCTCCAGCCGCGACCGTGACGACGAAGGTCAGCCGACCGGCGGGATGGTCGTCGTCACGCTCGAAGACGTACAGATTGCGCTGCCCCGCGACCGGTGACGCTCCTCGCGCATTCTGGCCAGTCAGCGCCCCGCTGGCAAAGAAGTAGTGCCTGGTTCCGTCCTCGGAGACGTCCGCCACCCCGGCGACCACCGCCCCCGCCCCGACAGAGTGGGCCCCGACAGCCTCGCCGGCCGAAGCCTGAACGAGATGTGGCTGCCCAGCCGGTGGGTCGGCGTCGTAGATATAGGCATCGGAGGTGGTGTCGAGATCTGAGTCGGTGAGCTGCCGCGGACTCGTGAATGCCACGACGGAGCCGTCGGCGGAGGCCGACTCGAACTTGTCGTCTCCACTGCCAGCGCAGACGGGACTTACACGGGCACACTGTGACGCGGATACCGGCACGGTCGTCTCGTCGTCGATCCGCCTGAAGATGCGCAGTCCGCTCGCGAGCGAGCACGAGCCGGTGTTCGCCGCTCCCGGCGCAGCCGTGAAGTACACGCTCGCCCCGTCGTTCGAGATCGCCCGGCGCATGGACGCGCCTGCCTCGCTCAGCCGAAAACTGGCGCCGAGGCCCGCACCGCAGACCCCGCCAATCACAGGACCGGGAACCCCGGGGCTAGGGTTCGTATCCCGATTTACGACACCGAGCTCCGGGTGATCGCTGTGCACACTAGAAATGGAGTAGAGGTGGCTCGCAATACCTGTACCTACAACCGGCAAGGGCTCGTCAGGGAAGAGCTTGACTACTCCGCCGGTATCCTGCCGGTGAAAGAACGCGACAGTCGACAGATCAGGCGCCGCGCCGGCGATCAAGTAGATATTGCCCTCAGACCCTCCTGCGCCACCCCAGTCGATCGGGTCCAAGAGCCCGGTAAGAGGTGTATGACCACCCTCGAGATCGGTCAACTCCCAAGCGGTCTGGTTGCGCAGCCGCTGATCGTGCGTCGCGGTAGGCCAGACTATGGCCGCCAGGTCCTGAGAGGTTCGGTAGTTCGTGCCCGACTCGCTGTTGCCAATTCGATCGGGGGCCGGCGTCATCGTTCGGACGGTCCACCTCCCCGGGCCGCGACTGGCCGTCTGCGGGTTGACCCAACTCGGCTGGCTCTCGGGCTCCCCGAACGATTGCGCATAGAACAGGGCACGGCCGCCGCTGCCCTCGACCGCCGACACACCCGTGGAAGAGATCCCGCCGCCCCAGCTATTCCCGTTGCTGACCCACTCGTAGGCCATGCAGTCGGGCAGGAACTGGACGCCAGTCGGCTGCTGCGCGCGGATGTCCGCGTTGTCGCAGTCGTCGGGCGGCGCCACGGCTGTCGTGAAGGTGCGGTCGGCTCCGGTGTCCGAGCCGCCGGCGTTGCCGGCGACGAGCCGGTAGTGGTAGGTCGTGTTCGGCTCGAGGTAGCCGATGTCGGCGCTGACCGCGACGTCGCTGGTCGAGGCCGGGATCGTGGCCGGGACGCAATCCGCGGTCTCACCGTAGTCGGCGGTCTCGCCGTACTCGAAGGCGCAGTCGGAGATGCCGAAGTTCGCGCTGTTGGGATTGAGCAGCCCGTTGACCGTTGCCCCCCAGTAGGTGACATCCGTCGCCGGCTCGGTCTCGGCGTTAGGCGACTCGGGCAAAGGCTCGAACCTGGCCGTCAGCGCATAGTTGACGCCAAAGTGCGTATCGAGCGAGCAGGACCTGACCGAACCGGTGCAGCCGCCACCAGAGACCGTCCAGCCGACGAACCCGGAACCCGGCGCCGGGGTGACCGTCAACACGGTCGGCGTCGCGAAGTCGATCGGCGGATTGTTCGAGCACGTGCCACTGGTCACACCTCCACTGCGCGAGCAGGCGATCTGGGGGCTGCCCGTATTGCCGGCGATCGTGCCCGCGCCCGTGCCCGTCAGCGTGACGTCGACCGACGCCGAAGCCGAGACAGCGCCGAACGCCAGCCCGGCAAGCGCGATCGCGCTCAGCGCTCCGCAAGCCGAGGCGGCGAACGACGACCCCTTAGTCGGCCACTGGACATAGCTGCGAACACGCCTCATCTGTGGTGATCCTCTCCTCGTTGCCCGGCGTACCCGAGCGAGCGCCGGGTGGCGCCGCGCGAGTCCTTGCTCCCTGCGAAACACCATAAACCTCTTGTTTCTAGCCTGTCAAGAGAGAACCTCGTAACCCGCTCCGGCCCCTTATTACAAGCCAAATCCGCGCGTCAATGCCATCGACAGAGGCGTTTATAGGCGTCTATCAGTCGTGCAAGGGATGCTGAAGCGCCCTGGTCGCATGCCCGCACCCAGCTCCGGAAACGCCCCGTGGACTGGATTTCCGGCTCAGGAGGGGCTAGAGTCGTGGTACTTGGAGTTTCTGGAAACAGTCGTGGTCTCAGGAGCCGGCGGTCATGGCCGCTGAGCGGTCGCGGACTGCTGGACGGCGGCGGCCGGATCAGATTCCGGGCGGGCACCATGGGCTGAGTCCCGAGGAGGTGGCGGAGTCGCAGCGGGGGCGGATCCTCGAGGCGATGAGGGAGTCGATCGCCAAGCATGGGTACTCGGACGCGAGCGTGGCCGACGTGATCAAGCGGGCGGGGGTGTCGCGCAAGACGTTCTATGCGCAGTTCACCGACAAGGAGGACTGCTTCCTGGCGATCTACGGCGAGCAGATGGGGCGACTGCAGGCGGTGACGCGCGACGCGTTCGACGCGCAGGACGAGTGGGTTCCGGCGCTGCGAGCAGGGGTCACCGCGCTGCTGACGGCGCTCGCCTACGACCCGGCGGTCGCGCGGCTGTGCTTCGTCGACGTGCTGGCCGCCGGGCCGCACGCCGCCGAGGCGCGCAACGCGGCGATGCGCGAACTGGAGGCGATCCTCGAGCTGGGGCGCGGCGGCGACGTGACCGACGCCGGCGCCACCACCCCGCGCGCGCTGGGCATGAGCATGGTCGGCGGGCTCGGCGAGGTGCTCTACCAGGAGATCGTCGCCGGCCGGGCCGAGCAGCTGCCGGCGATGTTGCCCGAGCTGATGTACGCGCTGGTCCTCCCGTTCGAGGGCCGCGAGGCGGCCGAGCGTGAGCTCAGCCGAGCGCCGCGGCGGGCGGGAGCCGCAAAGGCCTGACTGGCTCGACGTTGGCGTCGTCAAGGGCTACTCTGGGCGAGTGGAGCGTTCGGCGAACAAGCACGACGGGAAACACGCGATACGGAATCCGACGGCCGACCGAGCCGCCGTGCTGGCCGCCCGTCGGCGGCCGATGTCGGAGCGGCTCGAAGTCGCGCTCAGCTGGAACACGGTTGCGGCTGAACTGCGCGCCGGTGTAGCGGCCGCCGAGCGCGCCAACCGTCGTTGACCACCGAATGAGCGACGAGGCCCGCTTCGATGCCCGCGAGCTATTCGCCGCGCTCGCCCGCCACGACGTGGAGTACGTCACGGTCGGAGGAATCGCCGTCCAGGCGCACGGCGGCCAGCGCCTGACCCAGGACCTCGACATCGCGATCGCAACGTCGGCCGAGAACCGCACATGCCTGGCCGCCGCGCTGCTCGACCTGGACGCACGGATCCTCGGCCCCGACGGGCAGCGCTCAACCTCCCCACCCAGCGCGGCCCTGATCGGCTCGAGCGACCAATGGCATCTCATCACCGTCCACGGGCAGCTCGACGTCTTCACCCTTCCCGCCCACCTTGGGCCCTTCGAAGAGATGCGCGCCCGCGCCCACGAGACCCCTCTCGGCGACCTCACGGTCCCGATCGCCCACCGGGACGACCTGCTGAAGATGAAACGCGCCGCCGGCCGGCCGCAAGACCTGGCTGATGTCCACTTGC
>JBIOUS010000074.1:0-63569 GCA_044867325.1 Thermoleophilaceae bacterium | reverse complement strand
CCTCAAGATGCCGTCGCTCACGCAGGTCATCAAGATGGACCTCGCCGACGGCAAGCTCCGCTGCGAGCGCCAGGCCGAGTACGGCTACGACACCGTCGAGGTCGAGCTCCCGGCCGTCATCTCGGTCGGCGACGCGATCAACGAGCCGCGCTACCCGTCGCTGAAGGCGATCATGGGCGCGAAGAAGAAGCAGCTCGACACGCTCGCGATCGGCGACGTGGGGATCGAGGCCGACCGCGTCGGCGTCGAGGGCTCGCGCGTGTACTGCGGGGCGTTCAAGACGCCGCAGCAGAAGGCCGCAGGGACGATCATCGAGGACGAGGACACGAACGAGACGGTCGAGAAGATCCTCGCGTGGCTGGACGAAAGGAAGCTGTTGTCGTGACCGACATCCTGGTCTACGCGCTCCACTACGAGGGCGCGTTCAACAAGAACTCGCTCGGCGCCGTCAGCGAGGCCGCGCGCCTCGCGGGCGAGATCGGCGGCGAGTGCCACGCGCTCGTCCTCGGCGGCGACGGCCTCACCGACGACCTCGCCGGCTCGCTCGGCGCCCATGGTGCGGCAAAGGTCTTCCGCGTGCAGGGGCCCGAGGGCCTCGCGCAGCCGGTGGTCGACGCGATGGCGAAGATCATCGCCGACAACGGTCACGGCTACGCCCTGTTCGGCGGCGGACTGCTCGGCTTCGAGATCGGCGCCGGTCTGACCGCGCGCCTCGACGCCGGCGTCACGATGGAGGTCACGGCGGTCAAGGCGCAGGGCGGCAAGCTCGTCGCCGAGCGTCCGATCCTCCAGGACTCCGCGATCGTCGACGTCGACTACGTCGGCGAGCCGGGCATCATCATCGGTCGCCTCAACGCGTTCGACATCGTCGAGAACGGTGGCGGAGCGGCTGATGTCGTCGACGTCGATGTCGCTTTCGAGGAGCACTCCGGCCAGGCCGTGATGATTCAGCGCGGCGAGCAGCGTGGCGCCGACGTGAACATCGAGGATGCCGAGTTGCTCGTGGCCGGTGGCCGCGGTCTCGGCAAGGCCGAGGGCTTCCAGCTCTGCGAGGACCTTGCCGGCGCCCTTGGCGGCGCCGTCGCGGCTACCCGCGCGGTGGTCGACGCCGGCTGGTACCCCTACGCCGCGCAGATCGGCCAGACGGGTAAGACCGTCGCGCCGAAGCTGTACCTCGCGGCCGGTATCTCGGGCGCGATCCAGCACAAGGTCGGCATGCAGGCCTCGGAGAACATCGTGGCGATCAACAAGGACGCGAACGCCCCGATCTTCGAGTTCTGCGACCTCGGCATCGTCGGCGATCTCAACGCGATCCTGCCGAAGCTGACCGAGGCGATCAAGGCGAAGAAGGGCTAGATCGATGTCTTCCGCGAACGGCAACGGGAAGGTCGCTCCGGCGGCCTACCCACCTCCCGTCGACTCCCCCGACGAGTTCATCAAGCGTGGGCTCGACGGTGAGGACGAGATCATCGAGATCGGCGTCGCGATCGTCGGCGGCGGAACGGCTGGGCTCGCATGCGCGAACCGGCTGCTCCAGCTGCTCGGCGACGACCCCGAGACGATGGAGAAGCTCGGCGAGGTGCCGGTCGCGGTGATCGAGAAAGCCAAGACCTGCGGCGGGCACAACCTGTCCGGGGCCGTAATGCGCCCCGGGCCGCTGCAGCAGCTGTTCCCGGACATGACGCGCGAGGATTGGCGCAAGGAGGGCTTCGCCTTCGGCGAGGTCACCAAGGAGGCGGTCTACATGACGCCGACCTCCAAGCGCTCGCTGCGGATCCCGACGCCGCCGCCGTTCAAGAACCACGGCGCCGAGGTCATCTCCGTGTCGGCGCTCGCCCGCTACCAGCAGCGAATCGCCGAGGAGAACGGCGCCTACCTGCTGACCGAGACCGCGGCGACCCAGCTGGTCGTCGAGGACGGCAAGGTCGTCGGCGTCCGGTCGGGCGACAAGGGCCGCGGCAAGGACGGCGAGCCGCTCGGCAACTTCGAGCCCGGCACCGACATCAAGGCCAAGGCGACCGTGCTCGCCGAGGGCTGTTGGGGCCACCTGACCGGTCCCGCGATCCGCGAGTTCGACCTTGGTGAGGGCCGCGAGCCCCAGACCTGGGAGCTCGGCGTCAAGGAGGTCTGGAAGGTCGCCAAGCCCCTCGACCGTGTGATCCACACGATCGGCCCGTGGCCGGTCAGCACCTCGGCCAAGTACGGCCAGGTCGGCGGCACCTGGATCTACCCGATGAAGGACGAGAAGACCGGCGACGACCTCGTCTCGATCGGCTTCGTGATCGACCTCGAGTACGCCGACGCCACGACTTCCGCTCACGACCTGCTGCAGACCTTCAAGATGCACCCGCTGGTCAAGAAGATCCTCGAGGGCGGCGAGCGCGTCGGCTGGGGCGCCAAGGCGCTGCCGGGCGGCGGCTACTGGTCGATGCCGAAGCTCACGATGCCCGGCGCCGTGTTGGTCGGCGACGCCGGCGGCATGGTCGACACCGTCTCGCTGAAGGGCGTCCACCACAGCATCAACTCGGGCATCCTTGCCGCCGAGGCGATCTACGAATCGCTGAAGAACGACAGCAACGACTTCTCCTCCTACGAGACGGCGATCGAGGAGTCGGTCACCGGCAAGGAGCTGTGGGAGGTTCGCAACACGCGCCAGCCGTTCTCGAAGGGCTTCTTCATCGGCGGTCCGCTCGTCAACCTGTTCATCGCGACCAAGGGCAAGATCCCGGTCCGCCTGCCCTGGCACCGCCAGGACGAGCGCGAGATGTTCATCGGCAAGACGTCGCAGAAGTACCCGAAGCCGGATGGCAAGTACATCTTCGACAAGCTGTCGAGCGTCTTCATCACCGGCAACGCGACGCGCGACGACGCGCCGAACCACATCCGCGTCCAAACCGACGTGCCGCGCGAGGTGGCCGAGACCTGGAAGTGGATGTGCCCGGCGGGCGTGTACGAGATTCCCGACGACGCGCCCGAGGAGGGCAACGTCGACGTGATCGTCAACTACACGAACTGCGTCCAGTGCGGCGCCATCACGGCCAAGGGCGGCCGACTCACGACGCCCGAGGGCGGCGACGGGCCGCTCTACCAGAACACCTGAGCCCGGCCGCCAGGTAGCGTCCCGGGCTTATCGCCTCCAGTCGTCGCCAGCAGAGCTCGAACGTCCGCCGTGCGTCCGTCGTGGGCGCCGGCTCGTTCGGCACCGCCATAGCGCTGCTGCTCGAGCGCGCCGGTGTGCGCACCACGCTGCTCTGCCGGACCGAGGAGCAAGCGCATGCGCTCGCCGAGACGCGCGAGAACAAGCGCTACCTGCCGGGCGTGGAGCTGCCTGCCGCGTTGAAGGTGCGTGCCTTCGGCGCTCGCGACGATCAGTTCCGCCGTCCCGACCTCGTCTTCCTGGCGGTCCCGTCGAAGGGGCTGGGGGACGCGATCGCCGAGATCGAACGGCTCGGCGTGTCGCCACAGGCTGGGATGGTCTCGCTCGCCAAGGGGCTGGTGCCGCCCGACGGCACGCCGCCGACGGCGGCTCTCGAGCGCGCGTTTGGGGCTGAGCGAACCGCCTGTGTCGGCGGGCCCGCGCATGCGCGCGAGATGGTCGAGAGCGGCGCCGGGCTCGTCTGCGCCTCGCATTCGGAGCAGCTCGCCACTCGGGTGGCAGAGCTCTTCCAGCGTGCCGGCGTCGTATGTGAGGCATCCAACGATCCGGTCGGCGTCGAGCTCGCGGGCGTGGCCAAGAACGCTGCCGCGGTCGCCGTCGGTGCGACCCAGTCGCAGGGACTCAACGCCGCGGGCATGGCTGCCGCCGACATCTTCCTCGAGGTGTTGTCGCTGGCGGAGCTGTGGGGCGGGTCGGCGCGTACCTTCGTCGGGCGCGGTGGCACTGGCGATCTCGTGGCCACGACGCTCGCCCCGACCTCGCGCAACCGCAGCGCCGGCGAGCTGCTCGCGGCCGGGACGCCGACAGCGGAGATCCCCGCTCGTCTCGGCCAGGCGGTCGAGGCGCTCGAGACGGTGCGGCTGCTGGCGCGCGCGATCGAGCGGGCCGGCCTCGATGCGCCGGTGACCTCGGCGCTTGCACGCTTGATCGATGGCGATCTCCCACTCGACGACTGGATTGCGCTCGTCCGCGCCAAGCAACCGCCCCCAGCCCGCTTCGGCCGGCCGCGCACGTGGTGGGCGCGGATGCGCGACTGGTTCGCCGGCAGGCGCGCGGAAGCTGGACCCCGCTAGACTGGTTCGTCGCTCATGAAGACCGATATTCATCCCCACTACGCCGAGGCCCACGTTCGTTGCACCTGCGGCAACGACTTCACGACTCGATCGACCAAGGCCGACCTCAACGTCGAGGTCTGCTCGAACTGCCACCCGTTCTACACGGGTAAGCAGAAGCTGATCGACACCGGTGGCCGCGTCGAGCGCTTCCGTCGCCGTCAGGCACGCGGCCGTGCCGGCGCAGCCTGAGCTCCGGCTCGACCGCAACTCGGCTTCGCGCGGGCTGTTCATTGGCCTGTGACTAGTCGCACCCCAATCTTCGCCGCTGTGGCCGCTGCCGTCGTGGCGCTGGCGCTGCTGGTCGCGCCTGACGACAACGGGCATGCCGCGGCGCCAAAGGCGGACCACAGCTCGGCTGAGCTGATCGAGTGCACCCACGGCAAGCAGGCCAAGGATCGCCGCGCGACGTTCCGCGGTGAGATGACGCAACTTCGCGGGAGCGACATCCCGCCGCGGATGCAGATGCGTTTCGCGCTCTCCGAGCGGGTCGGGCGCGGCGACTGGGTCGGCCTCGACGCACCCGGCATCGGGGTCTGGCGCGAGGCTCGACCGGGCATCGTGCGTTTCGCCTACCGACAGCGGGTCGTGGCATTGCAGAAGGGCACCGCCTACCGGGCTCTGATCGAGTTCCGCTGGCTGTCTGCCGACGGTGCAGTCGTCCGGCGTGAGAGCGAGCAGTCGCCGGTTTGCCGCCAGCCGGGGAAGTTGCCGAACCTCAAGGTCAGGAGCTCGATCGCGGTCAAGCCGGGACCGACCGACGACACCCGTCGCTACACCGTCAAGGTCGTCAATACCGGCAGCGTCACCGCGCAACGGGTCGAGGTGATGCTGCTCGTCGACGGCGCCGAGGTCGACACGCGGACAATCGGGCGGCTGAACAGTGGGACGCGCCGCAGCGTGACTTTCGTCGGGCCGGCATGCGCGTCGCGAATCGAGGGACGGATCGATCCCCATGACGCGATTCGCGAGACTACCGAGCGTGACAACGCCGTGAGCACGGCCTGTCCGGCTAACTAGTCGGCAGGCCTTGATGTGCCAGTTACGATCCCCCCGGTGAGCGCAAACGGCAAGCTGGAGGCCCCGCGTGACCTGCCCGTAGGAGGTCAGGCCGTGCTGGAGGGCGTGATGATGCGCGGTGTCTCGACCTGGGCGGTCGCGGTTCGCAAGCCGACCACGGAGCAGCTCGAGACCGGCGGCCTGAACGCGACGGAGGGCGCTGCAGGTGAGATCGAGGTCGTCACCGAGCCGCTCGTCTCCTACGCGAAGACCCACCGCTGGGCCCGGCTGCCGGTGCTGCGCGGAATGGTCGCGCTCTACGAGTCGCTGAAGATCGGCTTCCAGGCGCTTGGCATCTCCGCCAACGCCCAGTTGCCGCCGGACGAGCAGGGCGAGAACCAGGAGATCGGCGGCGCCGCATGGGCGGGCACGATCGTCTTCGCGCTGCTGTTCGCGGTCGGCCTGTTCTTCCTGTTGCCGGCGTTCGCGACGAACGTCTTCAAGGACTCGATCCCGAACTCGTTCCTATTCGTGTTGATCGAGAAGCTGGTGCGGATCTCGATCTTCCTGCTCTACCTCTGGCTGATCTCGCGGATGCGCGACCTCCAGCGCGTGTTCCAGTACCACGGCGCCGAGCACAAGACGATCTCCTGTTACGAGGCCGGGCTCGACCTGACGCCGGAGAACGCGCAGCGCTTCTCACGCTTGCACCCGCGTTGTGGCACGAGCTTCCTACTGATCGTGATGATCGTGGCCATCTTCGTCTTCGCCCCGCTCGGCAAGCTCGACTGGCAGTGGCTACTGATCTCGCGCGTCGTCGGCATCCCGATCGTCGCCGGCCTCGCCTTCGAGGTCATCAAGTGGTTCGGCCGCAACCGCACCAAGCGCTGGGCCCGCATCCTCATGTGGCCCGGTCTCAAGCTCCAGCTGCTGACCACCCGTGAGCCCGACCTCGCCCAGCTCGCCGTCGCCATCGCTGCCCTCGAGGCCGTCCTCCAGTTCGAGAACCCGGCCGAGATCACCGACGCCGAGCGCGTCGTCATGGAGGTAGGCGCGTAGCGACGCCGTACCCTTCCCTCTGTGATCGAGAAGCTGGTCGAGCAGATCGAGAGCCGCTTCGCCGAGCTCTCGGAGCAGATGTCGAACCCCGAGGTGATCGGGGATCGCGAGCGCTATGCCGAGGTTGGGCGGGCTTACAGCGCGCTCGAGCCGGCGGCTGAGCTGGCACGCGAGTGGCGGACGGCGGCCTCGGATGCCGCTGGAGCGCGCGAGATGCTGTCGGAGGACGGCGAGGATCAAGAGATCCGCGCGATGCTCGAGACCGCGGACGAGCGGCTGAACGCGCTCGACGAGGAGATCCGGCTGGCGATGGTCGAGCCTGACCCCAACGACGACAAGAACGTGATCGTCGAGATCCGCGGCGGCACCGGCGGCGAGGAGGCCGGCCTGTTCGCTGGCGACCTCTACCGGATGCTGACCCGTTACGCCGAGCGTCTCGGGTTCACGCCGGAGACGATGAACGTCGCCGATGGCGACTACACCTTTGCGATCAAGGGCCAGGGCGCCTACAGCGTCTTCAAGCATGAGGGCGGGACCCACCGCGTCCAGCGCGTCCCAGAGACCGAGTCCCAGGGCCGTATCCACACCTCGACGGCGACCGTCGCCGTGTTGCCCGAGGTTGAGGACGTCGAGGTCCAGATCGACCAGAGCGACCTCCAGATCGACGTCTACCGGTCCTCTGGTCCCGGCGGCCAGTCGGTCAACACGACCGACTCGGCGGTGAGGATCACCCACAAGCCGACCGGCGTCGTCGTGTCGATGCAGGACGAGAAGTCGCAGCTGCAGAACCGTGAGCGGGCGATGCGCGTGCTGCGC
Source organism: Thermoleophilaceae bacterium (assembly GCA_044867325.1). Classification (GTDB taxonomy): domain Bacteria; phylum Actinomycetota; class Thermoleophilia; order Solirubrobacterales; family Thermoleophilaceae; genus JAAYBF01. Next base: position 56,426 of record JBIOUS010000074.1, on the reverse strand, counting down.
GCGCGCCTCTACGAGCGCGAGCTCGCCGCCCAGCAGGCGGAGCTCGCCGAGAGCCGCCGCTCGCAGGTCGGCACCGGCGAGCGCTCCGAGAAGATCCGCACCTACAACTTCCCGCAGGACCGCGTCACCGACCACCGTGTCAAGTTGACCAAGGGCGAGGTCCAGCGGATCCTCGCCGGCGAGCTCGACGACTTCACCGCGGCGCTCGAGGCCGAGGAGAAGCGCCAGCGACTCGAGGCCAGCTCGCTCGTCGAGAGCTGATGCCGGCGACGTCGATGACGGCGCGCGACGCGGTCGGCGCGGCCGTCGACGCGCTCACGGCGGCCGGCTGCGACACGCCACGGCTCGACGCCGAGGTGCTGATCGCCGACGCGCTCGGCGTCGATCGCGGAGTGTTGGTCGCCGATCCAACATTGGCGGTGCCACCAGCCGCGGCGCGCGAGATCGGCGAGCGGATTCGGCGCCGCGTTGCGCGCGAGCCGGTTGCCTACATCCTCGGCCGACGCGGCTTCCGGCGGATTGAGCTGGCCGTTGATTCGCGGGTCCTGATCCCGCGACCCGAGACCGAGCTGCTCGTCGAGGTCGCGCTGGAGTTGGCGAACGGCGCCGTCGTCCACGAGGTCGGAACGGGTAGCGGAGCAGTCGCGCTCGCGTTGCTAGATGAGCGTCCCGACCTGCACGTGACCGCTTCGGACCTGTCGCCCGACGCCGTTGCCGGCGCGCAGGCCAACGCCGCACGCCTCGGCTTGCCGCTGGAGCCCACCGTCGCGGATGGCCTGCCGTCCGGCGACTACGACCTCGTGCTCGCCAACCTGCCGTATGTGCGTGACGACGAGTGGGGAAGCCTGGCGCCGGAGATCACGCGCTACGAGCCGCGCGGCGCTCTTACATCGGGCGAGGACGGGCTCGACGCGATTCGCGCGCTTGTCGCGCAGGCGCCGAGCGGCTTGCGGCTGGCGCTCGAGCACGGTTCCGAGCAAGGCGCTGTCGTACGGGCGCTGCTCGACGGCGCGGCGACGCGCTGCGACCTCGCCGGCCACGAGCGGGTGACGATCGGAAGTGCGCGATGACGGGTGAGCCAGCGGCACCCGGCCTGACGGCGAGCGACGCCGGAGCGTTCGAGCGCTGCGTCGTGGATGGGGGGATCGCGATCTTCCCTGCTGACACCGTCTATGGGTTCGCCGTCGACCCGGAGCACGCGGCAGCCGTCCGCCAGCTCAACGAACTCAAGCGGCGCGATCCGGCCCAGCCGAGCGGCATCATGTTCTTCTCGCTGGCCCCGGCGCTGGTCGCGCTTGGCGACCTCGGCCCAGCTACGCGTGCCGCGGTCGAGCGGCTGCTCCCAGGGCCGGTGACGCTGGTGCTGCCGAATCCGGCGCACCGCTTTCCGCTCGCCTGCGGCGACCGACCCGACCGGCTGGGCATTCGCGTGCCCGACCTGACGGGTTCGCTCGCGTTGCTCGCCGCTGTCGGTCGTCCCGTGCTGCAGTCGAGCGCCAACCTCCATGGCGGCCAGGATCCGCGCCGCCTCATCGACGTTCCCGAGCAACTGCGCGCGGCAGCCGATCTCGTTCTCGACGGCGGCGAGCTACCGGGCACGCCCTCGACCGTGGTCGATCTGTCTGGCTACGAGACCGGAGGCAGGTACGAGCTGCTGCGCGAGGGTGCGCTGCCCGCCGACGCCCTCCGGAGACTGCTCAGCGAAGGTTTGTAGGGGTCCTGGCCCGTACAAAGCTCCAACGGATTCGTGGAAGGCCGCTCAGAGCGGAAATCGGGGCCCGCTGGCGGTGGCCGACGGGACGCCGCTGGTACCGTGGCCGGCGTGACTGATTTGAGCCCGGACTACTTCGCCAAGCCCGTCTCCGAGGTCGATCCCGAGATCGCCCAGGTGCTCGAGGACGAGCTCCGTCGTCAGGAGACGACGCTCGAGATGATCGCCTCCGAGAACTTCGTCCCGCAGGCGGTGCTCGACTGCCAGGGGTCGGTCCTGACGAACAAGTACGCCGAGGGCTACCCGGGCAAGCGCTACTACGGCGGCTGCGAATACGTCGACGTCGCCGAGGAGCTTGCGATCGCTCGCGCCAAGCAGCTCTTCGGGGCCGAGCACGTCAACGTCCAGCCGCATGCCGGCGCGCAGGCCAACGCTGCCGCCTTCCACGCGCTACTGCAGGCGGGCGACCGGATCCTCGGGATGAAGCTCGACCACGGTGGCCATCTCACGCACGGGATGAAGATCAACTTCTCCGGCCGCCTCTACGACATCGTCGCCTACGGCGTTTCGGACAACGACTCGCGCGTCGACATGGACGTGCTCGAGCGGCTCGCCCAGGAGTTCCGACCGAAGCTGATCCTCGCCGGCTGGTCGGCCTACCCGCGCCAGCTCGACTTCGCTCGCTTCCGTGAGATCGCCGACTCGATCGGCGCCTACCTGATGGTCGACATGGCGCACTTCGCCGGTCTCGTCGCGGCCGACGAGCATCCCAGCCCGGTGCCGCACGCCGACGTCGTCACGACGACCGTCCACAAGACGCTCGGCGGACCGCGCTCGGGGATGATCCTGGCCAAGGAGGAGCACGCCAAGAAGATCGACTCGGCCGTGTTCCCCGGACAGCAGGGCGGGCCGCTGATGCACGTCGTGGCGGCCAAGGCGGTCGCGATGAAGGTCGCACAGTCGGAGCTGTTCCGCGAGCGTCAGCGCCGGACCCGGGCTGGGGCGGCGGCGATCGCCGAGGAGCTGACCGGCGCGGGCGTCGACGTCTTGACCGGTGGCACCGACGTCCATCTCGTTCTGGTCGATCTGCGCGACTCGGAGCTCGACGGTCAGCAGGGCGAGGACCGGCTGCACGCGATCGGCATCACCGTCAACCGCAACAGCGTCCCGAACGACCCGCGTCCGCCGGCGGTCTCGTCGGGCCTGCGGATCGGAACGCCGGCGCTCGCCACCCGCGGCCTCCAGGTCGAGGACTTCCACGAGATCGGCAAGATCGTCGCCACCGCGCTGACCGGTGACTTCACCGATGCCGTGCGCACGGAGCTGTCCGAGCGCACCCGCGCGCTGGCCGAGCGCTACCCGCTCTACCCAGAGCTGGCCAAGTCTGTCGCTGCCGTCTAGGCTGAGTGGCATGACCGAGGCAGCTCCCAGGCTCGATCTCGACCAGACCAAGCGGGACATCGAGCAGGCGATCCGCAACCGTCCGCGGTTGCGCGGGGTGTCCCACCAGTGGGCGTTCTTCATCTCGCTCGCGCTCGGCATCCCGCTCGTCATCACGGCTCCGCCCGGCAAGGCCACGCTCGCCGCGGCGATCTACGCAGCTTGCGTCACGCTGCTGTTCGGCACCAGCGCGCTCTACCACCGCGTCACCTGGCGCACCGACGGCGCGCGCCGCTGGATGCGCCGGCTCGATCACTCGGCGATCTTCCTGCTGATCGCCGGGACCTACACGCCGTTCGCGCTGCTCGTCCTCCACGGCTCGCTGGCGGACGTCGTGCTCGCGGTCATCTGGAGCGGAGCCGTCGGTGGCATCCTGTTGAAGCTGCTCTGGATCGACGCCCCGAAGTGGCTCGCGGCGGTCATCTACGTCGGACTCGGCTGGGTCGCGGTCGCGGTGACACCGGACCTGATCGGTCAGGTCGGAGTCACCGCTTCGATCCTCGTCGCCACGGGCGGCATCCTCTACACGCTCGGCGCCGTCACCTACGCGCTTCGTCGCCCGGACCCGCTGCCGGCCGTCTTTGGCTACCACGAGGTCTTTCACGCGCTCGTCATCATCGCCGCGGCGCTGCAGTACGCCGTAATCGCCTTCTGGGTACTGCCTCAGGCCTGATAGGCGTCGCCTGGCGGCCGGTCATCACCCCGTTCGGGGCACAGGCGGGAGCCTCGCGGGCTAGCGCCCGCCACGGCTCCCTGCTTCCTTGCCAGCCTCGCCTCTCAGACCTGAGGTGCCAGTAGGCTGCCGCACAGATGAACGACCTCGACGCGCTCTGGGCGTTCCTCGTCGCGGCGGCTGTGGCGCTGCTGCTGACGCCGACGACCGCGCGGCTGGCGGTTCGGGTCGGCGCCGTCGCGCTGCCGCGTGAGCGCGACCTCCACGACTCGCCGATGCCGCGGCTCGGCGGACTGGCGATCCTGGCCGGGGTGCTGGTCGCGGGCGTGCTGTTCCTGCCGGGCACGCAGGAGATGCGCGGCATCCTCGCCGGCGCCGTGGCGATCGCGTTCGTCGGCGCCGTCGACGACGCGAAGCCCGGTGGGCTGAACCCGATCGTCAAGTTGCTGGGGCAGTTTGCCGCTGCTCTCATCCCGGTCGCCTGCGACGTCCGGGTCGAGAACATCACGCTGCCGTTCGTCGAGCCGCTCGACCTCGGCGCCTGGGGCTACCCGTTGACGCTCGTCGGGATCGTCGCCGTGATGAACGTCGTCAACTTCACCGACGGCGTCGACGGCCTCGCCGCCGGCGTCTGCACGATCGCGGCCGCGACGTTCGCCGTCATCGCGCTGTCGCTCGACCGAGTCGATCCCGCCATCTTGGCTGCGGCCACCGCTGGGGCGGCGGTCGGCTTCCTACGCCACAACTTCCATCCCGCGTCGGTCTTCATGGGCGACTCGGGCTCCAACCTGCTCGGCCTGTTGCTCGCCTGCGTCGCGATCCAAGGCGTGCTGAAGACGGCGGCCGTCGTCGCGTTGTTCTTCCCGTTGGTGATCCTCGCGGTCCCAGCCGCCGACGCGACGTTCGTCGTCGCCAAGCGGATCAAGTACCGCCGTCCGGTCTACTCCGCCGACACCTGGCACTTCCACCACCGCTTCGCGGCGATCGGCTTCTCGCAGCGGCGGACGGTGCTCTACCTCTACGCCTGGACCCTCTCGCTCGCCGCGCTGGCGCTCGCGATGCGCTTCATCCCGTACTCCGACGACGACGGCAGCTTCAATGCTGGCTGGGTCGCGCTGCTGGCTCTCTTCGGCGTCATCGCCGTCGCCGCCAGCGTCTACCTCGTCTTCGTGCTCGAGATCCTGAAGTTCCGCCGCTTCCGCGAGCGTCAGCTGCGCCGTGAGTCGCAGCTCAGCGAGGCCGAGATCGAGCATGAGATCGAGCGCGAGGTGGAGACGGGCGAGTTCGAGGCTGTCGGCCGCGGCGACTAGCGTCGCGCGCTGCTCAGAACAGTGAGGGCTGCTCGGGTGGCGGCAGCGCTTCCGACGGCGGATCCGGGGCGCCACCCCGGAACGCCTTGCGCCAGTTGCCCCTACCAGGCGCTCGGGCAAGTCGCGCGATCCGCTCGCGCTCGGCCTTCGGCGCGTAGGCGCGGCCCGCGTAGAGCTCCTCGTAGCGCGGCAGGAGATCCGGCCGGTAGCCGCGCAGCCAGTCGAGGAAGATCCCCCGCACCTCGCCACGCAGGTGCAGGCAGAGCCCACCGATGCTCGTGGCGCCCGCCTCGGCGGCCAGCTCGAGGATTCGCTCGACCTGCTCGGGAGCATCGTTGACGCCCGGCATCAGCGGTGCGATCAGGACGCCTGTCGGCACGCCGACGCGGTTCAGCTCTGCGACCGCCTCGAGCCGCGCCCGCGGGTGAGGGGTGTGCGGCTCGGTGGCCCGCCACGCCCGCTCGTCGAGCGTCGGCACCGACAGGCTTGCGGTGAAGCCGACGCGATCGGCGAGTTCCTTCAGCAGCTCGGCGTCGCGCAGCAGTAGCGGCGACTTCGTCAACACCGAGCAGGGAGTCCCGCTGTCGCGCAGCGCCTCCCAGATGCCGGGCATCAGGCGATAGCGGCCCTCGACCCACTGGTAGGGGTCGGTGTTGGTTCCGAGCGCGACGTGCTCGTGGTTCCAAGACGGTCGCGACAGTTGCGCCCGCAGTGCCTCCGGCGCGTTGACCTTCACGACGATCTCGCGCTCGAAGTCGCGTCCCGGCGAGAGGTCGAGGTACTTGTGCGTCGGCCGGGCGAAGCAGTAGACGCAGGCGTGGGTGCAACCGCGATATGGATTGACGGTCCAGCGGAACGGCATCCGGGATGCCTCCGGGACCTTGTTCAAGACGGACTTCGAGCGGACCTCGTAGAAGCGGATGTCCATCGCCTCGGGAGCGTCGAAGGTGCGGACGGCCGCGGGCTCGCGGTAGCCGGGGAGCTGCCGCGTCGTCTCGTCCTCCAAGCTGAGCCGATCCCAACGCATGCGAACATACGTTCGCACAGCGGGCGACCGATCACCAGAGTCGAAATGCCTCTATTCGCCCCAGAGCGTCAGGACGAGCGACCGCGGTCCGCCGTTGTCGCGGTGCTCGCAGAGGTAGACGCCCTGCCAGGTGCCGAGTACCGGTCGGCCGTCGCGGACCGGGACGGTGAGCGACGGGCCGAGCAGCGAGGCATTGATGTGGGCGGGCATGTCGTCAGGCCCCTCGAGTGTGTGGCGCCAGTAGGGAGCGTCCTCGGGGACGGCACGGTTGAACCACGACTCGAAGTCGGCGCGGACATCCGGACTGGCGTTCTCGTTCAGCGTCAGCGACGCCGACGTATGAAGGATCTGGACGTGAAGCAGGCCGACGGCCAGCTGGCTCAGCTCGGGCAGCGCTCCGAGTAGCTCACCGGTGATCAGGTGAAAGCCGCGCGGGCGGGGAGAGAGCTCGATGTCGCGGCCGATCCACACGCGCCAGCAGTATTGGCGCATATCGGCAGACGGACCTATATTGGGCGAGGACTTGCAAACGCCCCGCGGGCTGCTTGCCCGCCAGGGGCAGGGTGCTGCGGGAGAACAGAGCAGGACATGGATTCGTCCCTTCGCGAGCGCCTCGGCTGGAAGACATCGATCGATGCAGGAACGACGGTTCCCGGAAGCCGGGCGGCGATGGCCCGCGCCGCCTTCTGGTTCGCGTTCGCCGGCTCCCTGATCACGCTGCTCGCCTTCATCCCGCCTCAGGCGCCGGGGCAGGACGCGGCGGGGCTGCTGGGCGTAGCCGCGGGAGCGGGACTGCTGGCGACGATCGCGCTCGTGGGGTTCGACCGCATGCCACTCTGGGCCTTTCACGCCGGCACGGTCGCGGCAACCGCACTCGCGACGCTGGCGATCCACAGCTGGGGCGACAACGCCCCCTATGGCCCGTTGCCCTACCTGTGGGTCACGATCTACGCCTTCTACTTCTTCACCCTGCCCTCGGCGCTGGTCCACATGGCGGTCCTCGGGGCGATGTTCGGCGTCGAGCTCGGGACCCGCGACCTCGACTACGTGCCGGTCACCGACTGGATCGCGACGATCGGCACCCTGACCGTCGCCGGCCTGGTCGTGGCGGTCATTCGCGATCGCCTGACCGGCCTGATCTCGAATCTCACCGACGCCGCTCGCAGCGATCCGCTGACAGGCCTGTTCAACCGCCGCGGCTTCGAGGACGCCTTCGACGTCGAGCTCGAGCGCGCCCGGCGCGCCGATCGCGGCTTGAGCGTGATCGTCGGGGACCTGGATCGGTTCAAGGACGTCAACGACCGTTTCGGCCACGTCGCCGGCGACGCCGTCCTACGCCGCGTCGGCGCGACGATCCGCTCCACCAAGCGCAGCTGGGACGTCGCCGCACGGATTGGCGGCGAGGAGTTCGCCATCTTGGCGCCGGACACCGACGAGCATGGCGCCTACGTGCTCGCGGAGCGGCTGCGGCTGGAGATCGAGCAGACCTTCGAGCCGGCGGGCGCCGGCCAGCTGACGGCCAGCTTCGGAATCGTCAGCTTCCCGATCCATGGACAGACCGGAGAGGTGCTGCTCCAGGCTGCCGATCAGGCGCTCTACGCCGCCAAGCGGCTCGGCCGCAACCGGGCCGTGATCTCGAGTGCCGAGGTACCCGGCATCCTGGCGCGCGCGCCGCGCGGCCGTGAGGACTCGCACGTCGAGCTGGCCACGTTGCTCGGCCTTGCCGAGGCGCTCGACGTGCGCGACTCTGGCAGTGCGACCCACAGCCAGCGCGTGGGCCGCTATGCGGAGCTGATCGCCCGCGAGCTCGGGCTGCCGCCGGACGCCGTCGAGCGCGTGCGGATCGCGGGTATCCTGCACGACGTCGGCCGCGTCGGGGTGCCGGACGAGCTGCTCGCCAAGAGCGGTCCGCTGACCGACGAGGAGTGGGGGTGGGTGCACTCGCATCCGGCCGTCGGCGCGCGGATGCTCGACACGACCGAGTTCGGCGACATCGGCGATTGGATCGCCGCGCACCACGAGCGCCCGGATGGCAAGGGCTACCCCGAGGGCCTAGCGGCTGGCGAGGTTCCGCTCGAGGCGTCGATCCTCGCCGTTGCGGACGCCTACGAGGCGATGACTGCGGATCGGCCCTACCGGCCCCCGCTCGATCCCGTAGCCGCCGCCGAGGAGCTGCGCCGCGGCGCGGGTCGCCAGTTCGACGAGCGGGTCGTCGACGCCATTTTGCGCGTCGTGTAACAAGTCCGCACAAAGTGTGATTTTCGCCACAAAGCGCTTTAACAAGCCTTTCCTATAGAGTCGCTTGCCCCTTGACCGCTCATGCAGTCGCAACCCCCGAGGGGTCGGGAGAGACTGGTTTTCTCCTCACCCTGCTCCGCTCCCTGGACCTGCTGGTGCTTGCACTGGCCCTGCCGCTATTCCTGATCGCGGGATTGCCGCTGATCGGCTGGGCGGTCGTGGCGGTCGTCTGGGTCGCTCAGCGCTGGATCGTCGCGACGGTCAAGCGGCGTGCGATCGCAACCGGCGACCGGAGCGCGGTCATGAAGGCGATCTCGCTGTCGATGATGGTCCGGCTTGCGCTCGTCACCTCGGCGGTCGCCGTCGTCGGCATCATCGACCGTGACGCAGGTCTGCCAGCCGCGCTGCTCGCGGCGGTCTTGTTCAGCATCGCGCTCGGCATCCAAGTGACCAGCGCGCCTCCGACTGGAGCACAGCGATGAGTACGCGCAACAAGGTCCTGATCGGCGTTGGCGCCTGGTTCGTGATCGCGATCCTGCTCGGCGTCCTGTTCGGCAGCGATGGCCGCAACGACGCCTTCCAGCCGCAGGAGGAGTTCCGCCTCAACCCGTGGATCGAGATCCACGTCGGCGGACTCGACATGAGCATCAACAAGGCCGTCTTCTACCTCTTCCTCGCAGCTATCGCGACGACCGGCTCGATGGTCTACATCGCGCGCCGCATGAAGGACCGCCCGAACCGCGTCCAGACGGCCGTCGAGGTCGCCTACGACATGACGCGCAAGAACATCACGAGCCAGAACATGAGCCAGCCGATGGCCAGCAAGTGGTTCGCCTTCGTCGCGACGCTCTTCTTCTTCATCTGGTTCTCGAACATGCTCGGCTACCTCCCGTTGCCGACCAACACCGAGCACCCGGTCGACATCCTCGGCTTCGAGGTTCCGTCGCTAGCGATCTACGCGGCGACCGCGAACCTCTCGATCCCGTTGGCGCTGACGCTCGTCGTCTGGGTCGCCTACCACGTCGAGGGAATCCGCGTGAAGGGCTTCGTCGGCTTCACGAAGAGCTTCGTCCCGCCCGGGATCACCGGTGTCGGGGCGATCCCGTTGTTCGTGATCGAGGTGATCTCCGACGTAGTGCGGATCATCTCGCTCTCGGTACGACTGTTCGCCAACATCCTCGCCGGCCACCTGCTGATCCTGTTCATGGCAGGCGGTCTCGTGGTGCTACTCGGGATCTCGGCGCTCGGCGTCTTCACGCTCGGCATGGCGATCCCGTTCTTCCTGTTCGAGATCGGCCTGGTCGCCACGCTTCAGGCTTTCATCTTCGCGATTCTTTCATCCATCTACCTCGGCGATGCAACCGCCGACCACCACTAAGGAGGACAAGTGGACTTGCTGCTCCCACTCGCCCAGTCGGCTGACGCTCAGGCCATTACGGACGCCGGTAAGGCGATCGCGCTCGGCGTCGGCGCCGGGCTCGGCTCGATCGGCGCCGGCATCGGCATCGGCTTCATCTTCGGCAAGGAGATCGAGTCGGTCGCCCGCCAGCCCGAGATGAAGGATGAGCTGCAGTCGATTCGCTGGCTCGGCTTCGCGCTGACCGAGGCGGTCGCCTTCTACACCTTCATCTTCGGCCTGATCGCCTTCTTCCTCTAGGCCGGCGATCGTGGACGCCTTTACAGACATCGCGACGTTCGTCCTCGCGGCCGCCGAGCACGGTGCTGCCGAGGAGGAGGGCGGCAGCTTCCTGGTATCGCCCAACGTCGGGCTGATGCTCTGGACGCTGATCGCGTTCGGCGTCTCGATGCTGATCCTGAAGAAGTTCGCCTTCCCGGCGATCGGCGAGGCGCTCGACAAGCGCGCCGCGACGATCGACGAGTCGCTCAACGCCGCCGTCCGTACCAAGGAGGAGGCGGAGGAGCTGCTCGAGGAGTACCGCGCACGCCTGAAGGAGGCGCGCGAGCAGGCTGAGGACATCGTGGCACGGTCGCGCAAGGCGGCCGACGGCACGCTCGAGGAGGCGAAGACCGCGGCGAAGGAGTACGGCGAGGAGCAGCGCGCCGCGACGATCAAGGAGATCGAGGCGGCCAAGCAGCTCGCGCTCGACGACATCCGCAAGGAGGTCGCCGACCTGACCGTGATCGCTACCGAGAAGGTGACGCGCAAGTCGCTCGACGGCGACGATCACCGCCGCCTGATCGAGGAGGCGCTCAGCGAGGTCGACTTCACCGCGCTGGCCGGTTCGGAGGGGCGCTCCTAAGCCATGGAGGAGATCGCCGAGGTCTACAGCCGCGCGCTGTTCGAGGTAGCCAAGGAGCAGGGCGTCCTCGATCGCGTGCACGACGAGCTCGGGCAGTTTGCCGACGCGCTCGGCGAGAGCCGTGACCTGCAGGTCTTCTTCTTCTCGCCGTACTTCTCCTCGCAGGAGAAGAAGGACGGCATCGGCACGCTCGTGCAGGACGCGGACCCGAACTTCGTCCGCTTCCTCGAGCTACTCGCGGAGCGCCACCGGATGCCTGTGGTATTTCGGATGCGCGACGAGCTCGACCGTCTCTGGCGGCGCGAGAACAAGCTGTTGCCGGTCTCGGTGACCAGCGCCGTGGAGCTCGACTCCCAGCTGGTCGAGGGCATCGGCAAGCGAATCGAGGAGCAGACCGGCGAGCGCGTCGATCTGTCGAGCAAGGTCGATCCCGACGTCTTGGGCGGCCTCGTGCTCCAGGTAGGCAACATGGTGCTGGACGCAAGCGTGCGCAACCGGCTCGAGAGACTTAGAAAGCAAGTCGCAAAGGCGGCTTAGAAAGGCCCCCAAGACCAATGCAGATCAAGCCAGACGAGATCACCAGCATCCTGAAGAGCCGCATCGAGGGACTCGACGACGGTGGCGGCGACCTTTCCGAGGTCGGCACCGTGCTCTCGATCGCCGACGGCATCGCGCGCGTCCACGGCCTCGAGAACTGCATGTCGCTCGAGATGCTCGAGCTGCCGCACGACGTCACCGGCCTCGCGCTGAACCTCGAGTCCGACAACGTCGGCGCCGTGCTGTTCGGCGACTGGGACAAGATCGAGGAGGGCGACACCGTCAAGCGGACGGGCAAGCTGCTCGAGATCCCGGTTGGCGAGGCGCTGCTCGGCCGGATCGTCGACCCGCTCGGCAACCCGCTCGACGGCAAGGGCGACATCAACACGACCGAGACGCGCCCGGCGGAGTTCAAGGCCCCCGGCGTCGTCCAGCGGCAGCCGGTCGAGGAGCCGATGCAGACGGGCATCAAGGCGATCGACTCGATGATCGCCATCGGCCGCGGCCAGCGCGAGCTGATCATCGGCGACCGCCAGACGGGCAAGACCCAGATCGCGATCGACACGATCATCAACAACCGCGACAACGGCGTCATCTCGATCTACGTCGCGATCGGCCAGCGCCTGGCGACGGTCGTCCAGGTAGCCGAGACGCTGCGCGAGCACAACGCGATGGAGAACACGATCATCGTCGCCGCGCCCGCTGACGAGGCGGCGCCGATCAAGTACATGGCGCCCTACGCGGGCGCCGCGATGGGCGAGTACTTCCTCTACAAGGGCGGTCACGCGCTCTGCGTCTACGACGATCTGACCAAGCACGCCTTCGCCTACCGCCAGATGTCGCTGCTGCTGCGCCGTCCGCCGGGCCGCGAGGCGTACCCGGGCGACGTCTTCTACCTGCACTCTCGCCTGCTCGAGCGCGCGGTCAAGCTCAACGACGACCTTGGTGGCGGCTCCATGACGGCGCTGCCGATCATCGAGACCCAGGCGTCCGACGTCTCGGCCTACATCCCGACCAACGTGATCTCGATCACCGACGGCCAGATCTTTCTCGAGGGCGATCTGTTCCGTTCCGGCGTTCGCCCGGCGATCAACGTCGGCATCTCGGTCTCGCGCGTCGGCGGCAACGCCCAGCCGAAGGCGATGAAGAAGGTCGCCGGCAAGCTGCGCATCGAGCTCTCGCAGTACCGCGAGCTCGAGGCGTTCGCTCAGTTCGGCTCCGAGCTCGACGCTTCGACGCAGGCCACGCTGGCCCGCGGTGAGCGCCTCGTCGAGACGCTCAACCAGGCCGAGCTGAAGCCGTGGAAGCCGGCCGACCAGGTCGCCGCGATCTACTCCGGCACCGGCGGCTTCCTCGACCGGATCAAGACCGAGCGCGTGTCGGAGTTCCACGACACGCTGTTGCAGCGGTTGCACGCCGAGAACTCGGACCTGATGAGCACGCTCAACGAGGGCGACTGGTCGGACGAGATCGAGCAGCAGCTCGGCAAGGCGATCGCCGAGGCGATCGACGACTACGGCCCCGACTTCGACTCCGAGGGCAACCCGCTCGAGGAGGGCGAGTCCGATCGCATCCTCTCCGAGGAGGAGCGCCAGGCTCCTGGTCGCACCGCCGAGGAGGCTGAGGCGCCCGCCGCCGCGTAGCCCATGGCCTCTCAGAAGGACGTCAAGAACCGCATCTCGTCGGTGCGGAACATCCAGAAGATCACTCGCGCCATGGAGATGGTCGCGGCCGCGCGCCTGCGCCGTGCCGAGCAGCGCATCGCGCATCTGCGGCCCTACGCGGGGGCGATCAGACGGATGACGCGGCGGACGGTCGAGGCGGTCGAGAACATCCCGAACATGCCGCTGCTCGAGGAGCACGACTCCGTCGAGCGCGTCGGGTTGCTGCTCGTCACCGGCGACCGCGGCCTCGCCGGCGCCTTCAACTCGCAGATCGTGCGCGCCGGCAACCGCCGCGCGCAGCAGCTGTCCGAGGAGGGCAAGGAGACTGTTTGGTACGCCTCTGGCCGCCGCGGCGTCGGCTCGCTGCGCTTCCGCGACCGCAAGGTAACCGGCGCCTATGAGGGCTTCACCGATCGTCCGGCGTTCGCCGATGCGCGCGACATCGCCGGCGACCTGGCCGCGGCCTACGTCGACGGCAAGGTCGACCGCGTCGAGGTGATCTACAACGGCTACGTCTCACCGCTGACCCAGACGGTCACGACCGAGGTGCTGCTGCCACTGCAGGCGATCGACGACCTGACCTCGGACGAGGGCGAGACCGAGGAGGAGGTCGCGGCCGAGCAGAAGAGCGCCAGCACCTCGTGGCTGTACGAGCCGGAGCCGGAGGAGATCCTCAAGCGGTTGGTGCCGGACTACATCGAGATCAGCATCTTCAGGGCGCTGCTGGAGTCGACGGCCTCCGAGCACGGCGCCCGCATGACGGCGATGCGCAACGCGCAGGAGAACGCCAGCGACATGATCGACGACCTCACCCTCGAGATGAACCGCCAGCGCCAGGCGGAGATCACGCAGGAGATCATGGAGGTCGTCGCCGGGGCCGAGGGCCTGACGTAGCGCCGATCGTGGTTACCACGTGATTTTCGAGATTTAAAGACTTAGAGACTTAGATAGGCAAGGAGAACCCAGTGGAGGCAGCAACAGCAACGCAGAGCGAGGGCGTCAAGGCCGGCAAGGTCGAGGAGATCACCGGCGTCGTCATCGAGGCGGTCTTCCCCGAGGACCTGCCCGAGATCTACAACGCGATCGAGATCACGATGCCGCCGGCCGAGGCTGGTGGCGAGCCGACGACGCTCGTCTGCGAGGTCCAGCAGCACCTCGGCGACGACCGCGTCCGCGCGGTCGCGATGGACGCGACCGACGGCCTCTCCCGCGGGACCGAGGTCCGCGACACCGGCGCACCGATCTCGGTGCCGGTCGGCAAGGGCACGCTCGGCCGCATCTTCAACCTGCTCGGCGAGCCGATCGACGGCGCCGGCGACGTCGAGTACGACGACCGCTGGCCGATTCATCGCGCCGCTCCGAGCGTCGAGAACCTGACCCCGACGCGTGAGATCTTCGAGACCGGCATCAAGGTCGTCGACCTGCTCGCGCCGTACGCCAAGGGCGGCAAGGTCGGCCTGTTCGGCGGCGCCGGCGTCGGCAAGACCGTTCTGATCCAGGAGCTGATCAACAACCTCGCCAAGGAGCACGGCGGCCTGTCCGCGTTCTGCGGCGTCGGCGAGCGCTCGCGCGAGGGCAACGATCTCTGGCGCGAGATGACCGAGTCGGGCGTCATCGACAAGACGATGCTCGTCTTCGGCCAGATGAACGAGCCGCCCGGAGCGCGCATGCGCGTCGCGCTGTCCGGCCTGACGATGGCGGAGTACTTCCGCGATCAGGGCGGCCAGGACGTGCTGCTGTTCATCGACAACATCTTCCGCTTCGTACAGGCGGGCTCCGAGGTCTCGGCGCTGCTCGGCCGCATGCCGTCGCAGGTCGGCTACCAGCCGACGCTCGAGACCGAGATGGGTCAGCTCCAGGAGCGGATCACCTCGACCCGCCAGGGCTCGGTCACCTCGGTGCAGGCGATCTACGTCCCCGCCGACGACCTCACCGACCCGGCGCCGGCGTCGGTGTTCGCCCACCTCAACGCGACGACCGTGCTCTCGCGCTCGATCTCGGAGAAGGGCATCTACCCGGCGGTCGACCCGCTCGACTCGACCTCGACGATCCTCAAGCCGGACGTCGTCGGCCAGGAGCACTACGACGTCGCGACGCGCGTCCAGGAGATCCTGCAGCGCTACAAGGAGCTCCAGGACATCATCGCGATCCTCGGCATCGACGAGCTGTCGGACGAGGACAAGGTCGTCGTCCAGCGCGCGCGCAAGGTCGAGCGCTTCCTGTCGCAGCCGTTCTTCGTCGCGGAGGCCTTCACTGGCACCCCCGGCCAGTACGTGCCGATCGAGGAGACGGTCCGCTCGTTCAAGGAGATCGTCGACGGCCAGCACGACGACGTCCCGGAGCGCGCCTTCCTGCTCAAGGGCACGATCGAGGACGTGCTCGAGGCCGCCAAGAAGGACGGCTAAGGGCGCATGGCGCGCACCACGTTCCCCGTCGAGGTCCTCACACCCGAGGGCAAGGCCTGGGAGGGCGAGGTCGAGATGATCTCGACCCGCACCACGGTCGGTTCGGTCGGCATCCTGGCCAACCATGCGCCGCTGATGGCGATGCTCGAGCCGACCGAGCTCAAGCTCTACGAGAGCGGTTCCGAGAACGCGCCCAACGCCGAGTCGGTCCGCTTCGCGCAGGGCGAGGGCTACCTCCAGGTCGTCGACAACTCGGCGCTGCTGATCGTCGAGGACGCGATCAAGCCCGAGGACCTCGACCGTTCCGCGCTCGAGGCGCGCCTCGACGAGGCCAAGAACGGCTTGACCGACGCCGAGGACGGCAGCGCGGAGCAGAACCGCCTACGGCGCGAGATCGCGCGCTGCGAGGCTTTCCTCGCCGTCGCGGCCTAGTGGCGCGAACCGCTCAGCCCAGTTAGGTTGACGCGGTGACTCGCCTTCTGGCTGTGCTGACGGCGCTCGGCGCCGTGCTGCTGTGCGGCGCCACCAGCGCAAGCGCCGGCGTGATCGTCCAGTGGGCGCCCGACAGCGATCGCGCCGACCGGATCGCCGCGAACGCCGACGCCGAGGTCGCCTTCGGCCAGACGCTGGGTCGGCCGCTGCTGCAGCTGCTCGAGCCCGAGTCCGGCCAGTCGGTCGGCGAGGCCGTTGCGTCCCTGCGCGCCGACGACGCCGTGCTCGTCGCCGAGCCCGACCGGCAGAACTTCCCGCACGCGGTGCCCAACGATCCGCTATTCGGCGAGCTGTGGGGGCTGAGGAACCTTGGCGGAGCCTTCGGGGTCGAGGATTTCCCCGGTCCGGTCGCGGGCGCGGACATCGGCGCGGTCAGCGCCTGGGACCGCACGGTCGGCGTCCCGTCCGCGGTGGTCGCGGTGATCGACTCCGGCTATCGCTTCAACCACCCTGACCTCAGCGGCGTCGCTTGGAACAACTCGGACGAGATCGCCGCGAACTCGATCGACGACGATGCGAACGGTCGCGTCGACGACACGCGCGGATTCGACTTCGTCGGGCAGAACTCCGATACGCCGACCGGCGACACCGATCCGACTGACACCGATCTGATCACCGGCGGCCACGGCGTGCACGTCGCGGGGACGGTTGGTGCGGAGGGAGGCGATGGCGCCGGGATCACCGGGGTCGCCCAGAACGTTCGGATCATGCCGTTGCGCGTCTGCGCCAACGACGGCTCTGAGACGAACCCACCGAAGTCCTCCTGTCCCGATTCTGCGTTGATCCAGGCAATCGACTACGCGGGCGAGAATGGCGCCGACGTGGCGAACCTCTCGCTTGGCCGCGCCGGCTCGCCCAGCCAGCTCACGGTCGACGCCTTCGCGCGCCATCCGGGGACGCTGTACGTGATCTCCGCGGGCAACGACGGGGCCGACAACGACGGCGGCGGCGATCCGCCGGACGGCCACCACTATCCCTGCGACCACAACCCGGCAACCGACAGCGCCGTTGTCGGGCGAATCGACAACATCGTCTGTGTTGCCGCCAGCGACCAAGCCGACGAGATCGCCGGCTTCTCCGACTATGGCGCGACCTCAGTCGATCTCGCCGCTCCCGGCACCGAGATCCTGAGCAGCTACCCAGCGATCGCCAGCCGCTACGCGGAGAGCTTCGCGGCGAACGACTTCGCGACCAAGTGGTCGACGACGGCGGCCAACGGCTTCGGACGCGACGACGACGGGCCGCTGGCGTCGTTCGGCATGACGGATTCGCCGGGTGGGGCGCCGGCGGCCAGCGCCACCTATCAGTCGACGCTCACCACCGGATTCACAGTTCCGGCGGGCTGGGGGTCGTGCCGGCTCAGCGGCCAGCGGTTCCTGGAGCTCGGCAGCGGCAGCTTCCAGTACGTGGTGCTGAGCAACGACGTCGCAGTCTTCACGAACTCGCCCGGTAGTACGCCAGGTGACGCGCTGGCCTCCTTCTCCACGCAGCAGATCAGCGGGCTGGCGGGAACCACGGTCAAGCTCCGCTTCCGTTACATCGCCGATTCGACGCCCAGCGCGGCCGAGGGGGCATGGCTCGACGACCTGGAGGTCAAGTGCTTCGAGCCCGCGACGTCGAGTACCGCTAGCTACGCCTACCTCCAAGGTACGTCGATGGCGGCCCCGCACGTTGCCGGGGCGGCCGGTCTGCTCGCATCGCTCGATCCGTCCGCCACGGTTCCCGAGCTGCGCACCGCTCTGCTCGACGGCGCGGTTCCGAACCGCTCTTCGCTCTGCGATCCGATTACCGACTTCAGCAACCGCCGGACGGTCACAGGCGGTCGCCTGAACGTCGATCGGTCGATGGACGTGCTGATGGGCGATTCGTTGGCGCCGCTGGCTCCACCGGCGTGCAGTCAGCCTCCGGCGCCTCCGTCGGACCCGGGACCGAGTCAGCCGCCCACGACCGGCGACGGCAACGGTCGCATCCTGCTGCCGGCCACGCCCTGCAGGGTGCCGAAGCTCAAGAAGCTGTCGCTATCCAAGGCCAGGGCGCTGCTCGGGGTCTCCAACTGCAAGCTCGGCAAGGTGACCAAGCCGAAGAAGAAGAAGGGCCAGAAGAAGCTGCCGGCGCTGGTCGTCAAGTCGTCGAGCCCGAAGGCTGGGGCCGAGCGGGCGGCGCGCACGAAGGTCGCCGTCAAGCTCGTCCCCAAGCCGAAGAAACGCAAACGCCGCTAGCGAAGAGCTGGGCGTGGCTGGCGAGGACGTCGCCAGGCGCGTTCAGATCGAGCTAGCTACGCGGCGTCGCGGAGGGCTGCGAGCTCGCCGTCGCTGGCGAGCTTGCGCAGGGCACGGTCCTCGATCTGGCGGACCCGCTCGGCGGAGATGCCGAGCCGGCGGCCGGTCTCGCGGAGAGCGACCGCCTCGGTGCCACCGAGGCCGTAGCGCAGCGTGAGCACGTCGCGCTCGGGGCTCGGCAGGCCGCCGACCACCTGGCGGACGGTGCTGTCGCCATGCTCCTGCTGGACCTCCTGGTCCGGCGTCGCCGCGTCGTCGGCGATCAGGTCGCCGAGCGCGGTCTCCTCGGAGTCGCCGACACCGCGGTCGAGGCTGGTCGGCGTCCGGTCGGCCGCGCGGATGTCCTCGATCTCGCGTGGCGTCATGCCGACGAGGTCGGACAGCTCGTCCGGGGTCGGGTCGCGCTCCAGCTTCGCCGCCAGCTCACGCTCCGCGTCGCGGATCTTGCGTGCCTGGCTCGCGATGTGGACGGGCAGGCGGACGGTGCGGCTCGAGTTGGCGAGCCCGCGGCCGATCGCCTGGCGGATCCAGAGGGTGCCGTAGGTCGAGAACTTGAAGCCCTTGCGCCAGTCGAACTTCTCGACCGCGCGGATCAGGCCGAGCATGCCCTCCTGGATCAGGTCGCCGAGCGGGAGGCCCTGGCCCTGGTACTTGCGTGCGATGGATATGACGAGACGGAGGTTCGCGTTGATCATCCGCTCCTTGGCCGCCAGGTCGCCGCGCTCGATGCGCTGCGAGAGCTCGACCTCCTCGTCGGCCGTGAGCAGGGGATGACGCGCCGCCTCGTTCATGAACTGCTGAATCGAGTCGGTGGTGATGTCTGGGGTGCTTGTGCGCTCTGCCGTGATGGTTCCTTTCATATCGTCGCTCCGATCGAATCGGATTATAGCTTACCTTTAGTAAGTTTGCTTCCCGGGACTGATTCCGCTCAAACAGGGGTACCCCGGAAGCGTGCAATCGACTCAGGAGCAACGTCCGTCCACCGATTCGCCGTTGCGGCGCGTTATCTCGACGCGGATGCTGCTGGTCTTCGTAGTCGGCGACGTGCTCGGCGCGGGGATCTACGCCTTGGTGGGGGCGGTCGGCGCGGAGGTTGGCGGCGCGATCTGGACGGCGTTCACCGCGGCGCTGGTGCTGGCGGTGCTGACCGCCTTCGCCTACGCCGAGCTGGTGACCAAGTACCCGCAAGCGGCGGGCTCGGCGCTCTATGTCGACCGCGCCTACAAGGCGTCGTTCTTCACCTTCATCGTCGGCTTCGCGGTCATGTGCTCGGGCATAGCGTCGGCGAGCACGCTCTCACGCGCCTTCGCGGGCGACTACCTCGAGCAGTTCGTCGACGTGCCGCTGGTCGCGGCAGCGCTCGGGTTCATCCTGGTGGTCGCTGCGGTCAATCTGCGCGGCATCGCGGAGTCGGTCAAGGTCAACGTCGTACTCACCTGCGTCGAGGTGTTCGGA
Source organism: Thermoleophilaceae bacterium (assembly GCA_044867325.1). Lineage (GTDB taxonomy): Bacteria > Actinomycetota > Thermoleophilia > Solirubrobacterales > Thermoleophilaceae > JAAYBF01. Next base: position 36,934 of record JBIOUS010000074.1, on the reverse strand, counting down.
CTGCTCTTGATCGTCGCGGTCGGGATCGCCGCGCTCGGCGACGGCAGCGCCGACTTCGGCCGCAACTTCGAGTTCAAGGAGGGAGAGAGCGTCTTCGTGGCGATCATCGGCGGCGCCTCGCTCGCCTTCTACGCGCTGATCGGCTTCGAGGACTCGGTCAACGTCGCTGAGGAGACGCGTGACCCGGCGCGGGCGTTCCCGCGTGCCCTCTTCGGCGGGCTGGCGATCGCCGGCGTCATCTACCTGCTCGTGACGATGACGGCGTCGATGGTCGTCCCAACCGGCCAGCTCAGCGACTCGAGCGGGCCGCTGCTCGAGGTGGTCGAGCAGGGACCGCTCGACATCCCGCTGAAGCTGTTCGCGTTCATCGCGCTGCTTGCGGTAGCCAACGGCGCGCTGATCAACATGATCATGGCGTCGCGGCTGGTCTACGGAATGGCACGTCGCGACGTCGTCCCGTCGGTCTTCGCACGCGTGCTCAGCAGCCGCCGAACGCCGCACATCGCGATCGCCTTCACGACGTTGATCGCCGTGGTGCTGATCTCGACCGGCGACATCAGCGAGTTGGCCGACACGACGGTCCTGCTGCTGCTCGGCGTCTTCGCGATCGTCAACGTGACGGTGCTCGTGTTGCGCCGCGACGAGGTCGAGGGGCCGCACTTCCATGCGCCGTCGATCCTGCCGGTGCTGGGAGCGATCGTGTCGCTGGTGCTGATCTACGACAAGCTCTCCGATGACGCGACCGTCGGGCTGCGCGCTGGGCTGCTGCTCGTGCTCGGCGCCGTGCTCTGGCTGGTCAACCGGGTCGTCTCGGGACCGAGGAGGGAGTTGCAGCCATGAAGCGGATCCTCGTCGTCTCCACGGCCGGTCTCGACGAGCCCTGGATAGCCCATCCCGCGGCACAGCTCGCCGAGGAGACCGGCGCCGAGGTAACGGTGCTCGTCGTGGACGACGTCGAGAGCCAGCGCTTCGCTGCGCTGCCGCGCGATGAGCTGCTGCGCCAGGCCGGCGTGACCGCCGATCGGATCGTCGAGCACCTTGCCGAGGCGGGGGTACAGGCGACCCCGGTAGCCCGCGCCGGCCCCGCCGTCCAGACGGCGATCGAGTTCGCAAACGAGATCGACGCCGACCTGATCGTCGTCGGCTCCAGCCGCCGCCACGGCATGGTCAAGCGTCTGCTCGGCAGCCTCGCGCTCGACCTCGTCCAGCGCTCAGGCCGCCAGGTGCTGGTCGTCTCCGGGCACGACTAACGGCTGGTAGACGTTTCCGGCCTCTTCGAGCGGGACGTTCTGGGAGCATGACCGGCCTGCATGTCGCTGCACGCACAGATTGGATTGATGACAGTCCCGCAGGAGTTCATGCGGCTCTGTAATGCCGTGCTGGAGGCTGAGTACGATGACGATTTTTTACCGATCGATGATGACCAGGCGGACCGCGGCAACGATGGTTATCGCAAGTCCGAGAAGCAGATATTTGCTGCGCACTGCTTCAAGCGGGTTCAGAACCAAAGTCTGAGTCGTGTGATCCGGGAGAAGATGGTTGGCGACCTCGGTAAGGCGATTGCCCTCAAGCAGGCCGGGATGTGGGATATCGAGGCCTGGGCTTTTCTCAGCAACTATCCCGTTAGCGATAGCGTCGCCGCCGACCTGGTCCGCCTGGGGAATGCCGCCGGAATCAGCGTCTCGTGGAGAGGGCCGGACTACTTTGCGGGAGCCCTGCAGCGACATCCGGATATACGCGATCGGTTCCCAGACCTACAGGTGAATGAAGTCGGCGAGCGTCTTGCGGCCATACAAGAGGTGGTGGCCGGAGGCGACGAGGCAAGAGCGCCGGTGCCTGCTGGTGTGCCTCAGACGGAGGACGAGCAGAGAGCGTTGCTCCTCGCTCGACCCGGCGGATGGGAGCACCTGTTGTTTGCCGGTCGGTTGTTTCTCGGCAAGGAAAAGCTGGCGATGAAGTGGCGCGATCACGAGCTTGAGATTCCGCGTGGAGTACACCGACGCCTCGATGTCGATCAGGCGACTGACTATCTCAGCGATGAGTTCGGTCGGCTTACGGTGATGGTTGGCTCGGTGATGCGCGTCTTCGACGCTCGCGCTCAGGAGCAAGCGTTTGGGCCGCCTGGTGTGTCAGGCGACGCGGTCAAGATCGAGCACGCTGCAGAGCTAATTACCTCGACCTATGAGGGAATGTTGGATTGGGCGGCGGAGATCCGCGGCGTGGTGCCACCTGACGTCATGCAAGGCGTTTTCGAGGTGGCCCCTCACATGGCTGACAAGCCGTTGAAGGAGATGCGCACGTTCATCGAACGGGCTGTAACTGAGATGGGCAAGATCCCGGCGCACTTGAAAGATCCAGACGGGGGCCAGCTGATAATCGACCTTGAGCTAGTGCTCGACGTGGACGAGAACGTCCAACGCGAGTTGAACCGACAAACCCGCCGGGCTCGAAGAAAGCTGCGCTGGGGCTTCTAGCCTTAGACGTTCAGTGCGCGGGCGAGGATCGCGTCGGCGTCGACGCCCGCGGGCAGGCTGCCAAAGGCGTAGCCGTGGGCGCCGGCGGTGAGACGGCTGGCGCAGAAGGCGTCGGCGACGGCCGGTGGGGCGTGGCGGACGAGCAACGAGCCCTGGAGCGCGAGGCCGAGGTCCTCGACGATCCGGCGCGCCTCCCACTGCGGGTCGGCGTCCGTGGCGGCGAGGCCGCCGATGCGCTGCTTGAGGTCGGCGACATGGGTATCGAGACGGGCGTCGGAACCGGCGGCGAGCTCGACCTCCTCGAAGAAGGCGGGCAGCCCCTCGGGCTCCTTGGCCATCGCGCGCAGGACGTCGAGCGCGGCGACGTTGCCGGAGCCCTCCCAGATCGAGTTGAGCGGGCTGTCGCGCAGTAGGCGTGGCATGCCGGACTCCTCGACGTAGCCGTTGCCGCCGAGGCACTCGAGCGCCTCGAGCGCGTGCTGCGGCGCGCGCTTGCAGATCCAGTACTTGGTGACCGCGGTCGCGAAGCGGCGGAAGGGGGCGTCGGCGTCGTCGTAGGCACGGGCGATTCGCAGTGCGTTGGCGGTCGCGGCCTCGGACTCGAGCTGGAGGTCGGCGAGCACGTTGCGCATCGCCGGCTGGTCGGCGAGCAGCTTGCCGAACGCCGAGCGATGGCGGGCGTGATGGACGGCCTGGGCGGTGCCCCAGCGGATCGAGGCGGTCGAGCCGAGCAGGCAGTCGAGCCGCGTGTGGTTGACCATCCGGATGATCGTCTGGACGCCACGACCCTCCTCGCCGACGAGCTGGGCAGGAACGGCGTTGAACTCGACCTCCGACGACGGCAGCGAGCGCGTGCCGAGCTTGTCCTTGAGCCGCTGGATACGGAAGCCGGGCTGGCCGCCCTCACGGCTGGGGCCCTCGATCAGGAAGCAGGAGAGGCCGGCGTCGGTCTGCGCAAGCGTCAGGAAGACGTCGCAGGGAGGGTAGGAGCAGAACCACTTGTGGCCGGTGATCTCCCACCAGCCATCGCCGACCGGGTTCGCGGTCGTGGTGTTGGCGCGGACGTCGGAGCCGCCCTGCTTCTCGGTCATCGCCATGCCGGCGAGTGCGCCGCCGTCGTAGTCGGGCTTGACGAGGCGCGGCTCCCACTCGGCCGCGAGCTCGGGGTTCTCGCGCAGTGCGGGAACGATCGCGTGGGTCATCGAGACCGGGCACATGACCCCGGCGCTGACTTGCGACCAGACCATGAACAGTGACCCGCGCACGGCGTGGGCGCCTGGCTGGGGGTCGCGCCAGGGCAGTCCGTGACACTCGCGCTCGATCGCCTGGCGCAGCAGCCAGTGCCACGACGGGTCGAGCTCGACCTCGTCGACGCGGTGCCCGTAGCGGTCGTGGCTGCGCAGGATCGGCTCGTTGCGCTCCGAACGCTCGGAGTGGGCGATCGCTTCCGGGCTGCCGGCGAGCTCGCCGGCGTCGCGCAGACGATCGACGCCCCAGCCGCCACCCTCGCGCTCGACGGCCTCGCGCAGCGCGATGTCTGCGTCGAAGACGTTGTAGGGCGCGAGCGGCGGCGCCTGGTTGAAGACGTCGTGGGTCGAGTAGCTGGGGGCAGAGGAGATGCTCATCTGCCCCCGAACGCTACTTGAGCTTCAGCTTCGTTACCACTCCTCCGTGGTCCGATGCCCAGAGGCCGGACTTGGTGCGGCTCTTGGCCGGATTGGTGCCGACGATCTTGGCGTTGAGCGGCTTGACCTTGCCCTTGCCGAAGATCTGGTCGATCCGGTGGTCGAACGGGCTCGGCTTCGGCGGATCGGTCAGCGAATCGGTCTTGAGGCAGCACTCGTAGCCCGGCTTGCTCTTGTAGAGCCACGGCCAGGTGTCCTTGAGGCCCGAGGCCGTCAGCACATTCCAGGCGCCGGGCGGTGATCCACCGGCGTTGTTCGGATCCGAGTTCATGTCACCGACCACGATCACCCGCTTGCCGTTGACCGGACCGGTGGACGACACCAGCTCGATCGCCTGTGCGACACGGGTCCCCTCCAGATACGCCTCGAGGTGGGTGTCGATGAAGCGGAACGCCTTGCCGTTGAGTTTGACGTTGGCGTAGGCGTAGCCGCGCTTGACGTTGAAGGTACCGCCCTGGGTCGGGAACGGGATCGTCGCGGTGTAGTTGGCGCCGCCCGTGCCGGTCACCTTCAGCCCCTTGCGAGCCTTGTTGACGAGCACGACGTCGCGCATCGTCAGCCGGACGTCGAAGCCCCCGCTGCTGGCGCCCTCGATGTCGGCCTCGTTGGTGGTCCGTGCGGCCGAGTAGTTCAGGCCCTTCTGCTTCAGCGCCTTGAGCAGCAGCTTGACGTAGTCGTACTCGACCTTGGCCGCGTTCGGTGTCGTCGAGCCGTCGCTCGGGCCGGTGCGCCAGAGCGCAGCCTCCTGGAGGCCGATCAGGTCCGGCTTGTTCTGCTTGACCTCCGTGGCGATCAGCTTCGAGCGCGCTGGGAAGTTGGTCGCCTTGACCTGGTTGAAGCCCGCGGTGACGGCGGCCTTGAACGCGTCAGGGTTCGGTGCGGTCGCGATCTTGATCAGATCGGTGCCGAGATAGAGGTTGCGCGTCATCACCGTGACGTTCGAGTCGCTCTTCTTGGCCTTCGCCTTCTTGGCCTCGGCGGCGGGAGCGATCGCGGCGAGCGCCGTGACGGCGAGCAGGGCGGCCAGTAAGCGGCGCCCGAGCGTGCGATTCATGTGTGGCGTTCCTTCCTGCTGTTTTACGGGGCAGCAGGCGCCTCCCACAGGTCAGGGTAGTGGCAACAGCGCCTCCAAGGCGCCATTTACCCGTTTCGCGGTCCGATCCCACGTGAACTCCGCCGATCGTGTCCGGCCGGTGGCGGTCAGACGGTCGCGGGTGGTGGGGTCGGTGGCGGCCGCGATGCAGGCCGCGGCGAAGGCGGACGGGTCGTCGGGATCGGCGTAGAGGGCGGCGTCCGCGCAGGTCTCGGGGAGCGCGCCACGGGTCGTGGTGACGACCGGGGTACCGGCTGCCATCGCCTCGAGGCAGGGCAGGCCGAAGCCCTCGTAGAGCGACGGCAGCGCGAATGCCGCAGCGCCGGCGTAGAGGGCGGGGAGATCGGTCTCGGAGACGTAGCCAAGGCGGCGAGCGGTCGCGGGGCTGTCGTCGCGCATGTAGCCACGGGTCCCGCCCGCGATCACGGCGTCGAGGCCGGCGGCGGCGAGCGTGGGGGCGATCGTGTCGATCAGGCCGAGGTTCTTGCGGGCGATCGCGGTGCCGACGGCGAGCACGTAGGGGCGCTGGTCGAGGCCGAGGCGGCGGAGCAGCGGCGCCGGGTCCGGGGCGGCGCCGAACGCCGGGTCGACGCCCATCGGGACCGCGACTACGCGGTCGGCCGGCATGCCGAGCAGCTCGGAGAGCTGAGCGCGGACGAACTCCGATGGTGTGATCGCGAGCTTCGCGCGACGGGCGGTCGCGCGCAGCAGAGTGCGATGCCAGGCGCCGTAAGTCGTGCCGTACCAGTCGGGTTCGACCAGCGGCGCCAGATCGTGGATCAGCACGGCGTTGCGTCGCCCGGCGATCGGAGCGGTGTTGGCGGGCGAGAAGACGAGCTCGGCGCCGCGGGCGACGACCGGCAGCGCAAGCTGCTCCCAGGCGTGACCGGCGCGGTGGGCGAGGGCAGCGGGCGGCGCGACGACGCAGTAGCGATCCGGCGCGAGTGCCGGCAGCCGGGCCACCAGCTCCCGCGTCACGCGCTCGACCCCACCGACCTCGGTGCGTGTGGCGGCGCGGGCGTTGATCGCGATCGGGGCCGTCACCCCGTCAGCTCCTCGATGAGCGCGCGGAACCGGCCGCGTGCCTGGTCGCGGTCGAACGTGGTCTCGGCACGCTCCCGGGCTGCCCGGCCGAGCTCCGGTGCAGGGCGGATGACGTCGACCAGTGCGGTGGCCGCGGCGCGCGCGTCGCCGGGCGGGTAGAGGACGCCACAGCTTGCGTCGACAATCTCCAGCGGACCCGCTGTGGCGGGCGCGACGACCGGACGGCCGCAGGCGAGCGCCTCGACAAGCGCCATCCCGTACGGCTCGCGGTCGGCGCAGTGGAGCAGGCAGGTGCTTGCCGCCAGCGCGGCAGGGACGTCCCCGACCTGCCCAGCGAAGTCGACGCGCCCGACGAGATCGGGTCGGCTGGTGCGCTGTCGCAGCTCCGCGAGCAGCTCGTCGCCGGACTCGGCGAGCGGTGCACCGGCGAGCCTCAGGCGGAGGTCGGGCAGCTCACGCGCCGCCAGCGCGACGATCTCGAGTGCAAGGTCGGGCCGCTTCCAATCGACGATCGCGCCGAGCAGCAGCGCCGTCGGCGGGTCCGGGCTCGGATGCTCGACTGGGTGGAAGTGGGTGAGATCCACTCCTGGCCGGACGACCTCGATCGCGAGCTCGTGGCCTGCGTCGAGGTCGTCGGCGATCGCCTGGGAGAGCGCGATCGTGAGGTCCGCACGTCGCGCCGCCGCGCGTACGGCGCGGCCGATCAGCGGCCCCGGCAGCAGGTCGTTGTGCTGGAAGACGAGCGGCCGGCGGGGCCGCAACCCGCGCAGGCCGGCGGCGCAGGACAGCAACGGGCGCATTCCCCAGGCGACGACGCAGCCAGGCCGCAGCTCCCTCGCGATCTTGCGCACCTCTCGGCCTTGGGCCCACATCCGCAGCGGCATCGCGAGCCGGTCGCGGACGCTGCCGCGAAGCTCCACTCGGCGAGGCTTCAGGTTCACGACCTCGATCCCCGCCGCGCGGGCTCGCTCGGTCAGCGGCCCCTCGGGACAGGCGAGCGCTACCGGTCCGGCGAGCGCCGTAGCGTGGTCCAACAGGATTCGCTCCGCGCCGCCGAGCAGCGACGTGTAGCTGACGAAAAGCGCCTGCGGGGGCGTTGACACTCCAGCCGAACCTACCATTGGCACAGGCAGCGATGAGCGAATCGACTCCCACCCTCACGGTCGCCGTCTGCACGCGCGGCCGGCCGGACAAGGTGCGCTCGACGCTCGACGCGCTTGACCGTGGGGCGCCCAGCCTGCCGCTGATCGTCGTCGACCAGGGATCGGCACCGGACGGTGCGCTGGCCGAGCGGGCGGCCGTCGATCCACGCATGCGCGTCCTGCACGACAGCGGCCGCGGCCTGTCTCGCGCACGGAACCTCGCGCTGGCGGCGGTGGAGGGCGACTGGGTCGTCTTCGTCGACGACGACTGTCTCGTGGCCGAGGACTTCGGCGCCGCGCTGATCGCGGAGATCGCTGCTCATCGCGCCGCCGACTGGATCGCCGGCGACGTGCGGGCCGGCCCCGCGGCGAGCGCTGACGACGATCTCCCGCCGGTGACGACCTTCCCGGTGGAGAAGCCGTTGATCCGTCGGGGCGGTCGGACGCTGCCCGGGGCGATCGGCTTCGGCGTCCTGTTCTGCGTCCGCCGCTCGACGGCGGCGCTGCTCGGCGGGTGGGACGAGCGCCTCGGGCCGGGAGTGCCAGATCTCCCGGCGGCCGACGACATGGACTTCAACCACCGCCTGCTGCGCTCCGGCGGAACAGCCGTGCTCTCACCCGCCGTGCGCGCCGTCCACGACCAGTGGCGCTCGCCCGACGAGGTAGTCGAGCTCCAGCGCGGCTACTCCCGCGCCTGGGCCGGCTTCGCCTGCAAGCACCTCGCCCGCAACTCCGGCGGCGGCCTCCGCCTCTGGTTCTGGGGCGTCGTCGACATCCTCGACATGACCGCCAGCGCCGCCCGTCGACGTTCGCCCCTCCGCGCCCGAATAGCGCTCGCAAAGCTCCGCGGACTAGTCGAGGGCACCGCGATTGGTCTGCGTCGACGCTGGTGACGCTCAGCGCCGGGCGCAGCGGGTCGCGACGGAGGCCTTGACGCGGCAGCCCTCGAGGCGGAGGGCGGTGGTGCGGAAGACTTTGAAGGCCGGCTTGGGGACGATCTCGCCGGAGGGGAGGCGGTGGCGGAGGCCGGCGAAGAAGAAGATCGAGTTGTTGGGTCGGTCGTTGGTGACCCAGGTGTAGTAGTAGACGTTGGTTAGGCGGAGGCGCTTGCGGTTGCGGGCGAGCAGGGGGAGGGCTTTGCGCAGGCGGGCGGCTTGGCCGCGGCGGTCGGTCGAGACGCCGATGCCCTTGACCTTGCCTTTCGAGGACGGCCAGCCGAACTCGGTGACCGTGATCGGCTTGCGGCGGTCGCCGTACCTCGCCATCGTCTTGCGGACGCGCTCGAGGATCGTGATCACGCCCTCGGGCGGCTTGGTGTAGGGATGGATCGCGACTTCGTCGAAGAGCCGGCGTGCGCCGCGGACGCGGTAGACCTGCTCGAGGTCGGCCCAGCTGACGTTCGCCAGGCCGGCGAGCACGATGCGCGCGCCGGGGTCGGCGGTCTTGATCGCCTGGCGGCCGGCACGCAGCAGCTTCACGTAGCCCGGCGCCCATTTGCGTTCGGTCCAGGAGTAGCGGAGGTTCGGCTCGTTCCAGAGCTGCCACTTGCGGATCGGCCGCCGCGGCAGCGTCGGGTTCTCGGCCCAGAAGCGCCCACCGGGGCCGTAGCGCTCGACGAGCACGCGGACGAAGCGGGAGAAGCCGGCCGTTCCCTTCGGCGGCGAGCCGAACACCCCCGGGCGCTTGGCGGCCCAGCCCGGAGCGGTGGTCACGTTCGGCAGCAGCGTCAGGCCGCGCGCGGCAGCGCCGGCGACCATCGGGTCGAAGCGGGCGAACGTCGTCGGCACGCCGTCGACGTCGACGAACTCCGCGCGCTGGGCCTCCGGCACCTCGGCGAAGCTGCGGTAGGGCTGGCCGTCGACCCAGTGGAAGGCGAAGCGGACGCTCTCCACCCCGCTGGCGACCATGACGTCCATCTCGTCGGCCGGGTCGTAGCCCGGTGCGTTCATCGGGCCGTCGATCATCACGCCGGCGAAGCCGAACGGCACGCGGGCGACGGCCTGGGTGGCGATCGACGCCGAGGCAAGCAGCGCCACGAGGATCGCGAGCGCCAGACGGAGGGATTTACGCATCGTTGCTGTGAACCCGGCCTTGGAGGGAAAGCTGCGCTACGGGCTGGCGGCTACCGGCTAGCGGCGAGCATGCCGCCAGCGGCGCGGCAACGCAAGGGCCAGTCCGCCGGCTGCTGCCAGGGCAAGGCCGATCGCCGCGAGGGCAAGCGGCTCGCTCCCGGTGTGCGGCAGCGTCGCCTGCGGTGCGGCCGCGGCCTCGCCGGCGACGCTCGACGCGGTGTCGTCCGGTCCGGTGGCTGGCGCCGGAGTCGCCGGCGCGGAGGTCGGCGTATCGCCGCCGCCTTGCGACGAAGGGGACTGCTGTCCAGACTGCCCGCCGCCATCGGTGACGAGCGGATCGGCGTACTGGCGATCGCCGGCGCTCTGAGCCACGGCGGCGGCGGTCGGCGCCACGGCCAGGACCGCGAGCACCGCTGCGGCTGTCGCGCTCGTCCGACGCAGCGCTCCGAATCCGTCCATAACGGCGAGGGTAGCGATGTACGAAGTGGATAAACCCATGTTTCGCGTCTTCACATCGTGCATACACTCGGACTGTGCGTATACCGACAAGGCCCGGTTCTCATACCCGGGTCGCTCTGGTCCATGACTTCCTGATCGGGGTCCGCGGGGCCGAGCGTGTCTTCTTCGAGATCTGCGATCTCTATCCCGAGGCGGACGTCTTCTCGCCGATCTACGACGAGCACGGGACAGAGGGCCGGCTGGCCGACCGCGACGTCCAGAGCTCGTTCCTCCAGCGCGTGCATCCCGGCAAGCGCACCTTCCGCGGGCTGCTGCCGCTCTACCCGGCGGCGATCCGGTCGTTCGACCTGTCCGGCTACGACCTCGTGATCTCCAGCTCGAGCGCCTGGGCGCATGCCGCGCGGCGCCGCGAGGACGCGACCCACGTCTGTTACTGCCACAACCCGTTCCGCTACGCCTGGAACGAGCGCGACCGGACGCTCGCTGAGCGCCGCGACCCCGTCAGCCGCGCGCTGCTCGACGCCTTCCTCGGTCGCTGGCGGCACTGGGATCGCGCAGCGGCCCAGCGCGTCGATCGCTACGTCACGAACTCGCGCACGACCCAGCGGCGGATCGCCGATTACCTCGGCCGCGAGTCGACGGTCGTCTATCCACCGGTCGATACGCACCGCTTTGCGCCCAGCGAGGCGCGCTCGCACTATGTGCTGCTGTCGGCGTTGATGTCGCACAAGCGGATCGACCTCGCGATCGAGGCGTTCAACCAGCTCCGGCTACCGCTGGTCGTCGTCGGCGACGGGCCGGACGAGTGTCGACTGCGCTCGCTCGCCGGGCCGACGATCAGGTTCGTCGGGCGAGTCGACGACGAGCGGGCAGCGCAGCTTCTGTCGAGTGCGCGAGCGGTGGTCGTGACGTCGATCGAGGAGTTCGGGATCGCGGCCGTCGAGGCCCAGGCGGCAGGTCGGCCGGTGATCGCCGCTGGCGATGGCGGCGCCCTGGAGACTGTCGTCGAGGGGGTTACAGGCACGCTCTGGAACGGTGGTGCACAGGAGCTAGCGGCTGCCGTGGCGGACTTCGATGCGCTCAAGGTCGATCCGGCGGACTGCGTCGAGAATGCGCGTCGATTCGACACTGCGATCTTCCGTGAGGCGTTCCCGCGTGAGGTGGATGCGGCGCTGCTCGATCGTCACGGGTTGGTTGGCGCCCAGGCCAACGGCGCCAACGGAACGAGCAACGGGCACGGCGGGGCGAGCGCTCAGCGGCCGGCGCGGGGAACGAGGATCTCGTAGTCGCCAGTGCGGGCGAGGAGGCGGTAGCGGTCGGCCACCCACCTGTCGAGGACGCGTACGCCGGTTGGGTGTCCACGCAGGTTCGGCTCGCGCACGGTCGAGGCGGGATCGGTCCAGCGCACGATTGCGCGGGGACGGTCGCGCGTCAGCTCGGCGACGAGCTTGCGCTGCTCGGCCGCGGAGGTTTGGATCGCGTAGTCATGGCGAGTCGGGTTCGGGCGGTTGGCGACCAGGTATACGAGCGGTTGGTTGAAGCGAACGAGGTCGGAGCGGCGAGTGATCGTGTAGATCGGTGCGCCGGGCGGCACCACGTCGTCGACGATCGCAGCCAACCTGGCGAGTGCGCGCGCCTCGCTGGGCGGCGCCTTGGCGCCGTCGGCGATCGGCAGGTCGATCTCCGCGAGCTCGGGTGGGCGCAGGAGGGCCGAGAGGCGATTCGCGGCGCCGTAGGCGAGCAGCAGCGCCAGGACAGTCGCGGCGAGCGCCACAGCGATGCCGCGCGGCCGCGGCGGATCGCGCAAAGCGCCGGCTTGGGTGGACGCCCAAGCGATCGCAGGTGGGAGCGCGGCGGCCAGCACGACGATCAGCGGCGTGGCGTGGAACTCGTCGCTGCGCGACAGCAGGTAGGCGAGGCAGCCGCCGCCGAGCACCGCGAGCGCGGCGGCGCACTGAGGGATGCGCGCCTCCGCGCGAGCCCTCAAACCGCCGAGCACGAGCAGCAGCGCCAACCCGACGATGGCGAGCAGCGGGGCGTAGAAGCCGAGCAGATCCTTGCCGTCCTCGGCGAGGTCGCCGGGCGGCCAGGCATGCAGGGAGCCGTCGTAGGTGAGCGGGAACGGCAGGGTCCAGTAGTCGCGCTCGCTCAGCGAGGCGCCGACCAGCGCGTCGTAGAGGTCGGCCGGACCGACGGCGATCAGGAACGGCAGGTAGGCGAGCAGGCCAAGCCCGACCGCGGTTGCCGCGTAGAGGGCGACCGCGCGCAACCGCTCGCCGCTGGACAGCGGGCGCAGCGCCAGCGCCGTGACCACCGCTGCGCCGGCGTAGAGCCCGAAGTCGAGTCGCCAGGCGGCGGCGAGCGTGGTCAGCAAGGCGGCGATCAGGGTTGCGCGGCGACCGTGGCCGCCGGTCGCCGTGAGGACGGCCAGCAGTGCGAGCAGCAACGCCGGCGCAAATGGCGTCGCACTAGTCGGCTGGGCCATCGCACAGGCAGCGACCAGCCAACCGACGACAGCCAGCCACGACGGCGCGCCCTCGCGCCGCGCCAGCAGGTAGACCGTGACGGCGACCGCCGCATCGACGAGGCTGCGCAGGACGCGCCAACCGATCAGCGAGGGGTTGAGTAGATCGAACGACCAGCCGAGCAAGTAGGGGTGTGCCGGTCCATACGGCCAGGCAAAGTCGGCGTATGGCGTCTGGCCGTCGGCGACCCTCGCCGCCGCTTGGAGGATCAGCCCCTCGTCGAACTCTGCACCGCCGCGACGCAGCGTGAACGCGGAGATCGCCAGGGCGCCGGCGAACAGCAGCCCGAGGAGCCCGACCCGTGAGCGCGGCGCCGACACGGCGCTCAATATCGCAGGCGCTGCTCGGCGCGGCGCTCGTCTGCGCGACCGGATGGCTCTGCTTCCGCTCCGGTGGGTTCTTCCACGAGCCGCGCGCCACCTTGGCGATTGCGGCCTGGGCGGGTCTTGCGGCGGTCGGCTTGCTGGCGCCCTTCGCGGTCCTTCCGGCGTCGATCGCGGGGCGGGTCGCGGTCGCCGGCCTGCTCGGCCTCGCCGGCTGGACGGCGCTGTCGCTGAGCTGGGCGCCGCTTGGCGAGGCGGCGCGCGAGGACGTCTGGCGGCTGGCGCTCTATGCCGCTGTGCTGCCGCTCGCCGTCGTCGCGTTTCGCGACCGCCGGGTGGCGCGGGCGCTCGAGCTGGCTCTGGCTTTGCTGGCGCTCGTCGTAGTCGGCTATGGCCTGCTTGGCGATCTGGGCGTGCTCGACCTGACCAGCTCGTTCGCCGCGGACGGCCGTCTCGACCAGCCGCTCAGCTACTGGAACGCGATGGGCGCGCTGGCGGCGGTCGGCGTGGTGCTCTGCGCGCGGATCGCCGTCGACCGGACGCGGCAGGCGCCGCTGCGCTCGAGCGCAGCTGTGGCGCTGCCGCCGCTGTTCGCCGGGCTCTACCTGACCTATTCGCGCGGAGCGCTGGCCGCGGTCGCGCTCGGCTTGGTGACGCTCGCGCTGGTCGTGCCCGAGGCGCGCCCGCTCTGGGCGCGCGCCGATCACCGTTGGCGACTCGCGGTCGGCTGGGGGACCGTCGTCCTGCTCGCCGGAGCGCTCGTCCTCGTCGCGGTCGATCGTGCCTCGCCGCCGGCGCGCGGCGCGACCGCGCAGCGGTTCGCGGACATCGGCAGCAACCGCGCCGACTACTGGCGGGTGGCCGTCGACTCGTTTGCCGGCACCCCGCTGCAGGGCGTCGGGACGGCGGGCTTCCGCGTCGAGTGGCTGCGCGAGCGCGACGTTGCCGAGGGCGCCGTCGACGCCCACTCGCTCTACCTCGAGACCGCGGCCGAGCTGGGTGCGGTCGGGCTTGCGCTGCTGGCGGCCTTCGTCGGCGGGGTAGCGGTCTGCGCCCGGCGGTTGGCGTTCGAGGACTCCGCTCTGGCCGCTGGTCCCTGCGCCGCGCTGGCGGTGCTCGCGCTGCATGCCGGGATCGACTGGGACTGGGATCTGCCGGCGCTGGGACTGGTCGGGTTGCTGCTGGCCGGTGCGGCGATCGCGCGCTCCGGGGCGGTGGAGGCGACGTGAGCGCCGTCGTCAAGGCGCCCGCGCCAGCCGGGGACCACGTCGATCCGGTCGTCTCTCCGCCGCCCGGCAATCCGCGCTTCCCGCACGTCGACGGTCTGCGCGCGATCGCGGCGCTGAGCGTGCTCGTCTACCACACGGCCTACTCGGCGGGAGCGACCGGCGCTTGGTACGGGCGGGCCGTTGGCCGGCTCGAGATCGGCGTCGCGCTGTTCTTCGCGATCTCCGGCTTCCTGCTCTACCGGCCGTTCTTCGCCGCCCATTACGCAGGCGCGCCGCGAATCCGCACGCGCGACTACCTGCGCCGACGCGTGCTGCGAATCGTCCCGGCCTACTGGCTCGCGCTCACCGTGCTGGCGATCTACCCGGGGTTGCTCGGGGTCTTCACAGGCGACTGGTGGATCTACTACGGCTTCGGCCAGATCTACCAGCTGACGACGTTCGTCAACGGCATCCCGCAGGCATGGACGCTCTGCGTCGAGGTGACCTTCTACCTCGCGCTGCCGTTCTACGCGCTGGCCTTGCGGGGCCTCTGCCACGGCCGTTCGCGGCGCGCCGTCGTGACGATCGAGCTGAGCGCGCTCGCGCTGCTGGCGCTCGCCTCGCTGGTCTTCCGGACGCTCGCGATCGCGAGCGGGCCGACTGTCGTCTTCGCCTGGCTGCCGGGGATGTTCGGCTGGTTCGCGCCGGGGATGGCGCTGGCGGTGATCAGCGTGGTGCTGAAGGAGCGCGGCCGGCCGTGGGCGCCGATGGCGGCGGTGGCTCGGCATCCCGGGCTCGTCTGGCTGGCCGCGGGAGTGGCGTTCGCCGCGCTGGCGTTGACCGTGTCGGCGCCGTTGCCGACCGGGACGATCTACACAGAGGGCGAGTCGTTCCGGCTCTACGTGCTTTCGGCGTTGGTCGCGATCCTCGTGTTGCTGCCGGCGGTTGCGGGAGCCGAGCAGGGCGGCTGGCCGCGGCGGCTGCTGATGCTGCCCTGGTTGGTGTGGCTCGGGCTGATCTCCTACGGGATCTTTCTGTGGCACCACACGCTGATGAGCTGGCTGGTCGGGCAGGACGTCATGGATTGGGCGCCGGGTAGCGGTTTCATGGTGCTGACGGTGCTGACGCTCGCGCTGGCGGTGGTCTGCGCGGCTGGCAGCTACTACCTGGTCGAGCGGCCGCTCCTGCGCTTCAAGGACTGGCGCCGACGGAGAGCGGGTTGAGCTCTTCGGCGCGCCGCTTGGCGGCGGTTGCCTCGGCGGGTGGCGCGGCGACAGCGAGGACGCCCCATGCGACGTAGCTGTCCGGCTCGCGCTGCGCGGCTATGCGAGCCAGCCGTGCCGCTGCATGCGGCCGCTCGATTCGCAAGCCGACCGCGATCCGGTTCAGCGGCTCCGCTCCATTGCACTCGCGCACGACCTCGTCGACGTGTCCGCGCAGCTCAGGTGCGGGAGCGCGGTTGGCGAGGTAGGCCCGCTCGACGGCGTCCTGGCAGCCCTCGTGGTCGCGCTCCAGGCCGACCAGCGACACCGCCACGGCAATCGCCACAGCTGCCAGGAGCAGGCGGGCGATGAGCGTCGACCGCATCGCAGCCAACGATAGCCCCGAGCGGGGTCGCTGGCGGCTGCTGCCGCTGCTGTTCGCCATCGCGGCATATGCGCTCGCGTTCGCGCAGCGGCCGGGCGAGCTGGTCGCCGACACGAAGATCGATCTCCACACCGATCCCGTGCGCTTCCTCGCCGACGCTGCCGCGGCGTGGGCGCCGTCGGGCGGGCTCGGCCAGGTGCAGGCGGGCCAGTACGCCGGCTACCTGTGGCCGATGGGGCCGTTCTACGCGCTCGGAGACCTGATCGGGCTGGCGCCGTGGGTCGTCCATCGGCTCTGGCTGGGGACGCTGCTGGCAATCGCGGCGTGGGGCGCGGTGCGACTGCTCGATGCATTGCTCGACCGTCCGCGCGGCGTGCACGCGTTGGTCGCGGGGACGCTGGTGATCGCGAACCCCTACGTGGTCGTGTTCGCCAACCGGACCAGCGTCACGCTGCTCGCCTACGCCCTGCTGCCGTGGCTGCTGCTCTGCGTCCAGCGCGGGCTGCGCGACCCACGCGGCTGGTGGTGGCCGGCGGCGCTGGCGCTGCTGGTCACGTCGCTCGGCGGCGGGGTGAACGCGGCGGTCGCCGGCTGGGTGCTGCTCGGACCGGGGCTGCTGATCGTCTACGAGGTCGGCTTCGGCGGGCTGGCCTGGCGCGACGTCGGGCGTTTCCTGCTCCGGGCGCTGCCGCTGACGGCGCTCGCCTCGGCCTGGTGGATCGCGCCGATCCTCGTGCAGATCGGCTACGGCGTCGACTTCCTGCCGTTCACCGAGCCGGCCGGGGCGATCTGGACGTCGACGAGCATGAGCGAGAGCTTGCGGCTGATGGGCTTCTGGGTGACCTATCTCGGCGTGGGCTACGGCACCCAGCTCAGCCCGGCGTTCGACACGGCGCCGACGCTGCTCGGAGCTCCGGGAGCGATCGTGTCGTCGTTCGTAGTCCCAGGGCTGGCGCTCGCCGGCTTCGCCTGGACGCGGCGCTGGCGCTACGGGCCATTCTTCGCCGCCTTGGCGCTGCTCGCGCTGCTCGTGATGTTCACCGGCTTTCCCGACGGGGCGCCGCTGCGTCGTGCGCTGCACTGGTCCTACGACCGCGTCGAGCTGGTCCAGTTCCTACGCACGACCTACAAGGTGGGGCCGTTGCTGGCGTTGGCGCTGGCGTGTCTCGCGGGGGTGGCGGCCGGTGTCCTGTGGGAGCGGCTGCGTGGGCGAGTCCTGCTGGCGGTTGGGGCGTCGGCGGTAGCTGCCGCGCTCGTGGTCGGTTGGGCGTGGCCGCTGTTCGACGGCCGGGCGGTCGACGGGCAGATCTCCTTCGACGCGGTGCCCGCAGGGTGGGAGCAAGCCGCCGCGGATGTCGACGACGAGCTGCCGCGCGGAACGCGCGCGCTGGTCCTACCCGGCCAGGTCTTTCCCTTCTACCGCTGGGGCGGCACCCAGGACGCGCTGCTGCCGGCGCTGACGGATCGGCCGGTGGCGGTGCGTGGGGTGGTGCCGTACGCCGACCTGCGCGCGGTCGACCTGCTCTGGGGAACCGATGCGCTCGTCCAGCAGCAGCGGGTGCTGCCGGGACAACTGGGGCCGCTGATCCGGTTGATGGGAGCTGGCGAGGTGATCGCCGCGAGCGACGACGACCGCGATCGCAGCGGGGCCATCGCTCCGCGTGCGGCGTTGGCGCAGCTCGAGCGCGGGGCGGATCTCTCCTCTCCTCGCCGCTTCTTCGGCGCTGTGCGCGTCCATCCGGTGACCGGCTCGCCGGGGCTCGTGCGCGTCCGGCCGCTGCGTGGACCGCTGGTGGTCGACGGCTCCGCCGCGACACTGGCCGGCCTCGCGGCGCTTGGTGCGTTGCCGCGCGAGCGGGCGATTCTCTACGCGGCCGATCAGACCCCCGACGAGCTGCGTCGCGCCGCCCGCGGCGGCGCCGAGATCGTCGTTGGCGACTCCAACCGTCGCCGCGTGATCCTGCCCTCACAGCCGCGCCAGGCGGAGGGGGCGACGCTGGCGGCCGACGCCGAGATTCCGCGCGAGGGCGCGGTGCTGAACCCGTTCGCCGATCGCGGGACCGACGCCCAGACGGTCGCCGTCTACGATGGCGCGGCCGCGTTGACCGCCCCGTTCTCGCCCTCCTTCGTCCAGTTCCCCGAGCACCGGCCGTATGCCGCCTTCGACGGCGATCCGGCGACATGGTGGAGCGCCGAGCGCAACTTCGACGACGACCGCCGCTGGATCGAGATCGACTTCGGCCGGCGCATCGACGTGCCGTCGATCGAGCTGTTGCCGCAGCGCGAGGCGCGTACGGATCTGACCGCTGTCGAGATCGCCGGCGACCGCTATCCGGTCGGTCCTGGCTGGAACCGCCTGCCCGTCGGCCTGCGCAACGTGGACAAGTTGCGGATCGCGATCGCCGGGGTGGAGGGGCCGCTGACGACGCGCACGCGCGGACCGGGCGCGATCGCCGAGCTGCGCATCCCGGGCGTGCGGGTGCGCGAGCGGCTGCGGCCGCCGGTGCTGGCGACACGCGCGCTGGCCGGCGAGGATCTGGCCCACGCGCCGCTCGCCTTTCTCTTCGAACGGACGACCGGCAACGACCCGTTCCACCGCCGCGCCCGCATCGATCCCGACTCGACGTCGGTCCCGTCGGGCGACAACCAGAGCGCCGCGCTCGTCGCCGCCGCTGGCGATGGCGAGACGTCGATCGCCCGTCGTTTCACGTTGCCGGTTGCGCGCCGTTGGCGAGCCGATGGCTGGGTGACGGTCGCGCCCGGCGAGCGCCGGTCCGCCGTGGCGCGCTATGGCGATATGGCCGGCCGTCTCGACATTCCGTGCGGGACGATTGCGGCGCGCATCGCGGTGCGCAACGCGTCGCCAGACGGCAGCTCCCGGGCCGTGTCCGATGTTGGCGAGGCTGGTGGCTCGCCGATCGCCGTCGGCGCGCGCCTGAGGCTGCAGTTGGTCGGGACCGTGGCCGACGTGCTCGCCCGTCGGCCGCTGCGCGCCCGCCCATGTGGCACGGCGGTGGCGTTGCCGGCGGGCACGGCGACGCTGACGACCCAGGACGGTCTCTTGCGCGTCGACCTGCTGCGGCTGCATTCCGCGGCGCCCGAGCCGCTGCCGCCGCCGTTCTCGCCGGGCCGCGTCCTCGATCCGGGTGGCGACGGTCGCGGCAGACGCGACGGCGTCCGCGTCGCCCTGACCGCGCCGGCCTGGCTCGTCCTTGCCGAGAGCTTCAACCGCGGCTGGCGCGCCGAGTGCGACGGACGCGACCTCGGCGAGCCGCAGCCGATCGACGGCTTCGCCAACGGCTGGCGAGCGCCGCGAGACTGTCGCGACGTTGACTTCGCCTTCTCACCCCAGCGGACGATGAACGCCGGCTTCGCCATCTCCGCGCTGGCCTGTATTGCGCTGCTTGTTCTGGTCCTCCTCGGAACCCGGCGTCGAAGGCGGCACAACGCGACTCCAACTGTCGAACCCCACGTTCCGGCGACTATTTCGCCGGAACTAGGGGTTCGACGTGGTTGGAGGGGCGAGGGCTTGCCGCTCTCTTGGCGCTGGGCGTTGACGATCGGCGCGGGGGCGGGTCTCGTCGGCGCGTTCGTGTTCGCGCTGCGCGCGGGGATCGTGATCGGGCCGGCGGTGGCTCTGCTGCTGTGGCGGGGGGTGGGGCCAGCGGTGCTCGCGGCGGTAGCCGGTGCGCTGACGGCCGTCGTCCTTCCCGCGATCTACCTGCTGTTTCCGCCCGACGACGCCGGCGGCTTCAACTCCGAGTTCGCCGCCGACCTGACGGGAGCGCACTGGGTCGCCGTTGCGGTCTGGGTGCTGTTCGCGGTCGCCGTCGCGCTGACGGTCAGTACGGCCAACCGTCGGCGCCGAGCAGGCGCGCCGCCCGGCGCAGGCGCAGAGTCAGCAGCACCTTGACCGCGACGTTGCGGGCGAACCACGGCAACTGACCGAGCTGGCGCAGTGCGTTGCGGACACGCGCGAGCCCGTGCAGCTCCTCTCGCCGGTAGTCGGCGAGCGAGCCGGCACGGCCGAGATAGCGCCAACGGCACGAGAAGACGAGCAGTCGCAGCTGGGCTCCGGTCACGCCGATCGAGCTGAACGAGTCGTGGATCAGCATCCGCCCACCGGGCCGCACACGCGCCCCCCAATCGGCGATGTCGTCGCATGCCGGCGCGTAGCGGTGGGCGCCGTCGACGTGCAGCAGGTCGATCGGGCCGGCGACGTCGCCATGTGCCATGTCGGAGAAGCGGCGCAGGTGCTCGACGCGGTCGGTGACGCCGGCCGCGGCGAGGTTGGCGTGGAACGTCACCTTGTCGCGCTCACCGGTGTCGAGCGCACCGCGGATCTCGCCTGGGCCGCGGTCGCTGCCGGCGTGCGGGTCGATCGCCCAGACGCGCGCACGATCGCCGGCGCCGAGCGCGAGGACGATCGCCGACCGTCCGTGGAAGCTGCCGATCTCGACGATCGTCGCGCCCTCGGGAGCCGCCGCCGCGGCATCCCAGAGCCGGTGCAGCTGGGCGTCGGTCATCCAGCCCTCGACGCCGCGAACGGCCGACAGCGCGTCGCCGAAACCGGTCACAGCTTGCGCGCCCTGATCACGCAGTTCCAAGTCACCAGCTCGCGTAGCCCGGGGATCCGGCAGACGGCCGCCGCCCACGGCCAGTAGCGCGGCTCGACGCGATCGATCGCAAGCCGCGGCCGCGCCCGTACGAGCGCGAGCGTCGGACCGATGTGGCATGCCCACAGCCCTTCGCCGTAGGCGTTCTTGCGCGGCTTGCCGTGACGACGCTCGTAGAGCCGCGGTCCGCGCTCGGGCCCGAGGTACTGGTAGGGCGTCATGTCGTGGCCGCCCCACGGCGAGTACCAGTTGGTCCACGAGACGTAGGCCCAGCCGCCGGGCCGTAGGACACGCTCGATCTCGGCGATCACCGGCGCTGCATCGGGGGTGTGCTCGAGCAGGTTCGAGCAGAAGACGCCGTCGACCGATCCATCGGCGAACGGCAGCGCTCCGGCGTCGGCGATCAGCGCGCCGTCCGGCGGTCCGCCCGCGAGCGCGAGCTCCTCCTCCGAGTTGTCGACGGGAGTCACTTCCGCTCCGACCGCGCGCAGGGCCGCCGTGTAGAAGCCCGGCCCGCAGCCGAGATCGAGCACCCGCTGGCCGCGCAACGGGCCGTAGCGGCGGTCGAGGTCCGCCGCGGCCTCACGCGCCAGCAGCGAGTAGAACGGCTCCGGGTCCTCCTGCTCGCGGCGGAAAAGCCGCCACTTCTCACGCATGCTCACGCGGCGAGAGTCTCCCTGGGACGGGCGCGCAACGACAGCGTCAGGATCGAGACGGCGCAGAACAGCTGGAGCCCGAACAGCACGATCGCGACCTCGGTCAGGTCGGCGCCGACGAATGCCAGCAGCCCAATCTCGAGCACGGCGGCGACCGCCAGCACCCAGATGAAGCTCGACCGCCCGAGCGCGAGCAGGTACTGGACCGACAGGTAGGCGCAGGCGAGCAGCGCCATCGCCAGGCCGAGCCACGGCAGCGCGTCGGCCGCCCCGGTCAGGTCGGGTCCGAAGACGGTCCGCAGCAGCGGCTCGGCGGCGACCGCGTAGAGCGCGACCATCGGCAGCGCCGCCAACGCGATCAAGGTGAGTGTGCGCATCAGCACCGGACGCGGGTCGATGCCCTCGTGGCTGCGCCGCGCCGCCTCCGGCAGCAGGTACATGCCGAGTCCGACGGCGACCCAGATGATCGCCTTGGCGGCCACAGCGGCGACGCCGTAGGAGCCGGCCAGATCGTCGGAGACCTCGTGCTTGACCACGATCACGTGGACCTCCTGGAGGGCGAAGAGCAGCGTCAGCCCGATGACGGGGATCCAAGCTCCGGCGAGCAGGTCGAGCAGCGGCCGGCGGTCGCGACGCTCGGGCAGCTCCTGCGCCAACGGTCGCGCCAGCAGCAGCGCGATCGCGACCAGCGCCAGCGGCGTCGCTAGGAAGGCGCCGGTCACGTCGAGCCCGGCGAGCACGAGCACGACGCCGAAGGCGAGCCGTGCGGCGGCCTCGCCGATGATGCTCCCCGCGACGACGCGGTAACGGCGGTAGCCCTGCAGCGCCCCGCGCTCGACCGAGACGATCATCCAGAGGAACGCGCATACCGGCACGGCGGCGGCGGCCCAGACCTGGTCGACGTTGAGGATCGCGCCGAGCACGTCGCGCAGCGCCACCGCGGCGATGGCAACCAGCACGGCGCCGAGCGCGATCCGCGAGATCCAGTGCCGGACGCCGGCGCCTCCGCCCGGCCCTGCTGCAGATATCTCACGCGCCACCGCGATCTGCAAGGCGGAGCCGGGGACCATCAGGATGATGAATGCCGACAGCAGCGCCGCCAGCGAGCCATAGCCGCCGGCACCGAGCAGGCGTGCGAAGACAACCGTGAAGACGAGCGCGATGACGTTGCTGACGATCACCGCGGCGGCGAGCCCGCCGGCACGGCCGAAGTCGCTCTGGGCCAGATCCGACAGCGAACGCGCCGGCAGCCGTCCCTCGGCGTACTCGGCCTCGAGCGCCGCGAGGCTGGCGTCGGCCGTGCGGTCCCAGCTGAACTGCTCGGCGCGCACGCGGGCGCGCTCACCGAGTTGTCGCCGCAGCTCGCCGTCCTCGACGACGCGCGCGATCGCGTCGCCGAGCTGCTCCGGTCGCTCGGCGAGCAGCCCCGTCTGCTCGTGGACGATCGACTCGCGCAGCCCGCCCTCGGCGATCGCCACGCTCGGCGTCCCGCAGGCCGCCGCCTCCATCACCGTCAGGCACCAGCCCTCGTTGGAGGACGCCGTTACGTGGACCCAGGCTGAGGTCATCAGCTCGCGCTTGCGCTGCTCGTCGACGTGGCCGTGCAGCCGTACCCGGTCGTTGAGCCCGCGTCGCGCGATCTCCTGCTCCAGATCGGCCCGGTGCTCGCCGTCGCCGGCGATCTCGAGTTGCGCTCCGGGCACCTGCTCGAGCGCGTCGAGCAGCAGCTCGATCCGCTTGTAGCGCTTGAGGCGGCCCAGGTAGAGCAGCGTCGGACCATCGGCGCGCGGGTCGCCGGCCGGGATTAGGTCGACGCCGTTGCGTACGACCTCGATCGACTCGGCAGGCACGCCGTGCTCGGCGATCTCGCTGGCGGCGGACTCCGACACCGTTAGAAAGCGGGCGTCGCGATACAGTAGCCGCAGCGGCAGCGTCTCGAGCAGGAACGCGGCGATCTTCCCGCGCCGCCGGCCCATCTCCTCGACGTAGTGGCGGCGGTGGATGTGATGGACGAGCACCAGCCGTGGCGTGCGCAGCCACAGGGGGGTGAGGAAGGTGATCCCGTTGACGATCTCCAGCACCACGTCGGCGTCCGGCACCAGCCCGCGCCACTGGTGCCAGATCGTGCGCGGGAAGACCGTCGAGCGGCCACCGACGCGGTGGATCGTCAGGTCGCCGTCGCGCTCGACCTTCGCCGCGCCCGGGTAGGTGCAGCAGACGACCGTCACGCGATTGCCGGCCGCGACCCAGCGCAGTGCCTGCTCGCGCAGGTTCGCCCCCGACCCTCCACCTTGCGGATGCGTCCAATCGCGATCGGCCAGCACGAGTATGTGCACGGCTCGACGTTAGCGGCGATAGGTTGGCAAGAGGTGGGTTTGAGCCAAATGGCACAAGGGCCAGATGTCGGTAACCGGAGTTGGCCGCTCGGCCTGTTCGCCCTGGCGCTGGCGTTGCGGGTCGCCTGGGTGCTGGTCGTCGATCGTCATGGGCTGCCGATCAACGACGCGCTCTTCTACGACCGCACCGCCAGCAGCATCGCCGACGGCGACGGGTTCTCCTGGCTCGGCGCGCCGACCTCGCGTTGGCCGCCGGTCTATCCGGGGCTGCTAGCTGCCGCGTACTGGCTCTTCGGGACGAGCACCACGACAGGCGAGCTGTTCAACGCCATCGTCGGCGCGGCGGCCGTGCCGCTCGTCTACCTCTGCGCCCTGCGCATATTCGGCCGGCGCGAGGCGATCGCGGCCGGCGTCCTGCTCGCCGTTTTCCCGGGGCAGATCTTCTTCACCGACGTTCTGCTCGCGGAGACGCTCTACACCACGCTGCTGCTAGCCGTGCTGACGCTCTGCCTGTGGCTCCCACGCGAACGCTGGTGGGCCGTCGCGGCGGTCGGCCTGACGATCGGCATCGCCGCCGAGACGCGCGCCGAGGGGCTGTTCCTGCTGATCCTGCCGTTGGCGATCTGGTGGCGCCCGTCGTTGCGGCAGGTCGCCGTGCTCTGCGCTGGCGTCACGATCGTCGTCGGGGCCTGGACCGCGCGCAACGCGATCGAGATGGACGCCTTCGTCCCGATCTCGACCAACGGCTCACAAACCTTCTGGTCGGGCCACAACCCCGATGCCTACGGCGGTCCGACCTACTCGATCGGACGGCAGGCAGCGATCCGGCCGACCGGACGGTCCCCGCAGGACGAGGAGCTGGAGACCTCACGCCGGCTGCGGCGCGAGGCCGTCGACTGGATGCTCGCCAACCCCGGCGAGGAGCTGCTGCTCGTGCCGCGCAAGCTCGGCTGGTTACTGCGCGGCGACTCGCTCGCGCTCTTCCAGTGGGTCCAGCCGGGCAGCCCCGGTGAGCCCGACACGATCTCGAACAACCTCGCGGTTCCGCTCGGCAACATCGCTGACCTCTTCTTCTACGGCTTGCTCACGTTGACGCTGCTCGCTGGCTTCGTCGCCTGGCGATCGCGCCCACTTTCCGCGCCCGAACGGGCGCTGTGGATCCTGCTCGGCGCCTCGCTCGTGCTCTACGGCTTCGTCCTCTACGGCAACTACCGCTATCGGATGCCGCTCGAGCCGGTGATGATCGTGCTGGCCGTTCCGCTGCTCGTACGGTCTATCCTGCGACCGCAGTGGACGAGCGCTCCCTCACCGAGCGTCTGATCACCTACGACACGGCGACGATCGAGGGCATGCAGGCGGCGGCGGCCTTCGTCAAGGGCTGGCTGGAGTCCCACGACGTCGAGGTGACCGGCGAGCAGCACAACGGACGCCCGGTGCTGGCGGCGACAGTCGGCGCCGCGAGCGGTCCGACCGTCGTGCTGCACGGCCACATCGACGTCGTCCCCGGCGACGCCGGGCAGTTCACCCCGCGCGTCGACGGCGACCGCCTCTACGGCCGCGGCGCCTACGACATGAAGGGCGGCCTCGCGGCGATGATGGTCGCCACCTGCCGGCTCGCCGCCCAAGACGCGGTCAAGGTCCATTTCGTCTGCGTCTCCGACGAGGAGACCAGCGAGGAGGATGGGATCCGCGCCTCCGACCACATCGTCCGGCAGGGCTACACCGGCGACTTCGCGATCACCGGCGAGCCGACCAACCTGCACATCGGGATCCAGGCCAAGGGCGTGCTGGCGATCCGGATCGAGGTCCACGGCCGCTCCGCCCACGGCTCGACCCCGTGGCTCGGCGACAACGCGGTGCTGAAGGCCGTCGACGTCTTCCGCGGCATCGAGACGCTTCCATTCACGCGCGAGTCCTCCGACATGTTCGACCGGCCGTCGATCAGCCTCGGCCGGATCCTCGGCGGCGACGCGATCAACCGCGTCCCCGACCACTGCGCGATCGACGTCGACATCCGTTACCTGCCGGGTCAGGACGCCGACGAGATCCTCGCCGGGATCGGCGCCCTCGACGGCGTCGAGGTGACGCACGTCTTCCACCGCGAGCCGATCGTCATCGAGCGCGAGAACCCCTACGTCCAGTTGCTCGCAGAGTCCGTCCTGAACGTGACGACGCTCGAGGAGAGCATCGCCGTTGGCCGCGACGGCACCTCCGACGTCATCTCCTTCATCAAGGCCGGCACGCCCGGTGTCGAGTTCGGGCCGGCGGGGGAGGGCCACCACGGCCCCGAGGAGTGGGTCTCGATCGACTCACTCGGTCGCTACCGTGACGCGCTCGTCCAGTTCGTCGAGTCGATCCCTCAACATGGGCGGGCGGACCTGAGAATCGCCCGATGACCCCCTTCGACGACAGCAACCGGCCCGGCCTCTGGAAGAAGCTGCTGCTCGGCGCCTTCCTGGTGATCTTCGCCGCAGCTTCCGCGACCTCGGTCGCTGCCTTCCGCGAGATCGACAAGGTCGTCGACGCGCTCGACCAGAACGAGGACCTGAAGCTCGGCAATCAGCTCGCCAAGAGCGATCCCGGCAAGCCGCAGACGATCCTGCTGCTCGGCTCCGACCGCCGTCCCGACGACGCCACCGACGGCGGCGCCGGAACTGGAGCCCGCTCGGACACGATCATCCTCGTCCGCCTCGATCCCGACAGGCAGGCGACGGCGTTGATGTCGCTGCCGCGCGACCTGAAGGTGGAGATCCCCGGCTACGGCGTCGACAAGATCAATGCCGCCTACTCCGCCGGCGGCCCGAAGCTGACCCTGGAAACCGTGAAGCAGCTGACCGGCCTCTCGATCAACCACGTCATCAACGTCGACTTCCACGGCTTCCAGAAGGCGATCGACGCGATCGGCTGCATCTACACCGACGTCGACCGGCGCTACTACAACGACACCGCCGAGTTCGCCTACATCAACATTCCCGCTGGCTACCAGCAGATGTGCGGCGACAAGGCGCTCCAGTACGCCCGCTTCCGCCACGAGGACTCCGACCTCGTGCGCGGCATCCGCCAGCAGGACCTGCTGCGCGACGCCAAGCAGCAGGTCGGCGTCGGCGCGCTCGTCGACGATCGCGACAAGCTGCTCGAGATCTTCGGCAGGTACACGACCTCCGACGGCGAGCTGAAGGATCGCGCGGAGCTGCTGCGGCTGCTCAAGCTCGGCCTCTTCTCGGTCGGTCAGCCGATCCGCCACGTCAAGTTCGAGGGGGGCGACGTCGGCATTACTTCCGGCGACGTCGCCGCGGGTGTCCCCAGCTACGTCACGGCCAGCGACGCGACCGTCAAGAAGCTCGCCCAGCAGTTCCTCGGCGTCGAGGCCACCAAGGGCCCGCGCGGATCGCTGAAGCCGAAGGGTCGCAAGCGCCCGCCGCCGCAGGACAGCAGCGCCAGCGGTGGGCTCGAGAAGGAGACGACGTACGGCAAGGATCAGGCGATCCAGGCGATCGAGCAGGGCGCCGGCGGTGATTTCCCCGTCTACTACCCGACGGTTCGGGTCGCCGACTCCGAGTACATCGGCCCGCCGCGGGCCTACAAGCTCGTCGATGGCGACGGCAAGCGCCGTCGCAGCTACCGGATGGTGCTCAAGCGCCCCTACGTGGGCGAGTACTACGGCGTCCAAGGAACACGCTGGATGGACCCGCCGATCCTCGACAGTCCGTCCGAGGAGCGCACGATCAACGGGCGCAAGTTCGAGCTCCACTACGAGGGCGATCGGCTACGCCTAGTCGCCTGGCGAACGTCCAAGGCCGTCTACTGGGTATCGAACACCCTGCTGCAGACCCTGAGCGAGCAGCAGATGATCGCGATCGCCCGATCGACCCGGTTGCCCTAGCGGCCCTGTAGCCTGCGCGATTCGCATGGCTGAGAAGGAACCGATCGGCGTCATCGGCGTCGGCTGGGTCGGGCTCTGTACCGCTGCGTGCTTCGCGGAGCTGGGTCACCCGGTCTACGCGCGCGACATCCTCCCGGAGAAGGTGGAGTCGCTGACGCGCGGCGAAGTGCCGATGCACGAGCCCGGCTTGCCCGAGCTCGTTCAGCGCAATGCCGAGCGCCTGAACTTCACGACCGACATGCGCGAGGTTCTCGACAACGCCGAGCTGCTGTTCTGCTGCGTCGACACGCCGCCGACCTACTCCGGCGACGCCGACCTGTCGCGTGTCGAAGCGGTGATCGACGAGCTCGGCGATTCGAACTCGCACGCGATCGTCATGAAGAGCACCGTCCCCGTTGGTACGGGTCGCGCGATTCAACGCCGCCGCGAGGGCCTTGGCTACATCTCGAACCCGGAGTTCCTCAAGGAGGGCACCGCGGTCGACGACTTCATGCACCCCGACCGTGTCGTCGTCGGCGCCGGCGACGGGTCCGACGGCTTCGCCGAGCGGGTCGCCGCGCTCTACGAGCCACTTGGCGGCCCGATCGTTCGCACCGACGTCGCCAGCGCCGAGATGATCAAGCTCGCGTCGAACGCCTTCCTGGCGACGAAGATCTCGTTCATCAACGAGATCGCCAACGTCTCCGAGGAGCTCGGCGCCGACGTCAACGAGGTCGCACGCGGCATGGGACTCGACGACCGCATCGGCAGCAAGTTCCTCAAGGCCGGCCTTGGCTTCGGTGGAAGCTGCTTCCCCAAGGACGTGAGCGCGCTCAAGCAGCTGGCCGGCAACAGCGGTTACGCCTTCCAGCTGCTCAACTCGGTGATCGAGGTCAACGAGATGCAGAAGCGCCGCGCCGTACGGAAGCTGCAAAAGCATCTCGGCTCGCTCGTCGGCAAGGAAGTCGCGCTACTCGGCGTGTCGTTCAAGCCGGACACCGACGACGTCCGTGAGGCGACCAGCATCGTGCTCGCCGCGCGGCTGCAGGGCGAGGGCGCGCACGTTCGCGTCTACGACCCGGTAGCGCTCGACAACGCCGAGGACCTGCTCGGTGGCGCGCAGATCTGCAACTCGGCACTGGAGGCGCTCGACGGCGCCGACGCCGCGGTGTTGGTCACGGAGTGGCCGGAGTTCGCCGAGCTCGACTGGGCTGGAGCGGTACGCGAGCGGATGGCGCAGCCGGTCATCGTCGACGGACGCAACTTCCTCGACCGCGAGGCGCTGCGCGCCGCAGGATTCACCTACGAGGGCATCGGCCGCTGACGTGCAGGCGCTGGTGCTTGCGGGTGGCCAGGGCACGCGGCTACGGCCGCTGACATACACGACCCCGAAGCCGGTGATGCCGCTCGCCGGCCGGCCGTTCCTCACCTTCATGCTCGACTGGCTGCGCGGCCACGGCGCCGACGAGGCGATCCTCTCCTGCGGCTTCATGTCCGACGGTGTGCGCTCAGTGCTCGGCGACGTCTACGGCGGCATGCGCCTGCGTTACGTGATCGAGGACGAGCCGCTCGGAACGGCCGGGCCGGTGCGACTCGCGCTCGACGAAGGAGTTCTTGACGAGCGGCTGCTGGTGCTCAACGGTGACGTGCTGACCGACATGGACTTGACGACCGAGATCGACTTCCACGTCCAGGCCGGCGCCCGCTGCACGCTTGCGCTGATCGAAGTCGATGACACCGCCAGCTACGGAGTCGTGCCGACCTTCCCCGACGGCCGTGTCGAGGCGTTCCTCGAGAAGACCGACGGCGAGGTCCCGACCAACCGGATCAACGCCGGCGCCTACGTGCTCGAGCGTGAGGTGGTGGAGACGCTCGTGCCCGCCGGTCGCGCGGTCTCGTTCGAGCGGGAGGTCTTCCCGCAGCTCGTCGACGACGGCCTCTACGGCTGGGCTGCCGACGGCTACTGGATCGACATCGGAACGCCGGAGCGCTACCTCGAGTCGACCTACGACCTGCTCGCCGGCGCCGTCGAGTCGACGCTGCCGCCACGCGACGAGACCGGCTCGCTGATCGGCGACGGCTGCCTGACCAGTGGCGCGCACATCGGCCCCCAGACCGTGCTCGGCGCCCACTGCTCGGTTGGCAGCGACTCCTCCGTCGAGCGGTCGGTTCTGCACGACCGCGTCGTGGTCGGCGCCGACTGCTCCGTGCGTGAGGCGGTGCTCGCCGAACGCGTGCGCGTTGGCGACGGAGCAAGGATCGAGCCCGGCGCGATGGTCGGCGCTCGCGCACGTGTGGAGTCCGGCGCCATCGTGCCCGGCGACGCGCGCGTAGAGCCGGACGCCGTCGTGTCTGCGAGGCTTCCGCACTCGTGATCGAGGACGTACTCGCCCAGCCGCACCAGATCGGCGACGCGCTCTGGCGCGTCGAGGCCGCCGGCGTCGCGCCACGCGACCTGCCAGGCGGGCTGGTGATCTGCGGCATGGGGGGCTCCGCCGTCGGCGGCGATCTCGCGGCAGCCGCGATCGGGGGACGTGCCAAGCGCGCGATCCGCACCGTGCGCGGCTACGAGTTGCCGCCCGACGTCGGTCCCGACACGCTCGTGCTCTGCGCCAGCTACTCCGGCTCGACCGAGGAGACGCTCGCCTGCTTCGACGCCGCCGGCGAGGCCGGCGCACCACGCGTCGCCCTTACCACCGGCGGCCCGCTCGCCGAGCGCGCCCGTGCCGCCGGCATCCCGGTCGCCGGCATCCCATCCGGCATGCAGCCGCGCGCCGCCGTCGTCTACATGACCATCGGCGCGCTCGAGTGCGCCGCCGCCTGTGGTGCTGTGCCGTCGCTGCGCGGTGAGATCGAGGCGACCGTCCCGATCCTCGAGGCGCTCACGGAGGACAGCGGCGCCGACTCGATTGCCCGCGCGCTCGAGGACACCATCCCGATCGTCCACGGCGCCGGTCCGACCGCCGCCGTCGCTCGTCGCTGGAAGACCCAGCTCAACGAGAACGCCAAGCTCCCCGCCTTCGCCTCCGAGCTTCCCGAGGCCAACCACAACGAGATCGAGGGCTGGCGCCGCGGCCTCGACCTCGCCCCGCTGTCGGCGATCTTCCTCCACGCCCCGGGCATGCATCCCCGTCTCGAGCGCCGCCTCGAGTTGACCGCCGAGCGCCTCGACTCCCTCGGCGCCCCCGTCGTCCGCGTCGACGCCTTCGGCGACAGCGGTGTCGCCAGCATCCTCTCGCTCGTCATCATCGGCGACCTCGTCTCCGTCTCCCTCGCCGAGATCGAGGACATCGACCCGGATCCGGTCGATGCCATCGAGGGCTTCAAAGCCGCGCTGGGTTCCTAAAGCCCTAGGGCTCGGGCCGCGCCTCCCGCGGGTCCTGTCTCCGATTTTGGTTCACGTGCTCGTTCCTGCGCGCGCGAACGCAAAATGCGTCGCCACCCGCGGCGGCACGACGTCGGTTCCTGTACCACGCCCTCAGCGGATAGCCGCAGAAGCGGCCTCGAGGGTCGGAACCCTCGTCACCAGGCTTCTAAGCTGATTCCTAGAGCGTCGACATGAAATCCACGCTCTACGCGGGATGGCACTCTCGAAACTTCCGCGACCCGCAGTACGGTCACGTTCGTGCTCGGACTGGTTGCAACGTGGCTACAGGAGGCAAGCGACTTCGCCTGGCCTCTTGTCGCGGCGCTCGTCGTCGTCATCTTTCGCAAGGAGCTACGGCAGCTCATCTCCGGCATTACGAATTTTCGCTATCGCGGACCGGTTCGCGAGCTGGAGATGAGTGCGGATGCTCGAGACGACGTCACTAGCGACACTGCAACGGCGGGCGAGGAGCCTGCTGAGGACGATGACAACGTGGTCAGGACCACGACGGATTCCGCCGCACTATCCGCGAAGTCGCAAAAGGACAAGCAGGACGATGGCTCAAGAGACAAGTCGGATAGCGAGGAAGATGAAAGCCCACAGCAGCTCCGCCTCCGCATTTTCGATGCGCTTCGTGATGACGAGGACGAGCGGGCCCAAGTGCTATTTGACAAGCTGCGGAGCCGTGAGGATGACCCTGTTCGGCGCAAGGCTCATCAGGCGTATTGGCTTTGGGTCCGGTTTGTCAACAACAAGGAGCCGAAGGCCCTAGACAAGCTCAACGACCTTGCAGCGGATAAGGAGGTGACAACGACGGCGCGTTTGTATCGCGGCTTGTCCTTGTCCTGGGCGGGGGAGCCCGCGGCCGCTGCTGCGGACTACGCGCTCGCGCGCGACGCTGCCCCGAATGAGAAGTCGAGAACAGACGCCATCGCCGACCGCGCGGAGGCGTTGGATGCTGCAGGCAACTATGACCAGGCAGTCGAGGAGTTGGAGGCAGCGCTACGAGAAGTTGAGAACCCCGAGGGTCGGGCGCGTTTGTGGAGTGGGCTCGCTGGTGTCTACGCGAAGCACGACAAGCATCAATTGCGCGCTCTTGCCTTACAGCGAGCTCTAGAGGTATCTCCTAACGACAACCGCCTGCGCTTCAGCGTCGCTTGGGCCTATTGGAACGCGGACTTCGAGATGTTCACCCCAGCGATGGTGCATCACTTCGGAACGGTTCTGCGCTTTGACCCCGGCGACGACGCGGCTCGTAACAACCTTGGCGTCATCTACCAGCGGTCAGATATGAGCATCTTGGCTGTCCATGCATTCCAGCGGGCGAAGGGCGACGGCCACACTCTCGCCGCCGCAAATCTCGCCAACCGATACCTCCAAGCTGGCTTCGCTGATGACGCGGAGAAGCTGGTACGCGAGGCGGCGCAGGCCAAGAACCCACACCAGAACGTTGCCGCGGTCACAGCGGACATCGCGAGAGCGCGGGAGGAGCAGCAGGAGAAGCGCGACGAACTCCAACCACTAGGTGAGCAGCAAGCAGGCTTCCTTGGATGCTATTCCGAGGCTCGCATCGAGCTATCGCGCCCGTTCACTGGTACCTGGCGCTTCCAGCACAACGGTCCTGAGGTTCAGATCAGCGAGGCCGATGGCGCCCTCCTCGGCGAGTGGACAGTCGGCAGGGTGAAGTGGAAGTTCGAGGGTGCGATCTACGGCGCTTCGGCAAAGCTCAAGGTCTCTGAGATGGAGTACTCCAGGTGGTCGTCTAAGCAAGAGGAGACGGGATTCTCGAAGCGCAGGGAGGCCTTCGGGTATCTAGCTGACGATGGTCAGTCCTTCGAACTGATGGAGATCAAAGACGAGGACATCACCTTCCGTAGCCTGCAGCGTGTGGACTAGCGGTCTTGTGTTCATACCGCGCAGTCAGTAACAGGGCGGCTCCGGCAGGAACCTTGACACGAGCTTGGTAAGGTTGGTCGTCGCGATGGCTGGGCTGACGATCAATGAGGCGGCTGAGACGACTGGTTGGTCGGCTCGGATGCTGCGCTATATCGAGCGGGAGGGGTTGATCGAGCCGGCGCGGTCGTCGAGTGGGTATCGGCTCTATGGGCCGGAGGAGCTGCAGCGGTTGAGGACACTGCGGGAGCTGCTGGCTGAGCATGAGATCAGCCTTGGTGACGTTGGCTTTGCGGCGCGAATGCGTCGCGAGAGCGAGCTCCGGGGGGCCGTGGAGACGTGGCTGGCGGCTGAGCCGCAGCGGCCCGAGGGCGTCACGGCGAACGACTGGCTGCGCTTCGAGCAGCAAAAGCATGAGCGGCTGCTTGCCAGACCTGCCGCCGCCTGACTTGACAAGACTTTCGAAAAGACGCAACTTCAAGGAGAACGAGTGACCACCAGCACCGCCACCCAGGACTACAAGGTCGCGGACATCGGCCTCGCCGATTTCGGCCGTAAGGAGATCTCGTTGGCCGAGGTCGAGATGCCGGGCCTGATGAAGACCCGTGAGGAGTACGCCGCGAGCCAGCCGCTGAAGGGCGCGCGGATCATGGGCTCGCTGCACATGACGATCCAGACCGCGGTGCTGATCGAGACGCTGACGGCGCTCGGCGCCGAGGTCCGCTGGGTCTCCTGCAACATCTTCTCGACCCAGGACCACGCCGCGGCTGCGATCGCCGCGACGGGCGTTCCGGTCTTCGCCTGGAAGGGCGAGACGCTGGAGGAGTACTGGTGGTGCACCGAGCAGGCGCTGAACTGGCCTGACGGCGAGGGCCCGAACATGATCCTCGACGACGGCGGCGACGCGACGCTGCTCGTCCACAAGGGCCGCGAGTTCGAGCAGGCCGGCGCGGTGCCGGACCCCGCCTCGGCCGATTCCGAGGAGTACCGGATCATCCTCGAGACGCTCCAGCGCTCGCTAGAGGAGGACCCGCAGCGCTGGACGAAGATCGCCGCCGGCATCAAGGGCGTCACCGAGGAGACCACCACCGGCGTCCACCGCCTCTACCAGTTCGCCGAGACCGGCGACCTGCTCTTCCCGGCGATCAACGTCAACGACTCGGTCACCAAGTCGAAGTTCGACAACCTCTACGGCTGTCGTCACTCGCTGGTCGACGGCATCAACCGCGGCACCGACGTGATGATCGGCGGCAAGGTCGCCGTGATCTGCGGCTACGGCGACGTCGGCAAGGGCTGCGCCGACTCGCTGCGCGGCCAGGGCGCTCGTGTGATCGTCACCGAGATCGACCCGATCTGCGCCCTGCAGGCGGCGATGGAGGGCTACGAGGTCCGCACCCTCGAGGAAGTCGTGGAGACCGCCGACATCTTCGTCACCGCGACCGGCAACAAGGACATCATCACCGCCGATCACATGGCGCGGATGAAGCACAACGCGATCGTCGGCAACATCGGCCACTTCGACAACGAGATCGACATGGCCGGGATCGAGGGCCGCTCGGACGTCGAGCGGATCAACATCAAGCCGCAGGTCGACGAGTTCGCCTTCCCGGACGGACACTCGATCATCGTCCTCTCGGAGGGCCGCCTGCTGAACCTCGGCAACGCGACCGGCCACCCGTCGTTCGTGATGTCGAACTCGTTCACGAACCAGACGATCGCCCAGATCGAGCTGTTCACGAAGAACGACGACTACGAGAAGCAGGTCTACGTCCTGCCCAAGCACCTCGACGAGAAGGTCGCCCGGCTCCACCTCGACGCGCTCGGCGTGAGGCTGACCGAGCTGTCCGAGGAGCAGGCCGCCTACATCGGCGTTCCGGTCGAGGGCCCGTACAAGCCCGACCATTACCGCTACTAGCCACATCGCCGACCCGGGTCTCGCCGCCGCAGGCGCGGCCCGGGTCGCATGGGCGGACGGGCAGATGCCCGTCCTGCGGCTGATCCGAGAGCGGTTCGTCGCGGAGCGGCCGCTTGAGGATCTGCGCGTGGCGGCGTGCCTGCACGTCACGGCCGAGACCGCGTGCCTGGCCCGGACGCTCGTCGCCGGTGGGGCAGAGGTTGGGTTGTGCTCGGCCAACCCGCTCTCGACGCAGGACGACGTGGCGGCGGCGCTGGCCGAAGACGCCTCGATCGACGTCCACGCGCAGCACGGCGAGGACATCGAGACCTACGTGTCGCACGTGAACGCGCTGGTCGACTCGGCGCCACAGATCACGCTCGACGACGGAGCCGACCTGCTGACGGCGATCCACGCCCGCGAGCCGGGCGAGGGCTTGATCGGCGGCACCGAGGAGACGACGACCGGCCTGCTGCGCCTGCGCCGGCTGGAGTCCGAAGGCGATCTGCGCTGCCCGGTGCTCGCGGTCAA
Organism: Thermoleophilaceae bacterium; assembly: GCA_044867325.1. Lineage (GTDB taxonomy): Bacteria > Actinomycetota > Thermoleophilia > Solirubrobacterales > Thermoleophilaceae > JAAYBF01. The sequence continues at coordinate 2,167 of JBIOUS010000074.1, read as the reverse complement.
CGAGGCGCTCGCCGAGCGGACGCTCAACGACCGCTACGGCACCGGCCAGTCGGCGCTCGACGGCATCCTGCGCGCCGCCAACCTGCTGCTCGCCGGCCACACGCTGGTGTTGCTCGGCTACGGCTTCGCGGGGCGCGGCATCGCCCAGCGCGCGCGCGGCGCCGGCGCGGCGGTGATCGTCTGCGAGGTCGATCCGCTGCGCGCGCTGGAGGCACGCATGGAGGGCTACGAGGTGATGCCCGCCCTGGAGGCCGCCGGGCGCGGCGACCTCTTCGTCACCGTCACCGGCTCGCGCTCGGTTCTGCATCAGGAGCACTTCGAGCGGATGAAGGACAACGCCGTGCTCGCCAACGCCGGCCACTTCGACGTCGAGATCGACCTTGCCGATCTGCGTGCCCTGGCGACCGGCGGCGTCCAGCCGGTCCTTCCGCTCGTCGATCAGTACGACCTCGGCGACCGCCGCCTGAACCTGCTCGCCTCCGGCCGCGTCGTCAACCTCGCCGCCGGCGAGGGCCACCCCGCCGCCGTCATGGACGTCTCATTCGCCCTCCAGGCCCTCGCCGCCGAGCACCTCGCCCTCCACCGTGACGATCTGGTCGCCGGCGTCCTCGACGTCCCGCGCGCCATCGACGACGAGGTGGCTCGCCTCAAGCTCGCCGCCCTCGACGTCCACATCGACGCTCTCACACCCGAGCAGAGCGACTACCTCCAAGGCTGGCGCCCCGGCATTTCCTGAAGAGGGGGGGCGAATAATCCGCCCCCGCGACTTCATAGGGCGTGTATCTCGTCGCCCACGCCATCAGCGCCCTCGAGACCGGTGTTCGCCTGCTCCTCCAGGACATCGTTCTCGGGTTCGTCCTTCTACCTCGCGTTCGCTTCATTGCTGACCCTTGCCTTCGCCGGGTCCTACGTGTTGGGCCGCAACTCCTGGATGGCTTACCTGCTGATCGTCCCGGCAGTCCTGATCCTTCGAGGTCTAAAAGCGGTATCCGTTCTAGCTGCTCGGTCTACAAGTGACGCTCACCCGCCGACATCACACAGACGCTTTCCGTCTCTGAAGGCCGGGGTGGCCCTAGTGGCGCTGTCCGTTCCGGCTGCGCTGTTGATCGACGTCCTTGGTCTCAACGACCTCACGATGTGGGTTGTTGCGGCGCCGACGTTGATCCTCGTGACGTTGTTCGACCGCGAGTACTTCGGCTGGACGGATCCGACCGGCTAGAGGTCGATCGAGTACGAGAGCCAGCGGTCGTCGCGTTCGCCGCCGACGCGGTCGTAGACCTTCTGAGCGCGGTGGTTGTCCTTGGCGGTCTGCCACTCGAGCGACTTGCCGCCGCGCTCGCGGACGAGGCGGGCGCACTCGGCGATCAGCTCGTCGGCGGCGCCGCTGCCGCGGGCGTCGGGTGCGACGTAGAGGTCGTTCATCACGCCGATCCGGCTGGCCGAGGACGTTGCCCACATCCAGAAGACGGTGGCAAAGCCGATCGCGAGTCCTGAGTCGTCGCGAGCGATGAGCTGGAAGCCGTCGCGCTCGGGGTCGGCGAGCAGCGCGCGCGACATTGCGAGCAGCGCGTCGTCCGACGGATCGACCGCGTAGAAGTCGCAGTAGCCGCGCATCAGCGGCAGCAGCTCGGGCAGATCGGCCTCGGCGACGGTGGAGATGGCGGCCATCGCCTGACACTAGCCGGCCAGGCTTCGGCGGGGGTCCGGGGGCGCGAGCTCCCGGTTCCATCATCGGTTACCGTGCCGCCCGCATGAAGGCAATGGTCCTAGCCGCCGGTCTCGGCACGCGTCTCAAGCCGATCACCTACGAGATCCCGAAGCCGATGGTTCCGGTGCTCGACCGGCCGGTGATGGCACACATCACCGGCATGCTCGAGCGCCAGGGGTTCACCGATCTGATCGCGAACCTCCACTACTACCCGGAGACGATCCGCGAGTACTTCGGCGACCGGCTGACCTACCGCTTCGAGGAGGAGCTGCTCGGCACCGCCGGCGGCGTCCGCAACGTCAAGGACTTCTTCGGCGACGACCCGGTCGTGATCGTCTCCGGCGACGCGCTGACCGACACCGACCTCAACGACCTCGTCGACCGCCACAACCGCGCCGGAGGGATCGCCACACTGACGGTCAAGAAGGTCGACGACACGCGCGAGTACGGCGTCGTGAT
>JBIOUS010000073.1:0-20313 GCA_044867325.1 Thermoleophilaceae bacterium | reverse complement strand
ACCAGGTCGTCGGCCCGCTGGACCACGCGGGGATGGCAAACGCCTACGGAGAGGCAGACGTGCTGCTCAAGCTCTCGCGCGTCGAGGGCGTCTTCACGCCGCCGCTGGAGGCATTCCACTGCGGCGTTCCATGCGTCGTCTGGCCGGTAACGGGTCATGACGAGTACATCCGTCACGGCTTCAACGGTGCGGTCGTCGACTACGACGATCTGGTTGGCACCGCCGGTTGGATCGACCTCTTGGCACGCGATCGAGCTCTGCTCGCGCGGCTGGGGCAGGGTGCGCTCGAGACAGCCGCCGCTTGGCCGACGTGGGAGCAGTCGACTCAGCAGTTCGCCGCCGCCCTGGGCGCGACTCTCGAGCGCCCGGCGCCGTCGGCCGGTGACGGCGTGGGTCGGCTGCTCGCCGATCTCGATCATGCAATGGAGAGCCAACGCGCGGCGTTGTGGCGCGAGCGGTGGGACGCCGAGCGCGCGCGGGAGAACTTCCAGATCGCCGAGCGCCGCCGCCTCGCCGCGGACGCTCGCCTCGCCGCGATCGAGGCATCGCTCGCCTGGCGCCTAGCCGCGCCCCTGAGGTGGCTCGCCAAGCGGCGGCGCTAGGCCGCTGCCGACAGCCGCTCGCGCCACCAGTCGAGCGTGTCGCGCACCGTCTGGTCGAGCGGGATCTGCGGCTTCCAGCCCGTCGCCGCCGTCAGTCGATCGTGGCTGCCGCACATGTCGCGTGCGTCGTTGGCGCGCAGCCGCGCCGGGTCGACCTCGTGGTGGACGGGAATCCGCGCGTGTCCCGCGACCAGCTCGACGAGCTCGGCGACCGAGGCGGAGCGGCCGCTGCAGACGTTGAATGCGCCGCCGTCGAGCTTTGCCGCGAGCGTGTACGCGCGCACGACGTCGCGGACGTCGGTGAAGTCGCGGCGCGACTCGGGGTTGCCGGTACGCAGCGTCATCTCGCTCTGTCCGGCGACCTCGGCCTCGGCGACCTGGCGGGCGAGCGAGCTGACGACGTACTCGTCGCGCTGGCCCGGACCGGCGTGGTTGAACGGCCGCAACCGCACGACGCGCATCCCGAACGCCTCCGCGTACTGGCGGCCGAGCATGTCGGATGCCGCTTTGCCGACGGCGTAGGGGTTGCCGGGCTCGAGTGGCTGATCCTCGGTGATCGGAAGCGCGGGGGCGTCGCCGTAGACCTGGCCCGATCCGACGAGCACGACCGCTGCTGCGGGCGCCTCGTAACGAACGGCCTCGAGCAGGTTGAGCGTCATCGCGAGGTTGGTCAGCAGCCCCTGGTCGGGCTGGTCCCAGGACTGGCTCGGTGAGCTGAACGCGGCGAGGTGGTAGACCGTGGCCGGCCGGTGCTCGGCGGTTGCTGCGCGAACCGCCGCCGCGTCGCCGAGGTCGAGCTCGGAGCTCCCTGGCGCAGCAACGCCAGCGCCGAGCAGCTCGACGAGGTAGCGCCCCGCGAAACCGCTGCCCCCCGTCACCAGCGCCGCCGTCACGCGCGGCGCTCCCGGAGGTACTGGCGCGCCACCCCGGCGACGAAGCGCGGGTTCGAGCGCAGGTAGCGCGGAAGCTGCCGGCCTGGCTCCTGGACGACGCGGTGGGCCCACTCGAGGCCGCGGTCCTGCATCCAGCGCGGGGCTTGCGCGACGCGGTCGGCGTGGAAGTCGAACGCTGCGCCGACGCCGCACAGCACCGGCGCCTCGAGCTGAGGCCGCAGCCGCGCCATCCAGCGCTCCTGCTTCGGCATCCCGAGTCCGACCCAGACGACGTCGGGCTCGTCGGCGTTGATCCGTGCGGCGATCGCGCGGTCGTCCTCGGCCGTCGGCTCGCGGTGCGGCGGCGACCAGCCGCCGACGATCCGTAGGCCGGGGTTGTCGCGCAGCAGGTTGGCCTTCAGCGCCGCGAGCGCGTCGTCGTCGTGGCCGCCGTAGAGCCAGACGCGCTGGCCGCGGCGGGCGGCGTGGGCGCAGTGGTGGCGCATCAGGTCAGGCCCGTATACGCGGCCGTGCAACCGCTCGCCGCCGCCGAGCAGGTTCGCCGCCCAGACGACCGGCATCCCGTCCGGGACGGTCAGCGTCGCCTCGCGCAGGGCCGCCATCAGCAGCGGATCGTCCTGGGCGGTGACCAGCGACATCGCCGGCGCGGCGCAGACCCAGCCGCGCTCGCGCCGCTCGACCATCGCGTCGATCACGTCGATCGCGCCCTCGTAGTCGGTCATCGCGATCGGTACGCCGAGCACGTCGCGGCGGCGCACGTGCGCCGCCGCGCTGGCACGTTCCGAGAGCGTGTCGGTGGGAGGCGTCCGGCTCACCCGCGAGAAGATACGCCTATGAGCGATGCGCGCCGCTTGGCGACGGGTTCCCTGGCGCAGCAGGCGTCGCAGGTCGCGGGCCTCGTCGCGATGGTCGCGGTGATCACCGTGCTGGCACGGCAGCTGACGCTGGCCGAGCTGGGCGTCTATGGGCTGCTGAACTCACTCGCGGGCTATCTGCTGATCGTCCAGAACGCCGCCGCGGGCGCGGCGGTCAAGGCGATGGCGTCGGCGCGCGACGAGCGCGAGGGCTCGGCGGCGTTCTCGACGTCGGCGCTGATGTACGTCGCTGCGGGCGCGCTCGCCGCCGTTGCGTTGACGGCCGTCGGGTTGATCTTCGCGGCCGTCCTCGACCTGTCGCCGGAGCTCGCGCGCCAGACGCGCCTCGGCGCCGCGGCCGCCGGCCTGGTCGCGCTCGTCGGCTGGCCGCTGACGGTCTACCGCGACGCGCTGCGGGCGCGGTCGCGCTTCGTGCTCGCCGCCGGCGCCGAGACGGTTGGCATCGTCGCCAGCATCGGACTCGTCTTCGCGCTCGTGCTCGCCGACGCTCCGCTCTGGGCGCTGATCGGGACCGCGAGCGCGATTCCGATGTTCGCGGGCGCGGCCTGCCTCGTCGCGGCCAAGGCGACAGCGCTGCCCTGGCGGCTGCGGCCGCGCCTGGCGACCCGCGCCGCGGCGCGCGAGTTCCTCGGGCTGGCCGGCTACATATCGCTCGCCGAGGCGTCCAGCGCGGCCGTCTATGCGGCGACGCGGATCATCCTCGGCATCGTCCGCTCCCCGGCGACCGTCGGCCTCTACGAGGGGCCGGTGCGCGCCCACAACCTGGTCCGCGCGCTCAACGGCGCGGTCACGGTGACCGTGCTGCCGACGGCTGTCCGCTACCGCGCCGAGGGCGACGAGCGACGGCTGCGCGAGCTGCTGGTGCGCGGTTGCCGCTATGCGCTTGCCGGGATCGTGCCGATCGCGGTAGTCGGGATCGTCCTCGCCGCGCCGATTCTCGACGCCTGGCTCGGTCCGCCGCGCGGCGACGATCCGTCGTTCGGCACAGCGGGACCGGCGATGGCGATCATGCTCAGCCACTGGTTGCTCAACGGCGTGCTGGGCGTGACGACGGCGATGTTGGTTGCCGTCGGAGCTGCTCGCGATCTCGCCCGCTGGGCGATGATGCTCGGCGGCTCGACGATCGTCCTGGCGCTGATCCTCGTGCCGGCGTTCGGCCTCGACGGTGCGGCGCTCGCGACGGCGATCCCCTATGTCGCGCTCTTCCCCTACATGCTGCGCATCACGTTGCGTGCCGTTCCGCTGCCGCTCGGGGAGCTGGCCGGGCGGGCCTTCGCGCCGGCGTGGACGCTTGGCGCGCTGCTGGCAGTGGCGCTGGTCGCGGTGCGCCTGGCATTCGACCCGGCCGGCGCCATTGCGGTCGCCGGCACCGCGTTCGCGGCGCTCGCCCTCTACTGGCTCGCCTACTACGCGTTCGCGCTCGACGCCGGCGAGCGCCAGCTGGTGCGCGGCTTGGCGCGGCGTGAGCGCTAGCCTCCGCTGACGGTGTCCGACGGCGTCACAGGCAAGCGCGTCATGCTCACCGGCGGGTCGGGATTCCTCGGCGAGCCGGTGCGCGAGCGGCTGCTGGCGGCCGGCGCGAGCGACGTCTTCGTGCCGCGCCGAGCGCAGTACGACCTGACCGACGCGACGGCGGTCGCGCGCGCCTACGCGGACGGTCGGCCCGACACAGTCGTCCACCTCGCCGCCGAGGTCGGTGGGATCGGCGCCAACCGCGACAACCCCGGCCGCTTCTTCTACGCCAACATGGCGATGGGGCTGCACCTGGTCGAGGAGGCGCGCAAGCGCGGGACCGACAAGTTCGTCCAGGTCGGCACCGTCTGCTCGTACCCGAAGCACACGCCGGTGCCATTCACCGAGGACGAGCTCTGGAACGGCTTCCCGGAGGAGACCAACGCGCCGTACGGGGTTGCCAAGAAGGCGCTGCTGGTGATGCTGCAGGGCTACCGCGAGCAGTACGGCCTGCATAGCGCCTACCTGATGCCGGTCAATCTCTACGGCCCGCGCGACAACTTCGACCTCGAGTCCAGCCACGTGATCCCCGCGCTGATCCGCAAGTGCGAGGAGGCGCGGATCGCCGGCCGCGGCGAGGTGGTCTGCTGGGGGACGGGCAGCGCGTCACGTGAGTTCCTCTACGTCGACGACTGCGCCGACGCGATCGTCGCGGCGGCCCAGCGCCACGACGGCCCGGAGCCGATCAACATCGGCGCCCACCGCGAGATCACGATCCGCGAGCTGACCGAGACGATCGCCCGCCTGACGGGCTTCGAGGGCGAGCTGGCCTGGGACACCAGCAAGCCCGACGGCCAGCCGCGCCGCTACCTCGACACGACCCGCGCCACCGAGCTGCTCGGTTTCACCGCCTCGACCGACTTCGAGGACGGCCTACGCCGCACCATCGCCTGGTACCGCGAGCACGCGGCGGCGGTCGCTCCGACGCGTTAGCCCGGCGCGCTCGAAGCCTTTTCGGGGCTGTGGCCCCAACGATCCTTCGGCGGTCAGGCGGAGCGTGAGTACCAGTCGTCGACGGCGCGGGCGGAGCTGTCGACGGTCAGCCGCGGCGCGTTATCGGCGAACCAGGCGGCAGTGCGCTCGCGCAGCTCGGGGCCGCCCTGGACGCAGGCGACGATCGCGGCAGCGATCGCGTCCGGGTCGGCCGATGGCGCGACGAAGCCGTTGACGCCCTCCTCGACCAGCTCGGCGGCCGCGTTGTCGTCGCCCGCCACAACGACGCTCGGCGTGCCCAGCGCCGCCGCCTCGATCACCACCATCCCGTAGCCCTCGCGCGACGACGGCAGCAGCATGCAGGTCGCCCGCGACAGCGCCGCGCCCACCTCCTCGACCGCGACGAACCCTGGCGCGTCGACGGCGTCGGTGACACCGACGGCGTCAATCGCGGCTAGAACCCGCTCGCGCTCCGGCCCGTCGCCGAGCACCAGTCCGCGCAGCCCCGGGACCTCGCGCCGCGCCGCGGCCACCGCGGCCGGCAGCAGCTCGGCGCGCTTCTCCGGAATGTGGCGGCCGGCGAAGACCACCAGTGGCGCACGCTCGCCGCTCTCCGCGTGGGGCTCGAGCGGACCTCGGTAAAGGCCGGCGAGCCTCACCGCAGGACGGCGCAGCCCCTCGCCGCGCAGCCGCTCGGCGTGGACGTTCGAGAAAACGAACGCCTGTGGCGTCAGCCGCGCGCACAGCCGCTGGATTGCCCAGCCGATTCGCCCGCCAACACGTCCGAGATAGCCGCGCCAATAGTCCAGCGTCCAGACCTCGAACCAGTCGACGCCGATCTGGGCGGGCGTCCCGGCGAGTGCCAGCCGCGCGGCGAGCAGCGAGAAGTACGGGAATGAGCAAAGGTGGACGGCGTCGTAGCGGCCGCGGTTGCGCAGCAGGTGCTTCAAGACGCCGAGCCCGAAGCGCAGCGGCGGCCCGATCGTCCGCCGGCCGTCCTCGCTGTAGAGCGGCCCGCCGGGCGAGACGGCGATCACCTCGACGCCCGGCAGGTCGGGTCCCTCGCCGTCCTCCCACTGCTTGCGCGTCAGGTAGGTGACGGCGTGTCCGGTCGCGGCCAGCTCGAGCGCCAGCTCGCGGTACCAGCGCTCGGCGCCCCCGACGGTGTGGGGGTAGAGGCAGTCGTAGACGATGCAGACGCGCACGGCCGGTACCCTAAGCGGCGCAGGGCGAGACTTCGGGGCTGGCAATGGGTTGTTGCGTCTGCCTCCCCCGTCAATCTGCACGTGCGGGAAGGGACCATGAGCACGATCGAGACCACACGCCGCCCCACCGGGGACGGCCCGCAGCCAGGCCGCGCGTCGGTGTCGGTGGTCATCCCCTGCCTCAACGAGGCCGAGAACATCGAGATCTGCGTCACGCGAGCGCTGACGGTGCTCGAGGAGCACGACATTCCCGGTGAGGTCGTCGTCGCCGACAACGCGTCGGAGGACGGCAGCCCCGAGCTGGCCGCGAAGGCCGGCGCGCGGGTGATCCACGAGCCGCGGCGCGGCTACGGCAGCGCCTACCTCGCCGGCCTCGGCGCTGCGACCGGCGACTACATCGTGATGCTCGACGCCGACCTGACCTACGACTTCGAGGACATTCCGGCGTTCGTCTCCAAGCTCGACGAAGGCGCCCAGATGGTGATCGGCGACCGGATGGACAACATCCACCCGGGCGCGATGCCGTGGCTGCACCGCTACGTCGGCAACCCGGTCCTGACCGGCATCCTCAACACCTTCTTCCGCACCGGCGTCAAGGACGCCCACTGCGGCATGCGCGCGCTGCGCCGCGACGTCCTGCCGACGCTCGATCTGCGCACGACCGGGATGGAGTTCGCCTCCGAGATGGTCATCCGCGCCAGCAAGCGCGACCTCGACATCCGCCAGATCCCGATCGAGTACCACCCGCGCGGCGGCGAGTCGAAGCTGTCGAGCTTTCGCGACGGCTGGCGTCATCTGCGCTTCCTGCTCGTCCACAGCCCGACCTGGCTGTTCATCGTCCCCGGCACCGCGATGGCGGGAATCGGCACGCTGATCGCGCTCACCGTGCTCGCCGACATCGACGTCTTCGGCCGCCAATGGGATCTCCACGCGCTGATCGCCGGCGCGCTGCTGATGATCGTCGGCACCCAGGTGCTCGCGCTCGGGCTTTGCGCCCATGCCTACGGCACCTATTACATGGGCGACCAGGACCCCTGGTTCGACCGCATGCGCGCTCGCTTCAGGCTCGAGCACGGGTTGCTGCTCGGCGGCGGGATCCTGCTGGTCGGCTTGGCGATCGGCGCGGTGATCGTCATCACCTGGATCGACCGCGGCTTCGGCGAGCTGTCCGAGACACGCCTGGCGCTGATCGCCGCGACGTTGATGATCGTCGGCATCCAGATCGTCTTCTCGTCGTTCCTGTTGTCGATTCTCGGCCTGCGGCGCCCGCGTTAGCTGGCCCGTGAAGGCGGTCATTCTCGCTGGTGGCCTGGGGTCTCGTCTATCTGAGGAGACCCAGATCCGTCCCAAGCCGATGGTCGAGATCGGCGGCCAGCCGATCCTCTGGCACATCATGAAGATGTACTCGGAGCACGGCATCAACGAGTTCGTGGTCTGCCTCGGCTACAAGGGCTACGTCATCAAGGAGTGGTTCGCGAACTACGCGCTGCACACCTCCGACGTGACGTTCGACCTGTCCGAGGGATCGATGCACGTACACCATTCGACTACCGAGCCCTGGAAGGTCACGCTCGTCGAGACGGGCGCCGGCACGCAGACGGCTGGAAGGCTGAAGCGGGTACTCCCCTATCTGGAGGATGAGGAGTTCTGCTTCACCTACGGCGATGGTCTCTCAAACGTCGACTTGCGGGCTGTGATCGATTTTCACCGCGAGCAGGGCGTGCTCGCGACGGTGACAGCAGTGCAGCCGGCTGGCCGCTTCGGGGCGATTGAGATCGACGAGAGCGCCCGTCGGGTGCGCGGCTTCCAGGAGAAGCCGCGCGGTGATGGCGCTTGGGTCAACGGCGGCTTCTTCGTGCTGTCGCCCGAGGTCGGGCGCTACATCGAAGGCGACGCCTCGGTTTGGGAGCAGGAGCCGGTCAACCGCCTGGCCGCCGATGGTCAGCTCGCGGTCTTCCAGCACGCCGGCTTCTGGCTCGCGATGGACACATTGCGTGACCGCAACACGATGGAGCAGCTGTGGGAGTCGGGGCAGGCGCCCTGGAAGACGTGGGCGTAGACCCGAGCTTCTGGCGCGGGCGCCGCGTCCTGGTGACCGGTCACACGGGATTCAAAGGCGCTTGGCTGACGCTCTGGCTGCAGGAGATGGGCGCCGAGGTCACGGGTTTGGCGGACTCGGTGCCGACGACCCCGTCGCTCTACGACCTGGCGCGCGTCGGCGATGGAGTGGGCGAGATCCGGGCCGATGTCCGAGACCCAGAGGCGGTTGCGGGCGGATTTGCCGACCGGCAGCCGGAGGTCGTGATCCATATGGCGGCCCAGCCCTTCGTGCGGCGTTCCTTTCGCGACCCGCGCGCCACGTATGAGACGAACGTGATGGGCACGGTCAACGTGCTCGAGGCGGTGCGCGCGACGCCGTCGGTCCGCGCTGTGGTCAACGTCACCTCGGACAAGTGCTACGACAACCGCGAGCAGGGCCGGCCGTTCGCCGAGGACGATCCCAAGGGCGGACACGATCCCTACTCGAGCTCGAAGGGCTGTGCCGAGCTGGTCGCCGACGCCTATCTGCGCTCGTTCTTTGCTCCGGAGCCCGATGGCCCGCGACTCGGCAGCGGACGCGCGGGCAACGTGATCGGCGGCGGCGACTGGGGTGAGGATCGGCTGATCCCCGACCTCATGCGCGCCGCGCTCTCGGGCGAGCCGATCCCGATCCGCAACCCCGAGGCGATCCGTCCCTGGCAGCACGTCCTAAATCCGCTCAGCGGCTATCTCGAGCTGGCGCAGGCACTGGTCGCCTCCCCTGAGCGCCAGGGTGGCTGGAACTTCGGTCCTGCGGCGGATGACGTGCGCCCCGTCCGTTGGATCGCCGATCGACTTGGCGAGCGCTGGGACGGCGAGCTGCGATGGGAGATCGATCCCGGCCCGCATCCCCATGAGGCCACCTACCTGGCGCTCGATTCGACCAAGGCGCGCGAGCAGTTGGGCTGGGCGCCGGCGTGGGATCTCGGCGAGGCGCTCGACTCGATCGTCGCCTGGTACTCCGCGCTCCGCGACGGCGCCGACCTGCGCGCCGTGACGCTCGCCCAGATCGAGGCTTTCGCGGGGGGCCGTCGTTAGGTTGTGTCCCCCGTGAGCACCTCCTGCCGATTCTGCTCCGCGCCGCTGACCAAGGTCTTCGCCGACCTCGGAATGTCGCCGCTCGCCAACTCCTACCTCTCGCCGGAGCAGGGAAACGGGATGGAGCCGTTCTATCCGTTGCGTGCGCTCGTCTGCGACGGCTGCTTCCTGGTGCAGCTCGAGGAGTTCGAGACGCCCGAGCACATCTTCGGCGACTACGCCTACTTCTCGTCCTACTCGACGACTTGGCTGGACCACTCCAAGCGCTACGTCGAGGCGATGACGGAGCGCTTCGCGCTCGACGAGTCGAGCCACGTCGTCGAGATCGCCTCGAACGACGGGTACCTGCTGCAGTTCTTCACCGAGCGTCAGATTCCGGTGCTCGGCATCGAGCCGGCCGCCAACGTCGCGAAGGTCGCTCTCCAGAAGGGAATCCCGACGCTTGTCGAGTTCTTCGGGGTCCAGACGGCGACGTCGCTCGCCGGCGAGTCGAAGGCCGACCTGCTGCTCGGCAACAACGTCCTCGCCCACGTGCCCGACCTCAACGACTTCGTCGGCGGCATGAAGGTCCTGCTCGCCGAGGGCGGCCAGATCACGATGGAGTTTCCGCACTTGTTGCGGCTGGTCGAGGACAACCAGTGGGACACGATCTACCACGAGCATTTCTCGTACTTCTCGTTCACGACCGTCACGAAGGTCTTCGAGGCTCACGGGTTGCGCCTCTTCGACGTCGAGGAGCTGCCCACGCACGGCGGCTCGCTACGGATCTTCGGCTGCCATGCCGACGACCCCCGCGCGGATGAGCCGCGTGCCCGCGACCTGCTCGAGCGCGAGCGCGACAAGGGCTACGGCTCGTTGGCGCTCTACGACGAGTACGGCCGCCGCGTCGCCGAGGAGAAGCGCCAGATCCTCGAGCTGCTGATCGAGCTCAAGCGCGACGGTCAGCGGATCGTCGGCTACGGCGCGCCCGCGAAGGGGAACACGCTGCTCAACTACTGCGGGATCCGCACTGACTTCCTCGACTACACCTGTGACCTGAACCCGCACAAGCAGGGCCACCTGCTGCCCGGAACCCACATCCCGATCCGTTCGCCGGACGTGCTGCGCGAGGACCGGCCGGACGTAGTGCTGATCCTGCCCTGGAACTTGAAGGACGAGATCATCGATCAGCTCTCGTTCATCCGCGAGTGGGGCGGGCGCTTCGCCGCTCGTGCGCCGGACCTGCAGCTGTTCGAGTGAAACTCGCCGAGACCCCCCTCGCCGGAGCGTGGATCGTTGAGATCGAGCCGATCGAGGATGAGCGCGGCTACTTCGCGCGTACCTTCGACCATGACGAGTGGACGGCGCGGGGGATGGACCCGACCGTCGTCCAGTGCAACACGTCGTTCAACGCCGTAGCGGGAACGCTACGCGGCCTGCACTACCAGGCGGACCCCCATGGCGAGCCGAAGCTCGTCCGCTGTACGCGCGGCGCCGTCTGGGACGTGATCGTCGATCTGCGGCCGTCGTCGCCGACGCACGGGCACTGGTTCGGGGTCGATCTGACGCAGTCGAACGCGTCGGCGCTCTACGTGCCGGTCGGGATGGCGCACGGCTTCCAGACGCTCGAGGACGGCAGCGAGGTCCTCTACGCGATGGGCAGCGAGTACGTCGCCGACGCGGCGCGCGGGGTGCGCTGGGACGACCCGGCCTTCGGCATCGAGTGGCCACAGCCACCGGCTTCCGGGCGGACGATCTCCGCGCGTGACACAAGCTATCCGGACTACCAGGCGTCGTGAGCCGGGTCCTCGTCACCGGCGCGACGGGGTTCATTGGCCGTCATGCGCTCCAACCGCTCCTAGCGGCTGGCCATGAGGTTCACGCCGTGTCGAGCGCGCCGCTCGCCTCGCGCGCACCGAACGGCGTGACCTGGCATCGGTTTGACCTGCTGGAGGATCCCGTCGGGGTGGTGGGCGAAGTGCGTCCGCAGCTGTTGCTGCATCTCGCCTGGTACGCCGAGCATGGCCGCTTCTGGACAGCGTTGGAGAACCTGCGCTGGGTCGAGGCGACGCTTGCCCTCGTACGCGCGTTCGCCGCTGCCGGTGGCGAGCGGGCGGTCTGTGCGGGCACGTGCGCGGAGTACGACTGGACAACAGGCGCGGCGACGCTGGTCGAGGACGCGCCGCTGCACCCCGCGACTCTCTATGGCACGGCCAAGCACGCGACGCGGCAGTTGCTCGAGGCGGCGACGCCCGAGCTGGGAATCGCGCTCGCCTGGGGACGTGTCTTCTTCCTCTACGGACCGGACGAGGACGAGCGCCGCCTGGTGGGGTCGGTGGCGAGCGCGCTGACCCATGGCCGTCGTGCCGCCACCGGTGACGGCAGCCAGATCCGGGACCTGATGCACGTCGCCGACGTCGCGGCGGCGTTCGCGGCGTTGGTCGACGCGGATGTCCGTGGTCCGGTCAACGTGGCATCCGGAGAGGCGACGACGCTGCGTGAGGTGATCGAGACCATTGGTCGCGTCGCGGGCCGTCCCGACCTGCTCGACGTCGGCGCGCTGCCGGCGCGCCCCGGCGATCCCGAGGCGCTGGTCGCGGACGTGACGCGGCTACGCGAAGAGGTCGGATTCCGGCCGCACGTCGCGCTCGACGACGGCCTCGCCGCGACCGTCGAGTGGTGGCGCGCTCAGCCGCCGGCTGCGTAGAGCTCGGCGACGTAGCCCTTGCGCATCCAGTACGGGAAGCGCTGCAGCAGCCGGTAGTCGCCAACCTCCTCGATGCTCTCGGGGACGCTGACGTGGACCAGGCCCTTGCTGTACGGAGGCTTGTTCTCCTGGTTGATGCTCAGCAGCCGCCGCGAACAGCCCTTGATCCAGCGCAGGTACTGGCGGACGGTCTCGGAGTCCATCTCCGGTAGCGAGTCCTGATTGACGACGACGTCGTACTCGTGCGCGTGGCCCTCGATCGCCTGGGCGGGCAGGATCCGTACTCCGTCGAAAAGCTCGGTGGAGCCCTGCTCGCCGAACAGCAGGACCTTGTCGGCGGGCAGGGTTCGCAGCAGGTAGTAGCCCTGGAGCACGTTCACGCGCGGTAGGTCGACGACCGTGTAGGGCGCCATGTCCAGGCGGGTGCTCCAGTAGGCCAGGCGCCCCGCCCCGCCGCCGATCTCGCAGATACGTGTCTGCTCGGGGCTCGGCAGGGAGTTGCGCAATAGGTAGGCCGTGTAGACCGCGGAGAGGTCCTTCTCGTTGAAGGATCGTGCGCCGGCGCGGAGCTTCAGCAGGCATCCGTCGACGTCCGGAGGGGTGATGTCGATGCCCAGGCGCGCCTCGACCGCCGCGACCAGCTGGGCTGGCTCGGTGTACAGGCTGCGCCCGTAGGTTCCCTGCTCAGGATTCTCCACCGGTAGCGCCCCGACTCCCTCGGCGAGCGATACGAGCTTGTCCTGGGTGACGAGGGCGTGGAAATCGCGATAGGAGCGGTCGCGCGCTATGCGCGCGTACTCGAAGTCGCCCTGGCTGATGCCGTGCATCGCGTCGTGGCGGGAGGCATTGCAGAGATAGCGCGCCAGCCGCCTTGGATCGTTCGAGTCGAGTACTGAGATGAAGCTCCGCGAACGCGCGTGGAGCTCGGTCCAGATGTCAGCGGCCTTGTCCGGGTCTGCTGCGGGATCCTCCGCCGTGGCAGCCCGGTAGGCGACGAGCAGGCGCTCCGCGATTGCGATGTCCGCCGCCGACTCGACCTTTTCCTCGACGATCACGGTCGAGAGCCGCGGCCGGCGTCGCCCGACCGGGTGCTGGAGTAGCTGAGGCCGTCGGAAGCGCGCGACGAAGTCGTTGATCGCGCGAGCGCCGGGGACGCGGGCGGCGAGTCGCCGCGCGAGGTCGGTGTTCACGGCGGCGACAATATCGTTGCGGTCGATGATCGAACTCGTGCATCTGATCTGGGCCCCCTTGGGACCGGAGGCGTTCGCCCGCTTCGCTCAGTCCTACAACCGCTTGCCGGCGGGCGTCGATCACCGCCTGTCGCTCGTCTTTCACGGCTTCGACGGTCGGATCGATCCCGGTCTCTGGGATGAGACGGCTTCCACGCTTCGGCATGACCGCATAGAGATGTCAGGGCCGGCGCTCGACCTCGACGTCTACCGGCACGTGGCCCACGAAAGCACGGCACGCCGGCTCTGCTTCACCAACTCCTTTGCGGAGATCGTTGCGGCTGGCTGGCTGGAGTCACTCGACGCCGCGCTAGACGCTCCAGACGTAGGAGCGGCCGGTGCGACCGGTTCCTGGGAGAGCACCTACAGCTCCGCGCCGATCTGGCTGAAGCCTCGGCGCCGGCGCCGCTTCGGGCCATTCCCCAACCCACATCTCCGCACCAACGCATTCATGATCGATCGGACTTCGATGCTCGATCTCGACTGGCCCGACACCGGAATGAACAAAGTGGCTGCCCTGGAGCTGGAGAATGGGCGGCGCAGCATCACCGCCCAGCTCACCGAGCGCGGACTATCGAGCGTGGTCGTCGGCCGGGACGGACGTTCCTACCGCTCCGGGGAATGGCCGACGAGTGGGACCTTCCGTTCCGGTAGCCAGGAGAACCTGCTCGTAGCCGACAATCGGACCGCTCAGTACAGCGACGCGGATGCCGTTCGCCGCCGCCAGCTCGCCGACATGGCCTGGGGGGTCGACCCGCTCAGGCAGTGAGCCGCGAGAGGGTCGCGAGCACGATCTCGGCCGTGCGGCTCCACGAGAACTCGGCGGCGCGCGCCGGGCCGGCCAAGCGCATCCTCTCGAGACGAGCGGGGTCGCTCAGCAGGGCCTCCAGCGCGACGGCGATCGATGCGGTGTCGGTCGGGTCGCAGTAGGCGGCGGCGTCGCCGCCGACCTCGGGCAGGCTGGAGCGGTCGGACGTTAGGACCGGTGCGCCGACGGCCATCGCCTCCAGTACGGGCAGACCGAACCCCTCGCCTAGCGACGGGTACGCGAACAGGGCGCAGCGCCGGTAGAGCTCGGCGAGCTGCCCATCGGGGACGAAGCCCGTCTCGACGGCGGAATCGCCGAGCGAGCGCAGCGCGTCGAGGGTTTCGTCGGCGTCCCAACCCAGCCGTCCAGTGACGACGAGCGGGTGGGCGCGCTGGAGCTCGTGCGGCAGGCGCTGGAACGCGGCGACCAGGCGCGGCAGGTTCTTGCGCGGCTCGAGCGTGCCGACCGCGAGCACGTAGCCGTCCTCTGGGACGCCCGGGGGAAGCTCGGTGGCGGTTGCGAGGACCGGGGGCGCCGCCAGCGGCGCCACCACGACCTTCCCGCGGGCGCGCGGGAAGCGGGCGACGAGCGCGTCGGCGGTCGCTTGGGAGATGGCTATCAGCGCGGCGGAGCGGCGAGTGGCGATTGGCAACGTTGCGCGCTCGATCAGACCGGAGCGGCGCTGTGGCCGCAACGCCGGATCGAACGCGACGAGGTCGAACACCACGGGCACCGATGGGATCCGCGTGAACCAGCTCGTCAGGTAGGAGTTGGTCGACAGGAAGACGTCGCACTCGCGGTTCGCCGCCCGCGCCGTGCGCCAATGCCAGATCGGATCGCGAGAGCCGACGAGCCGCCACGAGAGCCGGTCGTCGAGCGGTTCGTCCCAGACCTCGCGCGCATAGAGGACGTAGCGGTGGTCGCTGTCGTCCGTCGCGATCGCCCGGATCAGCTCCCTGACGAATCGCCCGCCCCCGGCGCCCTCCTCGGTGGCGGCGCGGGCATCGATGCCGATCGTGAGGCTCACCCGCGCCGGCGCCAGCGCTGCTGCAGAGAGAGCGGGGCGAGGTGGAACAAGACGTGGCCGAGATTGCGCACCGGCACTCCGGCCCCGCAGACGGCGGCCAGTGCGAGCCGCCGCGCGCGTCCCAGCGAGGCGTAGGCCGGCGAACGCCAGCCGATGTCGGCGACGATCTGCCCGGCGATCGCCAGGTGGGGCAGCTTGGCCTGGATCGGCGGCAGGCCGCTCTCGCGCACGTTGCGCTCGGTGGTCTCGCTGGCGCCGCCGGCCTCGCGGTAGACCAGCGTCTCGTCCAAGACCTCGATCGGTCCCGCGAACGCGATCTCGGAGACGCGCAGCCAGTCGAAGGCGAGCACGTTGCGCAGCGGTGGCAGCTGTTCGAGGACCGTTCGCCGTGTCAGCCCGTAGAGCCAGCTGTTGCCGTCGTCGACCCCGACGGCGGCGAAGTAGTCGCGTACCCGCCGTTGGGGAGTTTCCGCCGTCAGCGGCACCGGCTGTCCACGGTCGAGTCGCTCGCCGTCGCGAACGTAGGCGACTTGCCCGACTGCCGCCGCCGCGCCTGGCGACGCCGACAAGGCGTCTAGCGCAAGCTCGACGCAGCGCGGATCGAGCCAATCGTCATCGGCGAGCAGCATCACGTGCTCGCCATCGCCCAGCCGCCCCACCGCCTCGAGGTTCGCGACCATGCCGATGTTGCGCGGCTGACGGACCACCCGGAGGCGCGCGTCGCGGCCCGCGAGCTCGGACAGCAGCTCGGCTGTGTCGTCAGTCGACGCGTTGTCGCTGACGATCACCTCCAGATCGCCGTGGGTCTGGCCGAGTGCCGACTCGACGGACCGCCGCAGTGTTCGGCTCCGGTTGAACGTCGGGATCGCGATGGTGACGGATGGCGTCACGATGCCGCAGACTACGCAGGCATGCGCGTCGGCCTCAACCTCGTGTTCCTCGTGCCCGGTGAGACAGGCGGCATGGAGACCTATGCGCGCGAGTTGGTCCCCCGGCTGGCGGCGATCGACGGCCTCGAGCCAATCGCGTTCGTCAATCGTGCCGCGGCAGCCGATGGGGAAGGGCCCTGGCTCGACATCCCGCACGAGGTGGTTCCGGTCGATTCCCGCAACCGCTTCGAGTGGGTGCGCGGAGAGCAGACGCTGCTGCCCAGGCTGGCGGCGCGCGCGGGTTGCGAGGTGGTGCACAGCCTGGCCTCGACAGCGCCGTTATGGGGACGTTTCCGGCGCGTGACGACGATCAACGATCTCAACTACAAGCTCGTCCCCGAGGCCCACTCCGGCTTATTGGGGCTGGGCATGGGGGTGCTGGTGCCGGCGGCGGCGCGGCGCTCGCATCGGGTGATCGCCATCTCCTCGTCGACCGCGCACGACGTCGAGAGCCACCTCGGCGTGCCGGCCGAGCGGATCGACACCGTCCTGCTGGCTGGCAGTCAGTCCGATTTGACGGCAGCGACCGCGGAGCCGGTTCTGCGCCAGAAGCTCGGCCTCGGAGAGCGGCCGATCCTGCTCACGGTGTCGGCGAAGCGGCCGCACAAGAACCTGATGCGCCTGATCGAGGCCCATGCGCGGCTCGACGAGCGCTCGCGCCCGGTGCTCGTGATGCCCGGGTATCGCACGTCGCATGAGCACGAGCTGACAGAACGGGCGCGCGAGCTGGGCACGGGCGACGAGATTCGGATGCTCGGCTGGATCGACCCGCCGGATCTCGAGGGTCTGTACGCCGCGGCGCGCGGCTTCGTCTTCCCGTCGCTCTACGAGGGGTTCGGCCTGCCGGTGTTAGAGGCGATGCGGCGCGGTGTCCCTGTCGCCTGCTCGGACCGTTCCTCGTTGCCGGAGGTGGCTGGCGACGCCGCGCTGCTGTTCGATCCCGAGGACGAGCGGGCGATCGCTTCCGCGCTGACGCGGCTGCTGAGCGACGGCGAGCTTCGCGACCGCCTACGGGGGGCCGGACCTGAGCAGGCCGCTCGGTTCAGCTGGGATGCGACTGCCGCCGGGACGGTCGCCAGCTACGAGCGTGCGCTGGCGAGCCCGGGCATTGCCAACGGAGCACGATGAGCTCCGAGAGCGCGCCCAAGGACTCCAGCATCCTCGACACGGCCGCCGCCGGACCGCGAATCGTTCGTGGTGGCGCGCTGCGCGTCGGCGGCTATCTCGTCGGCTCGGGACTCTCCGTCATCTCGGCGGCGGTACTGACTCGCTACCTCGGCCCGGCGGGCTTTGGGCGCTATTCCGTCGTCTTTGCCCTGTTGACGGTGGTCGGCGGTCTCACCGACGCCGGCACGGCGACGCTGGGCGTACGCGAGCACAGCGTCAGGACGGCCGACTCCGCCTGGCGGTTTCTGCGCCACCTGCTGGGTATTCGGCTTGCCGTAGGCGCGGTCGGTGTAGCCGGCGCACTGATCTTCGCCCTGCTGGCTGGCTATGACACAGCGATGGTCGCGGGAACTGCGGCTGGTGGGCTCGGGTTGATCCTGACCGTCATCTACAGCACGCTCACGATCCCGTTGCAGTCGTCGCTGCGGCTCGGGTGGGTCACGAACCTCGACCTGCTGCGCCAGGCTGCGACGGTCGTCGCGCTGGTCGCGCTCGCCGCCGCGGGCGCCGGCATCGTCCCATTGCTGGCCGTGCCGATCCCCGTCGGTGTGCTGCTGATCGTGGTGACGACGGCATTGATCGAGCGGCGCGGCACCTGGGCTCCGAGCGTCGATCGCGCCGAGTGGGCGAGCATCGTCCGGCTGATCCTGCCGTTCGCGGCGGCCGCGGTATCCGGCGTCCTCTACGCGCAAGTCAGCCTGATCGCCCTTTCGATCGTCGCCACAGAGCGCGACGCCGGTCTGTTCGCGGCCGCGTTTCGCATCTACGCCGTGCTCGCCGCCGTACCGGCGTTGATCGTGGCGTCCGCCTTTCCACTGCTGGCGCGTGCGTCACGCGACGATCGCCAGCGGTTGGGCTACGCAGTCGGCCGGCTCTGGGAGGCCTGCCTGGTTCTCGGCGCTGGGACTGCGCTCGTGACCGCGGTCGCCGCGCCGATCGCCCTGGACATCGTCGCGGGTGAGGGGTACTCATCGGCGGTTGGCGAGCTGCGGCTGATGTCGGTCGCCTTGATGGCGACGTTCGTCATTGCGCTCGGGGGATTCACCCTGCTCGCGCTCGAGCGCTACCGGTCGATGCTCGCGGCGAATCTGGTCGGCCTCGTGATCAGCGGAGGGTTGACGGCCGCGCTGGGGGCCTCGGAGGGCTCGACGGCAGGTGCGATCGCCGTCGTCTGCGCGGATCTAGTGCTGGCCGCGCTCTATCTGCTCGCGCTGTCGCGCGGCGAGGACGGGATCCGCCTCGGTGGGTCGATCGTCTTCAAGGTGCTCGTCGTGGCGGCGGTGGCCGCGGCGCCCCTGCTCGTGATCGGGGACGCCCCGGCGCTGGTCCAGACGATCGTCGTCGGACTGATATTCGTCGCTGCGAGCGTCGTGCTGCGGGTGGTGCCGGAGGAGCTCGTCGACGCGGTCCGCTCGCTACGCGCCGGATGATGCGTTCAGCCGGCCTGCTTCTGCGGCACGCCGCTGGCCAGTAGCTCGAGATCGGCGTCGACCATCAGGCGGATCAGCTCGTCGAAGGTCGTGCGCGGCTCCCAGCCGAGCTTCTCCTTCGCCTTGGCGGGGTTGCCGATCAGGTGCTCGACCTCGGCCGGGCGCAGGAACTTCGGATCGAGCTTGACGTAGTCGTCGGGGTTCAGGCCGACCTGGTCGAAGGCGACGTTGACGAGATCGCGGACGCTGTAGGTCTCGTTGGTCGCGATCACGTAGTCCTCGGGCTCGTCCTGCTGCAGCATCAGCCACATCGCCTCGACGTAATCCTTGGCGTAGCCCCAGTCGCGGCGGGCGTCGAGGTTGCCGAGCGCCAGCTCACTCTGCAGGCCGAGCTTGATCGCGGCTGCCGCGTGGGTGACCTTGCGGGTCACGAACTCCAGGCCGCGGCGCGGCGACTCGTGGTTGAAGAGGATTCCCGAGCAGGCGAAGAGGTCGTAGCTCTCGCGGTAGTTGACCGTGATGAAGTGGCCGTAGACCTTCGCGACGCCGTATGGGCTGCGCGGATAGAAGGGGGTCGTCTCGACCTGTGGCACCTCGAGCACCTGGCCGAACATCTCTGACGAGGAGGCCTGGTAGAAGCGCGCCTTGGGCGCTACCTCGCGCATCGCCTCGAGCATCCGCGTCGCGCCGACGCCGCTGAACTCCGACGTCAGGACCGGCTGGTTCCACGACGCGGCGACGAACGACATCGCGGCGAGGTTGTAGATCTCATCCGGCTCGCAGGCGCGCATCACGTCGACGAGCGAGCTCTGGTCGAGCAGGTCGCCGGTGTGCAGCGTCAGCTCGTCACGGCAGCCTTGCAGCCGCTGGAAGGTCTCGGTCGAGGACCGCCGGACCATGCCGTGGACGTCGTAGCCCTTCTCGAGCAGCAGCTCGGCGAGGTAGGAGCCGTCTTGACCGGTGATGCCCGTGATCAGGGCGCGCTTGGTAGCCATGAAGGCGGGGAGGATAGTGGTCGCGTCCGACCGCGCGACCGGCCGCTACCACCTCTAACCGGCCGTCGCGTCGCCACCGGCGTGTCCGATAGCGTGGCCCGCTCGTGGAGTTCGTCGTAGCCATTCTGCTGTTCCCTCTCCTGCTCACGGCGCTCGCGCTCGGGGCCGGCCTGCTCATCGACCGTCTGGCAGGCGGCGTGGTGCCGGGTGCCCTGCTGGCCATCGTTGGATTGGCTGCCCTGGTCGTCGTGGCCGAGCTGTGCACCTTCCGCGAGGCGACGGCGCCGCTGGTCCCGTTCGTGTTCCTGGCGGTTGGCGTCGGCGGCGTGGTCGCGGGACGGAAGCGCCTGCTCACGCTGCGCCCGGACTGGTGGCTCGTCGGGGCCTCGGTGGCCGTGTACGTGATGGTCTGCGCACCCGTCCTGCTGCACGGCAAGGTCACGCTGGCGGGCTACCTGCTCGACACGACGGTCGCCTTCCATCTCGCGGGGTCGGACTATCTGCTCGAGCACGCGCGCAACTTCGCCCGCCTGCCGCCTTCGAGCTTCCGCGGCACGATGGAGAGCTACTTCGGTACCAGCTACCCAGGCGGCGGGCAGACGCTGCTGGGCGGTGGCAGCCGCCTGGTCGACACCCCGGCGATCTGGCTGTACCAGCCGCTGCTGTCGATGCTGCTCGCCTTCTGCGTGGCGCCGCTCTACTTCCTCGCACGAGCCGCGTCGCTGCCCCGTCCGGCCGCCGCCGTCGCGGCTGCGCTCGCCGCGGCGCCGGCGCTCGTCTACGCCTACGCGCAGATGGGCGCGATCAAGGAGCTCGCCGTCCTGCCGTTCGTGTTGTCGCTGGGGCCGGTCCTGATTCTGTTGCCACGCCTGCTGGACCGTGGGCCGCGTGGCGCCCTGTTGCCG
>JBIOUS010000072.1:0-3223 GCA_044867325.1 Thermoleophilaceae bacterium | reverse complement strand
CTAGAACTAGCTTGGGAGCGCCGCACGGTGCGGCGCTCCCGCTTTTTCCATGGCACTAGAAATCGGAATCATCCTGGCGCTCGCGTGCGCCCTTACGACCAACTTGGGCTTCCTGCTCAAGCACCGTGGGGCGATCGCCGCACCTGACGTCGAGCTGCGCCACCCATTGGCCAGCACCGTCGCGCTGTTCCGCTCGAAGTGGTTCGCGATCGGCATGGCCGTCGCGCTCGGCGCCTGGCTGTTCCACGTCGCCGCGCTCGCGCTCGCGCCGCTGTCGCTCGTCCAGGCGGTCATCTCCGGCGGACTCGTCTTCCTCACCTTGCTCGCCGAGCGCTGGTTCGGCTGTAACGTCGGTCCGCGCCAGTGGATCGGGGTCGCCTGCACGGCAGTCGGCCTCGCGCTACTCGCCGTGACTCTTCCGCATGGCGGCAACGACCACGGCTACTCGCTCGCCGGCATGATCGCCTTCGAGGCTTCGCTGCTGGCGATCGGCGCGCTGCTTGTCTTCACGCCACGCTTCAGCGGCCACCACGAGCACGCGGGCGCCCTGCTCGGCCTCGCCGCGGGAATCCTCTTCGGCGTCTCCGACGTCGCGATCAAGGCGCTCACCGAGGGCGTCGCGGCGACCGGCGTCGTCGGCGGCCTCGTCTCCCCGTGGATGATCACCTGCGTCCTGGCATCGGTTCTCGCCTTCTTCGCCTCGGCTCGTGGCCTTCAGAAGGGCGAGGCCGTGCCCGTCATCACGATGACCAGCGCTGCCGCCAACGTCACCGCGATCTCCGGTGGCATCCTCGTCTTCGGCGACCCGATGCCCGGCGACGCGCTCGGAATCGCCGTCCAGTGCCTCGCCTTCCTACTGGTCATCGGTGCCGCGGCGATGATGCCGGCGCCGCTGCGGGCCACCCAGGCCCAGACCGCCGCGGCCTAGCTCTTAGGCCCCGGCTGCTACTATCCCGCGCCGCTTATGCCGTCTATCAATCAGCTAGTCCGCAAGGGCCGCAAGAAGCCAAGCAAGAAGGTTGCGACTCCGGGCCTCAAGTCCGGCAAGGGCAACAAGAAGCGCGTCGCTGCTCCACAGCGACGTGGCGTCTGCACCCGCGTGTACACGACGACCCCGAAGAAGCCGAACTCGGCGCTTCGCAAGGTCGCCCGTGTCCGGCTGACCAACGGCATGGAGGTCACCTCTTACATTCCCGGCGAGGGCCACAACCTGCAGGAGCACTCCGTCGTGCTCGTGCGTGGCGGCCGCGTCAAGGATCTTCCGGGTGTCCGCTACAAGGTCGTCCGCGGGACGCTTGACGCCGCTGGCGTCAGTGACCGCAAGAAGTCGCGCTCCGCGTACGGCGCCAAGGCCAAGTAGCTCGATGCCACGCCGCGCAGCAGCAGGGGCCCGCCCCCTCGATCCAGATTCCGAGCACGGCTCAAAGCTCGTCCAGCAGGTCATCAACCGTGTGATGGTCGACGGCAAGAAGTCGACCGCTGAGCAGATCGTCTACGACGCGCTCGACAAGCTCTCGCAGAAGACCGGCGAGGAGCCGGTGGTCGCGCTCGAGAACTCGATCAAGGCGCTCACGCCAGTGCTCGAGGTTCGTTCCCGCCGCGTCGGTGGCGCGACCTACCAGGTGCCCGTCGAGGTGCCCGCCCGCCGCGCCCGCACGCTCGCCGTGCGCTGGCTCGTCGAGTTCGCGCGCAACCGCCGCGAGCGGTCGATGTCTGAGCGGCTCGCCAACGAGCTGATCGACGCCACCCAGCAGGCCGGCCTTGCCTACAAGCGCAAGGACGACATCTACCGCATGGCTCAGGCCAACAAGGCCTTTGCCCACTACCGCTGGTAGGTAGCCTCGCGGCTGATGCCGCTGCTGGACTTCGAATGTGAGAAGTGCTCCGCTCGGTTCGAGGAGCTCGTGCTGGGCGATCGCGTGCCCGTCTGTCCTGAGTGTGGGGCGGAGGAGGTGCGGCGGCTGTACTCGCCGATTGGGCGGGCGCCGAAGGTTTCGATGAGCCGGGCGGCGATGCGCGACAGTGATTCGCGCCGCGCCGAGCGCGAGGTGGCGCGTAAGGAGAAGTTCTCCGAGCGTCGAAAGAAGCGCGCGACAGGTTCGTAGCGACCGAGAGGATGCAAATGGAGGCAGCGCAGCAGGGTCCGCAGATCATCGGCGGCACGGTGACGATCCGTCCCGATCGCTGGTGGGTACCGGCGCTACTCGGCCTGCTCTCGATCGTCGTCGGGATCCTGGCGCTCGCCTACCCCGACCTCACGCTGCTCGCGCTCGGTCTCTTCTTCGGCATCAACCTGCTGTTCGCCGGCATCCTCTGGGTGATGGTCGGCGTCGACGAGGACAGCGGCGCCGGCGGACGGGCGCTGCGCTTGATCGTCGGCTTCCTCGCGATCCTCGCCGGCATGGTCTGTCTCGTGCGGCCGGGGGCGAGTCTGCTCGCGCTGCTGATCGTCGTCGCCTTCTGGTTCGTGATGGTCGGCGTCGCCGACCTCGCGCGCGCCTTCAGCGAGCCGCGCCACCGCTGGCTGTCGGCGATCCTCGGTCTGATTGGCATCGCCGCCGGCGTGATCATCGTCTCGAACCCCGACATCGGCCTCGAGACGCTGGCGCTGCTCGCCGGCATCGCCTTCATCGTGCGCGGGACCGTTGAGCTGATCGCCGGCTTCGCGCTGCGCAGCCTGCGCTCTTAGAGCGCCGCGCGAACGATCGTTGGGGCTCTAGCCCCAACGATGCGTCGGCCGTGCCGGCGTTCAGGCAGGCGCTGGCTCGCGACGCGCGCTGGTGAGCGCCAGCACCCCGGCGAGCAGGGCGAGCGCGCCGCCGGTCAACTCGAGGTAGAAGCCGAGCCCGGCGCTGGCGGTCGCGCCGTCGAAGTCGAGCCCGATCGCGCCGGTCTCGTTGGTCACCGGCAGATCGCCGATCAGCGCCAGCCCGAGCGTCACCGCTCCGACCGCGAGCAGCACAGCGCCGGCGGCGGCTGTCGCGCCTGGGCGCCGCGAGAAGAACCCGGCGCCCGCCGCGACCAGCCCGAGCAGGAGCAGCGCGCCGCCGTGGCGCTCGAAGCCGCTCAGCGAGCAACGGTCGGCGAGCTCGGGCCGTGTGTCGTATAGGACCTTGCACGACTCGTCCTCGACCTTGACCGACGCGACGGTCGAGAACTCGGCGACCACCAGCAGTAATCCCGCGATCAGAGCCAACACGAGAATCGCCGCGATCGGTCCGTT
>JBIOUS010000071.1:0-2671 GCA_044867325.1 Thermoleophilaceae bacterium | reverse complement strand
GACGGCGATTGCGCGGTGGCCGTCGAGTTATCGATTTCCCACTTGGCGGCAAAGCGCGTGAGGAACGCTTGCACCTTCGATGTATCCTTGAAGTCCTCGAGGTCGATCCGCTTGCTCAGCAATTCTGCCTGCCGGTCGATGTCTAGCAGCGACATCGATTCGGGAAGGCCGAGCACAGTCTGGGCCACCTTGAGCAGGGCCTTGTCCGCCAGAATGGAATAGGCGCTGGTGATGCTCGAGGCCTTGCGCTCGAAGTAGAGCGCTAGGCGGACGCCTTCGTTCTCGCTACCGGCGTCGGCCTCCACTTTTTGGCGGTAGTAGAGACCCTGCGTTCTGACGACATCGCTTTTGTGCTGCGCCAAGCCGACAGCCGATCGCGCCACCGTGCCGTCGCTGTTGAAGTTGAAGTCGGCGGCCAGAGCTTTGTAGGCGGCGTTGTTCGACTTGTTGACGAAGCTGCGCGGATCGAGCTGATCGCTGGTCAACACCTTTCGCAACGTGTCGTCGGAAACGTCTTTGCCGAGATCGTAGGCTCTGACGATGTAGGCTTTTAGCCGTTGGTCCTTGAGAAGCTGATCGACGGACGAGATGGTGAGGATCGTCCGGTCATAGTACTGGCTCTCGGCCTTGCCGAGCGTCTGATCGCCCTTGAGCTCGCCGAGCGTCTCGTTGTAGAGCGCGATCGTGTTCTTCGCCCCACTTGCAGTCTGCACCTGCTTGATGCCCTGCGAGACGCCATCCGAGTCGAAATTGAACGCCGCAGCGAGCGCAGTGAAGCGCGAATCCTGCAGCAGGTTTGCATAGCTCGCCGGACTCTTGGGATCGCTAAGCAGCACCCGTTTAATCTGGGTCTTCGTCACCTCGTCGGGATCGATGCCGTAGGACGAGAGCATGTAGTCGTAGAGCTTGCTGTCGGTGAGAAGAGCGTCGACGTGTGACACACGCCCGATGGCATTCCGGTAATACTGGGTATTCGCCTGCTCGGCACTGATCGCGCCGTCATCGTAGAACTTGGTGAAGAGATCGGCGAGCGCCTTCGCCTGATCGGGGTCCTGCGCTGCGACGCCGCTGTCGAGCGATCCGTCGGTGTTGAAGTTGAATGCCTGGGCAACGGTCTTGAGTGCAGCGCTCTTGTTGGCAGCGCTGGCCGGATCGGAAAGATC
The DNA here is from genome assembly GCA_044867325.1 of Thermoleophilaceae bacterium. Classification (GTDB taxonomy): domain Bacteria; phylum Actinomycetota; class Thermoleophilia; order Solirubrobacterales; family Thermoleophilaceae; genus JAAYBF01. The sequence goes on along the minus strand of JBIOUS010000071.1, from coordinate 1,508 downwards.
GCTGACGAGGATTTCGCGCACCGTCGCTGCCGTTGTCAGGACCGGATCAAGCCCCGCGGCCGTGGCAACGAGAGACCGCAGGAACTCGTCATTGACGAGGTCGTCGACGTTGGTGACGCCGGCCATCGACTCGTTGAAATAGTCGATCTTGAAGGTCGCCGCCGCCGGAGATTCGCCGGTGTCGGTCGCCTCGTAATACGCAAGCATCGTCTGGCTGGCTTGTTCCGTCGTCTGCGCGGACCCTCCGGACGCCACCGATCCGTCGGTCTCAAACGAGAACGCGGCAGCGAGCTCCTGGTACTTCGTGCCGTAAAGATTGGCGACGCTGTTGGGGTCCGATAAGTCGCTGGTGAGGACATTGCGGATCGCGGATACCGATGCAACGCTGGCATCGAGACCGTGCGCCGTCAGCGCAAACTTGAAAAGGCGCTCGTCCGACAACAGTTGGTCGACCGTGGTAACGCTGCCGATCCGACTTTCGTAATATGCGGCCTCAGCCGCCGCCGTCTCTCCCTTGCGGATCCGCTGCTGCGAGTAGAGGCCGATCATGGCATCCTCGCTGGCGGAGTCCTGCGCCGTGGTCAGTCCCAACTCCACGTCACCACTTGGGAGAAAATGAAAGGCCTTCGCGAACTCTAGGTAACGCTTGTCGGAAAGCTTGTTGACGAAGCTCGATTTGTCGTTGAGGTCGCTCTCGAGCACCTTGCGCATGAACGCCTTGGCGTAGGTCATGTCCTCGAGGCCATAGGCCTTCATGGCGTACTTAAAGAGCCGCTCGTCCTTGAGGAGATCGTCGATCGACTTCACGTTGTCGATGTTGGCGAGGTAGTACTCGGTCTCACGCGCTACCTGAGGCTGGGCCGCAGTGGTCCTCAGCGAGCGGTCAATGTTGCCGCTGACTTGGCGATAGCTGGCTAACGTGGGGAGCACAGTTGAGCTTCCGGATGAGTTAGTGGCGAGAAGGTTGCATCAGTTGGCTTTCCTGAAGCTGGCGCACCGCTGCCAGCTTCACGCAAGGATGCGATGTTCAACTCGTAAAAGGATAAAATCACCTCGGATTCTGTGACTTGACCATTGTCATCGGCCTCCTCGTCACCCTGGGCTGCATGCTCGGCGGCTTCGTCGCCATGGGCGGCCATGTCGGCGTCATCTGGCAGCCGTGGGAGTTCGTGATCATCGGGGGGGCGTCGCTGGGTACGTTCGTCGTCGCTAACCCTTTAAAAACGATCAAAGATACCGGGGCCGGCCTTAAAGAGGCCTTTACAAGCAATGCCCCCGGGCAGCAGCAGTACCTCGAAGTTTTGGGCATCCTCTACTTCGTCATGCGCGAGTTGCGTAGCAAACCGCGCAACGAGGTCGAGGAGCACATCGACAACCCCGATCAGTCGCCGCTCTTCCAGCGGTTTCCCAGCATCGCCGCCAACCGCGATCTCACGACTTTCATCTGCGACTATTGCCGTCTCATCATCATCGGCAATGCGCGGACGCACGAGATCGAGGCGCTGATG
>JBIOUS010000070.1:0-18049 GCA_044867325.1 Thermoleophilaceae bacterium | reverse complement strand
GACGGTCTGATCGGGGCCGGCGTCAGCCGGCCCGCCCGAACCTTGTCAAGTTTGGAAACGGAAGATTTCCAGATCGTGGCAGCCCGCTCCTAGAGCGGAAATTTCGCTTTAGACGGCGGGTATCTCTAGAAGAATCTCCAGGCTACTACCCGTTTCTGGAGTACCATCGGATGCATGGCGGAGACTCCCGGACTGGAGAGCAAGGAGTTCAGCGTCACGCATCGGCGGCGGCGCGATCAGCTGCCTGGTGGGAGGCACGGTCTGCCGCGCGAGGTGGTCGCCGAGTCGCAGCGCGACCGGATCCTCAAGGGGATGACGATCGCGGCGGGACGGAGCGGATTCCGCGACGCGCACATCACCGAGGTCGTGCACCGGGCGGGCGTCTCGCGGCGGACCTTCTACGAGCACTTCAAGGGCAAGGAGGAGTGCTTCGCGGCCGCTTACGCGCGTTCGATGGAGCAGCTGTGGCAGCTGACCTTGCGCGAGTTCGAGGTCGCCGACGAGTGGACCGACGGGCTGCGCGCCGGGCTGGCGGCGATGCTGTCCGCGCTGTCGCGGCGCCCCGAGGTGGCAAGCGTCTGCTTCGTCGAGGTGCTGGCCGCCGGGCCCTTGGCCGCCGAGCGGCGCGACGAGGCGATGCGCAAGTTCCTGCCGCTGTTCGAGAGCGCGCCGACCGAGCTGCCGAACACGCTGCGGATCTTCGAGGCGCTCGGTCTGGGCCGGGTCGCCGACCTCAGCGCGGTGCTGCATCGCGAGATCGCCGGCGGGCGTATCGAGCAGCTCACCGAGCTGCTGCCGGAGCTGATGTACATGATGGTGCTGCCGTTCCTCGGCCCCGAGGCGGCGGCGCGCGAGCTGGAGCGCCCGGCGCCATCCAAGGAGGCGGCGGCCTGATGGCGGCGCGCCCCGGACGCGGGCCGGCACGGCCGCACCGCACGGAGGCGCGGCGCGAGGGCTCGCTCGAGTTCATGGGGCGCGAGTGGGAGCGCGAGCGCGGCGACGAGCACCCCGCGGAGGCACCCGACCTCGACCACGAGCAACTGCTGACCGACTACGACGCGGCGATGGAGATGGCGTTCGCCGAGATCGAGCACGCCTTCCTCGTCGCCGACGGCGACTGGGCCGAGCGGATGCGGCTCGCGCTCGCGCGGCTGCTGACGCTGGCTTCCCGCAATCCCGAGCAGGCGCGGCTTTGCACGGTGCGCGTCTTCGAGGCGGGTCAGGCGGGACTGGAACGACGCGACGTCTGGATGGCGCGCTTCACCGGTCTCTGCGACTCCGGCTACGCCCAGTCGGGGCGCAGCGAGGGGCCGCCGCGGCTGATCTCGCCGATCGCTGCGGGCGCGCTGTTCGAGCTGATCCGTACGCACGCCTCCGAAGACCGCCTCGAGCAGCTGACCGAGGCGCTCCCGACCGCGATCCTCGTCGTGCTCGCGCCGGTCGTCGGACGCGAGGCGGCGCTGGCCCTCGCGGCCTGAGCGGTCTAGATCAGCCGACTGGGTGCCCGGCGACGATCAGGCCGTCGGGATCCCAGTGGTTCTTCACGGCGCGTAGGCGCTCGACCGCACCATCCGGGAGGAACGTCGACATCGGTGTGGGGCGCTCGCTGAAGTTGAAGTAGCAGCCAACGTCATAGGGGCCCAGCGCATCGCCCATGCGGTCGAGATCGGCGCGGGCCGCGGTCGCGGCACCGGGGGCCATCAGCGAGGCGACGCCGAACGCGAAGTAGTCGCCGGGCAAGACGTCGAGCGCTCCAGCGCCAGGCACGACACGCGCGAGCGCCCCACCGGTCTGGCGCAGCTCGGCCGATACGAGCGTCGAGCCGGAGTCGGGGCCGACGGCGTCGATGAAGGCGTCAACCGCCTCCGGCGGCAGCGGCCCGGTGAGGGCATGATCGGAGACTGACGGCACGGGCTCCTCTGGGTCCATGTGCACTCGCCCCAGCATCTCCGGGCCGGCCGGCGCGAGCGTGTCGATCTCCGGATCGAGCGCACGCAGCTCGGCGAGCAGCTCGGCGCCGTCGCTCTCAGCGCCGAGGAAAGCGACGTCGACGACGGCGAAGGCGCGGCCGCGCAGCGGAGGCGGCGGGCCGGGAACGTCGGGGACCTGGAGGATGCGGCCAGACAGCGTCAGCTCCTCTGGCGCCGTCAGCGTCGCCTCACGCCAGGCATGGAGCACCTCGCGGGCGCGCTCGGCGGGGAAGAAGAGGTTGCCGGCGTAGATCTCAGGCAGATCGAACAGGTCGATCTCGAGCGCGGTGACGACACCGAAGTTGCCGCCGCCCCCGCGCAGCGCCCAAAACAGCTCGGGCTCACTGTCGGCGGTCGCGCGGACGAGCGTGCCGTCAGCAGTTACGAGCTCGATCGCCCGGACGGCATTGGCCGCCAGACCGAACTTGCGCGAGGCGAGGCTGAGGCCGCCGCCGAGGTGGTAGCCGACGACGCCTACGGTTCGTGACGAGCCGGCGAGCGGCGAGAGGCCGTGCGGCGCAGCGGCGTCGGAGACCGTGCCCCAGGTCGCGCCGCCGGCGATCCGCGCCGTGCGCGCAGCGGCATCCAGCTCGACGCCGCTCATGCGGTCGGTGCGCAGCAGCAGGCAGCCGGCGAGCGAGTCGATCGCCTGGGCGGCGTGGCCGGTGAGCTGGGGCGCGACACGCAGCCCTCGCTCGCGCGCGAAGCCGATCGCGGAGACGACATCGTCTGCGCCCTCGGGATAGGCGATCAGCTCAGGCCGCTGATCGGCCGCGAGATTGAACGCCTGCCGGGCCGCGTCCCAGCTGGAATCGCCCGGAGCGACGGAGTCGAACGGCATCTGACCTTGTGCCACGGGCTGAGACTAACCGGCGAACGCAAGCTTGCAGGGCTCAGGTTGGACGAATGTCGGACCGATCAATCCCCTAATTCAGCCAACAGGCCGAATTCTTCAACCAAAAGGCTGGTTGGCCCCAGCGCCCCGACAGATTGGACTCGCCCATGGCTGCACTACCAACACGCTCCGCGCGCCTTGCCCGGGCGATCTGCCTGGCGGCGCTCGCACTCGTCGCGCTCCCGGCCGGCTCGGCCCTTGCCGCGCCCGACGAGGATCCGCCCCCGCCCCCCGCTCCACAGCTGACGATCAACCCCGGCTCCTACGACTTCGGAATCGTCGAGCTCAACCGCGGCGGCTCCCAGAACGGCCTCAACGTCCAGAACGTGGGCGCCGACTGGGTCCAGCTGTCAACCCAGATCACTGGGCCTGACGCGAACGCATTCTGGTTCTCCTGGGACGGCTGCGGCGGTGGAAACTTCTCACCCGGCTCTACCTGTGGCCTAGGCATCCAGTTCAACCCGAGCGAGCCGCGCGAGTACCACGCGACGCTGAAGGTCAGTGCCGGCGGCGTCGACTTCACGGCCGAGCTGAGCGGCACCGGCGGACTGCGCCAGGTGACGGCAACTCCCAACCCGGTCGACTTCGGTACCGCGACGGTAGGCGAGAGCGTGACGCGTTCGGTGACGATGCAGAACACCGGCAACGTCTTCTTCCAGTCGATGGTGGCGATCCCGGTCGGCGGCGACGTCGGGGCCTTCCGGCTACTCGAGGACAACTGCTCGATGCGTCCGCTGGCGCCGACCGTCAGCTGCAAGCTGAAGGTCCGCTTCGCGCCGTACGAGGCCGAGCACGCCGAGGCGACGCTGGCGCTCATCGGCGAGGGCGAGCCGACGCTGATCACGCTGCGCGGCGATGGCGTTGCCGCGACGCGTGACGAGCCCGACCCGACCAAGACCAAGCCGGCCAAGAAGGCGGCGCGCGTCGCCTTCAACTGGCGCCGTGGCCTGCCCGCCCCCTACCAGGGCAACCGCGTCGATCTCGGCGTCGCCCGCTGCGTCGGTGCTCCGACCTGCCGCGTCAGCGTGCGGGCCTGGCTCGTGACCGGCGGCGTCGGCGAGGCAGCCGGCACACGCACGACGAGCGTCAAGCGCAGCACCTGGTGGGTCGGCAACGGCAGCTCCGTGTCGCTCTGGGTCCCGCGTGACTTGGCCGGCTCACGGGCCCGCCTGGTCGTCGACCTACGCACCAAGGCCGCCGGCCGACCGGTCGGCGTGCAGCGACTGAACGTGCGACTGCTCGAGGGCGTGCGACGCGGCGGCGCCGTGGTCGCGACGCCGAAGCAGAGCCGATAGCGACGGCATGAGCGAATCCGCCCGGGGGTAAGGCCCGGGCGGGTTCATGCCTCCGGGTCGTTCAGCCGCCAGGCGAAGAGGACGGCGGCGACCGAGGTGGCGAGGTTGAGGCTCGAGACGCCCGCGCGCATCGGGATGCGGAGGTGGTGGTCGGCGGCGGCGATGGTGTCGGCGCCGAGACCGTGGCGCTCGCTGCCGAAGACGTAGATCGCGTCGGACGGCAGGGCGCGCGGATCGACGTCGTCGCCCTCGGGGTCGATCGCGAACAGCGGCCGGCCCGCGCGGTCGAGGCTCGCCACGCTGTCGATCCGCCCGACCGGCAGCGCGAAGTGCAGCCCCCCGGAGCCGCGGATCGCGACCGGATCCCACGGGTCCTGCTCGCCGGTCGTCAAGACGCCGGCGGCGTCGGCGGCCGCGGCCACGCGCACGACCGCGCCGAGATTGCCGTGATGGCGCGGATCCTCGAGCAGAACCGTTGGCGCGTCGCGGCGTTCGATCACGCGAGCGGGATCGAACGCGGGGCGCCGCGCAATCGCCGCCACGCGCGTGTGATGGGCGTAGGGGCCGAGCTCGCGGTAGAGGGCTTCGGAGACCGGCGTCGCCAGCTCACGCAGCCGCTCCCCCACGTCCGGCGCCAGCTCGGCCGCCAGCCGATCCAGCTCGGAGGGCTCGCTCGTCAACACAGCTTCCACCTCACCGCCGAACCGCAGCGCGTGCTTGAGCGCGTGAAACCCCTCGAGCACCGCCCACCCGTCATCGCCCCGCGCCTGGCGAAAGCGGTCGATCAATCTGAGCTCGGCGGCCGCGTCCCCCACACCGAGAGCTTATGCGGCATTCCCCGACGCTCTATCCAGCTGAGCTACGGGCGTCGCGACCAGGCTGGACGACCGGAAGGCCCTGCTCGCCCGCCGCCGCCGCAAGCCGGTCGTCGTATGCGACGAAGGCGCCGATGTCATCGCGGATCGTGAGCGCGGTCGCGAGGTGGAGCGCATCGAGACTGCGCAGCGGAGCCGGTCCAAGTGCCGTCGCGCAATCCATCACGGCGTCGTCCAGGGGAAGCAGCGCGACCCCAAGCAGCCACTCGCGAGCGTCGGCCGCACGCTCCGGCCCATAGCGAGCGCACGCGCGAACCGACTCAACGGCCAGCAACGTGCTCGACACATAGCCGTCCCATTCGGCGAGCTCCTCGCGCAACGCGGTGTGACATTCCTCCTCGAGCAGCAGCTTTACGTAGGCCGAGCTGTCGAGGTATGCGAGGCGAGCGGCTACAGCCGCTCCTCACGCATCTCGGCTAGCACTTGCTCGCTCGGCGGCCCGCCGGCCGGACCCCTGCCATCAGCCGCCGCGATGGCGAGCAGGTTCACTCGGGGCAGCGTCGCTCCACGCTCGGCGACCAGCCTGGCGATCGGGGAGTCGGACGGCCCAGATGGCGTCAAGCGAGCGACCTCGCGTCCGTGCTCGGTGACGACGAAGGTCTGCCCGTCCTTGACCTGGCGCAGGAAGCGGGAGAGATTCTGACGCAGATCGCGCACACCGACTGGGAGCGACTCGGACATGTGCGTCACCGTAGCACTTTGGTCTGCGGGTTCCGGCGTGGCATGATCGCCGCGTCCACGCTCCCGTAACGAAGGAACGTCCCGATCATGCTCCGTCGCACCTCTCTCCTCGCCGTCGCCGTGACCGTTGGCGCGCTCGCGGTGCTGCCTGCGGGGGCGCAGGCGGCAGATGCCGTCGCCTCGAAGTCATGCAGCCTGTCGGGCAAGACGCGCAGCCTCGGCCCGACCTACACGACGTCGCTGTCGGTCAAGCGCGTCAAATGCTCGAAGGGCGAGTCGCTGGTCAAGGCGTACTACAACTGCCGCAAGAGCAACGGCGGCAAGAAGGGCCACTGCAGCGGAGTGTCGGGCTACTCGTGCAGCGAGCGGCGCTACGACAAGATCCCGACTCAGTTCAGCGCGACCGCGACCTGCAAGAAGGGCAAGAAGAAGGTCGTGCACAAGTACACGCAGTTCACCTAGGCCGCGATCAACGGTCATCGTCGACGGCGTCCTGGACGACGTCGGCGGCGACGGCCGCGCCGGCCGCGTTGAGGTGGATGCCGTCCTGCTCGCGAACGATCCGCTCGCGGCCGTCGACGTCGATCGCGTCGGTGTAGTCGCCGTCGGGCGCGAACTGCTCATCGAGGTCGATCACGGTGACGCCGTCGCCGACCTGCCCGGCCGCGGCGCGGACGGCGGCGTTGACGGCGTCGGCGATCTCCTGGCGGGCGGGGTCGCGCGGAGTGGGGACGGTGAGCCAGTAGACGTGGGCGTCGCCGCGTTGGAGATAGGTCTTCATCATGCGCTCCACGCGGGCGGCGAAGGCGGCCTGCCAGTCGTCACCGCAGCACGAGGCCTGGCCGCCACCGCCCGGCGCCGGCAACGAGAAGCCCTCGTTGGCGCCGATGAACACGACGACGGCGTCGGGATCACGCTTGCCGACCTGCTTCGCCGACAGCTCGGTCCAGTCGACTAGGTCGCTCTTCGAGATGCCGGTGCCGACGTGTGGCTCTCGCTCGACGGCGACGTCGCTGCCGGCGTAGCGGCGGGCGAGCTCGGTGTCGAGCGGCATCGACAGCGAGTCGCCGGTGACGAGCAGCGTGGTCGCACCGTCACTGGCCGTGGGGGTCGCGGGGCCGCCGTCGCTCTCGAGCCAGGCGAGCGCGTCGTCGGTGCGGCCGCTGAACGGCAGGTTGTCGGCGATCCAGCCGGTCGGCTCGCCGACGGCCTCGACCACATCGCGGCCGATTCCCGGCGAGAGCTCCTCGGCGCCACCGCGCACGCCGGCGCCCTGGAAGAGGACCAACAGGACGACGGCGACCCAGACGACGACCAGCGCGTCACGCGCGCGGCTGCGACGACCGGGCGGCGGATCGGGGACCGCGAAGGCGTCGTGCGGGACGTCGGTCGACTCGCCGGGCGCGGGGTGTGGATGTCGCGGCTCGGTCACTTGCTCAGAACTGGAAGTAGATGAAGGGCGGGACGCCCTGGCTGGGGACGGTCGCGCCGACGAGCGCGACGACGATGGCGAGCGCGACGCCGAGCGCGGGCGCGGGCAGGTTGGCCGCGCGGTAGCGCAAGCGATCGAGCGGATCCGGCGGCAGCAGCTGGAAGCCGATCACGACGAGGACGGCGCCGACGATCGGCGCGGTCCAGAGGGTCGCCGGTCCGGAGACGAACAGCTGGCCGAGAAAGTCGGCGGCGAGCGTCAGCGTCTCGGCGCGGAACAGCACCCAGGCGAAGACGACGACGTTGAAGACGATCGCCCAGCGGACCCAGGTCGGCGACAGTAGGCGGGCAAGCGCGCGCGTCGCTCCTGCGCCCGGCGCCGCGGGATCGGCTGCCGCCCGTGCGCGCAGCCCGCGCCACTGGTGCTCGATCACCAGCGCCAGGCCGTGGATCGTCCCCCACAGGACGAACCCCCAGGCGGCTCCGTGCCAGAGCCCGCCGAGAACCATCGTGATCATCAGGTTGCGCGCGGTCTGCCAGCGGCCGCCGCGGTTGCCGCCGAGCGGGATGTAGAGGAAGTCGCGCAGGAAGCGCGAGAGCGTGATGTGCCAGCGCTGCCAGAAGTCGCGGAAGCTGGCAGCGCGGTAGGGGCTGGCGAAGTTCTGCGGGAAGACGAAGCCGCAGAGCAGCGCGACGCCGATCGCGATGTCGGTGTAGCCGGAGAAGTCGCAGTAGATCTGGGCGGCGTAGGCGTAGGCGGCGAGCGCGACGTCGGGCGCGGCGTAGGCCTGCGGCACGCCGAAGACCGGGTCGACGATCTCGCGCGCGAGGAAGTCGGCGAGCGCGACCTTCTTGACGAGGCCGATCACGATCAGCACGACCCCCGCCCCGACGGCGACGTTGCGTGGGTCGCGCGGCGTGCGCAGCTGCGGCAGGAACTCGCGCGCGCGGACGATCGGTCCCGCGACGACGTGCGGGAAGAAGCTGAGGTAGATCGCGACGTCGAGCGTGCTGCCCGGCTTCAGCAGCCCGCGCTTGACGTCGACGGTGTAGGAGATCGCCTGGAAGACGATGAAGCTGAGGCCGATCGGCAGCGCGAGGGTGAGCAGCGGCGGCGACAGACCGAGCCCGATCCCGTCGAGGAAGCCGCCGATCTCGTCGGCGAAGAAGCCGTAGTACTTGAAGACGCCGAGCACGCCGAGGTCGAAGGCGACGGTCAGGCCGACGATCCACTTGCGCTGCCGCTCGTCGGTCGCGCGGTGGACGAGCACGGCGCCGAGTTGGTTGGCGAGCGTGATTGCCGCGAGCAGCAGGCAGTAGCGCGGGCTCGCCGCCGCGTAGAAGCCGTAGCTCGCGACGAGGATGAACGGCTTCCAGAAGCGCGGCCACGGCATCAGCGCCCACGACGCCACCAGCACCAGCGGGAAGAAGATGGCGAACTCGATCGAGGGAAAGACCATGGCGCGCGGGATTCTGCCCGCGCGTGCGGCTAGAGGATGCGGTTGGCGCGCAGGCGGCGGATCGTCTTCTGGGCGGCGATCGAGGCGCCGGCGTTGTTGAGGTGGACGCCGTCGCCCTGGCGGACGTGCACGCTGCGGCCGCCCCACATCAGCGTGTCGCGGTAGACGAAGCCGGGGGTGAAGATGCGGTCGATCGGGACGACGTGGGCGCCGGGGACCTCGCGCGCGGCGCGGCGAATCGCGGCGTTGACCGGCCCGAAGACGGTGCGGAAGCTGCCGCCGCGCGGGGCGGGCAGGGTCAGCCAGTAGATGCGGCCTGCGCCGCCGCGACGGTAGGAGCGCATCATCTGCGCGGCGCGGCGGGCGTACTCCTTGGTCCAGGCGCTGTCGCAACAGGGCGCGGTCGCGCCCGAGGGCGTCGGCATCGGGAAGCCGTCGTTGGCGCCGATGAAGACGACGGTGACGTCGGGGCGGACGCGCCGGGCCTGCGAGCGCGCATTGGCGACCCAGTCGAGCATCGACGGCTTGGAGAGCCCGGTGCTGATGTGCGCCTCGCTGCGCACCGCTGCGCTCCCACCGAGGCCGTCGGCCATGTAGTGGTCGAAGATCTGGGCCATCGAGTCGCCGGTGACGAGGACGTTGAGCTTCCCGCGGGGCGCTACCCGCGTCGCGCGCCGGATCTTCTGCTTGTGGTTGCGAATCTCCCAGAGCCAGCGGCCGGGCGCCTCGGCGCGGACGCTTCGCTCGACGCGTCGCACGCCGTCGCGCAACACGAGCTTGCGGCAGCTCCAGCCGAGCGCCGGCGGGGCGATGCAGAGCTTCGCCTCGTAGCGGCCCTCGCGGTTGCGCGAAGCGCGACGGACGACGAGGCCGAAGCGACGCCCGGCGGCGCCGCGGCGAGGCGCGGCGAACCAGAGGCGCTGGTGCTTCGGCGGGGCCGGCTCGGTATCGCCGATCGGCGGGGTCGGCTCAGGCACCGGAGTGTCCTGCGCGAACGCCGGCGTGGCCAGCGCCGCGAGGCACAGCACCACCGGCGGGAGGAGCTTGCGGGCGGACGGCACGCCGCAACCGTAGCGGCCAGCGCGGCCTCGACGATCTTGCACGATTGCCGGGGTCAGGGCCCCGGCAATCGTGGAACTGAACGGAGTAGCGTGGACGCGATGCGAAGCGGCGACCAGTCATGAGTCCGGCGCGGCCGACGCTGACGGTGGTCGGCCGGCGGCTGGAGCCGCAGGACCATGAGCTGCGCGACTTCCTGACTCGGGCGGCGCAGCCGTTCGAGTGGATTGACGCGGGCAGTCAGGAGGCGGAGCGAGTGCTCGGCGAGCGGGGCGCCCGAGACGCGGCGCTGCCAGTCGTGATCGACGGTCGCAGCGTGCTCGCGGCCGCGACTCCGGAAACCCTGATCGAGGCATGGAGGCTCAACCCGCCTCCCGCCCGCGAGGAGTACGACCTGGCGATCGTCGGCGCCGGGCCGGCGGGACTGGCGGCGGCCGTCTACGCCGCGTCTGACGGCCTGTCGACTCTCGTGTCTGAGATCGACCTGCCCGGCGGCCAGGCATCGCACACCTCGCTGATCGAGAACTTCTTCGGCTTCCCGGAAGGGATCGGCGGCGCCGAGCTGGCCCGGCGCGCCGGCCGCCAGGCCGAGCAGTTCGGCGCCGAGCTGCTGATCCGCCGCGGCGTGACCGGCAACGGGCGTACGACCAAGGACGAGTTCACGATCCAACTCGCCGGCGACTACGAGATCTCGGCCTGCACGGTGATCGTCGCGCCCGGGATGGTCTGGCGCCAGCTCGAGGTCGAGGGCGTCGACGAGCTGCTCGGTCGCGGTGTCTACTACGGCGCCGGCCGCAGCGAGGCGCAGCAGTGCGGTGGCGATCAGGTCGTCGTGGTCGGCGCCGGCAACTCGGCCGGGCAGGCCGTGATGCACCTCGGCAACGCCGGCGCAAACGTGACGATGGTCGTCCGCGGTGACGACCTCGGCAAGTCGATGTCGGCCTACCTAGTCGACCGGATCCGCGCCCATCCGCTGATCGAGGTGCGGCTGCGAACCGAGGTCGATGGAGTCGAGACCGAGCATGTCGACGGCGGCCCACCCCAGCTCGCCGCGGTCCGGATTCGCGACCGCGACGGCCACGGCGAGCGGATCGCCGCCAGAGCGCTGTTCCTCTGCATCGGCGGGGTACCGCGGACAGCGTGGACAGCCGACAGCGGCATCCGCGTCGACCAGGCCGGCTACATCCTCACCGGTCCCGACCTGCTGGTCGATGGGCATCGGCCGCCCGACTGGCCACTCGACCGCGACCCGCTCGCGCTCGAGACGAGCCTGCCCGGCGTCTTCGCCGCCGGCGACGTCCGCCACGGCTCGGCCAAGCGCGTCGCCGGTGCGGTCGGCGACGGCGCGATGGCGACCGCACTCGCCCACATCAGGCTCGACGAGCTGCGCCGCGACGGCTAGAGCGGCATGCGCATCGCGGCGCTGACGGCGTCTGCCTCGAGGTCGAGCAGCAGCCGCTTGCGCTCGATGCCGCCGCCGAAGCCGGTGAGTGAGCCGTCGGCGCCGATCACGCGGTGACAGGGGACGATCACGGCGATCGGATTCTGGCCGTTGGCGGCGCCGACGGCACGGGCCGCGTCGGGCTGGCCGATGCGCCGCGCCTGCTCGCCGTAGCTGACGGTCTCGCCGTAGGGGATCTCGCGCAGCGCGTGCCAGGCCTGGCGCTGGAACGGCGGGCCGTCGAGGACGAGCGGCACGTCGAACTCGCGCCGCTCGCCGGCGAAGTACTCGTCGAGCTGGTGGGCGACGACGGCGAACGGCTCGTCGGAACGCTCCCATTCGGGGTGGATCCGCTTCCGGCGGCCGGCCTGCATGTAGAGACCGTGCAGGGCGTGGCCGTCGCCGGTCAACAGCAGCTCGCCGATCGGGCTGTCGACGGTGGTGTAGAGGTTCGCCGCCATACCCCTACAACGTCGCAGACGGCGCGGTTGTGAGATCGCGCGCCGACGTGCTCAGACGCCGGCGCCAGCCGGGGCGCTCTCCGGCTCCGGCTCGCCCTCGCGGATCCCGAAACGAGCCTGGAAGCGGCGCAGCGGGCCGGGCGCCCACCAGTTCCACTCGCCGAAGAGTTGCATCAGCGCGGGGACGAGCAGGGCGCGGACGATCGTCGCGTCGAGCATCACGCCGAGCGCGACGCCGAGCGCGATCTGCTTCATGAAGAAGACCGAGCTGACGCCGAAGGCGAGGAAGACGACGGCGATCATCACGGCGGCTGCGGTGATCACGCGACCGGTGCGGCCGATGCCGAGCGCGACCGCCTCCTCGTTCGAGTGGCCGGCGTCGTGGAGCTCCTTGATCCGCGCCATCACGAGCACCGCGTAGTCGGTCGCGAGGCCGAAGACGACCGCGAACAGGAAGACCAGGCTCGTCACCTCGACGGCGGAGGGGCCGGTGTAGTCGAAGGGCCCGCTGAGCCAGCCCTCCTGGAATGCGAGGACGACCAGGCCGAGCGTCGCGGCCAGCGTCAGCGTGTTCATCAGCAGCGTCTTGATCGGCAGCAGGACCGAGCCGGTGAGCAGGAACAGGATCAGCAGCGTCGTCACCGCGACGATCGCGACGACGGTCGGCGCGTGGTCGAGCAGGCTCTGCTTCTGGTCGATGAAGCGCGCTGTGTTGCCGGCTACGAGCGTCGTCGCGGTTCCCGGCGGGTCGAGCGCGCGCACCGCGCGCACCGCGTCCTGGGCGGGACCCCCGAGCGCCGGCGCGGGAGCGGCGAAGTTGGCGTAGGCGACCTCCGACGCCCGGACAAACGGCGTCGCCATGGCCATCCCGTCGACGCCCTCGATCTGCCGCGCGTAGGCGGCCAGCTCGGCGTCGCTGGCCTCGCCGCGCACGGCGACGGTGACCGCCTCGCTGATGTCGCGCGGATAGTGGCCCTCGACGTACTTGTACGCGACGTGCGACGGCTGGCCCGGCGGCACCGCCTCGGCGCTCGGCCCGGTGAGCGTCGTGAACAGCAGCGGCGACGCCGCGGCGAGCAGCAGCCCGGCGCTCGCCAGCGCCGTCACGACCGGCCGCCGCATCACGCCGTGGGCGAGTCGGTACCAGCCGTCGGACTCGTCGGAGACCGCCGGCCCGCGGCGGACCGACCACTTGTCGATGTTCGTCCCGAGCAGTGCCAGCAGCGACGGGACGACGAGGATCGCGATCACCGCCGAGAGCACGCCGACCGCGGCGCCGGCGACGGCCATCGAGTAGAGGAAGCGCTGCGGCATCACGACCAGCGCGGCGAGCGCGACGGCGACCGTGAAGCCGGAGAACATCGCCGTGCGGCCGGCGGTCATGACGGTGCGGCGGTGGGCCTCGCGAGTCGCCCCGTCGGCGGCGATCTCCTCGCGGTAGCGCGACACCATCAGCAGCGCGTAGTCGACCGCCAGGCCGAGACTGAGCCCGGTCGCGATGTTCATCGCGAACAGCGACGTGTCGACGAGCTCCGACATCACGCGCAGCACGAGGAACGTCCCGACGATCGAGATCACGCCGATCAGCAGCGGGATGGAAGCCGCGACGACGCCGCGGAAGACGAGCAGCAGCAGCAACGCGAGGATCGGGAAGGCGATCAGCTCGGCCTTCGTCAAGTCCGTGCGCGTCTGGTCGTTGGTGTCGTTGAAGCCGGCTGCGAAGCCGCCCATCGCGACGTCCAGGTCGCTCGACTCGGCGATCGGGGCGACGTCCTCGGCGACGAAGCCGCCGGTGTCCTCGACGTCGGCGGTGGTGAGGTGGACCGAGACGACGAGCGACTCGCCGTCGCGGGCGACCAGTCGCGAGGCCGTGCGGGCGGAGGCGCGCGCCGCGGGGGTCGCATCGGAGCCGGAAGCCGCCCGGGCGGCGCCGACCGCGAGCGGATCGACGACGCGTCCCACGTGCTCGACCCCGCGAACCTCGTCGCTCAGCCGCGCCACCTCGCGCCGCACCATGGGGCTCGCCGTGTCGAGCTTGCCCCCGTCCGGCGCGCGCACGACGAGGAAGAGCGCGGCGTTGGGGTCGTAGCCGAGCGCGTCGCGCAGCGTGTCCGCCGCCTGCTCACTCTCCGACGCGCTGTCGGTGAAACCGGCCGCCTTGAGGTGCTTCTCGACGTCGTGGCCGAAGGCGATCGCCAGGACGGCGAACACCCCCACCAGCGACAGCACGAGCTTCGGGCGGTTCCAGGTGAGGTCGGCTATCCGGGCGAGCATGGCGGCGACTGTACCAGAGTAAGTTCCTTGAAGGAACCTATAGATTTACTTTGGGAACCCAGCCCGCTACAGTCGTCAGCGATGACCCGCACCCCACTCGACCACATGAACTGCGCGATCGCCCGCACGCTCGACGTGATCGGCGACGCATGGACGCCGCTGATCCTGCGCGACATCGCGTTCGGGATCACCCGCTTCGACGCAATCCAGCGCGATCTCGGCATCTCGCGCAAGGTTCTCAGCGAGCGGCTCGCCGCGCTCGTCGAGCACGACGTGCTGCAACGCGTCCCCTACCAGGAGAAGCCGACCCGCTACGACTACTACCCGACCGAGAAGGGCCTGGACCTCGCCAACGTCCTGCTCGCGATGCGTGCCTGGGGCGATCGCTGGGCGTTCGGCGACGACGGTCCGCCGCTGCTGATCCGCCACGAGCCGTGCGGCCACCTGGTCGAGGCGGTGCCCGCCTGCTCGCACTGCGGCGAGCGGCTCGTCGCAGCCGACCTGACGCCGCTGCGCGGTCCGACCTTCGAGCCCGGACCCGGCACCGTCGAGATCGGCGCGGCGCTCGAGCGGCGCGAGGCGGCTTTCGCGGCCGCGCGCGACGGTTCCTAAGCCGCGGCGCCGGCGGAAGCGGCAGCCTCGACCTCGGTGCGCCCGCCGCCGCTCTGGCGGCGGCCGTAGAGCGTGCCGATCAGCAACTCGGTGACGTTCGGGTCGAACTGGGTGCCGGCGTGCTCGGAGAGCTCGCGGACCGCGTCGGCGTGGCTCATCCCCTTGCGGTAGGGCCGGTCGGAGGTCATCGCGTGGTAGGCGTCGCAGGCGAGAATGATCCGGGCGCCGATCGGAATCTGGTCGCCGGAGATGCCGTCGGGGTAGCCGCCGCCGTCGAAGCGCTCGTGCTCGTGACGGACGATCCGCGCAATCGGCCCCATGCCGGGAATCGCGCGCAGGATGCGCTCGCCGATCGCCGGGTGCTCGCGCATCACCTTCCACTCGTCGTCGTCGAGCGGGCCAGGCTTGTTGAGCACGTCGTCGGGGATCGCGACCTTGCCGATGTCGTGCAGCAGCGCAGCCGCCTTGATCTGGTCGACCTCGGCGCCGCTGAGCGCCAGCCCGCGTGCCACCGACTCGACGAGGTCGACGACCGACTCGGAGTGCTCGCCGGTGTAGCGGTCGCGCTCGAGCAGCGCCTCGGCGAGCGCGGCGATCACGTCGCCCTGGGCGCGCGGCTTGTCGCCGTCGGCGGTGTCGGCGGCGTCGCTGGCGGCAGCCCGCCCGCCGCCGAGCGAACGTGCGACGTCGACGCGCGCGCCGGCCTTGGCGAGCAGCTGCTCGGAGCTCGTTCCACGCTCCCACTGGGCGACCCCGACCGACACGGTGACGCTCTCGATCTCGCCGACGTGCAGCGCCTCGAGCGCAAGGAAGATCCGGTCGAAGGCCTGCATCGCCTCCTCGGCGCGCGTCTCGGGAAGCATCGCGACGAACTCGTCGGCGCCGGAGCGGCTGACGACGTCGCTGGCGCGGACCTCCTCGGCAAGCAGCTTGCCGACGGCGATCAGCACCTGGTCGCCGGCCTTGCGGCCGTGGTGCGCGTTGATCGAGCGGAAGTTGTCGACGTCGATCACCGCGACGGTCAGCGGGCTGCCATGACGGCGCGAGCGCTCGATCTCCGGGACCAGCCGGCGGTCGAGCGCGTCGAGCAGCGACAATCCGGTCAGCGGGTCCGCGGTGCGGGCCGCGCGGAGCTCGCTCTCGAGGCCAGCTATCTGACGGCGCGCGTCAGCAAGACTGGACTGCAGCTCTTCGACTTCCTGCTTACGCGCGCGCATATATGGCCCAAGTCTCGGGCGCTATGCCCGGAAACTTGAGCCTTGCAAGCAAAAATTGGACTGACCGATTTTGTCGTTCTAGACGAACTCGGCGAGCGCCGGATTGGCCTCGCCCGAGTCCTCGGTGGCGCCCGCGTGGCCGTCACCGCCGCCGTGCGCGGCCGCCATCTCCTCCGGCGACGGCGAGCGCAGGACCGTCAGCGCCACGACGAACGCGACCGTCACCAGGCCGGCCCCGATCAGGTAGGCGACGTGGAAGCCGGAGTTCAGCGCCGACATCGCCGACTCACCCTCGGCGAGCAGACTGTCGGTGCGGTCGGCCGCCACAGTCGCGAGCACCGCAAGCCCGATCGCGCCACCGACCTGAACTGTCGTGTTGATCAGACCCGAGGCCAGGCCCGAGTCCTCCATGCTCACGCCCGACATCGACAGCATCATCAGCGACGGGAAGCCCATGCCGGCGCCGAGACCGATCAGCACGACCGGCGGGACGACGTCGAGCAGGTAGTTGCCGTCGACGGGCGTGCGGGCGAACAGCAGCAGACCGGCGCCGATGAACACCAGGCTGGCGACCAGCGTGTTCTTCCCGCCGAAGCGCATGATCAGCTTCTCCGAGAAGCGCAGCGACATCGCTCCCATCACGATCGTCGAGGGCAGGAACGCCAGGCCGACCTCGAGCGGGTCGTAGCCAAGCACCTGTTGCAAGTAGAGCGCGCCGAGGAAGAACATCGCGAACATCCCGGCGACCAGGAACATCATCACGACGTTCGCCCCGACGACGTTGCGCACCTTGAACAGCCGCAGCGGCATCAGCGGGTGCTCGAGCCGTGACTGGCGGAAGACGAACGCGGCGACCAGCGCCAGGCCGACTGCGCCGAGGCCGAGCACGCGGCCGGAGATCCAGCCCTCCTCGCCGACGCCGAGGATCGCGTAGACGGCGATCATCACGCCCGAGGTCAGCAGCACCGCGCCGGGGATGTCGGCGCCCTGCTCGAAGCCGATCCCCTCCTTGCCCTCGACCAGCTTCAACGCGAAGTAGGCCGTCGCGATCCCGACCGGGATGTTGATGAAGAAGATCCAGTGCCAGGAGATGAGGTCGGTCAACACGCCGCCGGCGATCAGGCCGATCGAGCCGCCGGCCGAGGCGACGAAGCCGTAGACGCCGATCGCCTTCGCCTGCTCGCGCGGCTCCGGGAACATCGTCACGATCATCCCGAGCACGACCGCCGAGGCCGCCGCGCCGCCCGCGCCCTGGACGAAGCGCGCGGCGATCAGCATCTCCTGCGTCTGCGCCAGCGCGCAGAGGGCCGACGCCACCGTGAAGATCGCGAGGCCGATCAGGAAGATCTTGCGCTGGCCGATCAGGTCGCCGAGCCGACCGGCGAACAGCAGCAGGCCGCCGAACGGGATCAGATAGGCGTTGACCACCCACGCGAGATTGTTCTGGGAGAAGTCGAGGTCCTCCTGGATCGACGGCAGCGCTACGTTGACGATCGTCGCGTCGAGCACGATCATCAGCGCCCCCGCGCAGAGGACGTAGAGCGCAAGCCACCGGCTGCGGTCGTGGTCGTGGTCGATTGCTGCTGTCTCGGTCGCGGCAGTCACGTCTGGTCTCCTAGTCGTCGTGTTCGCCAGTAGAGACCGCGGCTGGCTCGAAAACTCATCGCGGTCAGGCAGTGGCGGGCTGTCCTGGGGAAGGGCAGCCCACCAAGTTAGCGCTACCGGCCGCTAGCGACCGGTAGCGGCGCGGTTGGCCTCCACCTTGGTCCGAATCCGGGCCTCCTGCTCGCGCAGCTCGGGCGTGAACGCCTCGCCGAAAGCGTCGTCGCCGGCGATCTGGCGCACCTCGAGCTCGAAGCCGCCGGGCACGCCCCCGAACGGTGCCTTCGAGATCCACTCGATCGCCTCATCGCGCGAGTCGACGTTCAAGATCCACCAGCCGGCGATCAGCTCCTTGGCCTCTGTGAAGGGCCCATCGACGACCGACCGCTCCTCACCGTCGAAGCGCAGCTTGAAGCCCTCAGTGCTCGGCAGCAGGCCCTCGCCGGCGAGCATCACGCCGGCATCGGCGAGCTGCTCGTTGTAGCGGCCCATCGCAGCGAACATCTCCGTCATCTGCTCGGGCGGCATCTCCATGCCCTCGGTCTGCGGGTCGTTCTTGACGATCACCATGTAACGCATCTGAAGCTCCTGCTCAGTCGGGGGAATCAGTCTTTCTACTCCTACGTCGAACGGGCGGAGCGGAAATCGACACGCAGGGCCTATCTGTCCGCATCGGCGTTCCCTCAGCCGCCCCACCGAATCCTCTGTCCGTGGCCGGTGTTTGCGCTGACGTAATCCGAGGGGGGAGGGTCGCGATGATCAATAGAAGGGGTTTC
>JBIOUS010000069.1:0-32449 GCA_044867325.1 Thermoleophilaceae bacterium | reverse complement strand
CGTGAGGAGCTCGGCGACCGGGTTCCGGTGGTCAGCGTGATCTACCCGGAGGCGCGCTTGGCGGCGACAACCACCCGCAACGGGCGAGTCGGACTGCTGGCGACGCCGGCGACGGTTGCCAGTGGCGCATACGAACGGGCGCTGCGCGACGCCTCCGACGGAGCGGCGACGTTGCATGCGGTTGCCAGCGCCGAGCTCGCGCCGATCATCCAGGAGGGCGGCGAGATCGACGAGCGCACGGTAGCTGCGGTCGAGCGGGCCTGCGAGCCGCTGCTCGCCGCCGACGTCGACACGGTGATCCTCGGCTGCACCCACTACCCGCTCGTGCGCCCGGTGATCCAGCGCTGCCTGGGCCGCGGTGTCGAGATCGTCACCTCTGGTGAGGCGATCGTCGAGGAGGTCGAGCGCGAGCTCAATGCCGCTGGCGGCGCGGCGCCGCGCGATCGGCGCGGCGACTACCGTTTTCTCGCAACCGGCGATGTAGATGACTTCAAGAAGCTGGGAACGCGCTTTCTCCAGCTGCCGATCGCAACCGTTGGCCACGTCGACGTGGCATCCCCGACCGAGGTGGCCGCATGAGACGAGAAGGACGTGGAGCAGACGAGCTGAGGCCGATCCGGATCGAACCCGGCTTCATGCGCTCGGCGACCGGATCGGCGCTGATCGAGGCCGGTGGAACACGCGTCATCTGCACCGCATCGGTCGACGAGTCCGTCCCGCGCTGGATGAAGGGGCAGGGCAAGGGCTGGGTCACCGCCGAGTACGGGATGCTGCCGGCGTCGACCGGCGACCGCAAGCAGCGCGACGTCTCGAAGGGCCGCCCCGACGGCCGCACCGTCGAGATCCAGCGGCTGATCGGTCGCTCGCTGCGCGGCGTGATCGACTTCGAAGCGCTCGGCGAGCGCACTGTCTGGGTCGACTGCGATGTGCTCGAGGCCGATGGCGGCACCCGCTGCGCTTCGATCACGGGTGGCTATGTGGCGCTCGAGCTGGCGCTGCAGCGACTTGTCGACGAGGGCAAGCTCAACGCACTGCCGCTCAACGGGTCGGTCGCAGCCGTGTCGTGCGGCATCGTCGACGGTGAGCCGCTGCTGGACATCGACTACCCGGAGGACTCGACCGCCGAGGTCGACATGAACGTTGTCATGACCGGCGATGGCGGCCTCGTCGAGGTCCAGGCGACGGGCGAGCGGACGCCGCTGTCGCGCACTTCGCTCGATGCTCTCCTGGCGCTGGCGGCCACCGGCATCGAGGAGCTGCGCGCCGCGCAGCGAGCCGCGGTGGACGGGGCAGTCGCAGCGGGTTGAACGGGGGATGGCGTGCAGCTCGTACTCGCATCGCGCAACGCGCACAAGCTGCGCGAGCTGAACCTGCTGCTGGCGCCGCACGAGCTCGTGCCGCTGCCGGACGCGGTCGAGCTGCCGCCTGAGACCGGCACGACCTTCGTCGACAACGCGCTGGTGAAAGCGCGCACTGCCGCTGCGGCGACCGGCATGCCAGCGGTAGCCGACGATTCCGGCATCGAGGCGGCGGCGCTCGACGGCGCGCCTGGGATCTACTCGGCGCGTTTCGCGGGAGAGGGCGCCAGCGACGGCGACAACTTGGCGAAGTTGCTGCGCGACGTTTCGCCCGAAGGCGACACTCGCGTCGCCTACGTCTGTGCGCTGGTCCTCGTCGACCCGGATGGCAGCGAGCTGGCCGCCGAGGCACATTGCACCGGCCGCCTGACGCACGAGCCGCGCGGAGATGGTGGTTTCGGCTACGACCCGGCGGTGATCCCCGACGACTACAACGACGGCCGCACGATGGCCGAGCTGACTCCCGTCGAGAAGGATGCGATCAGTCACCGCGGTCGCGCCGCACGCGCGCTGCTGAAGCTGATCGATGGCAGGGCGACATGACGGAGCACGACCCCAACACCGGTCGTAAGACGCGCGCCGCCGCGCTGTCGATCCTCTCGAACAGCCTGCTGATCGCGTTGAAGTTGGTCGCCGGCGCACTCACCGGCTCGATCGCGATCATCACCGAGGCGATCCACTCGAGCGTCGACCTGATCGCTTCGATCGTCGCGTTCGTCTCGGTGCGCAAGGCCGGCGAGCCGGCCGATGAGGACCACCCCTACGGCCACGACAAGATCGAGAACCTCGCGGCGGTGATCGAGGGGCTACTGATCCTCGTCGGCGCGGGGATCATCGTCTTCGAGTCGGTGCGGCGGCTGGTCGATCCGCCGGAGGTCCATTCGCTCGGGATCGGCATCGCGGTGATCGGCTTCTCGGTGGTCGCCAACCTCGTCGTCTCGGCCTATCTCTACCGCCAGGCGCGCGCGACCGAGTCGCCGGCACTCGAAGGCGACGCCGCCCATCTGCGGACGGACGCGATGACCTCGGCGGGCGTCCTGCTCGGCCTGGTGCTCGTCGACGTGACCGGGCTCGAGTGGATCGACCCGATGACGGCACTAGTCGTGGCGGTCGCGATCGTCGCCGCTGGGCTGCGGATACTGATGCGCTCGTCGCGCGTGCTTGTCGACGAGGTTCTGCCCGAGAACGAGCTCGCCGCCGTCCGCGAGGCGCTCGAAGAGGACCACCGTGCCCCGGAGATCGCCGGCTACCACAAGCTGCGCGCCCGCCGGGCCGGCAGCCGCCGCTACATCGACCTCCATGTCCAGTTCCACGAGGGCACGACGCTCGACCGTGCCCACGAGGTCTCACACGAGCTACAGGCGGAGATCCGCGATCGGCTCGACCGTGCGGACGTGCTGATTCATCTCGAGCCCGAGCACAGCTCGCTGCCGCCTAGAGCAGGTTGACGGCGGCGGCGGCGCCGATCGCGACGAGTACCGCCGCGTAGCCGGAGTAGCCGCTGACGAGCAACAGGAGCGCGGCGATCAGGCAGACGCCGACGGTGACCATCCAGGAGATTCGGGGCAGCGGCACGTGGCTATTGTGACCGTGATGGTCGCCCGGCGACTCGTCGACAGCTCCACGGACGTCATCGCGGCCGTGGTTCTCGACGCCGTGGGAGGGCTCGTCGACGCGAGTGGGGTGGAGCGGGCCAGCGCGCGCGAGCTGGCCGACCTGACACGACAGCTCGTCGAGCGCGCCGACAGCGTCTCTGGCGATCCGGTCGAGCAGATCGAGGTCCAGGCATCCGGTGGCGCGGTGTTCGCCGTGCGCGATGCGCGCCACGTGCTCGCCTGCGTGACGCGCCGCGCGGCGCTGCCGGCATTGGTGCTCTACGACCTTCGTCACGCCCTCGGAGAGCTTGCTCCGGCATGAAGGAGCGGCCGAAGGGCGCGGTTGCTCGCGCGACCGCCGTCGCAGAGGGCGTGGCGGGCGCCGTACGGCGTCGCCAACGCGAACGCGAGCCCCGCGTCGTGCTCTACAGCGCGCCCGGAAAACCCCGGTTGTTGGCTCCCGGAGCCAAGGGACAGGACGATCTGCTCGATGTCGCGGAGCAGTTGGTCGCCCTGGCGAAAGCCGCAAATAGCGGGGATTCTTAGCGCCGAGCCCGTCTCCAGAGCGGTTTCGGAGGCCGGTCGTCCGTGAGCGTTGTTAGGTTCGCCGCACTGTTCCAGTCCCTCCAAAGGAGGAAACAAGGTGACGAAGTCAGAGTTCGTCGATCAGGTGGCCGCCGAGTCCGGCCTCTCGAAGGGTGATGCCGGGACCGCCGTCGACGCGGTCCTGACGGTCATCGAGGGCACGCTGAAGCGTGGCGGAGAGGTCAGCTTCACCGGCTTCGGGAAGTTCTCCGTGGCCGATCGCGGTGCGCGCCAAGGCGTCAACCCGCAGACGGGCGAGCGGATCCAGATCGCGGCCAGCAAGGTCCCGCGGTTCTCGGCCGGCTCGGCCCTCAAGAAGTCCGTAAAGGGCTGAAGCACTTCGCGGACCGGCTTGCGGCGCTCGTAGAGGAGCGCCGCAGCCGGATCGTGCTGGGCCTCGACCCGGACCCGGCGGTGTTGTGGCCGTCCGCGCTGGAAGGTGCGGACGGCGGCAGTACCGCCGAGCGGACGGCTGCTGCGGTCGCCACCCACTGTCGGATGGTGATCGAGGCGGCTGGACCGTCCTGCGTCGCGGTCAAGCCTCAGCTCGCCTGCTTCGAGCGCCTCGGCGCTCCTGGCTGGCAGGCGCTCGAGGCGGCCCGTGACGCTGCTCGCGAGCACGGCCTGCTGGTCCTGGCCGACGGCAAGCGCGGCGACGTTCCGGTCACCGCCAAGGCTTACGCCCAGGCGCTCGTCGGCTCGACTGACGGACCGTTCGGAACCGTCGAAGGCTTCGGAGCCGACGCGTTCACCGCGAATCCGCTGCTCGGCGGCGACGCGATCGCCCCGCTGGTCGACGCGGCCGCCGCGGCCGGCGCAGGCTGCTTTCTGCTCGTCAACACTTCGAACCCCGGCGCCGCCGATCTTCAGGATCTCGATTCCGACGGCCGGCCGCTGCATGAGCGGCTCGCTCAGCTTGCTGACGTCTTCGGCGCTGACCAGATCGGCGACTGCGGGCTGTCGCTGGTCGGCGCGGTCTGCGGCGCGACCCGCCCGGAGCGGCTCGGTCGGCTGCGGGCCCTGATGCCGCACGCGATCTTCCTGCTGCCGGGTGTCGGCGCTCAGGGCGGCAGCGTCGACGACCTGGGACCGGCCTTCGCCCCACATCCCGCCGCGGGCCTGGTCGCGGCATCGCGTTCGATCGTCAACGCCCACACCGATCGCGGTGGCGATCCGGCTGCTGCCGCCGCCGCGGCGGCAGAGGAGTTGCGCGCGCTGGCGTGGCGCGCCTGAGCCCCTATGCTCCGCGCCTGACCCAGGCCATGCCACCCCGATCCTCCAGTTCCACACGTATCTTCGCCCCAGCCGCCCTGGCCATCTGTGCCGTGGCGGTCCTGATCGTGATCAGCGGCTCGCTCGGTGGCGGCGACGACTCATCCGGTGGAGGCGGTTCGGTCGCGGACACGACGAGCCAGCAGACCGCGGGCACCACCACGACTCCCGCCAAGCCTCAACCGGCTACGTACACGGTCAAGTCGGGCGACACGCTCGGCGCGATCGCCGAGACGACCGGCGTTACCGTGGAGATGCTCCAGGAGCTCAACCCCGAGCTCGACCCGCAGGCGCTGATCGCCGGCCAGAAGATTCAGCTGCGCTAGTGATCGGACGACGGCTCGCCGGTGCCGCCGCGATGGCTGCACTGGCGCTGGTGGCCGCACCCGTCGCGCACGGGCAGCAGCCGGAGCGGCCGAGCCTCGACAGCGCCGCCGCCGCGATCCTCGTCGATGCTGGCGACGGCACGCCGATCCTCGAGAAGCATCCGCGCGAGCAGCGCTCGATCGCCAGCACGACGAAGTTGATGACCGCGTTGCTGACGCTCGAGCGTGCGCCATTCGACGCCATCTACACGGCTCCGAACTACCGGGCCGCCGCCGCCGAGTCGAAGATCGACCTGCGGCCCGGCGAGCGGATGCGCGTCCGTGACCTGTTCGAGGCGCTGATGCTCGAGAGCGCCAACGACGCAGCCGCGACGCTTGCAGAGGGGGTGTCCGGTTCACGGCCGGCGTTCGTCGCGGACATGAACGAGCGCGCCGCCGAGCTCGGCCTCGACGACACCAGCTATGCGAACCCGATCGGTCTCGACGACCCGCTCAACTACTCCTCGGCACGCGACCTCTCGACGCTGGCGCGCAGGCTGCTGCGCGACCGCCGCTTCGCCAAGGTCGTCGATTCTCCGTCGGCGACGCTGACCTCCGGCGCGCGGCCGCGAACCGTTGCCAACCGCAACGGCCTGATCGCCACGGTGCCGGCCGTGGACGGCGTCAAGACAGGTCACACGACAGACGCGGGCTATGTGCTCGTCGGCTCGGCGACCGGCTCCAATGGGGCGCGAGTCGTCAGCGTCGTGCTCGGCGAGCCGAGCGAGGCGGCACGCGACTCCGACACGCTTGCACTGCTGCGCTACGGCCTCGCCCAGTACCGCCGCGTGCCCGTCCTGAGCAAGGACCGCGCCGTTGCCGAGGCCAAGGTCGCCTACCGCGACGAGAGCGTCCCGCTCGTTCCCGCGCGTTCGGTTGCGCTGACGGCACGGCGCGACCAGCGGATCGTCAAACGGGTCGATGCGCCCGACGAGCTCCACGGTGAGATTGCGGCCCGAACACGCGTCGGCAGCGTCGTTTTGCTGCGCGACGGAAAGGTCGTCCGGCGGGTTGCCCTGCTCACTGGCGAGCAGGTGCCGGGGGCGGGTCCGCTGCGCCGGATTGCATCCGCTTTGGGAATCTCCTTGACGGCGCTCGTTCTGTTGGTCATCGTTTCGATCGTCGCCATCACGGGCATCCAGATCAGGCGTCGGCGTCGGGCTCGCTCCCAGGAGGCACGACGCAGAGCACGGGCGCGAGCGCGCGAACAGAGGGAGCACGCGGGTCAACCATGATCATCACCGTCACCCTCAACGCCGCGATCGACAAGACGCTCGCGGTCCCGAGCTTCCGCCTTGGCCGTCGCCACCGGGCCGTCGAGCAGACGGCGATGGCCGGTGGCAAGGGCGTGAACGTGGCACGCGCACTGAAGTCGCTCGGCCGGCCGGTGATCGCGACCGGATTCGCCGGCGGACATACCGGCAGCCGGATCGTCGAGCAGCTAACCGACGAGGCGGTCCTCAGCGACTTCGTCCAGATTCGCGAGGAGTCGCGGACTTCGACGGCCGTCGTCGATCCGACATCCGGCGAGCAGACCGAGATCAACGAGCGCGGCCCCTCGGTCTCGGAGGCCGAGCTCGAGCTGTTCGTCGACAAGCTGCTCTATCTCGCCAAGGGTGCCGCGATGTGCGTCTTCAGCGGCAGCCTGCCGCGTGGGGTCCAACCAGGCCTCTATGAGCGACTCGTCGGCGAGCTGCGCCGGCTGGGCGTCACGACGGTGCTCGACTGCGAGGGCGAGGCGCTGCGGCTCGCCGTGCGTGCGCAGCCGAGCGTGATCGCTCCGAACGAGAACGAGGCCGAGGAGCTAGTCGGCCACGAGTTCTCCGACGAGGAGGACCGCCGCACGGCGCTGCCGGAGATGGTCGAGCTGGGGGCCCGTGAGGCGATCGTGACGCTTGCCGACGGCTGTTTGGCGCTCCATGGCGACGAGAACGACGCCACCCGCCCGCGTCGCTTGACGCGCGCGACGCTCGAGCCGCTCGAGCCGGTGTCGTCGGTCGGCTCCGGCGATGCGTTCCTGGCCGGCTACGTCGCCGGTCGTTACGACGGCCTGCCGGACGACGAGTGCCTGCGCTTTGGCGTCGCCTGCGGCGCCGAGTCGACGCAGCACTTCGGGGCTGGCGTCATCGACCCACGCGAGGTCGATCGACTGGCCGCGGAGGTCGAGTTGCAGGCAATCGACGCGCCTGCCGTCAAGATTGGGTAGACCGGCCAGGGTCTCACGGGGGGCTGGGGGCGTGAGCCTCCAGGGGAAAATCCCGCAAGCTGCGGGAATCAGGCGCAACGGTGCGGAAAACGGGCGTTGGTAACCTCGGGTTTCGTCCGTCGTCGAACCTAGGATTCACGCCATGGAGATCGAGATCGGTCGGGGCAAGAAGGGCCGCAGGGCCTACGGCTTCGATGACATTGCCATCGTCCCCTCGCGCCGTACGCGCGACCCCGACGACATCGACATCACTTGGACGCTCGGGAACTACCGTTTCGAGCTGCCGCTACTCGCCTCGGCGATGGATGGGGTGGTGTCGCCGCGGACAGCGGGCGAGATCGGCCGCCTCGGTGGCCTGGCGGTGCTCAATCTCGAGGGAGTCTTCTGTCGCTATGACGACGCCGAGGAGCAGCTCGAGCGGATCAGCGGCTTCGACAAGGACCAGGCGACCGCGGAGATGCAGCGCATCTACCAGGAGCCGGTCAAGAAGGAGCTGATCGCCAAGCGGATCCGCGAGATCAAGGACATGGGCGTCGTCTGCGCCGCGTCGCTGACCCCGCAGCGGGTGCGCGAGTACTACGAGACGACGATCGACGCCGGCATCGACGTCCTGATCATCCAGGGCACCGTGATCTCGGCCGAGCACGTCTCGACCGACGAGGAGCGCCCACCGCTCAACCTCAAGGAGTTCATCCGCGAGGAAGTCCCGCCGGACGTCCCCGTCGTCGTTGGCGGTTGCGCCTCCTACTCGACAGGTCTGCATCTGATGCGCACCGGCGCTGCTGCCGTGCTCGTCGGCGTCGGCCCCGGCGCCGCCTGCACGACGCGTGGTGTGCTCGGAATCGGCGTGCCCCAGGCGACGGCGATCGCCGACGTCGCGGCGGCCCGTTCGCAGCACATGCTCGAGACCGGCGAGTACGTCAAGGTGATCGCCGATGGCGGGATGCGCAACGGCGGCGACATCTCGAAGGCATTCGCCTGTGGCGCCGACGCCGTGATGATCGGCTCGCCGCTCGCCCGCGCCTACGAGGCTCCGGGCCACGGCTACCACTGGGGGATGGCCACCTTCCATCCGGACCTGCCGCGTGGCGCGCGCGTCGAGACGACCCAGAACGGGACGCTCGAGCAGATCCTGCTCGGTCCGGCGCACGAGAACGACGGCACGTTCAACCTGATGGGCAGCCTGCGCACGTCGATGGCGACCTGCGGTTACGAGGACATCCCGTCCTTCCACCGCGCCGAAGTGATGGTCGCTCCGTCGCTGCAGACCGAGGGCAAGCAGCTCCAGCGAGATCAGGCGATCGGCATGGGCGCCCAGTCGGCGGCCAAGGCTGCTCCCGCCTCAGATGGCGTGACCAACGGCTCGGGTCCAATCCCGGCAGATCCCGCACTGGTCGAGTAGAGGGTGGAGGCGAAGGCCGCCACCACCCCCGAAGCGCCGGCGGGGGTCGCTGCGGCGACCGATACGGTCGTCGTTCTCGACTACGGCGGTCAGTACTCACAGCTGATCGCTCGCCGCGTCCGTGAGTGCGGTGTCTTCAGCGAGCTGTTGCCGCATCACGTCGGCATCGAGGAGATCCGCAAGCGCGAGCCGCGCGGGCTGATCCTCTCCGGCGGGCCGGCGTCGGTCTACGCCGACGGCGCGCCGGGTCTTGATCCGGAGCTGCTCAACCTGGGAATCCCGGTTCTGGGCATTTGTTACGGGATGCAGGCGATGGTCCATAGTCTCGGCGGTCGCGTCGAGGGGGCCGAGGTGGGGGAGTTCGGCCGCTCGCAGCTGACAGTCCAGGAGCACGGCCGCCTGCTCGCCGAGCTGCCAGCCGAGCAGAGCTGCTGGATGAGCCACCGCGACACCGTCTACGAGCCGCCGCCGGGTTCCGTCGCGCTCGCCTCCTCGACCGAGTCGCCGGTAGCGGCATTCGAGGACGTCGAGCGCGGCTTCTACGGCATCCAGTTCCACCCCGAGGTCGTCCACACCCCCTACGGGACCCAGATCCTGACCCGCTTCCTCGAGGACATCTGCGGCTGCGACATGTCCTGGAACGCCGCGTCGGTCGCCGAGGAGCAGATCCGCCGTATCCGCGAGCAGGTCGGCGACGGCAAGGTCGTCTGCGGCCTCTCCGGGGGCGTCGACTCCTCGGTCGCCGCGCTGCTCGTCCACCGCGCGATCGGCGACCAGCTCACCTGTGTCTTCGTCGACCACGGCCTGATGCGCAAGAACGAGGCCGAGCAGGTCGTCAGCGCCTTCCGCGACCACTTCAAGGTCCCGCTCGTCGCCGTCGACGCCGAGGAGCGCTTCCTCGCCCGCCTCGAGGGGATCACCGACCCCGAGGCCAAGCGCAAGGCGATCGGCGGCGAGTTCATCCGCGTCTTCGAGGACGAGGCCGCCAAGCTCGGCGACGCCGACTACCTCGTCCAGGGCACGCTCTACTCCGACGTCATCGAGTCCGGTGGCGGCACCGGAGCCGCCACGATCAAGTCGCACCACAACGTCGGCGGCCTGCCCGACGATCTCGAGTTCGAGCTCGTCGAGCCACTGCGCGCCCTCTTCAAGGACGAGGTTCGCAAGGTCGGCATCGAGCTCGGCCTCCCCGAGCGCCTCGTCTGGCGCCAGCCGTTCCCCGGCCCCGGATTGGGTATCCGGATCGTTGGCGGTGAGGTCACCAAGGAGCGCCTCGAGATCCTCCGCGACGCCGACTTCGTCCTCCAAGAGGAGATCCGCTCCGCCGGCCTCTACCGCGAGCTCTGGCAGTCCTTCTGCGTCCTACCCGGCGACCTCCGCACCGTCGGCGTCCAAGGCGACGAGCGCACCTACGGCTACGTCGTCGTGATCCGCGCCGTAACCAGCGACGACGCCATGACCGCCGACTGGGCCCGCCTGCCCTACGACCTCCTCGAGCGCGTCGCCTCCCGCATGATCAACGAGATCCGCCAGGTCAACCGGGTCGTCTTGGACATCACCTCCAAGCCGCCGGGGGCCATCGAGTGGGAGTGACTCTCTTCTAGGGATCGGCCGCGCTTCCCGCGGGTCCTGTCTCCGATTTTGGTTCACGTGCTCGTTCCTGCGCGCGCGAACGCAAAATGCGTCGCCACCCGCGGGGGCCGACGTCGGGTCCCGTACCACCAACTCGGCGGCGTTCTTGCAGAGAGAGCCTCGAAGGTCGGAACGCTCAGCGGTAGCCGGTGGGATCCGGCGGCAACCCGGGGTTCTGGACCTCGACCATGTAGCGCCAGCAGTCTGGTTGGGAGCCGTCGGTGTCGGTGAAGCCGTATTCCTTGGCGAGGCCGCCGGAGGAGAGGGAGGCGCCGTTGTGGCGCTGGAGTTGGGGGTCGGCGGCGAGGGCGGCTACGGCTCGGCCGACGAAGCGGGGGGACTCGGAGATGGCGGCGAAGTGGGGGTTGCCGGAGGTGGTGTCGCGCCAGTTGTCCTCGGTGACGCCGTAGATGTCGAGCATCATCTCGGAGCGCATCCAGCCGGGTGTTAGGGCTACTGCGGTGCAGTTGTGCGGGGCGAGCTCCTTGCTCTGGGCGAAGGCGAGGCGGATGACGGCTGTCTTGGCGAGGTCGTAGTAGATCGAGAGGCGGTAGTTCTCGGCGTTGTACTCGCGTGTGCCGTCGGTCATCTCGACGACGAGGCCGCCCTCGTGGCGGATCAGCAGCGGGAGCGCGAAGTGGCTGGTGATCAGGTGGGTGTCGATGGCGAGGCGGAGCAGTCGCAGGCCGCCGTCGAGGTCGTGCTCCCAGACCGGCGTGTCCCACTCGGCTAGGAGCTCGCCACCCCAGATGTCGTTGACGAGGACGTCGAGGCGGCTCTGCTCGGTGTCGATGCGCTGGACGAGCGCTTCGACCTGGCCTTGGTCGAGGTGGTCGACCGCGACGGGGATTCCCTGGCCGCCGGCGGCGGTGACGAGCTCGGCGGTCTCCTCGATCGTCTCGGGACGGTCGTACTCGGAGCGTCGTTCGCGGGTCGTGCGGCCCGTGCAGTAGACCGTCGCGCCGGCCTCGCCGAGCGCGACCGCTGTGCCGCGGCCGGCGCCGCGGGTTGCTCCGGCGACGAGAGCGACCTTGCCGGTCAGTGGGCCAGCCACGGTGGGGCCTAGTTGGGCCAGAAGCCGTCTTCGGTCTCGACCTCGCCGTCGTAGTCGGCGGCTTTGATCGAGGTGATGACGAGGACGACATCGGCGTCGCTGTCGTTGTGGACGCTGCGCAGCGTCTCGGGTGCGACGCGGACAGCGGTGCCGGGGCCGGCCTCGAAGACGTCGTCGCCGACCTTGAAGGTCAGCGTGCCCGCGACCACCAGGTAGAGCTCCTCCTGGGTCTTGTGGCGGTGGCCGTAGCTGCCGCGGCCGCCGGTTCCGGGTGGCATGCGGCGGTAGGTGAGGGCCGCCTGCTCGGCCTCGAGCGGGCCGGCGAGGAAGCGCATCTCGCCCGGGTAGTCGCCGAGGACGTCGGGGGCGTCGGTCAGGTCGATACGGGTGTAGTCGCTCACAGCGACCGACTATGAACTAGCGATCCCAGGCTTTCAAGGCGGGGAGGGGGTCGAACGGGTGACCGCCCTCGTAGTAGCCGGGTGCTGACCAGAGCTCGAAGTGGAGGTGGCAGCCGCGGGCGTTGCCGGTGTCGCCGACGGCGCCGATTCGCTGGCCGGTCGCGACCTTGTCGCCGCGGGTGAACGGGCTGGGCGCGGCCATGTGCATGTAGACGTAGTCGGTGCCGCTGCCGTTGGCGTCGATGACCAGATAGTTGCCGGCGGCAGAGTGGTACTTGTTGGCCTGCACACGTCCGCCGTGTGCCGCGACCATCGGCGTGCCGCAGCGCGCGAAGACGTCGTGGCCCTGGTGGCTGTGGCCGGTGCGCCCGCTGCCGAAGTTGGCGCCACTGCCGCCGAAGTCGTGCTTGCCGGCGATCGGGAAGACGTGGTCGGCCTTGATCAGCACGTCTGTGGGCAGCGGCGGCAGGATCGCGATCGGCGGGCTCGGCGGCGACGCGACGGAGGCCGTTGTGACGAGCGAGATCGGGCCGCTGACGGCGCCCTTCGGGACGGTTGTGCGGAGGCGGCGGGCGTCGAGCGGCTCGACCTTGACGCGGACGTCGTCGGCGCGGCCGGCCGAGCCCTGGAAGATCGCCGTCGATACCTGGCCGAGCGCGCTGCCGGAGATGCGAGCTGTGCTGCCTCCCTGCAGGCGCTTGCGGGTCGCGCAGCGCTTGACGCAGGCGACCTTCGCGATCTTCGGGGTCTCGACGAACATCATCCCGCCGGCTGACGAGGATGAGCCGGAGGCGACGGCGCTGGCGGGGAGTGCCACGCAGGCGGCCGCTACGGCAATAACTACGGACGTTGCTCGACCCGAAGGCACTGGCTCGTACTGCCTCTCTTTCTGTGCGGCCTACGGGGTTAGCTGACGGGCTCGCGCCGAAAGAGCGGCGCTACGGCGGCGACTGGCGCCTTCGATTCGCCCCTCGAACGCCAGAAGGCGCCCGATTGGTTCCCCCGTTCCCTCGCGGCAGGACCGCGACGGACTCGGCAGGCTGTGAAACTGGCGGCAGCATAGCCGAGGCTGCGGCGGTTGCCATGACGAGGCTGAGCGTGCGTACTTGTGCCACACTGTGCGGCCGCAAATGAAGACTTACGTAGCCACCCCAGAGAACCGCGAGCGCGAATGGCTCATCGTCGACGCGACCGGGCAGACGCTCGGCCGCCTAGCGACGCAGATCGCGACCGCCCTGCGTGGCAAGCACAAGCCGGAGTACACACCGCACTGCGACGTCGGTGATTTCGTCGTCGTCGTGAACGCCGAGAAGATCGCGGTCACGGGCAAGAAGCGCGACGAGAAGCTCTACCACCGCTACTCCGGCTACCCGGGCGGTCTGCGCAGCCGGACGTTCTCCGAGATGCTCGACCGTCGTCCCGAGGAGCCGCTGCGGCTTGCCGTCAAGGGGATGCTGCCGCGTAACCGCATCGCTCGCGCCCAGTTGCGCAAGCTGAAGATCTACGCTGGCCCGGACCATCCGCACGCCGCGCAGCAGCCCAAGCCCATGGAGATTGAGAACTGATGGCCGACGAGCCCCAGGACACCCCGCAGGACGAGCCGGCTCCCGAGGAGCCGACGGCAGAGCAGCCCGCCGCGGAGGAGCCTGAGGCGACCCCGGAGCAGCCCGAGGCCGAGGCGGCCGCTGAGGAGACGCCCACCGAGGAGCCTGTCGCCGAGAGCGACGAGGCCGCCCCGGCAGAGGCTCCCGCCGAGGCTGAGGCCGAGGAGACCGCCGCTGAGCCTGAGGCCAGCGAGGCGCCCGCCGAGAAGCCGAAGCCGAAGCGCAAGAAGGACGCGAAGGCCGCCGAGCCCGAGGTCATTCCGGGTGCCCATCTCGAGCCCGACCTGGTGCTCGAGGAGGAGAAGAAGTCGCGCACCGAGGAGTCCGGCTACGTCGGAGCCGAGGTCGAGATCGTCGACGAGGTCGTAGTCGAGGGCGAGGTAGCCGCCGCCGACGACTCCGACGAGGACGAGGCTCCGAAGCCGCTCGAGGCCGTGTTGAACCTTGCTGCCGATGCGCGCTATCGCGCGACCGGCAAGCGCAAGAGCGCCGTCGCCCGCGTGACGCTGAAGCCCGGCACTGGCGAGTACACGATCAACGGCAAGTCGCTGAACGAGTATTTCCCGCGCCCGTCGCTACAGACGAAAGCGCGTCTCCCGCTGGAGACCGTAGGCCAGCAGGAGCGGATGGACGTCGTGGCGAAGATCCACGGCGGCGGGGTGTCGGCTCAGGCCGGCGCGCTGCGCCACGGCATCACCCGCGCACTGGTCGAGGCCGACCCGAACCTTCGTGGCGAGCTGAAGCGGCGTGGCTTCCTGACGCGTGATCCGCGCGTCAAGGAGCGCAAGAAGGCCGGCTTCAAGAAGGCTCGTAAGCGCCCGCAGTTCTCGAAGCGCTAGCAGTACGCATGGCGCGGCTGTTCGGCACGGACGGCGTCCGAGGGGCTGCCGGCGAGTTCCTGACCGCCGAGCTGGCGCTAGCGCTCGGACGGGCTGCGACGGAGACCGCATGGGACGGCGCTGGCGCGGCGCCGCAGGTCTTGATCGTGCGCGACACGCGTGAGTCGGGCGAGATGCTGGAGTCGGCGCTCGCCGCCGGGGTCGCAGCTATGGGAGGACAGGCGCTGCTCGGCGGTGTGCTGCCAACCCCGGGCGCCGCGCTGCTGACACGTCGCCACGGCTTCGATCTCGCGGCTGTCGTCTCGGCTTCGCACAATCCCTACGCGGACAACGGGATCAAGTTCTTCGGGCCGGACGGGACGAAGGTCTCGGACGAACGTGAGCGGCGCATCGAGGCGCTCGTCGCAGGTGACGAGCAGCCGGCGGAGCGACCGATCGGGCGGATCCGCGCGCTGCATGGCGCCGGCGGCGACTACCTGCGCGAGCTCGAGCTGCGCTTCGGCGAGCTCGATCTGAAAGGCCGCCGTGTCCTGCTCGACTGCGCCAACGGGGCGACCCACCAGGTCG
Organism: Thermoleophilaceae bacterium; assembly: GCA_044867325.1. GTDB lineage: Bacteria > Actinomycetota > Thermoleophilia > Solirubrobacterales > Thermoleophilaceae > JAAYBF01. Next base: position 17,569 of record JBIOUS010000069.1, on the reverse strand, counting down.
CTCCTGAGATCTTCCGCCGCCTCGGCGCCGACGTCGAGGCGATCGCGGTCGACCCCGATGGGCGCAACATCAACGACGGCGTCGGTTCGACGCACGTCGAGGCACTTGCCGAGCGGGTGGCGGCAGGCGCGTTCGACATCGGCTTCGCCTTCGACGGCGACGGCGACCGTGTGCTGGCCGTCGATCGGACCGGCGCGGTCGTCGACGGCGACGAGCTGGTCGCGCTAGCGGCGCTCCACCTCCGCGCCGCGGGCCGCCTGCCCGGCGACGGAGTAGCCGTGACGGTGATGACCAACTACGGCTTCCACAGCGCGATGGCGGACGCGGGGATCGAGGTCGCGGTGACGCCGGTCGGCGACCGTCACGTGCTGGCCGAGCTGCTGAGGCGCGGCTGGGGCCTTGGCGGCGAGCAGTCCGGCCACATCATCGAGACGGGCTTCGTGCCCTCGGGGGATGGAATCGCCGCGGCTCTGCTGACTCTCGAGGCGCTCGGCGACGGCGACCTAGCCGAGCGCGGCGGCATGCGCAAGCTGCCGCAGCGGCTGGTCAACGTGCGCGTGCGCGACCGTGGCGCGCTCGAGGACGCGAAGGCGGTCTGGGAGGCGGTGGAATCGGAGTCCGCGGCGCTCGAGGGTCGCGGCCGGGTACTGGTGCGCCCGTCTGGGACTGAGCCGCTGGTGCGCGTGATGGTCGAGGCACCTGACGACGATGAGTGTGAGGCCGTGACCGCACGCCTGGTCGCTGCCGTCGAGCGCGACCTCGCCTGAGGCATCTCCCGCCAGCGCGCTTGCGCACCGTGGGCACGACGGGAGGGCCGGGTACCCTGTCGGGTCCTCCATGTGCGGAATCGTCGGATACACAGGCGGGCGTCCCTGCCGCGAGATATTGCTCGCCGGTCTCGAGAAGCTCGAGTACCGCGGCTACGACTCGGCCGGAATCTCGCTGCTGGCTGACGGCGAGGTCCAGACGGTGCGCGCGGTGGGCAACCTGTCGCGGCTGCGTGAGGCGGTCGGCGACAACGGCTTCGGCAACGGCGCCGTCGCTGGGATCGGCCACACCCGCTGGGCGACCCACGGCCGCGTCACCGAGGCCAACGCCCATCCGCACGACGACAACACGGGGCGCGTCCACGTCGTCCTCAACGGCATCGTCGAGAACTGGACCGAGCTGCGCCAGGGCCTCGAGGCCGACGGCGCCACCTTCAGCTCGGAGACCGACGCCGAGGCTGTCGCCCATCTGATCGCCGCCCACTACGACGGCGACCTGGTCGCCGCGGTGCGAGCGGCCTACGGCGAGCTGCGCGGCCACTACGCCTTCGTCGCCGTCCACGCCGACGAGCCGAGCACGCTGGTCGCGGCGCGCAAGGAGTGCCCGCTGGTGATCGGCGTCGGTGAGGGGGAGAGCTTCGTCGCGTCGGCGATCCCGGCGTTCCTACGCGACACCCGCCGCGTCCAGCTCGTCGAGAACGACGAGATCGTCGTGATCACGCCCGAGGGAGCCCGCTTCACGACCGCCGCCGGCGAGCCCGTCGAGCGTCTCGCCGAGGAGGTCGACTGGGACGAGGAGGCGGCCGAGAAGGGCGGCTACGAGACCTTCATGCTCAAGGAGATCCACGAGCAGCCGGATGCGGTCGCCGAGACGGTCGCCGACCGGCTGATCGGCGACGGCGTCGAGCTCGGCGACATCGGCATCTCCGATGACGAGCTGCGCAATCTGCGGCGGATCGTGGTCGTCGCCTGCGGCACCTCCTACCACGCCGGCCTCTCCGGCCGTTACGCGGTCGAGACCTGGTCCCGCGTCCCCGTCGAGATGGACGTCGCATCGGAGTTCCGCTACCGCGACCCGGTCGTCGACGAGCGCGACCTGGTGATCGGCATCACCCAGTCGGGCGAGACCGCCGACACGCTTGCCGCGATGCGCCTGGCGCGCGAGAAGGGTGCCCGCGTGCTCGCGATCACCAACGTGATGGGCAGCCAAGCGACGCGCGACTCCGACGGCGTGCTGTTCACCCGCGCGGGGCTGGAGATTGGCGTTGCGGCGACCAAGACCTACGTCTCCCAGGTTGCGGCGATGTTGCTGCTCGCGCTGCGGCTCGCCCAGGTGCGCGAAACGCTTCCGGCGGCGCGCGTCGCCGAGCTCGTGGCCGATCTGCGCGCCCTGCCGCGGCGGATCGACGAGCTGCTCGAGCAGGTCGACGAGCCGGTCCGGCAGATGGCCGACCACTGGCGCGACGCCGGCTTCTTCCTCTATCTCGGCCGCCACGCCGGTCTCGCGACGGCGCTCGAGGGGGCGCTGAAGCTGAAGGAGATCTCCTATGTCCCGACCGACGCCTACGCCGCCGGTGAGATGAAGCACGGTCCGATCGCCCTGCTCGACGAGCGCACGCCGGTCGTCTGCGTCGCGACCGACTCGCCGGTGCTCGACAAGGTGCTCTCGAACATCGCCGAGGTGCGGGCCCGCGGTGCGCACGTGCTCGCCGTCGCCACGAAAGGCAACGAAGCGGTCGCCGAGCACGCCGAGGAGGTCGTCTACGTCCCGGCCGCCGACTGGCTGATCCAGCCACTGCTTGCAGTCATACCGCTGCAACTGCTGGCCTATTACATCGCCCGCGCCCGCGGACTCAACGTCGACCAGCCGCGCAACCTCGCCAAGACCGTCACCGTCGAGTGATCTGGACGCCGTATGCCGTCGCGCTCCTTTGTCCTCGGTCGGCCATGGGCTGGCGCCCGATGACCTCCCTGCGTCCGCGGATCGCTCGGCCTACGACGCCCAGATCACCCGCCGGTCGCTAGCCATGATCGGGATCGACCTCTTGGAGATCGACCGACTGGAGCGAGCGCTGGCACGTCGCCCGCGCCTGGCCGAGCGACTGTTCACGCCGGGAGAGCGGGCGTACGCCGCGACCAAGGCGCGGCCCGGCCAGCACCTCGCGGCGCGCTTCTGCGCCAAGGAGGCGGTGGCGAAAGCGCTCGGATTGGATGCCTGGGCGTTCCGGGACGTGGAGCTGGTAGCGACTGGCGCGGCGCCGGACGTACGCCTCAGCGGCGCGGCCGAGGCGCGCGCCGAGCAACTCGGGACGAGGGTCGCCGTATCACTGACGCATACGGATACGACGGCCGCCGCGACGGCTGTCCTCGTCGCATGACTGCGCCGCCGGACTGGCTCGATCCGCTCTACGACGCGGCTGAGATGCGCGCCTGCGATGCGTGGGCAATCGAGGAGCAGGGCGTGCCGTCGTTCGAACTGATGGAGCGGGCGAGCCTCGGGTTGGCGCGGTTGACGGCGCGCCTGGTGCGGCCCGGACTGCCGATCCGGATCGTCGTCGGACCGGGCAACAACGGCGGCGACGGGCTCGCGGCCGCGCGTCTGCTGCGCGAGGAGGGACGCGTCGTCGACGTGCTTGCCGTGACGCCGATCGACAAGCTGAGCGGGGATGCCGCCGCGCAACTCGAGCTGCTGCCGGGCGCGCCGCCGCTGCCGTTCGAACTGGCGCTGCTGGCCGGATCGGGGGCGATCGTCGACGCGCTGCTCGGGACCGGCTTCGAGGGCGCGCCGCGTGAGCCGGTTGCCGCCGCGATCGCCGCGATCAACGCAGCCGACGCGCCGGTGATCGCCTGCGACGTTCCGTCCGGTGTCGACGCTTCGACTGGCGAGGTGGTCGGTGTCGCGGTGCAGGCGACCGCCACCGCGACCTTCCATGGTTCGAAGGTCGGCCTCCACGTCGCTCCCGGAGCGATGTATGCGGGCGACGTCGAGATCGTCGCGATCGGCATCCCGCGTGGAGCGCCCGCGCCTGGGGCCGGTGGCTTGATCTCGGAGCGTGTGCTCGACCTGTTTCCGCACCGTCAGCGCTTCGGCTCGAAGTTCGACTCCGGCGTCGTGGCGATCGCGGGCGGTTCGCGCGGCCTGACCGGTGCACCGGCCCTGGCCGCGTTGGCGGCCGCTCGCGCCGGCGCCGGCTATGTCCAGGTCGCCGTGCCCGAGTCCGCCCAGCCCGCACTCGCGCTGCGTCTGCTCGAGCAGATGGCGCACGGCATGCCCGAGAGCGACGGCGCCCATTCGCCCGACGGCGTGGAGCCCTTCCGTGCGCTGGCCGCGAGCGCTGGCGCCGTTGTGCTCGGTCCGGGGCTCGGGCGCTCCGATTCCGCCGTCGCGTTCGCGCGCGAGGTGGCGGCCCGTGTCGATGCTCCGCTGCTGGTCGACGCCGACGGGCTCAATGCCCATGCCGGGGCCTTGGAGTCGCTGCGCGAGCGCTCGGCGCCAACGCTGCTCACCCCGCACGCCGGTGAGCTTGGCCGGCTGCTGGAGCGGGATTCGGCTGAGATCGAGGCCCACCGGCTCGCGTCCGTGAAGGAGGCCGCCGCGCGCAGCGGCGCAGTCGTCCTGCTGAAGGGCGACGACACGATCGTTGCTGATCCCGGCGGTTCGGTCGCGGTCAGTCCAGGTGCGACGCCGGCGCTCGCGACGGCGGGGACCGGCGACGTGCTGTCCGGTCTGGTCGGCGCGCTGCTCGCCAAGGGACTTGCACCGTTCGAGGCGGCCGCGCTCGGCGCGATCGCCCACGCCCGTGCCGGTCGCGCGGCGGCCGGACGACACGGCGCCGACCACACGATCGCCGGCGACGTGGTCGACGCGCTGCCCGACGGCCTCGGCTCCCGATAGGGTCTCCGGCGTGCCAAAGACCGTCAGAGAGATCATGGAGACCGACACGCCGACCGTGGCGCCGGAGGACAGCGTCGAGCAGGTGCTTGCGGTGATGCGCGAGCACGAGCTGCCAGGTGTGCCGGTCGTCAACGACGGCGGCCGCTGCGTCGGGATCGTCACCGAGGCCGATCTCGTCCTCAGCGACGACAGCGGCGATCTCCATCTGCCCTACTACGTCAACATCTTCGGCGGCACGGTGTTCCTCGAGCCGATCCGTCATTTCGAGGACAAGTTGCGCAAGGCGTTCGCCTCCAACGCGGGCGACATGATGACCGCCGATCCCGACACCGTCGACGTCGAAACGAGCATCGACGACGCCGCCAAGCTGATCCACAAGTCCGGGCACAACCGGCTGCCAGTCGTCGAGCACGGGCGCTTCGTCGGCGTCGTGACCCGCCTCGACGTCCTCGGCGCGCTCGTCTCCTGAGATGGCCGCGCAGGCGGCTGCGCGGGCGCTGGCGCGAGTCAGCGTCGGCGCGGTCGAGCGTAACTGCGCACATCTGAAGTCGCTGCTGACCGGCAGCGCCGAGCTGTGCGCAGTCGTGAAGTCCGACGGTTACGGCCACGGCGCTGTCGAATGTGCCCGCGCGGCGCAGCGTGGGGGTGCGACCTGGCTCGCTGTCACCACTGCCGGTGAGGCCGCCCTCCTACGCGCCGCGGGACTGACTGGACGGCTGCTGGTGATGGGTTCGCTGACCCGCGCCGAGACCGCCACGGCGCTCGCCGCCGACGCCGACATCGTCGTCTGGGAGCCGGAGTTCGCACGCGCACTGGCCGAGCGGGTGGGGGAGAGCGGTCCGCCGGCGCGGGTCCACGTCAAGCTCGACAGCGGTATGGGACGGCTGGGGGCGATCGATCCTGCCCAGGCCCGCGCCGTCGCGGACATCGTCGCCTCCGACGCGCGGCTCGAGCTGGTCGGTCTGATGACGCACTTCGCGACCGCCGATGAGCCCGGCGACGACCACTTCCCAAATCAACTCGCGCGCTTCACGGCGTTCGCGGACGAGCTGTCGGCGGCCCACCCGGGCCTGATCGTCCACGCCGCCAACAGCGCCGCCGTCTATCGCGATCGGGCCAGCCACTTCGACATGGCTCGCTGCGGCGTTGCGATCTACGGACTCGATCCATTCCAGGAGGACCCGGCGACGCACGGACTCGAGCCGGCGCTCACGCTCGAGGTCGCAGTCGGCGCCGTGCGACGCTTCGAGGCGGGCTGGAGCGCTGGCTACGGACGGCGCTGGACCGCTGCCGAGCCAACCTGGGTCGCGACGCTGCCGATCGGCTACGGCGACGGCTGGCGGCGGGCGCTGACCAACGACTGCGACGTGCTGATCGACGGTGTCCGCTGGCCGCTTGTCGGCACGGTCAGCATGGACAACGTAACGGTCGATCTCGGCGCCGAGACGACCGTCGCTCCTGGCGACGCCGCAGTTCTGATCGGCGTCCAGGGCGACCAGCGGATCCTCGCCGAGGAGGTTGCGCGCCGGCTCGGCACGATCAACTACGAGGTGACCTGCAGCCTGACGGCGCGGGTGCCGCGGACACACGAGCCGTGACGACGGCGGCACTCGCCGAGCGCCTGACCGCGGCGGAGCCAGTGCGCGTCCTGCACGCCGCCTTTGCCACGGCTGGCATCGACGCCTGGCTGGTCGGCGGGGTCGTTCGCGACGCGCTGCTCGCGCGGCCGCTGACCGACGTCGACCTCGCGGTCGCCGGTGATGCGGAGGCCGCGGCGCAGGTCGCTTCGCGGGCGCTTGGCGGCCCGCGCTTCCCGCTATCGGAGGACTTTGGCGCCTGGCGTGTCCTGAGCCGCGACCGCGACGTCGCCTGCGACGTGTCGCCGCTGCAGGGCGAGACGATCGAGCAGGACCTGGCGCGCCGAGACTTCGCGCTCAATGCGGTTGCGGTCCCGCTCGGCGGCGGCGACCCGATCGATCCGTTCGGTGGCCTCGCCGACGCGAACGCCGGCGTGCTGCGTGTGCTGGGCCCACATGCCTACGCCGACGATCCTTTGCGCGCGCTGCGGCTCGTCCGATTGGTCGCCGAGCTGGGAATGGCGCCTGACGCCGAGACCGAGCGGCTCACCGCCGAGGTCGCGCCGCGGCTGATCGAGCCATCCGGCGAGCGCGTCTTCGGCGAGCTGCGACGGTTGCTGATCGCCCCCGGAGCGCTCGACGGTCTGGAGCTGGCGCGGCGCCTCGGCGTGCTGGCGGCCGTCTTGCCGGAGATCGCTGCGCTCCAAGGGGTCGAGCAGAGCCACTACCACCATCTCGATGTCTACGGCCACACTGTCGCGGTACTCGAGCAGCAGATCGAGCTGCTGCGGCCGGGCGGGCTGGAGGAGCTGTTCGGCGATCAGGCCGCCGACCTGCGTGCGGTGCTCGACGAGCCGCTCGCGGATGGGATGACACGCGCCGAGGCGCTGCGCTTCGGCGCGCTGTTCCACGACGTTGCGAAGCCACAGACACGCGGGGTGCGCGAGGACGGCCGCGTGACGTTCATCGGCCACGACGCGGCTGGGCAGGAGGTAGTCGGCGACGTCTTTCGGCGGTTGCGTGTCAGCGAGCGGCTACGCAGCCATGTCGGCGCGCTGGCCCGCCACCACCTCGCGCTCGGCTTCCTGGTCCACGAGCGGCCGCTCGATCGCACCAAGATCTACGCCTACCTGTCGCGCTGCGATCCGGTCGAGGTCGACGTCTCGGTGCTTTCCTGCGCCGACCGGCTGGCGACACGCGGCCGCAATGCCCAGCGGGCGATCGCCGCGCACCTCGAGGTCGCTCGTGAGCTGATCGGCCCGGCTTTGCGCTGGCACGCCGACGGCCCGCCGCGACCGCCCTTGCGCGGCGACGAGCTTGCCGCGGCCGTCGGCATCGAGCCCGGGCCCGAGCTCGGCCGGTTGATCGCGCGCTTGAGCGAGGCGGTCTATACCGGTGAGGCGACCACACGCGATGAGGCGGTCGCGCTCGCCCGCGGGCTATTGGCTGCGGGCTGGTAGCGTTTTAAGACGGTATGCCGGCCCCACGGGCCGGCGCAGAGACGAGAAAGGCGCTTTGGCAAAAGAGGAGAAGATCGAGATGGAGGGCGAGATAAGCGAGGCCCTCCCGAACACGATGTTCCGTGTGAAGCTCGACAACGACCATGAGGTCCTCGGGCACATCTCGGGCAAGATGCGCAGGCACTACATCCGCATCCTGCCGGGCGACCGCGTGAAGATCGAGCTGTCCCCGTACGACCTGGACCGGGGCCGCATCACCTACCGCTACAAGTAGCGGCCACGCCCGCTACAAGTAGGAATCCGAAACTCGGGGGCGAACCCCGTGTTGGAATCCCGACATGAAGCGCTATCTCATTCCAGCCCTCGCAGCCGCCGTACTCGCGCTTCCCGCGGGTGCGCAGGCCAAGGTCATCGAGCTCGGCGCCGGTGGTTCGCCGCCGGCCGCGTCGAACTGCCCGAACGATCCCTGTGTCGCCGCCTACCAGGTGACTGCCTACCAGGGCCGTTCCGGATCGCTCAAGAATCCGTTCGTCGTGCCGCGCCCCGGCAAGATCGTCGCCTTCACCGTGTCGCTCGGCAAACTGACCGACACGCAGATCGAGTTCTTCAACGGCCGCTTCGGCGATGACCCGCAGGTCCAGCTCTCGATCCTGCGCCGCAGCACGAAGAAGGGCAAGAAGGGCAACCACCGGCTGATGCGCCAGAGCGAGGTCTACGACGTCTCGCGCTTCCTCGGCTCGACGCCGACCTTCGCACTCGACGAGCCGATCGTCGTCGGCAAGGACGCTCGCGTCGCGCTCACCGTCCCGACCTGGGCTCCGGTGCTCGACACCGTCGACCTGGCCCGCAGCGACTGGTGGCGGGCGTCGCGCGCCAAGGACGACTGCGGCAAGGACGACAAGCTCAGCCCGCCGTCAGTCCAGGACGAGATTGGCGAGATCGTCGACTACCAGTGCACCTACTTCAACTCGCGTCTGCTCTACACCGCCACCTACATCCCGGATCCGAAGCCGACTGACGGGTCCGACAAGAAGGCCAAGAAGAGCAGCCAGGCCGCCGCAGTGGCCAGCAGCGCAGCGCTCGGGTCCGCCAAGGCGGTCGCCGGCGGCGCACTCGCCCCGTAGCGCTCGTGTAAACGCTCTGGAAGCGCCGCAACGACGGCGTTACCATCGGAAGTGATGTCCACAGAGGGGTGGATCTTCATGGTTGGCTTCCGCGTCTTCGACGTCGGCCTACTGGTCGCGTGGCTGATCTGGTTCTTCCACCTACGCGAGGACGGAGGCAGCGAGCCTCCTGAGGAGGGCGGCGGTGGTGGCGGAGGCGGCGACAGTCGCAAGCCCGGACCGCGCCGCGGTCCCGGCGGCGGCGGTATCCGTCTACCGAACGGCCCCTGGACCGCCGGTTGGCGCCGCCGCGACGGCCATCCACAGACCTTCCGTCGTCCCGGTCGCCCTGGACGGTTCGTACCCCAGCCGGTTCCGACTCGGGTGAGGTCTCCGCTGCCTAGACGTGCTCCCAGCCGTAGCTAGGAATGAGCCGGCATACGACGGCCGCAGTGCGGGCAGTCGTTGAGGTCCTTCTGGACCAACTGCTCGAGCGAGCAGCCACACATGCGCAGGTTCTCGACCGAGTAGGGAAGGTTGCTCGGCGACGGCGCTAGCGGAATCAGCTTACCGACGACCTCGAACGGCTGACCGGTCTTGGCGTCGATGTAGTCGATGCCGGGCTCGACCTCGCGGATCGTCTCGCGGTCGCTGCGTGTGCGGAGGCGGTACTGCTGACGGGGCGGCATAGGCGGGGCAGATTACCAACGCGAGCGGCGTCGGCCCTCCCTGACAGCATGGCCGCCATGCGCGTCCTGATCTTCCATGGCTACCTGCTGCGCGGGACCGGTAGCAACATCTACAACGTCAGCCTGGTGCGGGCTCTGGCGGCACTTGGCCACGAGGTCTGCCTGCTCTGCCAGGAGCGCGCCGCCGACGAGCTCGACCTGCCGGCGACCGTGACCGTGGTCAACCCGGACATCGGCCGTGTCCTGCCCGTCTACGTCGCGGACAGCTACGACAACTTCGACGCGGTCCGCTTCGCCGACCTCACCGACGCGGAGCTCGACCACTACATCGAGGCCAATGTGGCGGCGGTGCGCAAGGCCGTCACGGACTTTCGCCCGGACGTTGCGCTGGCCAACCATGCGGTGATGGGGCCGGCGATCCTGGCTCGCGGGCTTGGTGGGCAGGTGCCGTACGCGGTCAAGATCCACGGCAGCGCGCTCGAGTACACGGTCCGTCCCGAGCCAGAGCGGTTTCTGCCCTACATGCTCGAAGGGCTGGGCGGCGCGTCCGGAGTGCTCGTCGGATCGCTGCACACGGCGCAGAGCCTGTGGGAGGTCGCGGGCGATCCTGAGCTCCCGGCCAAGACGCGGCTCGGCCCGCCCGGCGTCGATGTCGCGGCATTTCGACCCCGGTCGCTGGATGAGGCGGCCACGGGCCTGGCAGAGCTGGCCGACCGTCTCGACGGCGCCGATCCGGGCGGCTGGGGCGGCGAGGTGGGCGCCCCGGAGGCGTTGCGGGCGTTCGACCCCCGCACCGAGCGGATCGTCGGTTACGTCGGCAAGCTGATCGTCTCGAAGGGGGTCGACCTGCTGCTCGCGGCGTGGCCGCTGGTCAGCGCACGGGTTCCCGATGTGCGGCTGCTGGTCGTCGGCTTCGGCGCCTATCGCGAGACCCTCGGCGAGCTCGTGGCTGCGCTGGGCCGCGCGGACCTCGGCGCGGTGCATGAGATCGCCGCCCAGGGGCGAGGTCTCGAGGGCGGCCCGGCCGGCCCGCTGACCTATCTGACGGCATTTCTCGACGGCCTCGACGGCACTGCCCGCGACGCCTACCTGGCGGCCGCGCCGGTCGCGGCTGAGCGAATCCGCTTCAGCGGCAGCCTCGAGCACGGCGACCTCCCGGGCGTGTTGCCGGCGTTCACCGCCCAGGTCGTGCCGAGCACCTTCCCGGAGGCGTTCGGGATGGTCGCCGCGGAGGCTGCCTGTAGCGGCGCGCTGCCGCTCTCGGCCGATCATTCCGGGCTCGCAGAGGTCACGGCGGCGTTGGCGCCCGCGCTGCCGGAGGAGCAACGCTCGTTGCTGTCGTTCGAGCGCGGTCCGGAGGCCGTCGAGCAGATCGCCGACCGTCTGATCCGCTGGCTCGAGCTGCCCGGCGACGAGCGAGCGGAGGCTGTCGCCGCGCTGTCCGGCGTGGCCCGTCGCCGCTTCGGTTGGGAGGCCGTCGCCGAGGGCGTGATCGCCGCGGCCGAGGGACGCCTGAGCGAGCTACCAACTCCTGGGAGCACCTCGGGGGGCTCGCGCCCACCGGACCCCCCGGTGGCCCCTGGCCGGTAGGAGTCTTCTGGCCAGCTGAGCGGGTAGTGTTCCGGCCCGTGAGGAGTGGATTGCAGAGGCTCGCCGTCGTGGCAGCTATGGCGGCGACGGTCGCGATAGCCGCGTCTGGCTGCGGCCGTGAAGACCCCGATCTCGTGACGGGCAAGCAGCTCTTCGTCGAGAAGTGCGGCGCCTGCCACACGCTTGCTCGTGCCGGAACCACCGGCGTCACCGGACCGAACCTCGACGAGGCATTTGGGCCGGCCCGCCGCCAGGGCCTCGGCACCGGCACCTTCGAGGGCGTCGTTGCCGACCAAATCGCTCATCCGCTGCGCGCCAGCGCGATGCCGGCGAAGCTCGTGACCGGTCAGGACGCCAAGGACGTGGCCGCTTACGTTGCGGCTGTCGCGGGCAAGCCCGGCGAGGACGAGGGCAAGCTCGCCGCCGCGGGCACGCCCGAGGTCTCGAACAAGCCGATCGCTGCGAAGGGTGGCAAGCTGGAGATCGACGCCAACCCGACCGGCGCGCTCGCCTTCGCCAGCACCAAGGCTGAGGCTCCGCCCGGCATGATCGAGATTCTCAGCCTCAACGACGCGCCGATCCAACACAACATCGCGATCAAGGACGCCGGCGGCAAGGTCGTCGAGGGCGCCGTTGTGGGTACCGGTGGCACCTCGAAGCTCAACGCCAGCCTCAAGCCGGGCAAGTACGAGTTCCTCTGCACCGTTCCGGGGCACGAGGAGGGCGGCATGAAGGGCGAGCTCACCGTTCAGTAGTTTTCGTTAGGCTCACCTAACTTAGGTGGTCCTAACACTTCGAACGGGAGTCTGGATGAGTCGGTCGCGGGTCTTGATGGTTCTGTGCGTCCTCGCGTTGGGCGCGTTCTCTGTCGGCTGTGGCAGCGACGACGGCGACTCGACGACCGAGACGGCGTCGGACTCGGCACAGCTCGCCGCGGTCAAGGACTACCTGACCGAGCACAGCGCGCAGCTCCAGAAGGAGGTCGGCGAGCTTCAGGACAACGCTGACGCCTACTACGACCTAGCCAAGTCGGTCGACTTCGACTACCCGAAGCTGCTCGAGGACCACTGCCCGGAGGTCGAGCAGCAGCTCAGCGACGCTAAGCAGACGTTCGTCGCTGCCAACCCCAACTACGAGGAGATGGAGGGGATCGTTGCCGGTGTGCCGCGGCTGTCGCACTACGACGTCGACATCGACGCCGGTTCGGACGCCTCGGACCCCGAGAGCGCTGTCTCGTTCAGCCTGACGCTCGACGACGGGACCAAGCTCAAGCAGCCGGGCAACCTCTTCTTCCTGACCGAGACTGCGCTCTGGGGCACCAACCCGGATCTGGTCGCCAAGGACGTCGAGCCCGACGTCGACTGTGACGGCAAGGTCGAGTTCGGCGAGGGCCTGCCCGACGCGAAGATCTTCAAGGCCGCGACGGCTGAGTTCGCCGCCCAGGCGAAGTCGCTCGACGAGGATGCACAGGCGTTCGAGCCCACGCCGTCGGACGCGTTGACGTCGATCGTCGTGATGACGCCGACGATGAGCGAGTACTTCGGCCAGTGGAAGAACACCGCCTTCGTCGCCGGCAAGGGCGATCGGAAGGAGCAGAGCTTCGTCGCGACCTCGCGCCTGTCGGACATCGCCGACATCCTCGAGGGGATCGCCTTCACCTACGCGGAGATCGAGCCGCAGATCGCGGCCGAGAGCCCGCAGCAGGCGAAGCAGACCAAGCGCGAGCTGAACCAGCTGTTGGCGTTCGCGGCCGACCTGCGCGACCGCGAGGAGAACGGCGAGAAGTTCACCGCGGCGCAGGCCGACCAGCTCGGCAGCGAGGCTCAGGCGCGCGCCGAGGCGATCGCCGGCCAGGTCACGCAGTCGGCGCAGCAGCTCGGGATCGAGCTCCAGGAGGGCTAGTCCGGGGTGCGTTCGAGCAGACGAGCATGGTCTCCGCGCGCGGCTGCTCTCGCGGCCGCGGCGGTTGCCCTCGCTCTGATCGGACTCGTCTCGACAGCGGCAGCGGCACCGCCCTGGCAGGCGGCGGACACGGTCCGCGCCGACCTGTTCGAGGCCCAGACGCAGCTGCTGCTGGGCAAGGAGACCTCGGCCTCTGCCGTTGGGAGCGCCCAGCGCGCGGTCACAGGACCGCTTGAGCGCGGCCTCGCCGCCGATGCTCCCGAGACGCTGCGTGAGCTGGACGCCGCGCTAGCGGCCGCTCAGCGGGCCTATGCGGCCGACGATCAGGTGGCCCTGGCGGCGGCTCGCGGGCGAGCGGTGGCGGCCTTGCGGCGCGGGGCATTCTTGGTCGCCGTCGCGGCGACCGAACGCGGCGATGTCGCGCAGGCACGTGCCTGGCTGCTGGTACGCGACTTCCGTCAGAGCACGCGTTTCACGCGTCCCGGCATCGACGCGACCGCGGCGCTGCTCAGCCTGCGTGCGGGCGACAGCTCGCCGCGCGAGGCTGCCGTCGCAGTCCGCAAGGACCTGCTCGATGCCTACCAGTCGCGGCTGAAGACGAATCTCGACGACGCCGAGCAGGCAGCGGAGCGTCGTTTCGACCCACAGCTTGCCGAGACGGCTGCGCTTGCCGCCGGCTACTGGCAGATTCTCGCGCCGGAGTACCGCAGCGCCCGGGGCACGGAGGACACGAGGCGGGTCAGCGCCGACTTCGCAGCGCTCGCCGCGGCCGCGGCCGCCGCCGGCTCCGACGTCGCAGCATTCCGCAGGCTGCGCCAGCGCGTGATCGCCGACCTCGAGGGGTTCACGGCGGCGCCGTTCACGCCTGAGGAGCAGTCACGTCGCGCACACCAGCTCACTCGCTTCCTCGACCTCGTCCCAGTCGAGTACGGCCGCGGGACCAACGACGGACGTGTCACCGCCGAGTTCGAGATCCAGGAGGCGAAGGCTTTCCACGACGGGGTCGATCAGGCCTTCGGCGATCTCGAGCAGACGCTTGCCGAGACCGACCCCGCCGCCGTGCACGCGATCAAGCGCGACATCGCCCAGCTCGGCCAGTACGTCGACGACGCCAATGAGCGGACGGCGGTGGTCGACGTCAGCGAGCTCGACGCCGTCCACGACCGGATCTCGGATCGCCTCGATCCCCTCTATCCGGACGAGTGGAAGGAGTCGAGCGACGAGGCCGACTTCGATCTCGTAGAGATCAGCCTCGGCCAGATGATCGCCGCGGTGAGTGCGGACGAGAAGGCTCAGGCCGAGCCAGCTCGGCTTGCAGCCTACGCCTTCTTCGAGTTCGGCCCGGAGCCGAAGCTGCGCGCTTTCGATCCCGGGCTCGCGCTCGAGGTGGAGGGACTGTTCTGGTACGGCGCACGCGGCCACAAGGGGCTCGCGACGCTGATCTCCTCCAGCGCCCCGATCGAGGAGGTGCGCGAGTCGAAGCTGGCGCTCGACGAGGCCCTCGAGGAGGCGCGCGCCAAGACGGGGGAGGGAGCCAGCACGACGACGACGATCGTCAACGCCGCCCTGATCGTCTTCCGCGAGGGGCTCGAGGCGATCCTGATCCTCGCCGCGATCACCGCCAGCATGATCGGCGCGCGGGCGGTGCTGAGGCGTCCGATCTACCGCGGTGCGCTGCTGGCGCTGCCATTCAGCTTCGCCGCTTATGCGCTGGCAGTGGTGCTACTCGGATCGCTGCAGCAGTACGGCGAGCAGGTCGAGGCGATAGTCGGCATCCTGGCCGTGGGGGTTCTGTTGTTGGTGCTGAACTGGTTCTTCCACAAGGTCTACTGGACCGAGTGGATCGCCGGCCACCGTAAGCGTGGCAAGGAGATCACCGGCGCGGTCGCTGTCGGCGCGGCGGCGGGCACGGCTACGGTCGCGGGGCTCTACTTCCTTGGATTCACAAGCGTCTTCCGTGAGGGCATGGAGACGGTGCTCTTCCTCCAGACGTTGCAGCTCGCCTCGGGGACCGGCGTCGTGCTCGCCGGCGTCGCGCTCGGCCTCGTGGCGACCGGCATCGTTGGAGTGATCACCTTCAGGCTCGAGCAGCGACTGCCGTACAAGCGGATGCTCGTGGTCACCGGGGTGCTGATCACGTTCATCCTGTTCGAGATCACCGGCAACACCGCCCGTTCGATGCAGGGCGTCGGCTGGCTCCCGATCCACACGTTGAACATCGACATCCCGCTCTGGATGGGCACTTGGCTCGGCATCTACCCGACGGTCGAGACGCTCGGCCTCCAGTTGCTGGCGGTGGCCTTCGTGATCGGCAGCTACTTCGCCGCCGAGTACTACCGCAAGAACAAGGCCCGGCCGGCCGCTCCGAAGCAGTCGGTGGCGGCTCAGGCCACCAAAGCGGCGAGCTCGTCCGCGATCGACGGCGATGCGACCGCGAGACCGAACGGCTCGCCCGGCAACGGCAGGACCGCCGCGCCAGCCTCCGACGCGATCAGGGAGCCGGCCGACCAGTCCCACGCGTTGAGCCCGCGCTCGTAGTAGCCGTCGAGACGGCCACAGGCGACCATGCAGAGGTCGAGCGCTGCAGCGCCGGCGCGACGGATGTCGCGCACGCGGGGAAGCAGCTCCGAGACCACCTTTGCCTGCTCGGTCCGGCGCTCCGCCGCGTAGCCGAAGCCGGTGCCGATCAGTGCCGTGTCGAGCCGCTCGGCGCCGCTGACGGCAATCGCCACACCGTTGAGGCGCGCGCCCTCCGCGCGGATCGCCGTGAACGTCTCGCGGCGCAGCGGATCGTGGACGACGCCGACGAGGCCACCGTCCTCATCCTCGAGCGCGATGCTCACGACCCAGGCGGGGAAGCGGTAGAGGAAATTGGTCGTGCCGTCGAGCGGGTCGACGACCCAGCGCCGTCCGCTGGCGCCGTCGGCCTGCGATCCCTCCTCGCCAAGCAGCCCGTCATCCGGCCGCTCGTCTGCCAGCAGGTCACGGATCAGCGCCTCCGCGTCGCGGTCGGCGTCGGAGACCATGTCGGTCCGGCTCGACTTCTGCTCGACGCCACTCGCCGGCCCCTCGTAGCGGTCCAGCAGCAGCATCCCGGCTGCGCGCGCGGCGCGCTCGGCAAGCTCGAGCTCGACGGCGAGCGCGCTCAGAGCGCCCGCACCACCAGGACGATCAGGACGATCGCCAAGGCGACTCCGCCAACCCAAAGCAACAGCTGGAACGCCCCCTGCTCGGAGGTGAGCGGGTTGCGCACGCTAGATGATGTAGACGGTCGTGTAGACCACGATCCACATCACGTCGACGAAGTGCCAGTAGATCCCGGGGATCTCGACGCCGAGGTGCTTCTCAGCCGAGAAGTGGCCGCGGAAGGCGCGGATCGTCGCGAACGCAAGCAGCGTCAAGCCAACGAAGACGTGTGCGCCGTGCAGTCCGGTCAGGCCGTAGAAGATCGACGACTGCGCGTTCTCGGAGATCGCGAAGCCGATGTGGAAGTACTCGTTGATCTGGATGCAGAGGAAGGTCGCGCCGAGCAGCAGCGTCGTCAGCAGCCCGATCCGCATCGCGCGGCGGTTCTCGCGCCTGGCGCCCTCGAGCGCCCAGTGCATCGTGAAGCTCGAGGAGACGAGGATCGCCGTGTTGACGCCCGCGACCGCGACCGGCAGATGCTCTCCCGGGCCAGGCCAGGTGTCGCCGTTCACGACCCGGATGAAGAAGTAGGCCGTGAAGAACGCTCCGAAGAGCATCACCTCGGAGATGATGAAAAGCAGCATCCCGAGGAACTGCGGGTCGAGCCGCGACGACTGGTGCGCCGCCGGCGGGCCGTGGTGCTCGTGCTCGTCGTGGTGAACCGGCGTCGGAACCGGCACGCCCGGAGCTGGAACCGAGGCGGACTCCATCAGGCGCTCGCCTGCTCGAGGTCTTCGGTCGAGACGACGTGGTGGACCGGCTTGTCGGTCGACGCCTCGACGCGTCCGACGAGGTCGGAGCGCAGCCAACCCGAGCGGGTCGCCGGGAAGGTCGAGATGACGATCTCGTCGACGCCGTAGAAGTGCAGCGCCTGCTGGATCGCCGTGTACGGATCTGGGTGGGTGACCTGGCCGATCGCGTCGAGGCCCTCGTCGGTCAGCCGCTTCAGCGTATGGGCGAGCCGGCGGTGGGCGTCGTCCTCGCCGGCGCCGCCCTGCGGGCAGACGACGATAAAGCGGTGCGGGCCCTCAGCGGCGAGCGACTTCAGCTGGTCGATCAGTGCCTGGCCGCCGACGGTCTGGTTTGCGACGACCAGCGTGCGGATGCCCTCGTCGGCGTCATGGCGGCCGAGATCGACGACGACGTGTTCGACCGGCCGCCGTGTCGCCTGCTCGACGCGCGTGATCAGATCCTGGCGCAGCCAGCCGGAGCGCGTTCCGGGATGCGTCGAGATGACGATCTCGTCGTAGTCGCGCTCGCCGACGGCGTCCATGATCGCGGAGTAGGGATCTGGGTCCTCGACGTCGCCGGTCGCCTCGATGCCGACCTCGCGTAGCTGCGCGAGCGTCATCGCAAGCCGGTTCTCGGCGGCGCCGCGGATCGTGTCGTCGTAGATCACG
>JBIOUS010000068.1:0-23871 GCA_044867325.1 Thermoleophilaceae bacterium | reverse complement strand
CCCCCCCCCCCCGAGACTGACGACCGCCCCGTCGCTCAGACCCCAGCCGGCAGCTGCACCTGCGTCAGCCGGAACGAGTTGCCGGACGGGTCGCGGAAGCCGGAGTCGATGCCGTAGGGGCGCTGCTCGGGCGCCTCGGTGAACTCGACGCCGCGGGCACGGAGCTCGTCGTAGGAGGCCTGGCAGTCGTCGGTGGTGAGGAAGACCGTGCCGGCGAAGCCCTTGGCCATCAGCGCCTCGACCTGCTCGGCGGTATCGCCGTCCATCACCGGCTCGCCGGGGATCGCCATCAGGACGATCGAGAAGTCGGGCTGTCCAGCCGGGCCGACGGTCAGCCAGCGGAAGTCGCCCATCTCGGGCAGGGTGACGTCGCTGCGGACCTCCATGCCGAGCTTCTCGGTGTAGAAGGCCAGCGCCTCGTCCTGGTCGTGCACCCACAGCTGGGAGTTGGCGATCTTGAAAGACATGTTGGGCTCCTCTGGTTCGTCTCTGGAAGGTCGTTTGCCACGCTAGCCAGCCGCCGGGCCGCTGTCTTCTCGAAACGTGCTGCGTTGCGGGCGGGCGTAGAACCGCACGACACAGGCGGGGACGCGCGCGAGCTGCGACGCCGGCGGATGCTGGGCGCGATAGGCGGTTGGCGACATGCCGTAGGTGCGCGTGAAACTGGTCGTGAACGAGCCGATGCTCTGCAAGCCAACCGACAGGCAGACGTCAGCGACCGAGCGGTCGGTGGTCCGCAGCAATGCAGCCGCCCGCTCGAGCCGGCGCGTCAACAGGTAGGCGTGCGGCGACTCGCCGAAGGTACGCCTGAACTCGCGGCTGAAGTGGGCGCGTGACAGCCCGGCGGCCGCGGCAAGATCGTCGACGTCGAGCGGCTCGAAGTAGCGCGCATCGGCGAGGTCCTTAGCGCGCAGCAGGTGACGGGCGGGCGGTACGAATGCCATCGCCACCAAGACTGACGGACGGGCCGAGACTCATCGCCTAGCCTGGCGGCGTGAGTGGGATCGACGACACGATCGCCAGCCTCGGTGAGGGCAGCGTCCTGCTCGCGCTGCTGGCGGCGCTGCTGCTCGGCCTCCGCCACGCGACCGACCCCGACCACCTGACCGCCGTCTCGAGCTTGGTGCTCTCCGACGAGCCGGGCCAGGCGAGGCGGGCCAGCAAGCTGGGACTCAGCTGGGGACTCGGTCACGCGACGACGCTGCTGGCGATCGGCCTGCCGCTCGTGCTGCTCGAACGGGACCTGCCGCCGGCCGTCGCGCACTTGGCCGAGCTCGTCGTCGGCTTGGTGATCGTCGCGTTGGCGGTGCGCTTGCTCGTCCGCTGGCGCCGTGGCTACCTCCACGTCCATGTCCACGAGCATGCCGACGGCGTCCTCCACGCCCACCCGCACGTTCACGAGCACCCGCGCGACGAGGGTCACCCGGCGGCGCATGCCGGCGGCCACGACCACTCGCATGCCGAGGCGTTTGGCCGTACCCCGCTCGAGTCCTTCGGCGTCGGCCTGGTGCACGGCGTCGGTGGCTCGGCGGGCGTTGGCGTCCTGCTCGTCGGCAGCATCTCCGGCGGAGCCGCCGCAGCGCTCGCGCTCGTCCTCTTCGCCGGCGCCTCCGCGTCGTCGATGGCGCTGGTCTCGGCCGGCTTCGGCTACGCCCTCACACGCAGCTCCGCGACCCGGACCTTCGAGCGTCTCGTGCCGGTGCTGGCGGCGTGCAGCATGCTCTTCGGCGCCTGGTACGCCGCCGGCGCGCTCTGACGAGCGTCAGGCGACGGGGTCCGGGGTGAGCTGGAACGCCTGCGCCACCTGCTCGAGCGCGTAGATGCGGCGCTCGGGGTCGGCGACGTTGGTGGTGACCATCAGCTCGTCGGTGCCGGTCCGCTCGATCAGGTCGAGCAGGCCGGACTCGACCGTCGCCGGACCGCCGACGATCGCGCGGGCGATCGTGTCCTGGACGACGTCCCACTCCTGCGGGCCGAGCGTGGGCAGCAGCGCCTCGGCCTCCTCAACTGTCGGCAGCGGCGCAGGCCGGCCTTGGCGCAGGCGCAACATCGAGATGCCGGCGGGGAGCACGAGCCGGTTTGCCTCTGCGTCGTCCTCACCGACGACGATTGCCGCCGCGACGATCGCACGCGGGCGGTCGAGCAGCTCCGACGGCTGGAAGAGATCGCGGTAGAGCGCGAGCGCCGGCTCGGTGAAGTGCGGATGGAAGTGGTGGGCGAAGACGAACGGCAGGCCGAGTGCGGCGGCGATCCGCGCGCCGCCGTCGGTCGAGCCGAGCATCCAGATCTCGGGGACGGTGTGCTCGCCGCTGACCGCGCGCATGCCGGCATAGCCGTCGGCGAGGTGGCCGCGCAGCTGGGCGAGCTGGTCGGGGAACTCCTCCGGCGAGGTGCTGCGCAGAGCGAGCGCGGTGCGCATGTCGGTGCCGGGCGCGCGGCCGAGGCCGAGGTCGATCCGGTTCGGGTGCAGCGCCTCCAACATCCCAAACCGCTCCGCGACCGCAAGCGGCGCGTGGTTGGGCAGCATCACGCCGCCCGAGCCGACGCGAATCCGCTCTGTGCTGGCGGCGATGTGGGCGATCAGCACCTCGGGCGCGGTCGAGGCGACGGCGGGGATGTTGTGGTGCTCGGCGACCCAGAAGCGGCGGTAGCCGAGCGCGTCGGCGCGGCGGGCGACCGCGGTCGTGCCGGCGAGCGCATCGGCCGCGTTCTCGCCGGAGCGGACCGGGGCCAGGTCGAGGACCGAGAAGGGTACGCTCACTATTCGTAAGTTATCGACATCCGGCCGGCGACGGCTCGATGATGCTCCGATGCGGCGAGACGACGAGCGCGCCTGGGACCCCGCGTCGCGCTGGCGCGGGCTCGCCGTCGTCTGCGCGGCGATGGTGATCAGCGCGATCGACATGACGATCGTCAACGTCGCGCTGCCGGCGATCTCGCGCGACCTAAACGCCACGCTCGGCGAGCTGCAGTGGGTGCTCGACGGCTTCCTCGTGGCGCTCGCCGGGATGCTCGCGGTGGCGAGCGGGGTCGCGGACCGCTTCGGCCGGCGGCGGGTGTTCCTCATGGGCATGGCCGGCTTCGGCGTCGCCTCGCTGCTCTGCGCGCTCGCACCGAGCGTCGGCGCGCTGATCGCGGGGCGGGTGCTGATGGGCGCGACGGTCGCGTTCGTGCTGCCGCCCGCGCTGTCGCTGCTGACCGTGATGTTCGAGCCCGACGAGCGCCCGCGCGCACTCGGGATCTGGACGATGGCGGCCGGCGTCGCGATGGCACTCGGGCCGGTGATCGGCGGCGCGCTGGTCGCGGCGGTCGGCTGGCCGGGCGTCTTCCTCGTCAACGTGCCGGTCCTGGTCGTCGCGATCCCCTTCGGGCTGCGTCTGCTGCCGGAGTCGCGCAAGCCGGACACGCCGCCGCTCGACATCCCGGGCGCGCTGCTGTCGGTCGTGGCGCTGACGGGGCTCGTCTTCTTCCTCGTCGAGGGCGCGCACGCGGGCTGGACGGCGCCGCCGATTCTCGCGGCGCTCGCGCTCGGGATTGCCGGTGGGGCTTGCTTCCTCGCGCGCGAGCTGCGCACCCACCATCCGCTGCTCGACGTGCGGATCCTCGTCCGTCCGCGCGTCGCGGCCGGGGTCGTCGCGCTGCTCGCGCTCTACGCGTCCTTTCTCGGCGTGATGTTCCTCGTGCCGCAGTACCTCCAGTACGTCCAGGAGCGGTCGGCGTTCGTCGCGGGCGTCGCGATGTTCCCGGTCGGCCTGGGGGTTGCGCTCGGCCCGGTCGCTCGTCGCCTGCCCGCGCTCGGCCGACTCGGACCGCGCGCCTCGATCGCCGGCGGCCTGGCCGTCGCCGCGGTCGGCTGCCTCGTCCTGATGCCGTTCGCCGACGACACGCCGGTGGCGCTCGTCTGCGCCGGGATGCTCGTCTACGGCGCCGCCTTCGGCTTCGCGATCATCCCGGCGACGGCGACGATCATGAACGACCTGCCGGCATCCAAGGCCGGCGACGGATCGGCCGCCAACCAGCTCGCCCGCCAGGTCGGCGGGGCGCTCGGGGTCGCGGCGATCGGCAGCCTGTCGGCGGCGATCTACGCGGCCGACGTCCGAGACCGGCTGGGCTCGTTCGGCGAGAGCGTGCGCGATACCGCGCGCAGCTCGATCGGCCACGCCGAGGACGCCGCCGCCAAGCTCGGCCCTGAGGCCGCTACCCGTCTGCTTGCCGCCGGCGACGCCAGCTTCGACAGCGGCGCCCGCGCTGGCCTACTGCTGGCCGCGGCCGGCCTGCTGCTCGCGTCCGTCTTCGTCGCCGTGACGGTGCGACCCGACGAGTCCGACGAGCGGCGCGACGAGACCGACAGCCAAGTCGCGCTGGCCGGCGGCTAGCCGGACTCGGCGCAGGCCGCCGCACGTTCGAGCATCAGCGCGCGCTCGCGGGCGTTCTGGGTCAGCGAGGCCGCGCGTTCGAACTCGGCGCGCGCCTCGTCGCGGCGGCCGAGCTTGGCGAGCAGGTCGCCACGAACGCCCGGCAGCAGGTGGTAGCTCGCGAGCGACGGCTCGTCGACGAGCTGGTCGACGAGCTCGAGGCCGGCGGCCGGACCGAACGCCATCGACACGGCGACTGCGCGGTTGAGCTCGACGACCGGCGACGGGGAGAGTTGGGCGAGCGCGTCGTAGAGCGCGGCGATCGTCGCCCAGTCGGTGTCGTTCGCGACGCGTGCCCGTGCATGACAGGCGGCGATCGCCGCCTGGAGCGCGTAGGGGCCAAGACCGCCGCCGAGCTGCTGGGCGCGCGCGAGCTCGTCCAGCCCACGACGGATCAGCAGCGGGTCCCAGCGCGAGCGGTCCTGGTCGAGCAACAGGATCGGCTCGCCGGCGGCGTCGATGCGGGCGCGCATCCGCGACGCCTGGATCTCCATCAGCGCCAGCAGACCGTGGACCTCCGGCTCGTCTGGCGCCAGCGCCGCGAGGATGCGGCCGAGGCGCAGCGCCTCGTTGCACAGCCCGGGCCGCATCCAGTCGTCGCCGGCGGTCGCCGCGTAGCCCTCGTTGAAGATTAGGTAGACGACTCCGAGCACCGACGGCAGCCGTTCGGCCAGCTCCTCCCCACTCGGCACCTCGAACGGCACGTGGGTAGCGCCGAGCGTCCGCTTCGCACGCACGACCCGTTGAGCGATCGTCGGCTCGGCCGTCAGGAACGAGCGTGCGATCTCCTCCGTCGTCAGGCCGCCGAGCAACCGCAACGTCAGCGTCACGCGGGCGTCGGTCGAGAGCACCGGGTGGCAGCAGGTGAAGATCAGCGCCAGCAGGTCGTCGCCGATCTCGTCGTCGAGCGCCGCGTCGAGGTCGGCGCCGTCCATCGCCATCGCGATGCCGACGTCGCGCGCCAACTCCTCCTGCTTGCGCTCCAGCCGCTCATTGCGGCGGAAGAGGTCGATCGCCCGGTGCTTGGCGGTCGCCATCAGCCAGGCGCCCGGGTTGTCCGGTACGCCCGACTCCGGCCACTTCTCGAGCGCCACCACAAGGGCGTCTTGGGCGAGGTCCTCCGCGATGCCGACGTCGCCGGTCAGCCGTGCGAGGCCGGCGATCAGCCGCGGCGACTCGATCCGCCAAATTGCATCGATCGAGCCACCAACGGCGTCGCCGGCCATCGCCGCTAGCTCGACTGGGTCTGCTCGGGCGGGGTCTCGGACAGCTCGGCGGCGGCCTGGACGTCCTCGGGGAAGTCCGACATCTCGAAGACCTGACGGACCTCGACCACGTCGCCCTCGCCGCCCGGACAGCGCGACGCCCACTCGACCGCCTCGTCCTTCGACTTGACGTCGATCACCCAGTAGCCGCCAACGATCTCCTTCGCCTCGGCGAACGGCCCGTCGACGATCTTCTTGGTGCCCCCGGCGAACGAGACGCGCGCGCCCTTCGAGGGCGGCTGCAATCCGTCGAGCGCCAGCAGCACGCCGGCCTTGGTCAGCTCCTCGTTGTACTTCGTCATCTCACCGACAGCCTCGGCCGGCGGCGGGCCCCAATCGCCCGTCTCCTGCAGCTCGCCCCCCGGCAGCATCAGCATCATGAATCGCATTGCACGGCTCCTTCCGTTCGTTGGCCTTCTACCCACACGACGAACGGGCAGGCGTGAAATCGACACAGCGCGGAGATTCTCTCGCGGATCGGGCATACGGCTTGTGTGGCACCGCCCGATCCCCCACACGAGCGCTTCGCCGACCGCGCCGCCGCCGGACGGGCGCTGGCGGCGCGGCTGCTCGAGGTCGAGCTGGACGCGCCGGTGGTGATCGCCCTGCCGCGCGGCGGCGTTCCCGTCGCCCACGAGGTGGCCCGCGCGTTCGGCGCGCCGCTCGACATCGCGCTCGTCCGCAAGCTCGGCGCACCCCGCCGACCGGAGCTGGGAATCGGCGCGCTCGGTGAGGACGGCACGGTCATCCTCGACCGCGGGACGGTCGGGGCACTGAGCGTCCAGCGCGCCGAGATAGAGGCGATCGTGGAGCGCGAGTCAGTGGAGCTGGAGCGCCGCCGCCAGCTCTACCGCGGTGGGCGGCCGCCGCTGGACGTTGCCGGCCGTGAGGTAGTCCTCGTAGACGACGGGATCGCCACCGGCGTCACCACGATCGCCGCCGGCGAGATGCTGCGCGAGCGCGGCGCGACACGCGTCGTCACCGCCGTCCCCGTCTGCCCGGCCACTGCCATCGGGTACCTCCGCGGCCAGCTCGGCGAGCTCGTCTGCCTCTCCACCCCGCTCCGCTTCGGCGGCGTCGGCGCCTGGTACGACGACTTCACCCAGACGACCGACGCCGAGGTCGTCGATCTGCTCAGCCGCGGAGACCCCAGCACTTGAGCCGGGCGCGGCGACTGGACTCGCTGGTGGTGCCGTCGTGGTTCAGAAAAGTCAAGCTGGACCGATAGGCGAAGTGACCGCGCTTCGGACAGCGGCGGTCGAGGGTCAGGTATCCGGGTGCGCGCTCGATGCCGTCGAGCTCGATGTCGAAGCTGCGCAGCTTGACCGGGACTCCGGCAATGACCATCAAGGACTTCGAGAACCTGAAATCCAGCCTGTAGGACCACTTCTTGCCGCGCAGCTTGTGAATTTCGAGGGCGACCTTCTCCTGCACGATCGCCGGGTTGTAGATCGTCATGAAAGCCAATATCCGCTCCGGGCCAGTGTTGACGAACACATAGTCGGCATCGGTGAAGCCATCCACCTCGGCGAAGGCGGTCCCCGATCTAGCCTCGCCGAGAATCGAGCCGTCAGGGCACCCATCGATGCCCACATAGAACCGAAGCTCCAAGGGCCCGCAAATGGGAACACGGCGAGGGCTCAGGGCAATCCCCCGCGGCAGCCACAGGCTCCCAGCGGTGATCCTGGCTGCCTCCTCCGGGTCGCCGGATCGCTCACGGCCGATCTGTCCGCTCAGCGCGACGCGATGGGCATCGAGCTTCGCGAGGCGCTTCCCGATCTGCAGGGTGAAGCTGGGCTCGATCCCGCCGGTCTGCTGCTGACCATTGGCCGGGACCGCCGAAGCGGCGAGCAGCAGGGTGCCACAGCAAGACAGCAGCACCCCCTTATGGAGAACCCTCATTCCCACCTCGACGAGTCTCGCACGAACGTGTGCGAGAGCACAAGTCTGAACGGCTGCCGGGGCTAGACCTCGACCGGCTCGGCGACGCCCGCCTTCAGCCAGCGCACCCGGTCCGCGACGCCGGCACCGGCGAACTCCCGCTCGGCGGCGGAGCGGCCCTCGCGGAAGTGCTTCCAGCCCTCGTAGTGGATCGGGAGCAGGGTCTTCAGGCCGAACTCGCTGGCGACGCGAGCCGCCTCCTTGGCGTTCATCGTGTAGCGGGCGGGACCGGAGATCGGGAAGCGGACGCCGCCGAGGTGGATCAGCCCGGTGCCGATGTCGAAGCGCTCGCCGACCTCGGTCACGCCGCGGTAGTAGACGGTGTCGCCCGAGATCCAGAAGGCGCCGTTGCGCTGGCCCTCCCACTCGAGCACGAAGCCGATCACGTCGCCGACGAGCGGGTGGCTGAGCGGTGGACCGTGGCGAGCAGGCGTCGCCGTCACCTCGACCGTGGGACCGCCGGCCGCCTGGAGCGTGGTCGCAGCCCATGGATCGAGACCGAGCGCGTTGCCGCGCAGCCGACCAGCGCCCGAGGTCGTCGTGATCACCGTGCCCACCGACGGCAGCAGCGCCCGCCCGGCCGGGTCGAGATTGTCGGCGTGGTGGTCGTGGCTGAGCAGCACGGCGTCGATCCGTCCCAGCTCGTCCGGGGCCAACGCGGGCGCGTCCAGCTTCTCCGAGCCTGTCCCCAACCCGAAGCTGTACTTCCCGCCTGGCGGGTCGAATACCGGATCGGTGAGCAACCGCAGCCCACCGACCTCGATCAGCGCCGTCGGGCCGCCGATGTAAGTGATCCGAATCGAACCGTCCGCGACTTCGCTCATGGATTTCGTCCCCTCGACGACCGTTGGCGCGCCAGAGGCTACTCCCGTGAGCTCGGCCGCTCGAGGCGGTCTGCGCCAGCCGGCCCGATATCCAAAGTGGTCATACCAGTACATGTGCTGTGCATATATCGGTGGTCCGACCACTTCGCATAGTGGCCTAGAAGTCGGCCGAATGACGCTTGGCAATCGCCGATTCGGCATGTATGCTCGCCGCGCCCGTCACGGTGACCGCGTCCACGCGCGAGGCTCCATCAAGGGGGACTTTGGGGGATCTTGGGTGCGGCTTCTGGCTAGCCGCAAAATTGTCTATGAGGAGGGTTCCTTGAGACGCACTGTTCGGGTCGCGCTTTGCGCTGCGGCCATATCTTGCGTTGGGCTGTTATCTGCGTCCAGCGCTTTCGCGACGTCCTGTCCGTCAGGACGCTTCTGCGTATGGAAGGACGTCAATTTCGTAACTAATGGCGCCGGGGTCGGCTATTTCGGATTCGCGACCTGGAGCTATCAGTTCAGTGCCCACAATTACAACGGCACCTCCGACCAAGTGCATGACGACAGCTCGTCTTGGCACAACAACGGAAACACCAACTACGCCAAGATCTGCATCGACATCCACTACGGAGGCAGCTGCTCGCAGCCCAAGCCTCCCGGCGACAACCAGAACAACATGACCGCCGGCTGGGACAACGCAACCGATTCGGCCTGCTTCCTGGGAGGCAGTCCGCTTCACTGCCTTGGTCCGTAGGCACTTGACGCACGTCGATGGGCCGCCACGCGGCGGCCCATCGATCATGCGTCGCAAACTCCTCTGCACGGCGCTTGCAGCCGCAAGCACGCTGCTGTTGTCGGCCTGCGGCGACTCGGGATCGGACACGGTGGATTCCGGTGAGTTCGACAAGAACCGGACCGTCTACGCGCTCCCGCTGGATCAGTTCCGTGCGATCGACATCGCGGCGCTGACGTACGCGGCGAACCTGATCGTTCAACCCTGCATGCAAGAGGCCGGGTACGAGTGGCCGATCCCGCCCTATCACCCGAACAGCTCTGCCGACGCGACGACGAACTCTGCCGGCCGCAGGTTGTTCGACCCGTCGATCGCTCAACGCTACGGGTACCACCTCCAACCCTCCGCACGACCAGAGGACGACGAGCTGGCAGTCGCTCTGAACTCGAGACAGCTCTCGCCGGCCGAGGAGAAGGCTCGAGACCTTTGCTTCAAAGAGAGAGACGCGCGGCTACCATTGCCATCAGGGTTAGATCTTGCGGATTCGCTCGCCGGGGCCGCTTATGACGCGGCGAGGTTCGACGACGAGACGCTGGAGCGGGCTCAAAAATGGCGGACCTGCATGGAGCCGTACGGCATTTCGGACCTGCCGGACGCGCCCATCAAGATGCCGAGCCCGTCGCTGGACAAGCGATTTCAGGTAGGAGGGAGTGGGACATCCGCATCGCCAGAGGAGATCGAGATAGCTACGGCCGACGCCAGGTGTCGAGAGTCCTCGGGCTTCGCACAGCAGATCTACGATGTCGAGTTTCTGCGTCAACTCGAGGCCGTTGCGCAGAATCGCGACTCCTTGGATCGCGCTCGCGGCGACACTGCTCGCCTCAACAGGGTGATCCGGTCGGTCATAGCCGAGCACGGCGGCTAGGCCCGCGATGAACAGTAGGTGGGCCGCCGTCGTCGCGGTCGCCGCGATCGCCATCCTGGCGGGTGGATGGCTCGCCGCTAAGTCGTTCGAGTCGCCCGCGCAGCGGGAGGCCCGGGCTCGTCCTCCCGCACCGGAGGCGATCGTCGCTCACGTCACGCGCGGCACGCTCGCCGACGAGATCACCGCGCGCGCGACCGTCTCTCCCAGAGTCAGTGACCCGCTGACGCCGCAGGCGCTGGGCGAGCGCGCCGTCGTCACCAGCCGCCTCCTGGAGCCCGGGGCGACGGTCCAAGCGGGATCCGCGCTGCTCGCGGTCAACGGCCGGCCGTTGTTCGTCCTTCCCGGCAGGTTCGGCTTCTACCGCGACATCGTCGCGGGCTCGAGCGGTCCCGACGTCAAGCAGCTGCAGGACGGGCTGGCCGCCGCCGGCTTCCCGACCGCCGCCAGCGAGAGCGGCGTCTACGGGCCGACGACCCAGGCGGCTGTCGCGGGCCTCTACCGTGCCACCGGCTCCGAGCCGCTGACGCGCGACGCCGCCACCCCGCCGACCCAGGCGCCGCGAGTCCAACCCGCGCAGCTGCCGGTCGTGCCCCTGAGCGAGATCGTCGTGGCGCCGCACCTCCCCGCGCGGCTGGCATCGACGTCCGGCGTCGGCAGGCAGCTCAGTCCGGGCAAGCCCGTCGCGACGCTGGCGAGCGGCGCCTTCGTCGCCCATGCCGGCGTCGCCGCGAGCGTGGTCGGTCGGATCGAGCCGGGCATGGACGCCCAACTGGTCGCCGACAGCGGCCGCATCGTCGCGGCGAAGGTGCTGTCGGCGCGTGGCAGGCTGCGCTCGTCGAGCGAGGACCTCCGCGACGTCACCCTGGGGCCGTCCAGCGGACGGCTGCCCGCGTCGTGGAACGGCGCCAACGTCCTGGCGCGCATCACGACGAGGCTGGTGCGCCGCAACGCGCTGATCGTCCCGACCCGCGCGGTCGCCCGCGATACCGACGGCGTCAGTTACGTGCTCAAGCGCGACAGCGACGGATCTTTCGTCCAGGTTCCCGTCCGCACGCTGGGCAGCTTCGCTGGGCGAACGGCGATCGAGCCGCGGCCGATCCGCGCGCTCGTCGTCACAGACCGCGTCCGCGTGGGCTGAACCGGTGACGCAGCTGTGCCTCACCCGCATCGGCAGGACCTATCCAGAGGATCCGCCGATCGTCGCCTTGACCGACGTCACGCTGACGATCGAGCAGAGCGAGTTCGTCGCCATCCAGGGACCGTCCGGGAGCGGGAAGTCATCGCTGCTCAACCTGATCGCGCTGATCGACCGCCCGAGCCATGGCAGCTACCTCATCGACGGCAATGACACGGCGGGCTTGACCGAGCGTCAGCGGGCAGGCGTGCGCTGCCGGACCTTCGGGTTCATCTTCCAGAGCTTCCATCTGATCCCGCGACGCTCCACGATCGAGAACGTCGAGCTGGGATTGCTGTACCAAGCGACCGGGCGCACCGAACGCCGCGCCCGGGCAGTCGAGGCCCTGGAGCGGGTAGGGATGACGCATCGCGCCGAACAGGCGGCGAGCAAGCTCTCCGGCGGTGAGCGCCAGCGCGTCGCGATCGCCCGGGCGATCGTCGGACATGCCCCGATCGTCGTCGCCGACGAGCCGACCGGCAACCTCGACACCGCTACGAGCCAGTCGATCGTCGACCAGCTCGAGCAACTTCATCAGGCGGGAACGACGGTGGTACTCGTGACCCACGACCCCGAGGTCGCGATGGCGGCCAAGCGTCAGGTGACCGTTCGCGATGGCCGGATACTGGCCGATGAGCGGACGGGCTAGGCGTGTCGCCCGACCATGCCTCGCAGCTTCGGGCCAGTGACCTACTGCGCGAGGCCCTGCGCACGATCCAGGGCCGTCCTGGTCGCTCGGCCGCCCTCGCCGGGACGGTCGCCGTGGCGGTCGCCCTGGTCGTAGCCAACCTCGGCCTGGCGCAGACAGCCTCGTCGCAGGTATCGGACCGCTTCGACGCGCGTCGCAACCGCGAGGTAACCGTCACCGTGCCGGCAACAATCGGCACAGACTCGGTGGCCTCCGCACAGCTCGCGGGCGATGCCGAGCGGCGCGTGAAGGATCTCGCGGGCGTCGACGACGCCGGCGTGCTGGCGACCCACGATGAGCGCAGCGTCCAGGCAATCGCCACTTCGCCGACCGAGGCGCTGCCGCTCGCGGGTGTCTCGCCCGGCCTACTTACGACAGCCGGCGCGAAGATCGAGTGGGCGCCAGGGCAGGCGCACCATCTCGGGGCACGGCAGCTCGTCGTTGGCGCAGTGCCCGCCGAGCAGCTGGAGCTGGCCGCGCCCGCGAGCAACCCCTCGATCGTGGTGGACGGCATCCCGTTTGCGGTGGTCGGGGTGATCCGCCGCGTCGCGCGCGCGCCGGAGCTGCTCGCATCGGTCGTCATGAGCGAGCGGGACGCCTCGATGTTCGGGCGGCCCAGCGGTCTCCAGGTCCTGATCCAGACGGCGCCCGGGGCTGCGCCGCAAGTCGCCCGACAGACGCCGATCGCGCTCGATCCCGTCGCCCCGTCGCGGTTCGAGGTGCGCGCTCCGGTGGACCCCAGCTCGCTGCGCGAGGAGATCCAGTCGGACATCGCGACGACCCTGCTCGCGCTGACGCTCGTCGCCGCGCTGGCCTCGATGATCGGCGTGGCCAACGCGATGATGGTCAGCGTGATCGAGCGCATCGGCGAGCTCGGGCTGCGACGGGCGATCGGGGCCAGGCCGATCCACATCTTGAGCCAGACCACCGCCGAGGCGCTGTTGCTCGGCGTCGCGGGCGGCGCGGGAGGATTCCTGATCGGCACGACGGGCGTACTCGCCGTGACCGTCGCCCAGCAGTGGCAGCCGGTGCTCGACGTCCGTCTCGTGCCGGTGGCCCTTGCCGGCGGCGCGCTCGTCGGGGTCCTCGGTGGCCTGGCCGCCGCGATCCGCGCCAGCCGCATCCAGCCGAGCGACGCGCTGCGCCGCTGAAAGCCGTCAGGCCACCGGCGCCGCGACGCGCTCCGTCTCCTCCTTGCCGTCCAGCCCTTGAACCAGATGGCCCTCGAGCGACACGTTCGGGAGGATCCGGTCGAGCCAGCCGGGCAGCCACCAGGCATTGTCGCCGAGCAGCGTCACGACCGCCGGCGCAATCACCAGGCGGACGATCAGCACGTCGATCAGGATCGCCGCGCCGAGGCCGAGGCCCATCATCTTCCCGATCACGTCCGGCTGACTGACGAACGCCAGGAAGACCGCGGCCATGATCAGGCCGGCGAACAGGATCACCTTGCCGATCCGCCCCATGCCGTGGATCACGCTGGCGCGCGGCGCGTCGCCCTCGTTGTACGCCTCGTGGATCCGCGAGAGCAGGAAGACGTTGTAGTCCATGCTCAGGCCGAAGAGGATCGCGAACATCATCACCGGGATGAACGAGACGATCGGGACCCCGCTGTCGACGCCGAGCAGGCTGGCGCCGTACCCCTCCTGGAAGACCGCCGTGACGACGCCGTAGGCGGCGACGATCGACAGCAGGTTCATCGCCGCCGAGGCGAGCGGAACCCAGATCGAGCGGAACGCCACGAGCAGCAGCAGCACCGACAGGCCGATCACGACCGCGATGAACAGCGGCAGCCGCGAGGCGACCTTGTCGGAGAGGTCCTCGAAGGTCGCGGTGTTGCCACCGACGTAGACCTTCAGCGGCGTGCCGGCGGTCGCCGCCGGGATCGTGTCGTCGCGCAGCCGCTCGAGCAGGTCGCTCGTCTTCGCGTCCTGCGGCGCCGTCGCCGGGATCGCGAAGATCGTCGCCATCTCGCCGTCCTCGCTCGGCGCCGGCGGCGCCACGCTCTCGACCCCCGGCGTATCGCGCAGCGCAGCAGCGAGCTCGTCGAGCTGGCGCTCGACGTCGGGATCGGACTTCGGCGTGTCGACGGCGAGCAGGAACGGGCCGTTCGAGCCTGGCCCGAACGCCTCGTTCTGCAGGTCGTAGGCGATCCGCTGCGTCTTGCCCTCCGGCTGGTTGCCGTCGTCGGGCTGACCCAGGCGCAGCTGTGTAACTGGGAAGGCGAGCACGAGCAGCAGCGCGACGGCGGCGCCGATCGCGACCCACGGCCGCCCGCTGACGATCTCGCCCCAACGCGAGAAGAAGCGCGACGGCAGCACGTGCTCCGGCTTCTTCGGCTTCAGCCAACGGGCCAGCGCGCCCATCATGATCGGCAGGATCGTCAGCGCCGAGACCACGACGGCTCCGACCGCGAGCGCCGCCCCGATCCCGAGCTTGCCGATGAACGGGATGCCGACGACCAGCAGGCCGGCGATCGCCACCATCACGATCAGACCGGCCGCGACGACCGAAGCGCCCGAGGTCGCAGCCGCCTTCGCCGACGCGTCGCGCGTGCTGTCGCCGGCGGCGACCTGCTCGCGGTAGCGGCCGATGATCAGCAGCGCGTAGTCGATGCCGGCGCCGAGGCCGAGCATCATCGCGATCACCGGCGCGAACTCGGGCAGAGCGAGCGGCTTGGCGAGCGCGGCGAGCAACATCTGCCCGGTCATCACGCCGATCAGCGCGCCGACGAGCGTCGCGAACATCGCGGCGAGCGAGCGGAACAGCAGCGTCAGCAGGACGATCGCGATCAGCACGCCGATCAGCTCGCCGACCGGCGCCTCCTGCTCGGAAGCGACGTCGACGACGATTCCGCGCATCGAGACGTCGACACCCGCGGCCTCGGCCGTGCGCGCCGCCTCCTCGAGCGCCTCGCCGTCCTCGCGCTCGATGTCGTCGGGCTCGACGTCGTAGCGGACGTCGACGGCGGCGATCCGCCCGTCGTCGGACATCGCGGCGCCCTTGGCGAAGGGATCGCCGAACTGCTCGACGCCGGGCAGGTCGCGGACCTTCGCGACGGCGTCCTCGATCGCCGCGCGCGGCTCGGGGTCGGTGAGCTTGCCGCTCTCGACGCTGAAGACGACCGTCGAGTCGGCGCCGGCGAACGCCGGGCTGTGGTCGCGGAAGAGGTCGAGCGCCTGCTGCGACTCGGTCCCCGGGACGTTGAAGTCGTCGGCGGCCTCGCCGCCGGCGCCGGCCGCGGCGCCAAGCAGGACGATCGCGAGCACCGCGACGACCGCGCTGCGCTTCCAGTGGTGGGTGATCGTGCGCGCCAGGCGCGCGAGCAGAAGAGACATGGACCTCGCGAGGATCGGGGAGGAAGCAGCCGCCGAAATTAGCAGGGCCGCCCGCCGGGCTCGGACTTGCGGGACCGTTCGCAGCGCAGGATTGACGCCGTGCGCGGCGTACTAACTCTGGATGGCCGCACCAGCAGACGGCGTAGGCCCGCGGCGGCAGATAACCGTCAACCAGACGGCCCGCACGGTGCTGACCGTAGCCGGGATCGTCGGTCTGATCTACGTCTGCTGGCTGCTGCGCGACGTGCTGCTGCTGGCGATCCTCGCCGTCTTCCTGGCGGTCGCGTTGAGCGCGCCGGTCAACTTCCTCCAGGACCGGCTGCGGATGCCGCGCGCGCTCGCGATAGTCGTCGTCTACGCCTTGCTGGCCGGGGCGCTGGTGCTGATCGGGCTGCTGATCCTGCCGCCGCTGATCCAAGAGTTCACCGCCTTCCTCCGCGCCGTGCCGGGCTACGTCCGTCAGCTCCAGGACTCCGGGCTGATCGAGCACTGGGACGACGAGTACGGGATCGTCGGTGAGCTGGAGGGCCAGGCGAAGCACCTGCCGTCGATCGTCGGCGGCGCGCTGTCGGAGCTCGAGACCGTGACCGTGACGGCGATCGAGCGGATCGTCGAGCTGATCGCGATCCTGGCTATCGCCTTCCTGCTGCTGCTCGACGCGCCGCGACTGCTCGGCTTCCTCTACCGCGAGGTCGCGCCCGACGAAGTGGCGGCGCGTCGGATAGCCCGCGAGACGTCCTCGGCCGTCGGCGGCTACGTCGCGGGGGTGTTCGCGGTCGCCGCGTTGGCCGGGATCGTCTCGTTCGTCGTGATGACGATCCTCGGCATCCCCTACGCCGTCCCACTCGCCGTCCAGATGGCCTTCTTCGCGATCCTGCCGCTCGTCGGCTCGACGATCGGCGCCTTCTTCATCGCCATCGTCGCGGCCTTCGAGGGACCCGAGATCGTGATCGTCTGGGTCGTCTTCTGGATCCTCTACCAACAGACCGAGACCCACGTCCTCGGCCCGCTCGTCTACCGCAAGGCGGTCGACATGAGCCCCGCCCTCGTCATCCTCTCCGTGATGGCCGGCGCCACCCTGCTCGGCGTCCTCGGCGCCCTGCTCGCCATCCCCGCCGCCGCCACGATCCAGATCCTGATCCGCGAGTGGTGGCGCAGCCGCAAGCCGGTCGAGCCGGCAACCGCCGACTTACCGCCATCGGGACCCGAACCGGCCTCCGCCTAGCCGGCTTTGCACTGCCTCGGAGCCAGATGGCTCCGCAGTTGCGCGCACAGGAGAACCTGGTCGCCAGGATCGGGCAGCGAGAGGTAATGGAGGCGTCGCGACCAGCCGTATCCGTGCGCTCTTGCGCTGGATCGAGTTTCGCCCTGGCGATGGTTGTTGGGGTGCTGGCGTTGCCTGCGAGCGCGGCCGCTGGAACGGTCGAGGAGATCGCGGAGCGTGCCACCGAACCCGTTGGCCAGTCGGTCGATCGGGCTGGTGCCTCCCTACCGGCCGTCCGCCAGGTCGTCGAGCGCTCGACGGCTCAGATCAGGCCGAGCATCGAGACCGTCGCGGGCAGCGAGCCGATCCGGTCCGCCGTGCAGTCGCTGGCGACGTCCGTCAGCCGAGCTGCGCCGCAAGCCGGGCCGGCGGTGGCCACGACAGTCGGACAGCTGGCGCCTGGCGCCCCAGACAGCGACTCGCCGAGCAGGTACGCAACCGGCCACCCCGATGCTGGTGGAGTCGACCGTAATGCAAGCCGTCGCTCGGGCCGGGCGTCCGACAGCGCGGGGAATGCGACAGATAGCGCGGCGCCCTCGTCCCAGGCCGCACTCGACACGATCGCTGCGGCCGCCGAGCAAGCCCGCTCGGACGCTTCCTCGACGTCCGCGTCGGGCGACGACGGCGGCCTCGACGTCGGGCAGCCGCCGTTCGGATTCGACGGTGGCGGCAACCCGCTCGGTGGCCCCGCGGGCATCGCGCTGATGGCGTTGCTCGGCCTGCTGGCGGCGATGCTCACGCTGATCCCCCGCTTCTCCTCACGACTGCTCCACATGACGCCGGCCCGCTGGGGGCTGGTGGCGTTCCTCGTTCCGATCGAGCGGCCCGGCTAACAGGCCCGAGCCCACGTCTACGCCGGCGCGGACCTTCCGCCGCCAGCCCGTAGTTCGATCGATTGGAAGGAGCACACCATGAGACGCAGCTTGATCGTGCTGAGTGCGAGCATGCTCGCACTGGCGTTCCAAGCAGCGCCCGCGGCCGCCCAGACGGGTGACCCCGGGCAGCAGATAGGCGACTCCACCGGCGCCGCGCAGGTCGGCGCCGTCGAGGCCGACGCCCCCGTACGAGTCCTCAGCGACGGCAACGACGCCGAGTCGGCAGGCGTCACCTCAGCGCCGCAGGACAGCGGCGACTCGACCGCGAGTGGCCAGGTCGGCTCTGCCGACGTCAACGCACCGGTCCGCGTGCTCAGCGACGGCGACAACGCCAGCGGTGAGACGAGCGAGCCGGCCGACGGCGGCACGGAGCAGACCGCCGATGACACCAATGGCGGCGCGCAGGTCGAGCCGGCGAACGTGTCGGCGCCGGTTCGCGTGCTGAGCGACGGTGACGACGGGGTCACCGCGGCAGCGGCCGACACGACGCCTGACGGCGGATCGCCGCCCGGCGGTGACGACACGACCGGTGACACGGTGCCCGCCATCGGTGGTGGTCAGGGCGACACGACGCCAGCAGTCGACGAGCTACCGGCGGCAGATCCCGTCGCCGACGCCGAGCCCGGCGACGATGGCGGCACGCTCCCGGAGAACGCCGAGCTGCTGCCCGTCGCAGCGGGCGACGTGGCCGGCGACAGTGCCGAGAGCGAGCTACCGCTGACCGGGCTGGCGGTTGCCAGTCTGGTGCTCACCGGGATGGCGCTGATCGCGGGAGGTGGCGGCACGCTGCACTGCATGCCAGGCCACCACTAGCGAGCAGATCGGCCGTCGGCGACCCAGCCGCCGGCGGCCCGCGCTCCTCGCGCTACGCCGCCTCCGCGCCGAGTGCCGCGACCTCGCGATTCTCGGCGAGGTGGCGTAGTGCCGCCTTCTCGAGGTTGCGCACGCTCTCGGACGAGACGCCGAGACGGCGGCCGGCCTCGCGCAACGGGACAGGGTCGGCGCCATCGATGCCGTAGCGCAGCCGCAGCACCTGGCGCTCGTTCTCGGGCAGCTGAGCGACTGCGCGGCGCAGGCTCTGCTCGGTCAGCGCAATCTCGACTTCCTCGTCGGGCGGCAGCCGATCGGACGGTAGGAGATCGCCGAACTCAGTCTGCCCCTCCTCTCCCACCTGGCGCTCGAGGCTGGTGATCGTGCGCGTCACTGCGCGCACCTCCTCGATCTCGCCGACCGTCAGGTCGCTGCCCGCGGCGATCTCCTCGTCAGTCGCCGGACGGCCCTCACGGGCGAGGAACTGGCGTTCGAAGAGGGCGATCTTGCGCTCGCGCTGGCCGATGTGGATCGGCAGTCGAATTGTCCGCGCCTGGTTTCCGAGACCGCGCTGGATCGCCTGCCGGATCCAGAACGTCGCGTAGGTGGAGAACTTGTAGCCACGCCGCCAGTCGAACTTCTCGCTCGCGCGAATCAGGCCGAGCACGCCCTCCTGGATCAGGTCGAGCAGCGGCAGCTCCTGGCCTTGATAGCGCTTAGCGAGCGAGACGACGAGACGCAGGTTCGAGTTGACGAGCTGCTCCTTGGCGGGCAGGTCGCCTCTCTCGATCCGCTGCGCCAGCTCGACCTCCTGTTCCTTGGTCAGCAGCGGATAGTTGCGTAGCTCACCGAGGAACATCCCGAGCGCGTCACTCGTCGTGGCCGCCAGATCGTCGCTA
This sequence comes from Thermoleophilaceae bacterium, assembly GCA_044867325.1. Classification (GTDB taxonomy): domain Bacteria; phylum Actinomycetota; class Thermoleophilia; order Solirubrobacterales; family Thermoleophilaceae; genus JAAYBF01. The sequence continues at coordinate 4,732 of JBIOUS010000068.1, read as the reverse complement.
TCGACCGTCACCTCAATCGGCTCATCGACTTCGTCGAACGGTGTCCACTGATCGGCCATGGACTCACGGTACCCCTCCGCGAGCGTGGGCAATCCGTATTTCTCCGCAGCGCTCGCGGCAGCGGCTTCAGCCGGCTAGCTCGACCAGCCGATCGAGGAACGCCGCCTGCGCCTTGACGATGCAGCTGCGAGCGTCCTCGACAGCGAACCAAGCTGCGCGATCGAACTCGGGGAACTCGCGCAGCTCGCCGGACTTCGGCGGCCACTCCATCTCGAAGCTCGAGCTCTCGATCGAGCTGACATCGATGTCGCCCTCGATCGCCCACACTTCGACGATCTTGCGACCGCCGCCCTGACGGACGTCGCCGAGCGCGACCGCCTCGCCGTCGGGCGGCGGTCGCCCGATCTCCTCCTCGAACTCCCGCCGCGCGGTCTCGAGCGCCTGCTCGCCCTCCTCGCGCTGGCCCTTCGGAATCGACCAGGCGGCGGTGTCCTTGCGTGACCAGTAGGGCCCGCCCATGTGACCCAGCATCACCTCGAGCCGCCCACCGTCGCCGCGCCGGTAGAGCAGCAGCCCCGCGCTCCTGATCATTCCGCCGCCCCGTCCAGGCCGACGCCGAGCGCTGCCGCGCGCGTGAGCAGCGGAGCAGGGCGGTAGCGCTCCTCGCGGTAGTGGCTCCAAAGACCGTCGAGCGTGTCGAGGACACGGTCGAGACCGAGCTGGCGCGACCACTCGACCGGTCCGCGCGGATGGTTGAGGCCGAGCGTCAAGCCGGTGTCGACGTCGGCGGCCGAGCCGACGCCCTCGCCGAGTGCGAAGGCCGCCTCGTTGACCAGCTGGCAGACCACGCGGCCGATGACGAGGCCGGGCGCGTCGCCGACCCACTCGCAGTGCAAGCCGGCACGCGCGGCTAGCTGCTCCACCGCGGGGTCGTACTCGCCGCACAGCTCGACCAACCCCGCACCGGGAAGCAGCGAGTAGCCGACCGGGGCCCGACTGCCGAGCGCTCGCGTCGAGCAGTCGGCCAGTCCGGCGTCCGCCGCGAGATCGGCGAAGTCCTCGCCTGCGGCGGCGGCTGGCAGATCCTCCGGCCGGTAAGGGTCACGCGAGTAGTCGTAGTAGCCGCGGCCGCTCTTGCGACCGAGGCGGCCGGCGGCGACCATCCGCGCCTGGATCGGGTTCGGCCGCCAACGCGGCTCGCCGAACGACAGCTCGGTGAACGATTTCGCCACCTCGAGCCCGGTGTCGACCCCGACCAGGTCCATCAGCTCGAACGGCCCCATCCGGTAGCCGCCGCCGAGCCGGTAGATCCGGTCGATCGCCTCATGACTCGCGATCCGCTCCTGTAGGCAGCGCAGCGCCTCGGTGTAGAACGGTCGGCCGCAGCGGTTGACCAGGAACCCCGGGCCGTCGGCCGCCAGGATCACGTCCTTGCCCATCGCCGCACCGACCTCGCGGGCAATCTCGACAGCCCTGTCGCCGGTCTGGTCGGCGCGGATCACCTCGAGCAGCCGCATCAGCGGCGGCGGGTTGAAGAAGTGCATGCCGACGACGTTCTCCGGCCGCTCCGCCGCGCTCGCCAACGCCGTCACCGGGATCGACGACGTGTTCGTCGCGAGGACCGTCTCCGCGCCGCAGACCCGAGACAGCTCCGCGAACAGCTCGCGCTTCAGCTCCAACCGCTCGGGCGCCGCCTCGATCACCAGGTCACAGCCGGCCAGCTCGTCAACCGATCCGGCTGTTTCGAGCAGCCCCGCGGCCCGCTCGCCGACCCGCCCCTTCTCGACCCAGCGCTCGAGGCCGCGCCGTGCCCCGGCGGCCCCCTTCTCCAGTGCGTCAGGCAGCGGATCGTGCAGGACGGTCGGAATGCCGGCGGCGCAGCCGAGCTGGGCGATTCCCGCGCCCATCGTCCCGGCGCCCACGACGCCCAGCCGCTCAACCGTCATACGCACTCACGCGCTGGAGCCTAAGGCCGGCTCAGGCGTCGCGCTCGTACTCGCGCAGGAACCCCTCGAACAGTCGCTTGTGCCCCTCCTCGTCGGCGAGGATCGTGGTGACCATGTCGGCGGTGACCGGGTCACCGTGCGCGTCGGCGAACTCGATGATCTTGTTGTAGTGCTCGATGCCACCGTTCTCGGCCTCGATCACTCCTTCGATCACGTGGACGATGTCCATGTTGTCGTCGGGCGGTTGCAGAAAAGACTGCTCCGCCTTGAACTCCAACGATCCCGGCACGGTGCCGTACAGCTCCTTGATCCGCTTGCCGAACAGCTGCGAGTGGCCAAGCTCCTCCTGGATGTCCTGTTCGAGGCTGTCGATCACCTCGCGCGCCCGCACGCCGTCGGGGTTGATCGAGTTCGCGGTGTAGCTCATCACCGTCTCGATCTCCATCCAATACGCCTTGGTCAGCATCTCGATCAGCTGTTCGCGCTCTGCCTGTTTGTCATCGCCGAGAATTCCCATGGCCTAGTTCTTTCCCGCGGGCGCGTGGCCAAACTTCTCGGACCCGGCGTAAGTCGACGCCGCCCGCGCCGTTAGCGTCCCGAACCGACCCTCTATGGAAGGAACGCATGAGCAAGCGACTGATCACCCTGATGGCAGCCCTGCTGGTGCTCGGCTTCGTCGTCGCCGGCTGTGGCGATGACGAGAACTCCGGCGACAGCGGCGACACGGCCGCTCAGACGGTGACCGACACCGACGTCGTCACCGACGACGAGGTCGTGACCGACACCGAGACCGAGACAGTGACCGATGACACCGACACGGACGCCGACAACGGTGGCGCGGTCGTACCGGAGAACGTCGAGCAGGCCGTCGCGAGCTGCAAGAAGGCGGTAACCGCCTACCCGCAGCTTTCGGCCGACACCAAGTCCGATCTCGAGGACCTCTGTGACAAGGCTGCCTCCGGCAACGCGGAGGATGCTCAGGAGGCCGGCATCGAGGTCTGCCAGAAGATCATCGAGGACATGTACCCGAGCGGCGTGCCCGGCAAGGATCAGGCGCTCTCGGCTTGTGAGAGCAGCATCAAGTAGGTAGAGGCGAGTGACTCACGCGCGGCCGTACACAGGTACGGCCGCGCCCGACGTGGGCGTGAAGTCGTCCGAGCAGAGCGACGCGATCACGCGGGCGATCTGCTCGGGCGGCACCCACTTCGACCAATCGGAGTTCGGCATCGAGTCGCGGTTGGCCGGCGTGTCGATCACGCTCGGCAGGATCGCGTTGGCGCGCACGCCGTCGCCGCGGTACTCGGCGTCGAGCGAGCGGATGAAGGCGAGGATGCCCGCCTTCGCGGTGATGTAGCCGGCCGCACCAGAGAACGGCTCGAGCGCCGCGCGCGCCGAGACACAGACGAACGCGCCACCGCCGGCGGCCGCGAGTCGCGGCATCGCTGCGCGCGCGAGATTGAACGCCGGAAAGAGGTTGAGCCGCAGCATGAACTCGAACTCGTCGAGGTCGGAGTCACCGACCTTGGGGCCCATCGCAAAGCCCCCGACGAGGTTGACGACGGCCTTCAGCCCATCGACCGACTCGACGGCCGCGGCTGCCGACTGCTGGTCGAGCAGGTCGGCTTGGACGTAGTGCAGTGCGCCGAGCGTTCCACCATCGCCCGGCGGCGGAGCATCCGGCTCGCCAGCGTGCTCGTGACGGTCGAGCACGGTGACGTCCCAACCGCGTCCGCGCAACTCGGCGACGACGGCGCTGCCGAGCGCTCCGGCGCCACCTGCGACTAGTGCTGCGTCTCCCATGCCGACAACGCTATCCCTTCGGGCGGAGGATCTTGAACTGCAAGCGCCGCTCGGCGGAACGGTTGCGGAAACGATCGAGCGCGCTGATGCTGAGTCGGTAGGCCCCAACGGGGTAGGTCACGCCAAGCCGGCGCTTGCGAGCCAACCCGCGCGGCTTCGCGCGCGTGGCGATACGGATACGAGCGCGCCCGGCTAGGTCGCGTCGAGTTACCGCCGCAACCCGCTGCCAGATCGTGCAGGGACGGCGCTTCAGGTTGCCGCGGACGGGAGTGGCGCAGCGGCTGCCGACCCGTCGACCCGGCAGCGCCTGCTCGGTCAGCACACGCGTCAAAGCCCCCTCCGAGAGGCCGTAACGCAGGTCGAGCCGCTCACCAGGCGCGACACGCTTGTGCTTCAGCCGCGCGCCACGCACGACAGGGGGGCGCGTCGTCGCGGTCAGCGGTACGACGACCGCAGCGGCATTCGCATCGACCGACAGCAGCGCCTCGTAGCGGCGCGCCTTCCGCGGCGCGTTGAAGGTCACCGACAGCGTGCAGGCCTGGCCGAGCAGCAGTGTGCGGCCGACGCAGTCACCGTCGTGGACCGTGAAGACCTTCGACCCCTGGCGGTCGAGCCGGGTGATGCGCAGGCGGCCGCGGTTGGCGCGGAGGGTGATCGTGCGGGTGCGCAGCCCCGTGGCGGGCAACATCGTGCCGAAGTTTGCGGCGGTCGGAGCCGCGGAAAGCAGACCGGTCTCGTCGTTGAGCAGCACCGAGACCGACCCGTTGCGGTTGGCTGTCACCAAGTCGGGCTGACTGTCACGGTTCATGTCGGTCGCGACCAGATCGTCGATCGGGTCGCCCGCCGCGGCACCGCTCGAGAACGGCGAGCCGGGCGCGGGCGTCAGCCCACCGCTGCCGTCACCGTGGAGGACCGCGACATTTCCGGCGCCACCGGCTACGGCGTCCGTCCTGCCATCGCTGTTGACATCGCCGGCCGCGACGGAG
>JBIOUS010000067.1:0-13031 GCA_044867325.1 Thermoleophilaceae bacterium | reverse complement strand
CGTCTTGCCGGCGCCGTTCGGGCCGACGATCACCGTCAACCGCTCGCCAAGTCCAACCTCGGCGCGCTCGTAGTTCCGGAAGTCGCTCGCGGTCAGGCCGGTCACGCGCATGAGCGGGGTCCTGGGCGTTGCTGGCGCGGACGCAGGGAGGTCATCGTGCGATGCACCTGGCCGACCGAGGACAAAGCCAGCGGCGTCCAGGACCCCGCTCAGACGTTGAGGCGGATCGGCATGACGAGGTAGATGAATCCCCCGTCGGCGCCGGACTGGATCAGGCCAGGGCGCAGCGGGCTGATCAGCTTGAGGACGATCTCGTCGGTCTCAGCGCTGTCGAGGCCGTCGCGGAAGAACTCCGGGTTGAAGCCGATCGCCAGCGCCTCTCCCTTGAACGGAACGGGCAACGACTCGCTCGCCTCGCCGATGTCCGGCGTCTGAGCCGAGACCTCGAGCTGGCCGTCGGCGAAGGCGAGGCGCAGCGGCGCGTTCTTCTGCGCGAGCAGACTTACTCGGCGTACGACCTCGAGCAGCTCGCCGCGGTCGACACGTAGCTCGTGCTCGTAGGCCTCTGGAAGTAGCTGCTGATAGTTCGGGAATCGACCCTCGACCAGTCGCGATGACAAGACGATGTCGCCGACGCTGAACACGACTTGATTCTCGAGCGCGGTGACAGTGATCTCAGCGACTTCGACCGACGCTGCGATGCGACTGAGCTCCTGCAAGGTTCGGGCCGGAACGTTCACCTCGAGATCGCCGCCGAGCTGTTGCTCGAGCGTGGTCTCCTTGACCGACAGCCGGTAGGAGTCGGTTGCGACCATCCGCAGCGTGTTGCCGGTCGCGGTGACCAACACGCCCGTCAAGTGTGGACGCGTCTCATCGCGCGAGGCCGACCGGGCTACGCGATCGACGGTCTCGATGAACGCGGCCGCCGGCACAGACACCGTCGCGGCCGAATCCGGCGCTGGGAGCTTGGGAAAGTCGTCGAGCGGGAGCGTCCGGAGGTGGAAGGTGGCCGAGCCCGACTTGACCTCGACGTCCTGCTCTGAGGCGCGGTACTCGAGCGAGATCGAATCGGCGGGTAGCGAGCGAGCGACGTCCAGCAGCAGTCGTCCTGGAACGACGACCGCGCCGTCGCGCTCGACCTGCGCATCGACACTGGCGCGGATCCCGAGCTCGGTGTCGGTCGCTTGAAGCTCGGCCGAGCCACCCTCGACGCTGAAGAGGACGCCCGAAAGCGTTTGGATCGCGCTGCGCGTCGAAACGCCCCGGGCAACGATGCCAAGTCGGTCTAGAAAGGATTCACGTGAAAGAACAAGCTTCAACTGATCTACCTACTTATAGAAGGGGTAGGTGCTGTGGAGATGTTGATGAGGTCCTGAATGGTGCTTGATAGAGCGAAAGCGGGCAGTCGGACAGCCTGTGGGCAAGCGTGGAGTCTTGCAGCATCGTCGGTCATCACGCAGGGGTTGCGAGTTGACGCTTGAGCTTGTCCACAGCCTGCGCAAGGTCGCTGTCACGCTCGATGTCGCCAGACAGGCTGCGAACTGCGGCGAGAATCGTGCTGTGGTCACGTCCGCCGAGACGACGCCCGATCTCGGGCAGGCTCTTGCCGGTCAGCTCACGAGAGAGGTAGATCGCGACCTTGCGTGCCTGGGCGACGAGTGGCCGCCGGTCGCGTGCGATGAGCTCTTTCGACGTCAGTCCGTAGAGACTGGCCGTTGCGACGAGCACGTCCTCGACGCTGGGCTTTGCCGAGCGGCGGTCCGGACCGAGCTTGTCGAGAAGCTTTCGGGCGATGTCCGGCGTCGGCTGTTCGCCGCGCAAGGAGGCGTATGCAACGACCTGGATCAGTGCGGCCTCTAGAGCGCGGACGCTGGTGGTCACACGACCCGCGATCTCTGAGACGAGATCGGGCGAGGCATTGACGGAGTCCAACCGGGCGCGCTTCTCGAGGATCGCTCGCCGGACGTGGAAATCGGGGGGCTCGACCGCGACTACGAGACCGGATCCGAAACGCTCGCCGAGGCGGTCGGCGATGGCGTTGAGCTCTGCCGGGCTGCGATCCGACGTCATGACGAGCTGGCGCCCGGAATCGTGCAGCTCATTGAAGGTGTGGAACAGCTCCTCCTCGGTCCGGGCCTTGTCGGCGAGAAACTGAACGTCGTCGAGTAGCAGCACGTCGACACCCCGGAAGCGCTCTTTGAACGCTTGCGTGTCGCGTGCGCGGACCGCATCCACGAACTCGTTGGTGAACTGCTCGACGGTCGCGTAGCGGACGGACAGCCCAGAGCCGTAGCGCTGGACGTAGTTGCCGATCGCGTGCAGAAGGTGGGTCTTGCCGAGACCGGGACGACCATGGATGAACAGTGGGTTGTATGCCTGGCCGGGCAGCTCCGCGACCGACAGCGCTGCTGCGTGGGCAAAGCGGCTCCCCTTGCCGATGACGAACTGCTCGAAGGTGTATTTCGGGTTGAGGTTGCTGCCCGCCGTCTGCGGCTTGATCGGGGCCAGCGAAGACTCAGCCGGTTGCCACTGCTCGTCGACGATCTGAACGACGGCGTTGGGCGAGTAGCCGCGTGTCGCGGCGGCACAGACCAGAGGTAGGTAGCGGTCGCGCACCCATGTCCTGATGTGATCGGGCGCCCGGACGTAGAGCGTCTCGCCCTCGACGCCTGCGAGCTCGAGCGGGTCGAGCCAGATGTGGAACTTGAAGTCCGCTACGTCGCGTCGCAGCTCGGTGCGGATGCGGTCCCATATTGGCTCGAGCTGATCGCGCACGGAAGTATTCGGCCCTCCCGGACCTGTTCGGCAAACTTTTGGGTTGGAGAGGGCTCGGCGTGGGCCTCGTCCTCGGCGTTGGCGAGTGTACATCTGAGCGCCGCGCGTTTACCCGCCGCCTCGGACGACTGCCGCAAATCGCGAGGAATTCCACCTGCCTATACTCCGCTGCCCGAGAGGAGCACTGAATGAAGCGCACCTACCAACCGAAGAAGCGCAAGCGGGCCCGTACCCACGGATTCCGTGCGCGCATGAGCTCGCGTGCCGGTCGCGAGATCCTCAAGCGCCGTCGTAGCAAGGGCCGGCGCCGCCTCACTGTCTAGCGATGGGCGGTGCGGCCGAGGGCCGTGGCGGTAGCCGTCGTAAGCGACGGCGCTTGTCGCGTAGTGGCGACTTCGATCGCGTCTACCGCGACGGCCGCTCACACGCCAACCGTTTTCTTGTCGTCTACTCGTTTCCGCGGGCGGGCGAGGACGAGCCGCGGCTTGGCATCTCTGTCGGCCGCAAGGTGGGTGGAGCGGTCGCGCGCAACCAGGTCAAGCGCATGCTGCGCGATGCCTTCTGGGCTTGCGGAGACAGCTTGCCCGACGGCCACGACTTCGTGATCGTCGCCCGGCCCGAGATGGCTGCCGTAGCCAGTGACCGCGGCGCGGCGGGTGTCGAGGAGGAGCTGCGCGACGTGCTCGCGAGCGCTGGCATCAAGGGGGACGGCGAATGAACGCCGGTCGCTCGGTCGTCGTCGCTCCGGTGCGTTTCTACCAGCGCTTCATCTCGCCGGCGATCCCGCAGCGCTGCAAGTACCACCCGTCCTGTTCGCAGTACTCGGTCACCGCGGTCCGCCGATACGGCATACTGCGCGGCCTGGTCCTCTCGACCTGGCGCCTCTTGCGCTGCAACCCGTGGAGCCACGGCGGGGTCGACTTCGTCGAGGATCAGAAGCTCTTCCGCCCGCGCGCCTAACGACCTCCATGCAACACCACCTCGCGATCATCCCGCAGCCGTTCCTGTCCGTCCTCGAGGACGTGCTCACGTTCTGGCACGACCTCGTTGGCGGCAGCTGGGGCTGGGCGATCATCCTGCTGACGTTCACGATCCGGATCTTCATCCTGCCGCTGACGTTCAAGTCGGTGAAGTCGATGCAGAAGCTCCAGGTTCTGCAGCCGGAGATGAAGAAGATCCAGGAGCGCTACAAGGACGACAAGCAGCGCATGAACCAGGAGATGATGAAGTTCTACCAGGAGAACAAGGTCAATCCCCTGGGTTCCTGTCTCCCGCTTCTGCTGCAGATTCCGTTCTTCATTGCGCTCTTCGAGCTGCTGCGAAGCGACTCCTTCCAGGCGGACATCGCAGGCAACGCGGCGTTCGGGCCGATCAACAACCTCGCTGAGCCCTTGAACGATCAGCCGGTCGTGCTCGCCTTCATGATCGTTCTGTACGTCGGGACGCAGCTGATCGCGACGATGATCACGTCGATTGGCGGAGACAAGACGCAGCAGCGGATCATGATGGCGCTGCCGTTCGTCTTCGTTATCTTCATCATCAACTTCGAGGCCGGTCTGATCGTCTACTGGATCACGACCAACGTTTGGACGATCGGTCAGCAGCTCGTCGTACGCAAGCTCTATCCCCGCCCCGATCTGACTGACGGTGCAGCGGTGCCAGCCGGCGCTGCCGCGTTGACCGGCAAGGACTCCAAGGGCTCGGACTCCAAGGGCGACGCGAGCGGCAACGGGTCGGCCAAGGCGCCGCCCCCCTCGCCGCGCAAGAAGAAGAAGCGCTCCGGCCGTCGCCGGTAGGCTCCCACTCGATGGGGGATGGAGCAGACACGCCTGCCGAACGCAGCACGGAGATCGACGTGCACGTCGAGGCAGAAGGAATTGGCGTCGGCGAGGCGAAGTGGAACGCACTGAAGCAACTCGAGCCGCGCTTTCCCGGGATCACAGCGGACTGCGTCCGGTTCGTGGTCGTCGCTGAAGGTGGCGATGGTCCTGCCCGTGTCGTTGGGGAGGTGGACGAGGCCACCTGGCGTGAGGTTGCGACGACGCTCCCGGACGACCCGCCGGAGCGTTTGCGCGCGTTGGTCATCCGCGTCGTCCAAGAGCTCGGCCTACGTGCCGAGGTCGACATAACCGAGACCGACGAAGAGCTTCGGGCGACGGTCAATGGCGACGATCTGGGTCTGCTGATCGGCAAGCACGGGACGACGATCGATTCCTTGCAGCATCTAGCTGTTCGCATCGTGTTTCCTCACGCCGACCGTGACAAGCAGGTGGTGATCGATGCGGCTGGATATCGGGATCGCCGTGAGGAGGCTCTTCATCGCCAGGCCGATCGCGCAATTGCCGAGGCGCTCGAGTACGACCGCCCGGTCGAGCTCGAGCCGATGCGGGCCCTCGAGCGCAAGGTCGTTCACCTCTATGTGCGCGACCGCACCGACGTCGAGACCCATAGCGAGGGCGACGAGCCCGACCGCCGTCTCGTCATCACACCCGTAGCCCACCACGCGTCCTGACCGTTTCACGCGAAACGGTCAAGGCTCTGGCAGTCCAGCACGGGTTGCCGCACAAGGCTGCCGAGCGCCTGCTCGCCCAGGCGACCAAGCACGATCTCGCAGACTCATCGGTAGCTCAGCTAGCAACCCTTCTGACCGCCTTGGCCGGCGAGCCCGCTCCGCCGACCTCCATAACCGATCCGCTGGGGGCTGTCGACGTCCATATCGCAGACGGTCTGTCGGGTCTCGATGCGCCGCCGCTGCGTGCGGCCACGAAGATCGCCGATCTTGGGGCCGGCGCCGGCTTCCCGGGGCTCGTCCTAGCCGCGGCGCTTCCGGCTGCCCAGGTCGATCTGATCGAGTCGACAGCGCGCAAGTGCGAGGTCATCGCGCGTCTCGCGACTCAGGCGGGAATCGGCAATGCGACCGCCATCCCCGTACGAGCCGAGGAGTGGGCTGCCGCTGACGGCGCGGAGGGATACGAGGTCGTCACCGCTCGTGCGCTTTCGTCCCTTGCTGTCCTCGTCGAGTATGCGGCGCCACTCCTGGAACATGGAGGGTCGCTCGTTGCCTGGAAGGGGGCTCGGGATCCGGCTGAGGAGCAGGCGGGTGACCAAGCGGCGCAGGTTCTTGGCTTGACACCACGCCCGCCAGTACCGGTTCGGCCATACAAAGGCTCTAGAGAGCGCAATCTCTACGTCTACACGAAGACCGAAACGACACCGGACCGCTTTCCACGCCGGCCGGGTATGGCGACCAAGCGTCCGCTAGCCGGCTGACACGACCGTTCGCCCTTGAACTAGAGTGGCCCCACCCCCCGTCCGACCGCGTCCGGGGGTACCTTCAAGGCCGATGGGAACCGTCTTCGCGATAGCGAATCAGAAGGGTGGTGTGGGTAAGACCACGACCGCCGTCAATGTGGCCGCCAGCATCGCTGACGCGGGCTACGAGACGCTTCTCGTCGATCTAGACCCTCAGTGCAACGCGACGGTCGGCGTCGGTCTAGCCAAGGACCTCCAGCCGAACGCCTACAGCTGCCTCAGTGGCGACCTGACGATCGCGGAGGCCGCTCAGCGAACCCCCTTCGAGAATCTTTGGGCGGTTCCCGCGACCCCCGATCTCGCCGGCGCGACGGTCGAGCTTCCGCGTATGACCGGGTCGGAGACCTGTCTGCGCGAGCAGCTCGGCGACGTTCGAGACCGCTTCCTGTTCACGATTCTCGACTGTCCGCCCTCGCTCGGGCCGCTGACGGTCAACGCTCTCGTCGCGGCCGATCGGGTGCTCGTGCCCGTTCAGACCGAGTATTTCGCGCTGGAGGGCCTCGCCGGCCTGCTCGACACGCTCTCCTTGATCCAGCGAGAGCTCAACCCGAGGCTTACGGTTGCGGGGATGGTGCTGACGATGCACGACGGTCGGACCCGGCTCGCTCAAGACGTCGAGCGTGAGGTTCGCGAGCATTTTCCCGACCTGGTCTTCGACACTGTGATCCCCCGCAACGTCAGGGTGGGAGAGGCTCCGAGCTATGGACTGCCGGTCGTTCGGCACGCTCCGCAGAGCGCCGGATCGGCCGCATATTTCAAGCTTGCCAAGGAGGTAGCAGCACGTGCTTGACCGTGAGCCTGAGCCTAAGGCTGGGCGCCGTGGGATGGGCAGGGGCCTGTCCGCGATCTTGCCGTCCGCGACGGACGAGACCGGTCTGCGCGAAGTGCCGGTCGAGCTGATCGAGCCGAACCCGCGCCAGCCACGGCGCGAGTTCGACGAGGAGGCCCTGGTCGCGCTCTCTGAGTCGATCCGCTCACGCGGGGTCCTACAGCCTGTGGTCGTACGGCCGCTGGCGGGCGGGAAGTACGAGCTGATCGCCGGCGAGCGCCGCCTGCGCGCCTCGCGGCTGGCCGAGCTGGATGCGATCCCCGCCGTCGTCCGTCAAACCGAGGACTGGGAGCGACTCGACCTTGCGCTGGCCGAGAACATGGCGCGCGTCGACCTCAATCCTGTCGAGGAGGCCCGTGCCTGCTCGATGCTCGTCGACGACCTCGGGCTGTCGAAGGCCGAGGTCGGGCGGAGGGTCGGCAAGAGCCGCGTCGCCGTGTCGAACCTCGTACGACTGCTCGAGCTGCCGGACGAGGTGCTCGAGGCGATCGAGTCCGGCGATCTCAGCGAGGCACACGGCCGCGCGATCCTGACCTGCAAAGACCATCAGGATCGAAAGACCCTGGGACGGGACGCGCGGGAACACGGCTGGTCCGTCCGCGAGACCGAGCGCCGCGCCCGTGAGCTCGAGGCCGGCGGCCCACCGGAGCGGAAGTCGGTGGAGGTCCATCCCGACCACGCCGCTGCTGTCGCCGCGGTCGAAGAGGCGCTGTCCTCCGCGCTCGGACGACCGGTCCGTGCCAAGGCCAAGGGCAACGGCTGTCGGGTCGAGGTCGACTTCGACACTGCGAGTGAGGCCGAGGAGCTCGCCGAGCGGCTCGTCGAGCAGGCCCGCCGCGACGCGATTCGCGCTGCCTGACCCGAGAGTGGGCGATCCTGGATTCGAACCAGGGACCTCGTCCTTATCAGAGACGCGCTCTAACCGACTGAGCTAATCGCCCGGGGTCGGCGATTCTAGCGAGCCAACGGGGGACCGGCCGAGCGGCGCGTCTAGACTTTCGCGCAATGCAGGAGATGGTCATCTACGGCGTCAGCTTCGACATGGTTGGCAAACAGCCAATTGTGCTCCTCAAGACGCGCGACGGGAACAAGTTCCTGCCGATCTGGATCGGCCATCCCGAGGCCGCCGCGATCCTGATGAAGCTGCAGGGAGCCAACACCCCGCGGCCGATGACCCACGACCTGATCAGCGACGTTCTCGGCGAACTCGACGTCGAGTGCACCAAGGTCTCGGTGACCGAACTGCGCGAGAACACGTTCTACGCGTCGATCACCTTGCAGCTCAACGGCCGCGAGATGGAGATCGACTCGCGACCCTCCGACGCCCTCGCGCTCGCCGTCCGCACCGGCGCCTCGATCTTCGCCGCCGACGAGGTCATCACCGAGTCGGCGATCGAGTTCGAGCACGAGGTCGAGGACACCGAGGAGGTCGTCGAGAAGTTCAAGGACTTCCTCGACAATGTGACTCCGGAGGACTTCCAGGCGGACAGTTAGTCAGCGTCTGTTGAACGCTGACTGCAGGATCCTGTCGACGAGCTGGTCGAAGCCGATGCCGGCCTCCGCGGCGGCCTGCGGGAGCAGGCTGGTCTCGGTGAGGCCGGGGATCGGATTGGCCTCGAGCACGTAGAGCTCGCCGGCGGCGTCGAGCATCAGATCAACGCGGCCGAAGCCGAAGCAGCCGAGCAGTTCGTAGGTCTGCAATGCGAGCTCCTGCGCGCGCTCCGTGATCTCGGCGGGCAGCTCGGCAGGGCAGATGAACTCCGTGCGGCCGATCTCGTAGCGGGCCTGGAAGTCGTAGAAGTCGCCGTCCGCGCCTCCGGTCGGCACAGCCTCCACGACTGGCAGCGCCTCCGGTCCGTCGGACCCGTCGAGCACGGACACCGCGAGGTCGCGTCCGTCGATATGGCGCTCCAGCAGGACCTTTGCGTCGTAGGAGAACGCCGCCACGAGCGCGGCCGGCACGTCGGCCGCGGTGCGCGCGAACTTGATCCCGAGAGCCGATCCCTGGCTCGACGGCTTCACGACGATCGGGAAGGCGAGCCGCTCCTCGATCGCCGGCAGTGCGTCCGCCGCGCCGAGCTCGCGAAACGCCGTCTGGTTGAAGGCGAAGAACTCTGGTGTCGGCACGTCGTGCTCGTCGAGCAGGTGCTTGGTCAGCACCTTGTCCATCGCGCGCACGCAGGCCGGCACGCCCGACCCGGTGTACGGCAGTCCGAGGATCTCGAGCAGCTCCTGGATCGTGCCGTCCTCGCCGTCGCGACCGTGCATCGCGACGAAGGCGGCGTCGGGCCGCTCGTCGCGCAGCCGGTGGATCAGGTCCTGGCCGGCGTCGATCGCGATCACCTCGTGGCCGAGGCGCTCGAGCGCGTCCTCGACGCGTGCACCCGATCGCAGCGATACCTGGCGCTCGAACGAGCTGCCGCCCGCGAGGACGGCGATCTTGCTCACGAGCGTCGGGCGCGCCGCTCGCGCTCGGCTCGGCGCGGCAGTTCGACGACCCGCGCCCCTTGGTCCTCGTCGGTCTCAGCCGCGTCGGCAACCGCGTCGTGACGCGGTGGCGCCGGTGCCGGCTCGCCGGTGAGCGTGCCGTAGAGCGCGACCTGCTCCTTGACCACTTCGCCGATCCGCCGGATCCCCTCGCGGATCTGATCCTCGTTCGCGCCGGAGAAGTTGAGTCGCATCGAGCTGCGTCCGCGGCCGTCGAGGAAGGCGCCCTCGCCGGGTACGAAGGCGACGTTGTCGCGCAGCGCGGCGGCGAGCAGGTCGCCGGTGTCGATGAACTCCGGCAGCGTCGCCCAGATGAACAGCCCGCCGCCGGGTCGCGTCCATTCGGCCTGCGGGGGGAAGTGCTCGGCGAGCGCGTCGAGCATCGTGTCGCGCCGCGCGCGGTAGAGCTCGGTCAGCGACCTGACGTACTCGCGCCAGTCGTGGTGCTCGAAGTAGGCGTGGACGAGGATCTGCGACAGCGTCGAGGTGCAGAGGTCGGCCTGCTGCTTGCCGAGGTTGATTCGCGCCAGCACCGGCGGCGGGGCGACGACCCAGCCGAGCCGTAGGCCGGGGGAGAAGATCTTCGAGAACGTGCCGAGGTACATCACGTAGACGCCGCCGTCGAGCGAGTGGAGCGTGGGGAGGGGCTCGCCCTCGTAGCGGAGCAGGCCGTAGGGGTTGTCCTCGAGCACGAGCAGCTCACGTTCGCGCGCGACCTCGACGAGCCGCTTGCGGCGCGGCAGCGACATCGTCACGCCGCCCGGGTTCTGGAAGCTCGGCACGGTGTAGATGAACTTCGGCCGCTTGCCCTCGCGGTCGAGACGGTCGAGCGTCTCCTCGAGCAGGTCGACGCGCATCCCATCCGAGTCCATGTCGACCTGGACGACGTTTGCCTGGTAGGCCTGGAAGGCGTTCAGTGCGCCGGGGTAGGAGGGACCCTCGGCGACGATCGTGTCGCCCGGATCGATCAGCGTCTTGGTGACGAGGTCGAGCACCTGCTGGCCGCCGGTCGTGACGAGCACGTCGTCGGGATCGATGGTCATCTGCTCGGCGGCCATCACGTCGACGATGCAGCCCTTGGTCTCGGCGAGGCCATCGGTGGGGCCGTACTGCAGCGCCCGCGCACACGACTCGTCGGCGATCCGCGCGGTCATCGCCGCGAAGATCTCCGGCGGGAAGCTCGAGGTGTCCGGCAGGCCGCCGGCGAACGAGATCACGTCGGCGCGGTCGCTCATCGCCATCAGGTCGCGCGTCGCCGACGAGGTCATCACGCGAGTGCGTGCGGAGAAGAGCCCGGCATAGCGCTCGAGATCGCGGCGCGTCGAGCGCTCGGGCGGGTTTGGCGGTGGGCTCATGTCCGGTGGTTCGCCGCGTACGGCGCGCGTCCTCGCGGCAGACCGCTCGGCGTCTTGCCGTCGTGGTCTATCGTCACGCGCTCCAGCGTACCGACCCTCGGACCTCGCCCCAAGCCAATCAGCCTCGTAATGGACATCGGAACCGGAGCCGGCCTCGCCGGCTCGGTCGGCATCCGGCCGTTCCTGCCGCCGCTGCTGACCGGCGCGCTGGCGCGTGGCGACATCGGGATCGACTTCAGCGGCACCGATTGGAGCTTCCTCGAGAGCCCCGGCTTCCTGTTCGCGATCCTGGTGCTCGCGGTGGTTTGGTACATAGCCGAACGTTCGGGGGCGAACCAAAGTCTGATGGCGCGGGCCGGCCTGCTGCTCAGCGTCACGCTCGGCGCGTTGCTGTTCGCCGGTTCGCTGGCGGCTGGGGGACACGCGGCGCTGCCCGGTCTGATTGCGGGCGTGGCTTGTGCGGCGCTCGCCTATCTCGCGGTCTTCAGCTTGCTGTCGCGTGCGGCCCGGCGCCTCGATGACGATGCGGCCGGATTCCTCACGATCTACGCGGACGCCGCGGCGCTCGTCCTCGCCGCTGTCGCGATCTTCCTGCCGCCGGTCTCGTTCCTGGCGCTGATCGCCTTCGCGCTGGTGCTCGTCAGGGGCCGCGCCGCCGCCGACCGCAAGTACGCGGGTCTGCGGATCTTGCGGTGACCGGCGCTCCGAAGAAGCTCGTCCTCGCGGTCATCGACGCACTGAGCCCGTCCGCGCTCGACCGCGCGGTCGCCGACGGACAGGCGCCGGTCCTCGCCGAGCTGGTCCGGCGCGGTGACTACGCGCGCAACTGCGTCTCGACCTTCCCGTCGCTGACGCCGGTCGCGGCGTCGGCGATCACGACCGGCCTGGGCCCCGACGAGCATCTGATCCCGTCGATGAACTGGTACCACCGCGGCGAGGAACGCTACGTCGAGTACGGCTCGTCGTTTCCCGCCACGCGCGCCTTCGGTGTCTTTCGCTCGCTGCAGGACACCGTCTACAACATGAACCTGGCGCACCTCGTCCAGGATCGCCGCACGGTCTTCGAGCAGCTCGACGACGCTGGCTTGCGGACGGCCTGCACGACCTACCTGATCTACCGCGGCCGCTACCGTCACGAGCCTGCCGGCGACTCGCGCTACCGCCGGATCGCCGAGGCCGCGCAGTTCCGCCACCCGACCTGGGGCGCGCGCGAGCTCTTCTACGCCGACCTGTTCGACTCCCGCCACACCGGCTGCTCGTCGACGCTCGGGATGCCCGGCCAGCGCGACCGTCACGCGGGCTGCGTCGGCTCCTATCTGGTCGAGCACGACCTGTTCGACTTCATGCTGCTGTCGCTGCCCGACAACGACACGTACTCGCATCGCGAGGGCCCCGACGCCCAGCCGACGTCGATCGCCGAGGCCGACCGCGCGCTCGAGCGGGTCTTCCATGCCGCCGGCGGTGTCGACGCCTTCCTCGACGACCACGCGGTGATCGTGATGTCGGACCATTCGCAGAGCCTCGTCGAGCAGCCGCTCAACCTCGCCCATCACCTCGGCGACTGGCGTGTGCTGACGCCGAGCGACAGCGCGCCGGAGGAGGCCGAGCTGGCGGTCTGCCCGGGCGCTCGGTCGGCGATGGTCTACGTGCTCGACCCGGCGCGCCGCGAGCGGATGCTGCCGCGCCTGACGCGTCAGCTGCGCGGCATCGAGGGCGTCGACCTGACTGCTTGGCGTGAGGGTGAGGACGCAGTCGTCGCCGGTGTGGTGGGGGAGCTGCGCTTCCGTCCTGACGGCGAGCTCCTTGACGGCCGCGGTCAGCGCTGGATGCTCGACGGCGATCTGTCGGTGCTCGACTTGACGGTCGCCGCCGGAAAGCTCGAGTTCGGCGACTACCCGGACGCGCTCGGTCGTCTCTGGTCCGCGCTCAGCTGCTCGCGCGCGGGCGACGTGCTGCTGTCAGCCACCCCGGGCTACGAGTTCGTCGACTGGGGTGGATCGCACCACCAGGACGGTGGCAGCCACGGCTCGCTGCACAGCTGCGACTCGCTCGGCGTGCTGCTCACCTGCGGTGTCGACGCGCTCCCCGAGCAGCCGGCTCAGCCACATCTTCGCGACGTGACCCCGATGATCGCCGCCCACTTCGGGCTAACCTCGTAGCGTGGGAGATCAGCCCGACTCTCCGGTCGCCCGCGGCGTCGAGCCCCCGGCTGCCGCGACCGCTCCAGCCCCGCCGCTGGCGCCGGGCGCGCGTCTGCGCGCCGGCGTCCGCAA
>JBIOUS010000066.1:0-5494 GCA_044867325.1 Thermoleophilaceae bacterium | reverse complement strand
GGTCTGCTTCATCAATGGCAACTTCGAGTTTCCCTCTCCGGCGACCGTGATCGGACAGGCGCCGGAGCCAGGCCAGATCCTGACATTTGCGCCTGGCATCAGCTCGACGCTGTTCACGATGTGGATCATCGGCGGCGCGATTCTCATTGCCGCGTTCTTCCTCGGCCGGCTGCGCAGCGACGTCCCTGGCAGGCTCCAGAACTTCTCCGAATGGGCATATGAATCGATTCACAACTTCGGCATGTCCATCGGCGGTCCGCGGGCCGCGCCGTACATCCCGATCTTTGCGGCGTTCTTCCTGCTCATCCTGCTATGCAATTGGGCCGGGCTCGTGCCGCCGATCGGCAAGGTCGAGTTCCTGCGCGCGCCCACCAGCGACGTCAACATCACCATCGGACTTGCCCTGACCGCCTTCGCCATCTTCGAGATCGAAGGCTTTCGCAAGCTCGGCGTCCGTGGCTACCTCGGCAAGTTCTTCCCGTTCTACGAATTCAAGAACGGCATCGGCGCCGGGTTCATAGCGATGTTCGTCGGCCTCATCGAGCTGATGCTCGAGTTCGTCAAGCCAATCACGCTCTCGATGCGACTCTTCGGCAACATCTATGCCGGCGAGGTCGCGATCGGCGTCGTAACAGCGTTGACCGTCGTGCTACTGCCGGTCGCTCTGCTGCTGCTCGAGGGCATGCTCAACCTCATCCAGGCAGTCATCTTCAGCGTGCTGTCGCTCGTCTTCATACTTACGGCGATCGAGAGTCATCACGACGAAGAGGGGCACATTGCGGAGGACGCAATGAACGCCGTCGAAGGCCAACCGGCGCCGGCGCACTAAATCAGTCATCAATTCAACAGGGAGAAGGAATAGTGGACTACATCGGAGCGGGACTCGCAGCCATCGGGGTGATCGGCCCCGGCATCGGCATCGGCATCCTCGGTGGGCTTGCTGCCGGCGCAATCGGCCGTAATCCGGATGCCGGCGGTCAGATCCGCGGCCTGGCGATCATCCTCGCCGGTTTCGCCGAAGGCCTCGGCGTTCTCGCGATCGTCGTCGGCCTGCTGACCATCTTCATCCAGCCCGCATAGGGTCCGGTCGAAACCGACATGGACTTTCTCGCCGCCGCATCTGGCGCCGGCCGCGCCGCAACGGCGCTGTTCGAGGCTGAGCACGCGGGGCTGACGATCAACATCTTCTGGGTGATCGTCGCCGCCGTGAACTTCATCGTGTTCCTCGCGGTCATCTGGATGATCTTCTTCAAGCCTGTCTCGAAGATGCTCAATGACCGCAGGGACCGCATCGAGCAGGGCCTCCGTGACGCAGACATCGCTCGCCAGGAGCGCGAGCAGACCGCGGCGGAGCGCCTGTCCGCGATCACGACGGCGCGCCAGGAAGCCGAAGAGATCCTTGCCCGTGCTCAACGTCTCGCTGACGAGAATCGGGAGCGCGACATGGCGGCCACTCGCTCCCAGCTCGAGCAGATGCGCGAGCGGGCGGCAGCCGACATCAACGCCGAAAGGGAACGCGCTCTTGCCGACGTCCGTTCGCAGGTCGCCGAGCTCGCGCTCGCGGCCGCGGGCCGAGTCGTGGGCGAGACGATGACGAGCGAGCGCGAGCGCCGCCTGGTCGATCAGTTCCTTACCGAGGTCCGGCCGACCACGCAGCCAGCGGAGCGGAGCTAGCTCCGTGGCCCACTCTCCGTCGAGCTCGACCGCTGCCCGGCGCTACGCCGAGGCAGTATTCGAGATCGCGCAGCGTGACGGCACCGTCGAGCAGTGGCTCAGCCAGCTCGATATCGCCGCCGCCTCTGTCTCCAATCCGGCGGTCGTACGCAGGCTTGAGGACCCTTCCGTTCCGTTCGAGCAGCGTCACGGGGCGTTCCGCGGCCTGTTTGACGGACAGATGCTCGACCCGCTCAACAACCTCATGGGCATCGTCCTGCGCCGACGGATGCTCCAGATCGTGCCCGGCATCGCACGCGAGTACCGGCGCCTGTACAACAGGCAGGCAGGCATCGTCGAGGCGACAGCCACGAGCGCGGCACAGCTCGAGCCGGCTGAGGTCGCCGCGCTGCGCGAGAGGCTCGAGAAGATGACCAGCAAGAAGATTGAGCTCAGCCTCGCAGTCGACCCCGCGCTGCTCGGCGGAATCCAGGTCCGGATGGGCGATCTGCTGCTTGACGGCAGCGTCCGCGGCCGGCTCGAACGCCTCCGCGAGCGGATCACCAGCGGCACCTTCACTCACTAGGAGTCACGCATGGCCATCAAGGCTGACGAGATCACAACAATCATCAAGTCGGCGATCGACCAGTTCGACGCCGGCGTCGAGACGCGTTCGGTCGGCACTGTCGTCGAGGTCGGCGACGGCATCGCCCAGGTCTACGGCCTCGAGGGCGCGCTCGCGTCCGAGCTGCTCGAGTTTCCGGGTGGGGTCTACGGCATGGCCCTCAACCTGGAGGAGGAGACTGTCGGCGCGGTCATCCTGGGTGACTTCAAGCAGATCAAGGAAGGCGACCAGGTCAAGACCACTGGACGTGTCGTCGAGGTGCCCGTCGGTGCCGCCCTGATCGGCCGCGTCGTCGACCCACTCGGGCGTCCGCTGGACGACAAGGGTCCGATCAACGCGACGTCGACACGCCCCGTGGAGCGCATCGCGCCAGGCGTCATCGTCCGCAAAAGCGTCGACACGCCGGTCCAGACCGGCATCAAGGCGGTCGACGCGCTGATCCCCATCGGACGCGGCCAGCGCGAGCTGATCATCGGCGACCGCCAGACAGGCAAGACGGCGATCGCGATTGACACGATCATCAACCAGAAGGGCAAAGGCCTGGTCTGCATCTACGTTGCGATCGGGCAGAAGCTGTCGACCGTCGCCAAGACGGTCGCCGTGCTCGAGCAATACGGCGCGATGGAACACACCATCGTGGTCGTCGCCGGCGCGGAGGATCCCGCTCCGGTCCAGTACCTCGCCCCGTACTCCGGCGCGGCGATGGGCGAAGAGATCATGGAGAACGGCGTCGAGCTCGACGGAGGGTTGGTCAAGGACGCCCTGTGCGTCTACGACGACCTGACCAAGCACGCGTGGGCGTACCGCGAGATGTCGCTGCTGCTGCGCCGCCCACCCGGGCGCGAGGCGTATCCGGGCGACGTCTTCTACCTGCACAGCCGCCTGCTCGAGCGTGCCGCGCGCCTCAACGAGGAGAACGGCGGCGGCTCGCTGACCGCGCTACCGATGATCGAGACGCAGGCCAATGACGTGTCGGCGTACATCCCGACCAACGTGATCTCGATCACGGACGGCCAGATCTACCTCGAGTCGGACCTGTTCAACGCGGGCCAGCGCCCGGCGCTGAACGTGGGCATCTCCGTCTCGCGCGTTGGTGGCGCAGCCCAGACCAAAGCCATGCGCAAGGTTGCCGGGCCGTTGAAGCTCGACCTTGCCCAGTACCGCGAGCTCGCGGCGTTCGCGCAGTTCGCGTCCGACCTCGACAAGGCGACGCGCGACCAGCTGACCCGCGGCGAGAAGACGTCCGAGGTGCTCAAGCAGCCGCAGTTCGAGCCCCTCGCGGTTGAGAAGCAGGTCGCCATCCTGTGGGTCGTCACGAACGGCTACCTCGATGACGTTCCCACGCCGCGCATCCGCGACTTCGAGCAGCGCTTCTATCGCTTCCTCGAGTCTGACCACCCGGACGTGCTCCAGACGCTCGGATCGAAGCCTGAGCTGAACGACGAGATCGTCGGCGCACTGCGCAGCGCGACCGAAGCCTTCAAGTCGCAGTTCACGATCTAGCCAAGTGCCAAGTCAGCGCGAGATCCGGCGGCGCATCTCATCGGTCCGCAACATCAAGCAGATCACGCGGGCCATGCAGTTCGTCGCTGCCTCGAAACTGAAGCGCGCGCAGGACGCGACGCTTCAGGCACGGCCGTATTCGGAGAAGATCGACGAGGTCCTCGCCGATCTCGCCGCGGTGCTTGGCGGCGACGAGCATCCACTTCTGGCGCAACGCGAGGGTGGTACGCGCCTCGTGGTGTTGCTGACCAGCGACCGAGGTTTGGCCGGCTCGCTGAGCACGAACGTCATCCGACGTGCGTCTGAAGAGATAACGGGCAGCGCGGGTGAGCTCGCGGTCGTCACAGTCGGCCGCAAGGGTCATGCCGCGATGCGCCGAGCACACGTGCCGATCGCGGCCACCTTCGACGGTTACGGCGAGCGGCCGGACTTCGCGGCCGTGCTGCCATTGGCGCGACTCATCACCGATGACTACATCGCCGGGACGTACAGCGCGATTGACCTCGTCTATCCGCGCTTCATCTCGACCCTCGTCCAGCGGCCTGTCGTCGAGCGGCTGTTGCCGATCGAGCCGAGCACTGACGTGGAGGGCATACCCGGCAACCAGTTCATCTTCGAGCCAAGCCCCGCCGCGGTCCTCGAGCAGCTCGTGCCGCGCTACGTCGCGACGCGCGTCTTCCAGGCCACGCTCGAGCTGACCGCGAGCTTCTACTCGGCCCAGATGGTGGCCATGAAGAACGCCACCGAGAACGCGCAGGAGCTGATCGAGGACCTCACTCTCACCTACAACAAGGTTCGCCAGGCGAACATCACGCGCGAGATGATCGAAATCGCGACCGGCGCCGAAGCGGCCTGATCGTGGAAGAAGGAGCAAACAAGCAATGGCTGTAGCCGCGCCGACCACCGGCCGCGTGATCGCGATCACGGGACCCGTCGTAGACATAGAGTTTCCGCAGGGTCACCTGCCCGCGATCTTCAACGCAGTCGAGATCGAGCGAGAGGGTTCGCCGCTCGTGTGCGAGGTTCAGCAGCACCTCGGCAACAACTGGGTCCGTGCGGTGGCCATGACCACGACCGACGGGCTCGCACGTGGCGCCGACGCCCACGACACAGGTGCGCCGATCAGCGTCCCGGTAGGACCGGCCACGCTCGGCCGCGTGTTCGACGTTCTGGGCCGTCCGATTGACAACAAGGGTCCGGTGAACGCCGAGCAGACCTATCCCATCCATCGCGCGGCTCCGGCGTTCGACGACCAGACCACGGCGACCGAGGTGTTCGAGACCGGGCTGAAGGTCATCGACCTGATCGCCCCGTTCGCCAAGGGCGGCAAGGTCGGCGTCTTCGGCGGTGCCGGCGTCGGCAAGACCGTCATCATCCAGGAGCTGATCCGCAACGTCGCCGAGGAGCACGGTGGCTACTCGGTCTTCGCGGGCGTGGGAGAGCGGTCGCGCGAGGGCAATGACCTTCTGGCCGAGATGACCGAGTCGGGCGTCATCGCCAAGACCGTCATGGCCTTCGGCCAGATGAACGAGCCGCCCGGCGCGCGCCTGCGCATCGGCCTGACCGGCCTGACCATGGCCGAGTATTTCCGCGACGAGGGTCGCGACGTGCTCCTGTTCATCGACAACATCTTCCGCTTCACCCAGGCTGGGTCCGAGGTCTCGGCCCTCCTCGGCCGGATGCCCTCGGCGGTGGGCTACCAGCCCAACCTGG
>JBIOUS010000065.1:0-8739 GCA_044867325.1 Thermoleophilaceae bacterium | reverse complement strand
GCGGTTCCCAAGCGGATCGGGCACCTCGCCACCGCCGCGTACCGCCCCGCCCGCACCCGCACCGATCCTCCTCCACGGCGTCACCGGCAGCGGCAAGACCGAGGTCTACCTGCGCACCGTCGAGGAGGTCCTCGAGCGCGGGCAGACCGCGATCGTCCTCGTTCCCGAGATCGGCCTCACGCCACAGACCGCCGGCCGCTTCGTCGAGCGCTTCGGCGACACAGTCGCGGTCCTGCACTCCCAGCTCACCACACGCGAGCGCTACGACGAGTGGGCGCGCTTGCGTAGCGGCGACGCCCGCGTCGCCGTCGGACCGCGCTCGGCGGTCTTCGCGCCGCTGGAGAACGTCGGCCTGATCGTCGTCGACGAGGAGCACGACGGCTCCTACAAGCAGGAGGGCGACCCGCGCTACGACGCCCGCACGGTCGCCGAGCGCCGCGCGAGCGAGTGCGGCGCGCTGCTGCTGGTCGGCAGCGCCACGCCGCGCCCGGAGAGCGTCCGTCGCTACGACCGGGTGCGGCTGCCGCAGCGCGTCGACGGCCGTCCGCTGCCGCCGGTCGAGCTGGTCGGGATGGCCGGGGTCAAGGGCCCGCTGCACCAGCGGACGCGCGATGCGCTCGAGGAGGTGCGCCGCGCCGGCGAGAAGGCGATCGTGCTGCTGAACCGGCGCGGCTGGTCGAACTTCCTCACCTGTGGCGATTGCGGTCGCGTCTGGGAGTGCCCGAACTGCGACGTCACGCTGGTGCTGCACAAGTCGGCCGGCAGGGTCTCCTGCCACCACTGCGGCCACCGCGAGCGGGTCCCCGACAGCTGCCCCGACTGCGGATCGGTGTCGCTCGCCCGCCACGGCGTCGGGACCGAGCAGCTCGGCGTCGAGCTCGAGCGCCTGATGGACCCGCTGCCCGTCTTCCGCCTCGACGCCGACACCGCCACGCGCGGAGGCGCCGCGGAGGCGCTCGAGCGGTTCGAGGCCGCGGAGGGGGGAGTGCTGGTCGGCACCCAGATGGTCGCCAAGGGCCACGACTTCCCCGACGTCACGCTCGGCGTCGTGCTCGACGCAGACTCGACGCTGCGCTTCCCCGACTTCCGCTCCGAGGAGCGGACGTTCGCGCTCGTCGCCCAGCTCGCGGGTCGCAGCGGCCGCGGCGGCAGTGAGGGGAGGGTGGTCGTCCAAGCGCTCGACCCCGCGGCGCCGGCGCTGCGCTTCGCCGCCGGCCACGACGCCGACGGCTTCCTCGACGTCGAGCTGACCCGCCGCGAGGCCCTCTCCTACCCGCCCTACGGATCGCTGATCCGGGTTGTCTGCTCATCTGAGCAGCCCGCGCCCGCGAAGGCGGCGGCAGATGCCGTTCTCGCCTTGATCCGAGCGGCGCAGATCCCGGTTCTCGGACCAGCTCCGCTGTTCCGGCTCAAGGGGCGGGAGCGCTTCCAGCTCGTCGTCAAGGCGACCGACCGCGCGGCGGCGATCGTCGCGGTGCGGACAGCGGTCGAGGCGACGGTGGCCAACCGCGCGCTTGGCCCGGTCAAGTACGCGGTCGACGTCGACCCGCAATAGGACCGGGGACGTTACGAGCGTTACGATTGGAGGCGATGGCCGACGAGCACGACAGCCCGGACGAGCTGGAGGAGCAGGAGACCCAGCTCGACCCGGAGACGCTTGCCCGCCGTGCGGCGGCGATGTCGTTCATCCGCCAGTTCGGCGATCCGGTGTTGAAGAGCCGCGCGATCGAGGTCGACAACTTCGACGAGGGCCTGCGCCGTCAGGTGTCGCGGATGGCGGGGCTGATGGACGACGCGCTCGGCGTCGGGCTGGCCGCGCCGCAGCTCGGCATCTCGCAGCGGCTACTGGTCTACCGCGTCGGTCCCGACGCGCCGCTGGTCGCGCTCGTCAACCCGGAGGTCGAGTGGAGCAGCGACGAGCAGGAGGAGGGCGAGGAGGGCTGTCTGTCGATCGTCGGCGTCAACGTCGACGTCGAGCGCCCGGTCCACGTGCGTGTCCGCGCCCACGACGAGCTCGGTGAGCCGCGCATCGTCGAGGCCTCCGGTCTCGAGGCACGCGTGATCCAGCATGAGATCGACCACCTCGACGGAGTGCTGATTCTCGAGCGCACCAGTCGCGATCAGCGCCGCCGGGCGATGCGCGAGCTGCGCGACCGCGAGCGCCAAGAGCGCGAGCGCGCCGCCGAGCAAGCAGCCTGAGCCGCCACGTGCGCACCGTCTACCTCGGGACGTCGGACTTCGCGGCTGTCGTCCTCGACCACCTTGCGGCGTCTCCGCACCGACCCCAGCTTGTCGTCAGCCGTCCCGACCGCCGCCAGGGCCGCGGTCGCAAGGTCTCGCCGCCACCAGTCGTCGAGCGAGCCCGCGAGCTCGGCATCGACACCTTTCAGCCAGAGAAGGTCAACGATCCCGACTCGCTGGCGCGGATTGCCGCCGCGGAGCCGGAGGCCGCGTGCGT
Source organism: Thermoleophilaceae bacterium (assembly GCA_044867325.1). Lineage (GTDB taxonomy): Bacteria > Actinomycetota > Thermoleophilia > Solirubrobacterales > Thermoleophilaceae > JAAYBF01. The sequence goes on along the minus strand of JBIOUS010000065.1, from coordinate 6,281 downwards.
CTGCGCCTACGGGGCGATCATCGGCGACGAGTTGCTCGCCGCGCACACCTGGCTCAACGTCCACCCGTCGCTGCTGCCGCGCTGGCGCGGCGCCGCCCCGATCGAGCGTGCGATCGAGGCGGGCGACAGCGAGACCGGGGTCGCGATCATGGAGCCGGTCGCCGAGCTCGACGCCGGTCCCGTCTACATGGTCCGCAACGAGCCGATCGGTCCCGACGACGACTACGGCAGCCTCGCCGAACGCCTCGCCGCGCTCGGTGGCGACCTGCTCGTCGAGGCGCTCGACACGCTGCCAACGCCTCAATCTCAGGGCGAGAACGGCGTTACCTACGCGGAGAAGATCGATCGCGAGGAGCGGCTGCTCGACCCTCAGCTAGGCGCCGCGGCGCTCGAGCGCCGCGTCCGCGCCCTGACCCCGCACGTCGGGACCTACGTCGAGCCCGACGGCTTCGAGCGTCTGGGCGTTCGGCGCGTCGCGCTTGCCGAGTCCGACGCCGCGCCCGCGCCCGGAGCGCTCGCCGCCCACGACGGGCGGCTGCTCTACGGCGCTACAGACGGCGCCTTGGAGCTGCTCGAGGTCCAGCCCGCCGGTGGCCGTCCGATGGACGCCGATGCCTGGCTGCGCGGCCACGGAGTCGCTCTCGGAGCGGGCTGAGCTCGCCGGTCCGGGCGACCCGCCAGAATCCTTCGATGGCCGATGAGGAACGGATCGACCTTGGGCCCCCCTGCCCTTCGTGCGGCGAGCCGTGGCTGCGCGCCACCAACCTCCCCGGGCGGTACCGCTGCGTCTACTGCCTGACCCGCTTCGAGCTCCGCTCGCAGTGCCCGGATTGCGGCTCGCACTCGACGATCGCCCGCATGTCCGACCTCGTCAACGTCCGCTGCCGCAACTGCGGCGGCTCGATGCTTACAGCTGTTTAGAGCCTCTCTAACGCTTGCTTGATGTCCGCGACCGTCTGAAAGTCGAGGCCGAGCGTGTGGTCGTGACGGTGGCGCACGACGCCCTGCTCGTCGACGATCACCACTGAGCGGCGCGTGCCGCGCAGCTTCGACCAGCAGTCGTAGGACTTCGACACGGCGTGGTCGGGATCGGCCAGTAGCGGCACCGTCAGCTCATGCTTGTCGGCGAACTCCTGCTTCGACTCGACGCCCTTCCCTGAGATCCCGACCGCCGTCGCGCCGAGCGCGCCGAACGCCTCGGCGTTGTCGCGGTAGGAGCAGAACTGCTTCGTGCAGACCGGGGTGTCGTCGCCCGGATAGAACAGCAGCACGACCTTCTCGCCGCGGTGCTCAGACAGCGTGAACGGGCCAGCCGTCCCCTCCAGGGTGAAGTCCGGCGCCTGCTCGCCAACGGCGGGTGTCCTGCTCATCTGGTCGGTCCCTCCTGCATCGTCGTGGGCGAGAAACCTACTCAGTGAGAGCGGCGGTAGAGCGCGTAGAGCAGCGAGCAGAGCACCAGCGCGCCACCGGCATAGCCGATCTCGACCTGGACGACGCGGTCGTCGAAGCCGGGAATCAATAGGAAGCCGACGTAGGCCGTCGCGGCGGCGAGCCAGCAGGCACAGGCGGCGCGGGCGTGAGCACGCGCGAGCAGCGCCTGGTTGAGCGTCGCGGCGGCTAGGTACAGGCCCATGCCGAGCGAGATCAGCACTAGCCCAAGCCGGTGGTAGGCGAGGTCGCCGCCGAACACAAGATCCATCAGCCACGGGCCGATCGCCAGCATCACCAGCGCGACGCAGCCGGCGAAGGCGGCGATCGCGGTCAGCGTGACGTTGACGCTGCGCCGGAACGGATCGCTCTCGCCACCGGCGCGCAAGCGCGTGAGGTGGGGAAGGATCGACGTTTGGATCGCCTGGAACAGCTGCAGCGGCGCGCGGGCGATCAGCAGCACGTTGAAGGTGAAGCCGGCGAGCGCGGCCCCGTCGGGACCGTCGGTCGTTGCCTTGACGATCAGCGGGCCGGCATTGAGGAACGTCTGCTCAGCGAGCATGATCGCCAGGACGGCGACAGCGAAGCCGGCGCCGTTCGAGAGCGTGAACTCAGGCTCGCCGCTCGGCTCGCCGGTCGCCGCATCGTCGAGCAGCCGTGCCTCGGCCACTTCCTCGTCGGACAACGCCGGCGGGTTGACCATCCGCCGTCCGAGCGCCCAAGGCACGACGGCGAGCGAGACGATCGGCGCCGCTGCGATGCCGAGCGCGACGACCGACTGTCCCGACGCGATGCCAACGGCGACTGCCAGCGCGAACAGGCAGCGCGACACCGCCTCCATGAAGACCAGCCCGCCGTAGAGGCCGAAACGGTGCGAGCCGGCGAGGAAACCGCGCGCGAAGTAGCTCACCGCGTAGGCGAGCACGGCGACGATCAGCACCCAGTAGAGCGTCGCCGAGCCGCTGAACAGGTCGTCCTGCAACGGCCCGCGCAGCGCAAGCGCGACGATCGCAAAGGCGATCCCGAGCGCGAGTTGGATCGTCGCCGCTACGCGCAGATGGCTGTTGCCGGTCCCGCCGCGGGCGGCGCGGTCGGCGATCGTCCGCGACAGCAGCTGCTCGACCGGGCGATAGAGCACCGAGACGGTGACGAACACGGCCGACCAGAGCAGGGTTATCCCGCCGTAGTCGGACTCCGAAAGTGAGTGGCTGGCGAGCGCGAAGTAGGCGTAGGTGATCAGCCCGGTGACGCCGATCCCCACCGAGAGGATCGCCGCGCCTCTGCCGTAGCTGCCTGCTTGCGGCTCGCCCTCTGGCACGTGTTGGACCTAGAGACGCACGAGCAACATCGTCCACGGGAACGGCGAACGGGCCTCGACGACCTCGCCGTGGCGCGAGAGCAGCTCCACGAAGCTCCGCTTCGACCAGTGGTTGACGTGCCCCGGCGTGTTGCCGAGCGAGCCCCAGTAGGCGCCGCGGGCCACGTTCAGCCCGCGCCAGAGCGGCTCGCGCGGGACCGAGACGAGCAGATAGCGGCTGGCGACGCGCGCCATCTCCGCGACCGTCGCCTCCGGGTCCGGGACGTGCTCGAGCACCTCGATCGCGCTCGCCATGTCGAACTCGCCGTCGGCGAACGACAGCTGCGTTGCCTCCTCGCAGCGGTACTCGAGGTTCGCTCGCTGGCGCTTCTCCCACTCGGCGGCCAGCTTCTCGTCGTCGAGGTCGATCCCGACGATCCGCCCGTCGCCGAGCCGCTGAGCCCACTCGTGGGTCAGCACGCCCTCGCCACAGCCGACGTCGAGCACGGTGCGCGGCGCCGCCTGGTCCCAAAGCTCGTCGAGCGTGCGATGAAAGGCGGTCATCAGCCGGCGGACGACCGGGTTGGTCGAGCCGTACTTGTCGAAGGTGTTTCCGGTCGGGACCTCTTCGGCCCCGGTCGATCCCGGTGTTGCGACGCCCGTCATGCCCCGACAGTCTCCCGGTCCGACGGTCCGGCTGACGTGCCCTCGCCGCCGGTCGTCGGCTTTCCAGTCGCGCCGCCCGCTGCGGCACCGGTGGTCGCCGGCTGGGCGCTCTTACCCGCGCCGGGCTCGTAGTGCGAGGGCTCGACGCCGAGCGTCAGCTCGACGCGGCGCACCCGCTCCAGCGTCCGTTGCTGCAACGTGCGGCTCGCGGCGAGGATGTCGGCGATCACGCCGAGCGCGACGAACTGGACGGCGATGATCATCAGCGTCGAGCCGAGGATCAACGATTGGACGTGGCCTGAGCCCTCGCTGTTGAAGAAGAACCAGAGGAAGCGCACCCAGATGATCGCCGCTGGGATCGCGACGATTCCCGCCGCGATCATGAAGACGCGCAGCGGCTCGTAGAGGGCGTAGACGCGGAAGATCGAGACGGCATTGCGGCGGACGTAGGAGGACATCGAGGGGAACAGCCGCGACTCGCGCGTCTTCTCGTTGGTCTTGATCGGCACGTGGTCGACGGCGACCAGCACCTTCCCGGCCTGGATGATCGTCTCGAGCGTGTAGGTGAACTTCGAGATCACCTGCATCTGCAGTGCCGCCTCGCGGTTGTAGGCGCGGAATCCGGAGGTCGTGTCGGGGACGGTCGTCCCGGACGCACGCCGCACGACGGCGCTGCCGAGCCGCTGCAGCCGCTTCTTCAAGGGTGAGAAGTGCTCGATCGAATCGGTCTCGCGATCGCCGACGACCATGTCGGCGCGCCCTTCGATGATCGGCTCGACGAGCTTGGGGATGTCGCCGCCGTAGTACTGGTTGTCGGCGTCGGTGTTGACGATGACGTCGGCGCCGAGCTTCAGGCAGGCGTCCAGCCCGGCTTGGAACCCGGCCGCCAGACCCTTGTTGTTGGTCAGCCGCACGACATGGTCGACGCCGTGCTCACGCGCCACCTCGACGGTCGCGTCGGTCGAGCCGTCGTCGATGATCAGCCACTCGACCTCATCGATGCCTGGTACCTCGCGCGGCAGGTCGGCGAGCGTGCCGGGCAGCTGCTCGGCCTCGTTGAAGCAAGGGATTTGGATGATCAGCTTCATCTGGGAGGGGGAGGGTAGAGGGATCGCAGGTCGAACTGGTGTGGATCGACGGGCGGGCCTTTGCTAGCCTGCCCGGTTCTCGCCGTACCCCTCTTCGACTGGAGCCGCCGAATGCATCTTCTCGCATACCTGGATCCCGGCAGCGGCAGCATGATCCTTCAGATCCTCGCCGGCGGCGTCGCCGCGATCGCTGTTACCGCCAAGCTGTACTGGACGCGCCTGCTCAAGTTCCTCCACATCAAGAAGGACGAGGAGCCCACGCCCGAGCAGGCAGAGCACCAGGCCGACTCCGTCTAGTCCGCTGTCCACCTCCACTGAGACATCACCGCGTCCTCAGGACGCGCAGCTAGAGGCCGGCTCCTTTCGCGATCCCGAGAGTCGGATCTTCTACTCCGGGGGCGACGTCTACCGCGCCCTGTCGCAGGAGGGCCTCGACGACTTCAAGGCGCTCCAGGCCACGAAGCTCTTCGAGCGCTTCCAGGCCGACGGCCGGTTGGTGAAGACCGAGCTGCTGGCGAGCGCTGCCGATGCGCCGCAGGGCTTGATCGTCGATGGCTGCGCCGGCGTGCTCAAGCACGAGCGGATCCCGTTCGTCTCGTATCCCTATGAGTGGACGTTCTCGATGCTCAAGGACGCTGCGCTGCTGCAGCTCGACCTCAACCTCGCCGCGCTCGAGGAGGGGATGATCCTCAAGGACTCGACGCCCTACAACGTCCAGTTCGTCGGCGCCAAGCCGGTGTTCGTCGACGTCGGGTCGTTCGAGCGGCTGCGCGACGGCGAGCCGTGGGTCGGCTACCGCCAGTTCTGCATGATGTACCTCTACCCGCTGCTGCTGCAGGCGGCGAAGGGGATCGAGTTCCACCCCTGGCTGCGTGGCTCGATCGGTGGCATCACCCCGGCCCAGATGCGCGGCATGGTCTCGTTCCGCGACCGCTTCCGCAAGGGCTTCTTCCTCAACGTCTTCATGCTCTCGAAGCTCGAGGCGCGCCATGCCGACCGCGGCAAGGAGGTCAAGGCCGAGGTCAAGCAGGCAGGCTTCAAGAAGGAGCTGATCGTCGCCAACGTGCGCCGCATGCGCAAGCTGGTCGCCGGCCTGAGCTGGGATCCGCCGAAGGGCGTCTGGGTCGGCTACGGCGAGCGCAACAGCTACTCGGGTGAGGACGCCGAGCGCAAGGACGAGTTCGTGCGCGAGGTAGCCACCTCCCAGCGCTGGGGCCTGACCTGGGACATCGGCGCCAACAACGGCCGTGACTCGCTGATCGCCGAGGAGGGCTCGGACTACGTGCTCGCCGTCGACGCCGACCAGGGCCCCGTCGAGCTGCTGCACCGTGACCTCCACAAGGAGGGCGACGAGAAGATCCTGACGCTGACGATGAACCTCGCCGACCCGTCGCCGAGTCTCGGCTGGCGTGGGCTCGAGCGCAAGGACCTGCCTGCCCGCGGCAAGCCGGACCTGGTGTTGGCGCTGGCGCTGATCCACCATGTCACGATCGCCGCCAACGTCCCGGTCGCCGAGTTCGTCGACTGGCTCGCTGAGCTCGGCACCTCGCTAGTCATCGAGTTCCCCACCCGCGAGGATCCGATGGTCAAGAAGCTGCTCGGCCCGAAGCGCGAGGGCCTGCACCCCGACTACGAGCGCGTCAACTTCGAGCGCGTCCTCGCCGGCGCCTTCGACGTCGAGCGCCGTGAGCGCTCGAAGTCCGGCACCCGCCTGCTCTACTTCGCCCGCCCCAAGGGCACCGGCACACCGATCGACCTCACCGCCGCCGAGGGGTAATGGCCGACGCTGGAGTCGAGGGGGG
>JBIOUS010000064.1:0-26640 GCA_044867325.1 Thermoleophilaceae bacterium | reverse complement strand
CGCCTCCATGCGCTCCTGGTCGGTGACCATGTAGGGCGAGATGTAGCCCTTGTCGAACTGCATGCCCTCGGTGAACTCGAGGTCCATGCCGAACGTCTGGCCCTCCTCGACGTTGACGACGCCGTCCTTGCCGACCTTGTCGATCGCGTCGGCGATGACGTCGCCGATCGCGTCGTCGGCGGCGGAGATGGCGGCCACGCGAGCGATCTGCTCCTTGCCCGAGATCTCGGTCGACGCCTTGCCGATCGCCTCGACGACCTGGTCGACGGCCGTCTCGATGCCGCGCTTGAGGCCGAGTGGGTTGGCGCCGGCCGCGACGTTCTGGAGGCCGTGGCGAACGATCGCCTGGGCGAGAACGGTGGCGGTGGTGGTGCCGTCGCCCGCGACGTCGTTGGTCGCCGTGGCGACCTCACGCACGAGCTGGGCGCCCTGGTTCTCGAAGACGTCCTCGATCTCGATCTCGCGAGCGATCGAGACGCCGTCGTTGGTTATCGTCGGCGCGCCGAACTTCTTGTCGATCACGACGTAGCGGCCCTTCGGACCGAGCGTGACCTTGACCGCGTTGGCGACCGCGTCGACGCCGGCCTGCAGCGCCTGTCGGGCCTCCTGGTCGAACTTGAGCTCTTTGTGAGCCATGCTTTGCTTCCTCCGTCTTCCTGAAAGGGGGGTTAGGCGACCTTGGCGAGCAAGTCGGACTCGCGCAGGACGAGCAGCTCCTCGCCCTCCACGTTGATCGGCGTGCCGCCGTACGAGGCGTAGAGGACCTCGTCGCCCTCGGCTACGTCGAGCGGAATGCGCTTCTCGCCGTCCTCGTCCCACTTGCCATCGCTGACGGCGATGACCTTGCCGCGGGAGGGCTTCTCCTTGGCGGTCTCCGGGAGGAAGATGCCGCTAGCGGTCGTCTCGTCCTCCTCAATGGCCTGGACGATCAAGCGATCGCCAAGAGGCTTGAGCTTCATTACGGGTGATACCTCCGTCTACAACTGAGTTCGTTGAACTTCATTGGCACTCTACCAACAGGAGTGCCAAGGGTTGTTTCGATCCTGGTCGTCGGGTAGAAGAGGTGAAAGCAACCCAGGGAGATCAATGACGCCGAGACGCCTAGCAGTCCCTCTCGCCGCCGCCGCGCTGTGCCTGGTACCGGCCGCGTGCGGTTCAGACGACGACGACTCGTCGAGCAGCAACTCGTCCGAGACCGCGTCAGTCACCTTCGAGACGACCGAGCCGAGCAAGGGCAAAGTTGCGATCGCCGGTCCGGACACCGTCGAGGCCGGCGTGACCGCGATCACGCTGAAGAACTCGGGCAAGGGCCCGCACGACGCCCAGATCCTGCGCGTCGAGGGCGACCGCACGGTCGATGAGGTGTTGTCGAACTCGACCGACTCCAAGGAGGGCGCGCCGATCCCGGAGTGGATCTCCGGCGGCGGCGGTCTTGGTACGACCGCGCCGGGTAAGAGCGCGACGGTGACCCAGGTGCTGGAGCCGGGCACCTACTACGTCGTCGACACCGAGAGTGGCCAGGGCAGCGAGAAGCAGAACTCTCGCATCGGTGGAGTCGCGAAGCTCGAGGTCACCGGTGAGGAGAGCACCGCGGAGCTGCCCGACACCGATGCGTCGATCACCGCGAAGGACTTCAGCTTCAACACATCGGGCATCGAGGCGGGCGCCAACACGCTGACGTTCGCGAACGACGGCAAGCAGCTCCACCACGTAATCGCGGTGCCGCTAGCTAAGGGCGCGACGATCGATCAGGCGAAGAAGTTCTTCACGTCCGAGGGTGAGCCCGACGGTCCGCCGCCGGTCGACTTCGAGAACGGCGTCAACACGGCCGTGATCGACGGCGGCGAGGCGCAGGTGACCGAGCTCGACTTCAAGAAGGGCAAGTACGCGCTCGTCTGCTTCATCACCAACCGTCAGGGCGGCCCGCCGCACGTGACGATGGGGATGATCGACGAGCTCGACGTCAAGTAGGAGCAGCGTTGCTGCTCGGGCGCCTCGTCAGTTTTGCGACGGGGCGTCCGGGCGCAAGCGCTCGGTGATCTCGGCCGGACGGTCGGAGATCTGCGAGAAGCGGACGACCGTGACGGCATCGTCCTGCTCGACCTTGCGGCCGTAGATCTGCTCGAGGAAGTGGACCGTCTCGTCGAGGCGGCGGAACTCCGGGTTGTCGTGCTCGATGTCGCGCGGCGAGAGCTCGCTGACGCGCTTGACCTCGACGCCGTCGATCACCGCCTCGAAGATCCGCTCGCGCGGTGCGTGCTGGAAACCGACCGTGACGAGCACTACCTCGCCCTTGCGGTACTTGGCGGCCTTGTCGCCGAGTCGGATCGTGGCGGTCTTGCGACCCCGCTTCAGCTGGTCGATGAAGACCGGTGAATAGAAGTTGAGCACGAACACGCGGGGCAGACTAGCGGCTAGCCGCTGGAGTTGGCGATCGCGCACGCCTCGTCGACACCGACGAACGGTGCGAGCGCGAGGTAGATCGCCATCGGGGTGATCTCGTAGATGTGCTCCTCGCCGCGACGCACGATCTGGTCGAACACCAGAGCGTCGATGCTGGACGCGATCGCCTCGGCCGCGATCGGCTCGACCCCCGGGTAGAGGCGGTAGCCCTCGGTGTTGAACGCCTGGGTGCTCGACAGGATCTGCTCGCGAACCTCGAGCACCCAGCGGCTGCCGGACTGGACATCGACGCCGCCGAAGCGCGCGAAGGGACGCTCGACGACCAGGAAGGCGAAGAACGCACGCAGGCCGGCTCCCACGGCATGGGACCAGTCGGGCGTGTCGCGGAACGACGGCGCGACCACCGCGATGATCTGATCGGTGCTGCGTCGCAGTGCCGCGACGACCACCTCGTCCTTGCCCTGGAAGTGGCGGTAGAAGGTCGTCAGCGAGACGGCGGCTTCCTGTGCGATGTCGGTGATGGTGAGCGCGCGGTAGCCCTTGTTCGCCATCAGGTCGATTACCGCCGCGATGATCCGCTCGCGTGGGTCTTCACGGTCGAACGGCTGCACCTCGAACGCCAGCGCGGGAGGTTTGCGCGGCCGCTCCAGCGGTTGCGGAGGGGCGTGGTAACCGAGCGACCAGCTCATCAGCTGCGACCCGAGAGCGACCAAGTCGGCCTCCTGACCACCGCGCAGACGGCTCTGCATGACGCGCCGGATCCCCTTGAGGATCGCACCGAGCAACTGGTCCGGCAGGCCTTCGTAGGCCGGCGACTCGTCGAGCGCCTTCCGGATGATCTGGAAGAGCCGGTCGCCGAACTCGTCGACCTTCGCGACCGCCGCCGGGCCAGCGGCATAGCTTTCGACGTAGTAGAGCCGCGCGGCCGCTGGCTGGGCGACGATCGTCGCGATCAGCTCGGTGAAGCCGGCGCTCAGCCGAGCGTCCCAAGGGCCCTCATGGCCTAGGTAGGCGGCGACGACCCCGGATCCGCCGCAGAGGATGACGGCGTCCATCGTCGCCAGGAAGCAGTCGAGCTTGTTGTCGAAGTGCTTGTAGAAGGTGTTGCGCGAGACGCCCGAGATGTCGAGCACGTCCGCCACGCGCGTCGCCTCGTAGCCGTGCTCGGTCACCGCGGCGACCATCGCGCCGTAGAGGCGCTCACGCTGGTTGGCCTCGACTTGCTCGCGCGTTGCGCCCGGTCCTGGTTGCAGCTTGCGTCCGCGCAACTCGCGCGAGTCGCCCCAAGGTGTAGTGGTCACGGGGCAACCATATTCCGAAAACGTGTATGGCTCTGGTTCGCGACACGTCGCGCCACGAGTGGGGGTCGACGAGCGCCTGCCGGCTAGTGGATGAAGCCGCGCAGCCGGTCCGGATCGTGGACCGTGACCCTGCCGCGGCCGAGCGTCACGACGCCCTCACGCGCGAGGGTGGCCAGGAAGCGGCTTGCGCTCTCACGTGAGGTGCCGGCGAGCTGAGCGATCTCCGCCTGGGTCGCCTTGACCAGCACGTCGCGTTCGCCAGCCCCCTCGGACTGGCGCGTGACGACCTGGGCTAGCAGCGTGCTCGCCACCCGCCCCGACACGGTCTGGAACGACTGCCTGCTGAGCTGCTCGTTGACCAGGCGGACGCGGTCGGCGAGCTCGGCGAGCATCTTGAACGCGATGTCCGGCGACGAGCGGATCACGCGCTGCATGTCGGCGCGCAGGATCGCCACGAGCTGGGTAGGCTCGAGCACCTCGGCCGTAGCCGAGCGCGTCTCGGCGCCGAACATCGACAGCTCGCCGAAGATCGCGCCGTTGCGCAGCTCGGCGAGCGCACGGCTGCGGCCGTCGGGATGGTCGCGGCGGATGCTGACCGTTCCGGAGCGGACCACGTAACAGGTGTCGCCCGGGTCGCCCTCGCGGAAGACGACCTCGCCGCGGTCGAAGCTGCGCGGCACGGCCACGCGCGCGACCTCTTCCAGCTCGCGCGGCTCCAGGCCCGAGAAGACCTTGACGCTCGCCAGCAGCTCTGCCGTGTCGCCTCCCTCAGGCATTGGGGGATGATAGGCGGGGGTGGCCCCGTTCGTTCGGCCGTTCAGACGAGGACGGAGATCCAGCAGCCGGCGTAGACGAGAATGCCGATCCAGCCCGCTGCGAGGCTGAACCAGAAAGTCCGGTCACGGGCCCTGGCGGCTAGATCCTCGGTCGGCTTGCCGGCTGCGGTCGCTACCAGCTCCCAGACCGCGCCGACGGATGCGCCGAGGAAGGCGAGAATCATCGGGAAGCTCGGATGGCCTGGGTTGATCGGTTCGGTTGCCATGTGGGCGATGGCGTAGCCGAAGACGGTCGTGACGGTGGTTATGGCGGGGATGGGACCGTGCATCAACCGGTGAAGTCGCCGGCGAGCGAAGTTCGCCCCCCTGGGACGGTGCGGCCTTCCCGAGATCGACTGTGGACGAGCGATCATGACCATGACTATATGCCATGTCAGGGTGGCTGGTGGCGCGACCGTTGGAGGGCGTCTCTAGGATCGGGCGGGTGCGCTGGGTTCCCTTCGCCCTCCTGCTGGCCGCGGTCGCGCTGCTCGTGTCGAGCGCGGACGCGAGCGCGGTGCCGAAGAAGACGACCTGGGCGACGGTGAACGTCTGCGACACGGCGAAGACGCGCAACTCGGTCGGGATCCGCGCGGGGATGCCGGGCAACGGGACGACTCAGCGGATGTACATGCGTTTCCAGCTGCAGTGGTACCGCCCGGCGAAGCGGCGCTACGAGGATCTCGGCGCGCCGTCGACCTGGGTGTCGGCCGGCTCGGCCCGCTTCGCCGCGGCGCAGCGCGGTTTCACCTTCGGTGGGATCGCCGATCCGCCGGCGGGCGGTCGTTACAGGCTGCGCGGCGAGGTCGGCTTCGAGTGGCGCGAGCTGCAGCCCGTGAAGAAGGGGTCGAAGCGCAAGCGCGAGGTCGTCGTCAAGCGGGCGTCGCGCGTGACGCGCGGCGGGCTGAAGGGCGTTGCCGGCGGCAAGCCGCCGGGTCGCTCGGATGGTGTGTGCGTGGTCGAGGGGCCTGCGCCGACGCCCATCCCCTGAGCCGGGCCTTCACGGCATCGGGGCAAATGCGGCGGTGAGGCCGCCGCCCGGCCATGCGCTCGCTCTGCTCGACGCCGGGCCGAAGATCGCGACGACGTAGCTGACCCCCGACTCGAGGTTGGGGTAGTAGCGGCGCAGCGTGTCGAACTGCAGCGTGTAGGCGCCGGGCCGCACTCCCGCTGAGAAGAGGCGGCGCTCGATGTCGAGCCTGCCGCAGGCGCCGCTGGGCGAGCCGAGGCGGATGTTGCGGGCGCGGCGAGCACCGTGGCGCTTGATGTGCGCATACACCGCGCGCGCGTCGAAGAAACCCCAGGCGCGGATTCGCCGCACGCGGGCCGGTCCGCCGATCGTCGGGGTGACGACGACATCGGTCGTGGCGATCCGGACGGTGGTCGCATCTCGCAGCGATCGATTGGTGTTGTCGACCGCTGAGAAGCGCAGCAGGGTCGTCCCGAACAGGCCGCCCGGCGACTGAACGCGCGCCGTGAAGCCGCCGTCGGGATCGGTGCCGACCGTGGCGAGCTGCTGGCCGCTGACGCTGAGCGCGACCGGTGCCTGGGGCGTAAAGCCGGAGCCGCTCAACAGCAGGCTCTCGCCGTTGCCGTAGCAGGGGTAGCTCGCGCTGAGCTTGGGCGCTGGGGCCTGAGCAGACGCGCCGCTCGCCGCGATTCCAAGGGTGGCCAGAACGGCAAGGGCGACGGCGCTGCGGAGCCTCACGGCGGACCTCCGAGTCGGTGGGCCGGCGCCTCCGGCCGACCATACAGCTTCCGCACGGAGAACGCACGTTTTTCGATAGAAACATCAATGGACTCAGATCCAGCGCTGGAGCGGGATGCCTATGGGTCTGCTGGTGTTTCTGGTCGCGAGGAGATGCCGCCTGGATCGAGCGTCCTTGAGCACAAACGGCCGTTCTCTAGCTGTTCTCCAACGCCTCGGTCATGGTCATTAGGAACGCCCGCAAACCCGCTTTAGAAAAGCCAAAAACCAGGTCACGGTTGTTCCTTGACAGCTATAGACCGCCTGTTTTATGGTGTTCGAATCGACTCGGCTGGTCCAAGTCGACCCGCAGCACGGGGAGAGAGATGCAACGAGGAGAGGAATCGCAGAGATGAGGCGTGTTCGCAGCCAGTTCCTGCAGTCGGTTGCCCGGCTTGGGCTTGCCGTTCGGGATCGCGAGGTCGCGGGTGGGGTCGTCGCGCCTCGGTCTTGTGGGACTGGTGCGCGATTCCTGGCGGTGACGCTGTTGGCGTTCGCGGCTTCCGCCTCGCCGGCGATGGCGGCGAAGGGCGTGCTTTCGACCTTCGGCTCGGCGGGCGCCGGTCCGGGTCAGTTCAGCAACGCGGCGAACGGTCTGCGCGGTGTGGCGGTCGACCAGGGCAGCGGGGACGTGTACGTCGTCGACGGCGGCAACCATCGCGTCCAGCGGTTCACGGCCTCGGGCGCGTTCGTGTCGCAGCTCGGCAGCGGCAGCTCGGGAACCATGGGCGGGTTGTTCAACAGCCCATGGGGTGTGGCGGTAAACCCGCTCGACGGCTCCGTGTACGTATCCGACGGAGCGAACCTGCGCGTGCAGAAGTTCTCGAGCGCCGGCTCGTTCATCCGTGCGTTCGGGTGGGACACGATCATCGCCGCCGGGCCGCCGCCGAACAGCAACGGGACGAGCTTCGAGGTGTGCGACACGACCGCGCTGGTGCCGAATCTCGCGACCGACTGCAAGGCGGGGTCCAACGGGGTCGGTGACGGCCAGCTCGGGACGACGTTCAACGGTCATCCAGCCGTCGATCCGAGCAGCGGCAACTTGTATGTCGCCGATCCCGGCGGCGCTTCTGCCCGCCGCGTCCAGCGCTTCAGCGGGGCGAACGGGGCGTTCGAGGGAAGGTGGGGCGGTGAGGGCGCCGGGCTGGGCCAGTTCGGGTCCGGTGGGCCGACCCATGCGGCGGTCGACTCGGCCGGCGCGGTCTATGTCGTCGATCCCGCCGGCGCGGCGCCGCGGGTCCAGAAGTGCGTTCCGTCGGGTACGCCGCCGGCGGTGACCGCGAGCTGCAGCCTGTTCGCGTCCTACACGGTCGGTGCGGCGGTGAACACCACGCCGGTCGCGGTCGCGGTCGATCCTTCGAACGATCACGTCCTGGTCGCGCGGCGCAACGCGTCGACAGCCGGCGACGCGCTGTTCGGGACGGGGGAGGTCGTCGTCGACGAGTTCGCCTCGTCCGGCGGCCCGGTCCTGGCGACCTATGGGGCCGGCGCGGGGATCGGCTACTCGGCTGGCCAGACCGATCTCAACCAGGCGACGGGCCTTGCCGTCCGCGGTTCGACGGGCCGTTTCTACCTTTCGGTGCCCGATACCTCCGCTCCGCGGGTCTATGTCTTCGGTGAGGTGGCCGCTCCTTCGGTCACGTTCGCCGCGACCGAGGCCGGATCCGACTCGGCGACGTTTCACGCCACGGTCACCCCGTCGACCAGCGGGCTGAAGACCTTCTACCGCTTCGAGTACTCGACCAACGGGATCGATTGGGTCAAGGCGCCGGCCAGTGACGTCGATCTCGGCAACGGCAGTGGCTCCGGCGACCCGGCATCGTGCCCGGTGGGCAACCCGCCGACCTGCGAGGTCTCCCAGCAGGTCACCGGTCTCGCCCCGGACCGCGACTACCACCTGCGCGTGGTGGCGCGCACGGAGTTCAACAGCGCTTCGGTGACCGTCGCCGGGGCGGACTTCACGACCTCGGTTTCGCCGCCGGCGGCGGAGACCGGCACGGCGATGTGGAGCAGTCCCGCGGACACCGACCCGACGCTGCTGCTCACCGGTCGGGTGACCCCGCGCAACGGACAGACCACCTACCAGTTCCAGTATGTGACCCAGGCCGAGTTCGACGACGCCGGTTACGCCAACGCGCGCACCGCGCCGACGACGGCGGCGGACGCGGGCTCGCGCAACGACGCGGTTGCCGTCCACGAGTCCGTGTCGGGGCTCGACCCGACGACCCTCTACCACTACCGGCTGGTCGCGACCAACTCCACCGCCACCACGAACGGCGCGGATCGCACCATCGCGCCACCCGGCTCCGACGACCGTTACTACGAGCGCGTCAGCGACGGCGACAGTTGGGGAATCGGGATCTACCCGAGCGTGGACGCCATCGCCGACAGCGGCGGCCGCGCCCAGTTCCGCGCGCAGGCGTTCGGCGATCCCGACAGCGTGGCGGGCCCGTCGCTTATCTACACCGCTCACCGCGAGGCTTCGGGGTGGGAGGTCAGCGCGCCGTTCCCAAGCGCCGACGAGGCCAACGGTGCGCCCGGCGGGGTTCAGAACGCCACGTCGCCGGACCTGGGAACGACGCTGTGGCCGGAGGCCTCGCGCTTCCAGCAGATGCGCGGCGAGGTCCGCTGGGAGCTCATCCACATCGACGGGACCAAGACACCGGCGTCGGAACTGCTGGCTCCCCTGAGCAGCAGCTCCCTCGGGGGAGGCTCGCTGGCAAATGGATACGACCTCTTTGGCGCGTCCGGCGATCTCTCGACGTTCGCCTTCGGCAATCTGAGCGATGAGAACAGAACGTTCTTCTCAGACGAGTACCTGGTCGCCACTCCCCACACTACGAACCTGTACGCGGTCTCGGGTGCGGGAACCGCGAATCCGGTCTTCAGCCTCGTCAACCGGCAGACGGATCCGAGCCCCGTCGTTCCGGGCGCGGTCATCGGCGGTGCGTGCGGTGCCCGCCTTGGAGCGAACGTCATCGCGGCGGACACCTTTCGGATGGGGCACGCAATCTCCGACGATGGCTCGATCGTGTACTTCAGCGCGTCGGCGTCGGCGCCCGCCACGGGCCTTTGCTCGACCGCGGCCTCGGCCCAGACTCGGCTGTACAAGCGCATCGGAGGCACGGTGACGGTGCCGGTGTCGGCGTCGCAGTGCGTGCGAGTGAGCCCGGTGTGCAGCGGGTCGGGCCACGACCGTTATCAGGGCGCGTCGGCGGATGGCGCGGTCGTGTTCTTCACCAGCCCGCGTCAGTTGACCGACTCTGACCTCGATACGACCGACGATCTCTATGTGTATGACGCCGATCCGCCGGTTGGCCGGCCGAATCTCGTCCAGGCCTCGGCCGGCGAGGCGGTAGCAGGCCATCCGACGGTTGGGTCTGGAGCGAGCATCGCGACGTTCGTAGACAACTCGGCGGACGGGTCGCGTGCTTACTTCACGGCGACCGGGGTGCTGACCGGCGCGAACTCGCGTGGGGCCTCGCCGATCGCGGGCCAGCGCAACATGTACGTCTATCAGCGCGACTCCGCTAATCCGGACGGGCGGATCGCGTTCGTGGCCACGATCTCGCCAAGTGAGGCAGGGGGGAACAATATGCCGTTCTTCGGGCTGCCCACGGAGGGCGCAGCGGCCGATGGGCGCCTGTTGCTGTTCGCCTCGACGTCGCCGTTGTTGGGCGATGACGGCGACGCCGCCTCCGACGTCTATCGCTACGACGATTCGAGCGGCGGGTTGTTGTGTCTGTCGTGTGTGGGAGACACGAACGTTGCGGCCACCATCTCGGCGCAGGATCATGCCCGCAGCCGTGCGAACTGGCGCCAGTACGCGCGACCGGCGACCAGCGACGGTTCGAAGGTCGTCTTCACGACGAGCGAGCAACTCCTCGCCGCTGACCAGAACGGTGCCCGCGACGTCTATCTCTGGGACGACGGGGACTTGACGCTCGTGTCTGGGGGCACGGGAACGTTCGGGGTCGCCAGCCCGAACGGGACGGCCAACCTGACGGGAATCTCCGCTGACGGCCAGAACGTGTTCTTTCCGACCCAGGCGGCGTTGGCCGCCTCCGACGTCAACCGTCTGGCGGACCTGTACGTAGCGCGAGTCGGTGGCGGCTTCCCTGCTCGCGAGACCCCGCCGGACGCCTGTTCCGCGCTGGCGGATGCCTGCCAGGGCGCCGGATCGGAGACCTTGGCGACGCAGCCCAAGACCTCGACCGGCGGCGGCGACGCCGACCTCGGTCAGCGTGTGACGCTGGCCCTGCGCCAGCCTGGTCTTGCGGCTCGCAGGCGCGTCGCGCGCACTGGTGTCCTCCGGGTTGCGCTGCGGTCGAGCGGGTCCGGGACGGTCAGGCTCGTTGCCCGCGCACGTGTCGATGGCAAGGTCAGGATCGTCGGGCGCGCGTCCAAGGTGCTGACGGCTCCCGGCTCGGCCACGATCGGGCTGCGGCTCAGTCGCCCCGCCCGTCTTCGGCTCGACCAAGGCCGGGCGTTGCGGCTGGTCGTGCAGGCGCGTTCGGCGGACGCGCGCTTGCGAGCTATCACCGTCCGGCTGCCCGGAGCCTCGTCATGAGGACCGTAACGGGCGTCGCACGCACGAGCAGTCGCGAAGGCAAGGAGACACAGGAAATGGCAGTGACGACCCACCTCTCACGATCGAGTCGGATCGCCGCGATCGCGGCGCTAGCCGTGGCGGTGTTGGCGGCTTGGGTTGTGCCCGTCTCTGCGGCCCCGAGCCTTGGCGTGCAGATAGCTCGCGAGCAGACCGCGATCAATCACGGCGACGGCAGGGTCAACTACGTTGTCAAGGTCTCCAACTCCACCCCGGCAGCGGCGACCTGCAGCCCCGGCACGTGGACCGGCACCCCGGCCCCGACCTTCAGCTACCGGTGGTTGCGCGACGGTGTCGCGATCGCCGGTGAGGCCGCGGCGACCTACACGCTGCAGCCTGCCGATCAGGGCCGTTCGCTGCAGTGCCAGGTAATCGCGACCAACACGGGCGCCGCGTCGACCCGGGTCACCGCGCCGCGTTACGTCGGAGCAACGCCGGCCTTCGGTCCACCGTCGGGAACTACCTTCCCGACGATCGCCGCGTCCCCCACCGCGACGAGCGGCAGCGTCCAGACGTGCACCGCTCCGACGGGCTGGGGCGGCTCGCCGACCTGGACCTTCGAGTGGCTGCGCAACGGCGTTCCCGCGACCGGCGCGACGACCACCCCGACCGCGACGACGAGCACCTACACCGTGCAGCCCTCCGACGTCAGTCCGGCGGCGGTGTTGCAGTGCAAGGCGATCGCGACCAACGGCACCGGGGCGGTGAGCACGATCTCGGCCAACAAGAACACCACACCCGCCCCAACCACACCTCCGGCGAACACCATGACGGCGGCGAACGCACCGACCCTGTCGGGCGCCGAGTACACATCAGGGGCGATAACCGTGTCGTTCGGCTTCCCTGACGGGGTCGAGCTCGCCACCGGCGGTACTCCCTCCGGTGGTTCGGGATGGACGTGCTACACGGCCGCCTCGAGTTGCACCAATTCAGGAGTGCTCGCTCCTGGGGCGAGCCTGCCTGACCTGCCGGTGCGGGCGTCGATCTATCCCGAGCGGGCGCCGGACGTCATTTCCACGGTCGTGACCGCGTTCGGTGGCGGCGCGGCGGCATCCGCTGTCGACCAGGACAGCGTAATCCTCGGGCCGGCGTTGCCGTTCGGCCTCGCGTCGCTGACCGCGGCCGCCGAGGACGTCGCCGGCGACGACTACACCCAGGCCGGCGGACACCCGTTCAGCGCGACGAGCACTTTCCAGGCGAACACGAAGCAGTCGCCGATCGCTCCGGATCCGGGCAGGCTCGACGCCGTGCCGGTGGAGGCCTTGCGCGACGTGTTCGTCGACCTCCCGGTCGGTTTCGTCGGGAATCCCGAGTCGGCCGCGGCGTGCACGATGCGCCAGGTCAGCGAGGCGGCCTGCCCCGAGCCTGCGGCCGTCGGCGGCGTGGAGCTCAGGTTCAGCGATGGCGAGATCGCGCAGCTCGGCGGCACGCCGATCTACAGGGTGATTCCCGAGGACGGCTACCCGGCGGGGTTTGCGTTCACGCCCGCCCAGGTCTCGCAGCTCACCGTGGTGCTGCGCCCGAAGCTGCGCAGCAACGGCGACTACGGCGTGACGGTGACGTCGCCGCTGCCGCCGCAGGACCCCGAGATCATCGGCGTCAACTTCGCGACCCTGTGCAACTACGGCGCGAGCATGCACGTCGGCCAGTTCGGGGAGGGAGCGATCTTCGACGGCTGCAAGCAGCAGGGCGATCCCGGGATGCACGAGATCCCGCTGCTGACCAACCCGACCGAGTGCAGCGGCAGCGAGCCGATCACCAGCGTCGCGATCGACTCGTTCGAGAACCCCGGCAACCAAACGCCCGACGGGTTCGCGGACCTGACCGACGAGCGCTGGAAGAGCCGATCGACGACCACGCCGCCGATCACCGGCTGCGACCAGGTGCCGTTCGATCCCGACATGTCGATCCTGCCGACCGCGACCGGCCCAGACTCCGCCTCCGGGCTCGACGTCGATCTCGATCTGCCCCAGGACGGGCTGCTGGACTACGACGAGATCGCGACCTCGCACCTGAAGAAGACGGTCGTGCAGCTGCCCGAGGGCTTCTCTGTCAACCCATCGGCTGCGACCGGTCTCGAGGGCTGCACCGACGAGCAGATCGCAGTCCACAGGCTCACACCGCCGAACTGTCCCGACGGGTCGAGGCTGGGAACCGCGACGGTGACATCGCCGATCGTCGACCAGCCGCTGCGCGGCACGATGTTCCTCGCAACCCCGAAGTCGACCGATCCGCAGTCCGGTGAGATGCTGCGGTTGTGGCTCTCGGTGCGCAACGAGAAGCTGGGGCTGTCGGCGAAGCTGCCGGGATCGGCTGTCGCTGATCCCGCGACTGGTCGTTTGGCGGCGACGTTCGACAACAACCCGCGTGTTCCGTTCGACCATCTCGAGGTGGATCTCAAGGGTGGTCAGCGTGGCGTGTTGGCGACGCCACAGGATTGCGGTGAGAAGACCACGACCAGCACGTTGACGCCGTGGTCTGGAACGGCGCCGGTCGACGACTCGACCGACACCGACATCGACGGCGACTGCGGCGAGAAGTTCGCGCCGCGGATGTCGGCTGGCAACTCGGACAACACCGCTCGTGGCAAGGGCGGCACCTACTCCTTCAAGTTCTCGCGTGAAGACGGCGAGCAGTGGCTCAGGGGTCTGACGGCGAAGTTGCCGCAGGGGCTGCTGGCCAGCGTCAAGGACGTGCCGCTTTGTTCGAACGCGGCTGCAGACGCAGGCGACTGCCCCGCCGACAGCAAGATCGGTGTCGTTGACGCCAAAGCAGGCGCCGGTGACCCGTTCGTCCTCGAGCAGAAGGGCGAGGTGTTCCTCACCGAGGGCTACAAGGGCGGCGAGTACGGGTTGGCGGTGAAGATCCGTCCGGTAGCTGGTCCGTTCCGCGGCGATATGGAGCTCTCCCCGATCATTGTGCGTCAGGCGATCCACGTCGACCGCACCACCGCCCAGGTCACAGCGATCAGCGATCCGTTCCCGTTGATCCATCACGGCATCCCGCTGCGGGCCCGGGAGGTCAGCGTGCTCATCAACCGGTCCGGGTTCATGCTCAACCCCTCCGACTGCTCCCAGAAGCAGACAGCAGCGTCGTTGTTGTCGGCCGAGGGAGCGACGTCGAACCTGTCGGACTCGTTCCAGATCTCAGGCTGCGGCAACCTTGCGTTCAGGCCGACGCTCGCCCTGTCGCTGACCGGGAAGCGTCAGGTCACCACCGGCAAGCACCCCGGCATCAAGGCCGTCGTCACCCAACAGGGCACCTCGGAGGCCGGGATCGAGCAAGCCGTCGTGAGACTGCCGAAGAGCCTCGCGCTGGACCCGGAGAACGCCCAGGCGCTCTGCGAGTTCACAGACGGCACCAAGCCCGATCTCGAGAACCACTGCCCGGCCGGAAGCATCGTCGGACGGGCCCGGGCGAAGACGCCGCTGCTCAGGAATGACCTGGTCGGCAACGTCTACTTCGTCAAGAACGTCCGCATCGACCCCACGACAGGCAACGAGATCCGCACCCTGCCGATGCTGATCGTCGCTCTACGCGGTGAGATCGCGATCAACCTCAAGGGCGAGAGCTCGACGACCAAGGGCGGAAAGCTCGTCAACACGTTCGCCTCAGTCCCGGACGCACCGATCAGTCAGTTCAACCTCAACATCAAGGGCGGCAGCACAGGCATCATCGCCGTCACTCGCACACGCAAGGCAAAGATCAACCTCTGCACCGGACGCCACATCGCAGAAACAGACATGGACGCACAAAACGGACGCCGACACGACTTCGACATCCGCATGAAGACCCCATGCACCAAGAAACAGACCAAAGCCGCCAAGCGCGCGGCGAAGCGCGCGTCGCGCCGCGGCTGAGGTAGTTAGAGGCCAAGCGATGGGTATGGGGCCAGCGGCGACGCTGGTCCCGTACTATGAGCGCCGGGTGATGGGGATGTTGCGATATCGGGCGTTGGCGCTGGTCGCCGCGCTGCTAGCGGTCACGGCGATCGGTTGCGGCGGCGGCGATGACGACGGCGACAAGCCGCAGGCCGAGGACGTTCCGTCCGGGGCCGTCGCGGTCGTCGGCGAGACGGAGATCCCCAAGACCGCGCTCGACCGCCAGATCGCGATGCTGACGCGGCAGCAGCGTCGAGCCAACGGCAAGGCTCCGACCGCGGCCGAGCGCAAGCAGATCGCCTCTCAGGCGCTCGCGCAGCTGTTGCAGCGCGAGGCGATCGAGCAGGAGGCCGCCGAACGTGGCATCGAGGTCTCCAAGGCCGAGGTGCGGCGTACGTGGAACTCGACGGCGCGGCGACAGTTCAAGACCAAGCAGGCGCTCCGTCGCTTCCTGGGCGGCCAGACCGTCGACGACATCCTGGTTCAGCTCCGCCTGCAGGTCCTGTCCGAGCGGATCGCCGAGCAGGTCTCCAAGGAGGCCGGCGGCGGCAAGGACGGCGCCAAGGCCGTCAAGGAGTTCCAGAAGGACTTCCAGAAGCGCTGGCAGGACAAGACGGCGTGCAGCGGCGACTACGCGGCGCCCGGCTGCGACTAGGCCAGGCCGGGAGGCCCCAGCAGCTGCTCGAGCTCAGGCAACGTTCGCTCGGGCCCGCGGTGGAGGACGGCCGTCATCCCGACGGCTTCTGCGCCGGCGCAGTTCTCACGTAGGTCGTCGACGAAGACGCACTCCGCTGGCGCGACCCCCGTCCGCTCGGCACCGAGCCGGAAGATCTCCGGTTGCGGCTTGTGCAGGCCGACCTCGCCAGAGATGACGATCGCGTCGAACAGCTCGTCGAGCACGGCGCGGTCGTAGATGTCGGTGCCGACGGAGTTGGAGATCAGGCCGGTGCGGATGCCGGACCGCCGGGCGCGGCGGACGGCGTCGACCATCGCCGGCTCCGGCCCGATGCCGGCGAAGATCCGGTCCATCAGCCCGTCGGCGTCGGCGACGCCGAGCAGCGGCGCTAGGTGGGCGCCGAACTCGTCGGCGCCGATCTGCGCCGTCTCCAGCTTGCGCAGCTCCGCCCGCGTCTCGGGACTCGTGCGCAGCAGGTCGGCGAACGCGTCGGGTGCCAGTCCCTCCGACTCGCAGAACGCCCTGAACGACTGGAACACGTTCGTCGTCAGCACCCCGCCGAAGTCGACCAGCAGGCCGCGAAACTGTTGGCGCTCTTCCGTCACGTGAGCGTGCTCTCGTGCAACCCGGCCAGCTCTACGGTGGGCTGGATGGGACGACGGCCGAGCCAGCAACTCCGCGGAACGGCGGTTTCCGTCCTCGTCGTTGGTGGCATGGTCGTGAGCACGCTGGCTGGAATCTTCCTGATCGAGCCGCCGACCGGCGACCTGCCTGAAATTGCGCTTGGGTCGGCGACGATTCTGGCAGTCGAGCGGATCGCAGTGCTGTTCGCAGCGTGG
This sequence comes from Thermoleophilaceae bacterium, assembly GCA_044867325.1. Classification (GTDB taxonomy): domain Bacteria; phylum Actinomycetota; class Thermoleophilia; order Solirubrobacterales; family Thermoleophilaceae; genus JAAYBF01. The sequence goes on along the minus strand of JBIOUS010000064.1, from coordinate 10,369 downwards.
TTGCTGGCCTTGGTGGTAATCGCTCGCGCCCTGGTTGGCGAACTGCCAATCGAGATATCGGGACGCGGACTTCGGTACGCCGACGCCGCGACTGCGCAGGCCGGATTGGCCGATTCTGAGAGAGCCTTCGATCGTGTCGACGAGGAGATCAGGGAGCTGCAGGAGGCGATCGTCGCCCTCGAGGCCGGCGAGAGCCCGCCTCCAGGACCGTGACTATATGCTATGGATGTCAGGGACGAAAGGTGAGGCTATGGGCATTGAAGATCGCATCTTCGAACTCACGGGTAGGCAGTCCGATGGAAGGAAGGTCATCGCGACAGTGGCTGAGGAGTACGGTCTCGATTGGGAGACCGCAAGCAGTATCTATGTGAAGGTTCGTCGCGAGCGGGGGACGCCTTATCGCGTGCGCACTAGAGAGGCGATCGACCGCCTGAGCAGGATCAGCTTCATCTAGTCAACCCGCCAGCGCGATCTCGTGGGCCTTCTCGGCCAGGGCGGGGACGCCTTCGTCGAAGAAGGCCATGAAGGAGTCGTCGCTGGCGCCGGCGACGAAGCGCTTGTAGTTGCCCTCCATGAAGACGGCGGCTTTCCATAGGGCGAGCGCCTGGTACCAGTGGAGGGCGTGCATCGAGCGGCCGGAGCGCTGCTCGTAGCGGGCGATCAGCTGCTCGCGCGAGGGGAAGCCCTTCTGGCGGGTGACGCCAGAGAGCGAGCTGAACATCGTGTCTTCGGGATCGTCGGGCGCGACCCAGGTGACGGTCATGTAGCCGAGGTCGGCGAGCGGGTCGCCGATCGTCGCGAGCTCCCAGTCGAAGACCGAGACGACGCGGGCCGGCGGCTCGTCGGCGACCATCACGTTGCCGAGCCGGAAGTCGCCGTGAACGATCGTCGCGGGTGGCGACTCGGGCAAGTTCGCCGCCAACCAGTCGCCGACCTCGGCGACGATCGGCAGCTCGCGCGTCTTGTTGTGCTCCCACAGCCCGTTGAAGCGCCGCAACTGGCGCTCGAGGTAGCCGCTCGGCTTGCCGAATCCCTCTAGCCCGGCGGCCTGCCAGTCGACGGCATGGATCTCGACCAGTGCGTCGATCAGCTCGTCGCCGATCCGCGCGCGCTGCTCGAGCGTGTCGAGCGCCGCCGGGATCTCGCCGGTGATGACGGTCCCGTGGACCTCCTCCATCACGTAGAAGGGAACGCCGAGCACCGACTCGTCGTCGCAGACCGCGAGCACGCGCGGCACGCGGGCGGCGGTGCCGGCGAGAGCGGTCAGCAGCCGTGCCTCGCGCAGGACGTCGTGGGCCGATGGCGGGAGCGGAGGCCGCGGTGGGCGACGCAGGACGAAGCGCTCGTCGCCGCGCCGCACCAGGTACGTCACGTTCGAGTGACCGTCGCCGACGCGCTCGGCCTCGACCGCGCCCGATCCGAGCCCGGCGCCGTCGAGGAACTCCGCGAGCGGCTCGCGCACCAGTAGCGGCGCGAGCTCGAGCGACGCTGCCTCCGCGGCGGTGTCCACGATCTCGTGCGCTCCCATCGCCGGCATCCTCCCAGAGCCGGTCGCAACGGGCGTTCGGACGTTTGGCCCCACGCGGCTGTGCACAAGGTCCCGAACGGCTATTGGAACTTTCCCCACCACCTTGCTAGCCTTCCGGGTTCGCAAAGTCCACAAACCTGACGGGAAATAAGGGGTTATGACAAGGATTCGCATCACGAGCCTCATCGTGGGACTGCTCGCGCTCAGCGCTCTGGTCGTCGCCGGTTGCGGCTCGGACGACAGCAGCGGTGGCGACGGAAGCGGCGGCAAGATCGCGCTGGTCGCCTACTCGACTCCGCAGCAGGCTTACGAGGACGCGGTGATCCCCGGCTTCCAGAAGACCACGGACGGCGAGGGTGTGGAGTTCTCGACCTCCTTCGGCGCCTCCGGCGATCAGCGCCGCGCGGTCGAGGGCGGCTTGCCAGCCGACGTGGTGGGCTTCTCGCTGCAGCCCGACATGACCAAGACGGTCGATGCCGGTCTCGTGGCCAAGGACTGGAACTCCGACGAGTACAAGGGCATGGTCACCGACTCGGTCGTCGTGCTCTCGACCCGCCCCGGCAACCCGAAGAACATCAAGGGCTGGAACGACCTCGTCCGCGACGACGTCGACATCATCACCCCGAACCCCGCGACCTCAGGCGGCGCGAAGTGGAACATCATGGCCGCCTACGGCTCGCAGATCGAGCAAGGCAAGTCGGAGCAGGAGGCGCTCGACTTCGTCAAGCAGGTGCTCGCCAACACGTCGGTACAGGACGACAGCGCGCGCGATTCGCTGCAGACCTTCGCCGGCGGCAAGGGCGACGTGCTGATCGGCTACGAGAACGAGGCGATCCAGGCCAAGGACGAGGGCATCGAGCTCGAGTACGTGATCCCCGACGAGACGATCCTGATCGAGAACCCGATCGCGCCGACGACCGACGCGTCCGACAAGGCGCAGCAGTTCGTCGACTACACGCGCACCGACGACGCCCAGCAGCTGTTCGCCGACCACGGCTACCGTCCGGTGGTCAAGTCGGTGCTCGAGACCAACCGCGACAAGTTCCCGGAGCCGAGCAAGCTGTTCACGATCGAGAAGTTCGGTGGCTGGGACAAGGTCGAGACCGACTTCTTCGACGAGGAGAACGGCTCGATCTTCGAGATCCAGCGCGAGCTGGGGAACCCGACCGAGTAAGGCTGGGGACGAGGCCGCCGTATGGCAGCCAACGATGCGACGGTAGCCCCGCCGCCGAGGGTGAGCATCCGCTCTCCCTTCGGCGGCGAGCTGCTTGCAAGGGGCGTGGTGACGCTATGGCTCACCGTCATCGTCCTGATCCCGCTGGCGGCCGTCTTGGAGCACTCGCTCCAGGACGGCCTCGGCGAGTTCTGGGAGGCGATCACCGAGCCGGAGTCGGTAGCGGCGATCCGCCTCACGCTGATCTCGTCGCTGATCATCGTCGCGGTCAACGCGACGATGGGAACGCTGATCGCCTGGGTGCTGGTGCGCGACGACTTCCGCGGCAAGGGGATCGTCAACTCGCTGATCGACCTGCCGTTCGCGCTCCCGACGATCGTCGCGGGGCTCACGCTGCTCGCGCTCTACGGGCCGAACAGCCCGATCGGCGCGAATCTCGCCTACACCAAGGCGGCGATCGTGCTGGCGCTGCTGTTCGTGACGCTGCCGTTCGTCGTGCGCGCGGTCCAGCCGGTGCTGATCGAGGTCGACCGTGAGATGGAGGAGGCGGCAGCGTCGCTCGGCGCGTCGCGGCGACGGATCTTTCGCAGCGTGCTGCTGCCGAACCTGACGCCGGCGATCGTCGCCGGCTGCGCGCTGGCATTCGCGCGTGCGCTCGGCGAGTACGGATCGCTGGTGCTGATCACCGGCAACATCCCGTTCAAGACCCAGGTCGCGTCCGTCTACATCTTCGGGCGGATCGAGAGCGACGCGCCGACGAGCGCCGCCGCGGTGTCGATCTTCCTGCTGGTCCTGTCGGTGGCGTTGCTATTCGCCCTGAACCTCGTCGCCAAGTGGAGCAGTAGGCATGCCAACGGCTAGCTCGACCTCCGGCGAGGGACGCGCGCAGCGCTACGGGCTGCGTATCGTCGCGCTCGGCTATCTCGCGCTACTGCTGATCGTTCCCGTCGCGATCATCTTCGTGCGCACCTTCGAGGACGGGCTCGGCCCACCGCTCGAGGCGATCACCAGCCCCGACGGCCAGCACGCGTTCTGGCTGACGATCGTCTGCGTCGGGATCGCGGTGCCGCTCAACACGGTCTTCGGCATCCTCGCCGCGCTCGTCCTGGTGCGTCAGAAGTTCCGCGGCAAGATGCTCCTCAACACGATCATCGACCTGCCGTTCGCGATCTCGCCGGTCGTGATCGGCCTGGCGCTGCTGCTCGTCTACGGCCGCCAAGGCTGGATCGGCCAAGACCTGCTCGACGCCGGCATCCAGGTGATCTTCTCTACTCCCGGCATGGTGCTGGCGACGATCTTCGTCTCGCTGCCGTTCGTCGTGCGCGAGACGATGCCGGTGCTGCAGGAGATCGGCGACGAGCAGGAGCAGGCGGCCAGCACGCTCGGGGCCAACGTCTGGCAGACCTTCTGGCGCGTGACGCTGCCGGCGATCCGCTGGGGCGTCGCCTACGGCGTCGTGCTCGCGACGGCGCGCGCGCTCGGCGAGTACGGCGCGGTCAGCGTCGTCGCCGGGCGGATCTCCGGCGAGACCGAGACGCTGCCGCTGTTCGTCGAGAACGAGTTCACCAACTTCAACCTCGCCGGCGCCTACGCGGCCGCGATCGTGCTGGCGCTGCTGGCACTCGTCGTTCTGTTCGCCATGAACATCTTCAAGCGCAAGGAGACCGAGGCATGACCGCTACTTCGGCGACAGACGGAAACGGCATCGCCGTAGAGGGCGTCGAGAAGCGGTTCGGGACCTTCGAGGCGCTCAAGGGCGTTTCGCTCGACGTCCCCAACGGCTCGCTGACCGCGCTGCTCGGCCCGAGCGGCAGCGGCAAGTCGACGCTGCTGCGGGTGATCGCCGGGCTGGAGGTGCCCGACGCCGGGCATGTGCGGATCGCCGGCAACGAGGTGACCGGCGTGACGCCGCAGAAGCGCGGGGTCGGCTTCGTCTTCCAGCACTACGCGGCGTTCAAGCACATGACCGTTGAGAAGAACATCGGCTTCGGGCTGAAGATCCGCAAGAAGCCGAAGGAGGAGATCGCCGCCAAGGTCGACGAGCTGTTGAAGCTGGTCCACCTCAACGGCTTCGCCCACCGCTACCCGTCGGAGCTGTCCGGCGGCCAACGCCAGCGGATGGCGCTCGCACGCGCGCTCGCCGTCGAGCCCGAGGTGCTGCTGCTCGACGAGCCGTTCGGCGCGCTCGACGCGACCGTTCGCAAGGAGCTGCGCACCTGGCTGCGCCGTCTCCACGAGGACGTGCACGTGACGACGATCTTCGTCACGCACGACCAGGAGGAGGCGATGGACGTCGCCGAGCAGATCGTGGTGATGAACGACGGCCGGATCGAGCAGGTCGGCAGCCCGGTCGAGCTCTACGAGCAGCCGTCGAACGAGTTCGTGATGAGCTTCGTCGGCGAGGTCAACAGGCTCGGCGACGACCTCGTTCGCCCGCACGACATCCAGATCCTGCTCGAACCCGACGGCACCACCCAGGAGGGCCAGATCGAGCGCGTCGCTCACCTCGGCTTCGAGGTCCGCGTCGAGCTCGTCCTCGACGACGGCCGCCGGCTGGCCGTCCAGACGACGCGCCAGGACGCCGAAGAGCGCGAGCTGGAGTCGGGGCAGATCGTCTACTTGCGCCCCGACCGCGAGCGGAGATTCGCCGGCGCCTGAAGCATTCTTGGGGCCTTGACCCTAAGGATCGTTCGAGCGAGCTTCAGCGACGCTGCCAGGCGCCGGGCTCGCTGGTGAGCGAGGCGACCTGCTTGGGCAGCTTGCCGGCGGCGATGTCGGCGAGCGTGACGTGCTCGAGGACGTCGCGGAGGCTGGCGCGGAGGGCGACCCAGACGTCTCGCAGCGCCTCGGCGTTGCCGGCGTAGTCGAGCTCCTCGGGCTTCTCGCCGCGGACGCTGGCGAGCGGGCCCTCGGCCGCGCGGAAGACGTCGGCGACGCTGACGTCCTCGGCCGGCTGGGCGAGCCAGTAGCCGCCCTCGGGGCCGCGACGGCTGTTGACCAGGCCGCCGACACGGAGGTCGACGAGGATGTTCTCGAGGAACTTCAGCGGGATCCCCTGGGCGTCGGCGATCCGCTCGCCCTTCATCGGGCTGCTCGAGTCGTTGGCGTTCGCGGCGAGCTCGATCGCGGCGCGGACGGCGTAGTCGGCCTTGGCGGAGACGCGCATACGCCGCCATTGTCCACCACTTCGTGTCTAAAGTGTCGAGAGATGCGTGCATCGCGGTCTGTTTCCGCTGCAATCGCCGTCCTTGTCGCGGCGGTCCTGGCCGCGCCGGCGGCGGACGCCGCTACCACGGCACAGGCCGGTATCGCCGACTTCCGCTTCAGTCCGACCTACACGCGCATCGAGCCTGGCGACAGCGTCCTCTGGACCCAGCGCGGCAGCCTGCACACCGTCACGTCGCGCGCGGGAGCACCGGAGTCGTTCAACTCAGGCGAGCTCGTGACCGGCCAGACCTTCACGCGGGCCTTCCCGACAGCCGGTCGCTATCCGTACCACTGCACGATCCACGCCGAGATGCGCGGCGTGGTGCAGGTCGGCGCCGACACGGTCGCTCCGAAGCCGGCCAAGCTGAAGGCGAGACTGGGCAAGTCGAGCGTGCGGATCTCCTTCAGGCTCCCGGAGGCGTCGAAGGTCTCGGCGACGCTGGCCGCGAAGCCGAAGCCGAAGAAGGTCCTACGGCGCGCCAAGGCGCGTGACCTCCAGGACGGCGCGCGCTCGCTGACGGTCAAGACCTCGGGGTTGGCGGCGGGCCGCTACCGGGTGACGGTGAGGGCAGTCGATCCGGAGGGCAACGTGGGCTCGGCGGTCGTCGGGCTGAAGGTTCCGGCCGCGGACTGAGCGGTCGCGCCGCCGGCCGGAGCAGGGCGGCGAACTAGCGCCGGCGCGCCTTCAGCCGCGCCGCATCGCCCGACCCGCCCAGTACAGGTCCGCCGGCCACCCGTCCCTTCGCGCGGGCTGTGTACTTGCCCGGCTTCAGCGGATGCTTCACGCGGACCCGCACGACCTTGCGCTCGCCGGCGGCGAGGTTGAAGCGGCGGCTCTTGCCGAGGACCACCTTGCCGCCGCGCCGCCGCAGCGTGACCAGGATGCGGCGGACGTTGGCGCCGCGCGCCCTGACAGCGACGCGCACGGGCCGGCCGGGGCGGGCGCGCAACAGTCCGCGCGCCTTGCCGACGATGAGGCGCGCGTTGCTGCTGACCCGTGCGCCGTTGGCGTCGACGGCGACGCGGACCGGCAACGCCGCCTTGATCGACGTCAGGTTGGCGACACCGGTGCTGCGCTGGAGGCCGTAGACGGTCGTCCCGCCGCTGACCTGGATGCGGTAGCGCGACGCCGGCGTCGCGTGCGCCGCGATCGGCTCGAGCGTGCGCTCGACGGTGTGCGGCTGGCCGTCGAGGGTGACGGGGATCGGGGTGACCTGATTGCCGAGGACACGGTTGTTGCGCGCGTCGAGCACCTGGGCGTAGAGCCAGGTCTTCGCGGGGACGGCGGTTCCGCTGTAGGCGATCTCGACTCGCGGGGGACCGACCAGCTCCTGGTCGGCCTTGGCGGCCTCGATCGCGACCTCGACGGCGCCGACAGCCGGCGTCGCGGCGATCAGGGCGCCGACGCCGGTCACCGGCGAGCCGGGGCTGATCGGCAGCGTGCCGGAGCCGCTGCCCTGGAGCGGCGGCCGCGTCGCGAGCGGGAAGCGCGCCGAGCTGCGGCGCTTGCCGTCGTCAGCGATCCACTCGAACGCGGGACCGGTGGCGACGCGCTTGCCGGCGAGATGGCGGCTGAGCCAATCGACGACGTTGCTCTCGACGAAGCCGGCGGGACCTGTCGGAAGGGTGCAGACGCCGTGGCCGCCGCAGAACCAGATCATCTTCAGCGGCACGCCGTTGCGCTCGAGCGCGGCGTGGTTGTCGATCGCCTCCTGGAGCGTGAAGAGCGTGTCTACGGTGCCCTGGACGATCAGCGTCGGCACGCGGACGCGGTCGACCAAGTTGTAGATGCCGCGCTCGTCGAAGAAGGCGACGCTCGCGGGTGAGAAGGCGCCGGTCGCGAGGCCCTCGGTGAACGCTTGGACGATCTGCGGGTGGAGGTTGCCGTTCTCGGCCGGGCCGGGGGTGAGCAGGCCGCCGGTCGCCGACGACGAGCCGGCCGCCATCAGCAGCGTGCCCCAGCCCTGCTTGACGGCGCCGTCGCGGTAGAGGCTGCGCAGCAGCGAATTCCAGGCGATAGTCGGCGCGATCGCGTCGACGCGGCTGTCGATCGCCGCCGCGACGAGCTGGATCGCGCCGCCGTAGCTGACGCCGCTCATCCCGACGCGCGGGTCGCCGGGCTTGTCGAGCTTCGCCTCGGGCTGTCTCGCGAGCCAGCCGATCAGCGCCTGGACATCGCGGCCCTCGAGCGCGGGCGAGTCGACGCTCGCCTGGCCGCCGGACTCGCCGAAGCCGCGCGCGTCCCAGGTCAGGACGTTGAAGCCGGCGCGGCGCAGCGGGCCCAGGCCGGTGTTGCCGGTCGTGTTGTCCGAGGCGCTCTCGGGATCGGTCGCGCCGGTGCCGCCCCAGCCGTGGCCGACGAGCACGGTCGGCGCCTTGCCGCTGGCGGGCAGGTTGGCGGCGGGGAAGAAATGAGTGGAGATCGGCGTGCCGTCGAAGGACGTCACGGTGGCGTCGCGCGCGGCCGCCGGCGCCGCGGCTGCGGCGAGGACGGCGATGGATGCGACCAGCGCCGCTGCATGTCTGCTTCCCACGTCACCACACCTACCCCGCCCGCCTAGGCTTCATGCATGCCCGAGTTGCCGGAGGTCGAGATCACGGCGCGCCGCCTGACCGCCGTGGCAGGGGGAGCTACGGTCGAGTCGGCGCTCGCGCCCGGCATGGTCACGATGAAGACCTTCGATCCGCCGCTCGACGCGCTCGTGGGTCGGAAGCTCGACGGGATCGAGCGGCGCGGCAAGCTGTTCAAGGTCCGCTTCGGCGATCTGACGCTGCTGATCCACCTGATGTCGGCCGGCCGGTTGCAGCTCTGGGACAAGCGGGCTTCGCTGCGCGACAAGGCGTCACGGCTGCTCGTCCGCCTCGACGGCGACCGTGAGCTGCGGCTGCGCGAGTTCGGCACCCAGCAGCGGGCGTGGGCGAAGCTGTTGGCGGCCGGCGCGGTCGACGACGACCCGGCGGTGGCCACGCTCGGCCCCGAGGCCTGGCCGTCGCCCGCTGCCGAGACGTTCGCTGCGCTGATCGACCAGCCACGCCACCTCCATCCGCTGTTGCGCGACCAGCGCACGATCGCCGGGATCGGCCGCTCGTGGGTCGACGAGATCCTCTGGACCGCGCGGCTGTCGCCGTTCAAGCAGGGCAACGACCTCGAGGCCGACGAGGTCGAGCGCTTGCGCCTCGCGGTTGGCGAGCGGCTCGGCCACGCGCTCGACCACTACGAGGACGTGCTCGGCGAGAAGATCCCCGACAAGCTGCCGCTGCCGTTGGAGGTCCACCGCCGCCAGGGCGAGCCGTGCCCGCGCTGCGGCACGAAGCTCGAGGCGATCCACTTCAAGGACTACGTCATGTCCTACTGCCCGGAGGAGCAGACCGGCGGGCGCGTGTTGAAGGATCGCCGGCTGTCGAAGCTGCTCAAGTAAGCCGCTGAAGGCCTGTGCAGACGCCCGGAGGGGCCAGTCCGCGCCTATTCCCAACTAAGACGATTGACAAACCTGAAAAGATGCTAATCTCGCTAAACTCGACTGAGTTAGTAGGGAATGTCCACGTACGAAGGGGATTGAATGAAGGCGAAGTCAAGGAGTCTCGTCGGAGCGCTGGTCGTGCTCGCCGCACTGGCCGTAGGACCGGCCGCGGCGAACGCTGCGACCGTCTTCGGCTCGGGCTCGAGCGCGATGGTGCCGTACCTCGAGTCACTGCTCAAGGGCTACAAGAAGGTCGACCCGAAGTTCAAGGTCGTCTACACGGCGAACAACGGCAACGCCGGCGCCAAGGACGTGCAGGACGGCAAGAGCCAGTTCGCGCTCCAGACCCGTCCGCCGCTGCCCTCGGACTCCGGCTTGAGCTACTCGAAGCTCTTCCTCGATGGGCTTTGCGTAGCGGTCAACCCGAGCAACAACCTCAACGGCCTGAGCATCCAGCAGGTCAAGGACATCTACCTCGGCACGGTCACACAGTGGTCGGGCGTGGGGTCGAGCGTCGGCTCGCCGATCTCGGCCTTCGGACGGTTCTCGACCGCCGGTCTCTACACGTTCTTCCAGAGCGCGGTGCTCGGTGGCGCGACGCAGGCATCGAACGTCACGGCGCTCGACAAGGACGGCGAGGTCGCGGTCGCGGTCAAGAACAACAAGGCCGGCATCGGCTACGTCGGGCTCGCCAACTCGAAGCCGGGTCAGAGCGGCGTCAAGCGGCTCAAGCTCAACGGGCAGCCGTGCCAGGCGTCGGCGATCCGCACGCTGAAGTACCCGCTGTCGCGCTACGGCTGGATCGTGCTGCCGGCGAAGAAGCCGAACAAGTCCGCGACGAAGTTCGCCGACTGGATCCGCACCAGCTACGCGGCCGGCAAGATCATCGACAAGGCCGGAGCGGTGCCTGCCTTCAACGCGAAGAAGCCGCCGAAGAAGCCGAAGAAGAAGAACAAGAAGAAGTAGTGAGTCCGGAAGGTCTCAGACCGGATCGGCGGG
>JBIOUS010000063.1:0-32260 GCA_044867325.1 Thermoleophilaceae bacterium | reverse complement strand
TGTACCTCGGCGACAACATGCTCCAGCAGGGCCTCGTCGACTTCATCGAGCGCTTCGAGCACGACCGTCGTCGTGCCGACCAGCCCAGCTTCGAGGGGGACCACCGGGCGCCGTCCGCGCAGATCCTGCTCAGCGAGGTGCCCGACCCCCACCGCTTCGGCGTGGCCGAGGTCGACGCCGCCGGCCACGTGGTGCGGCTGGTCGAGAAGCCCGAGGACCCGCCGTCCAACCTGGCCCTCGTCGGGGTGTACCTGTTCACGCCGGCCATCCACGAGGCGGTCGCCGCCATCGAGCCGTCGCCGCGCGGCGAGCTCGAGATCACCGACGCGATCCAGTGGCTCGTCGACGGCGGCCGCCGCGTCGACCCGCACATCGTCCACGGCTGGTGGAAGGACACCGGTCAGGTCCACGACATGCTCGAGGCCAACCGCCTGATCCTCGACGACCTCGAGGAGCTCCACGACGGCGAGCTGATCGACTGCCAGGTCGAGGGTCGCGTCCACATCGAGAAGGGCGCGCGGCTCGAGCGGGCGACCGTCCGCGGCCCGGCGATCATCGGCGCCCGCACCACGATCACCGACGCCTACATCGGCCCGTACACGGCGATCGGCGACGGCGTGACGATCGCCGATGCCGAGCTCGAGCACTCGATCGTGCTGGAAGGGTCGACGATCCGCGACCTGGACTCGCGCGTCGAGGCGAGCCTGATCGGCCGCAACGTGACGATCGGGCGAGGCCCCGCGGTGCCGCGCGCCTACCGCTTCGTCGTCGGCGACAACGCCGAGATCTCGATCCTCTAGGCCGTCAGACCAGCCAGCGAATCTGTTCGTGTGCGCTAGACGCTGCGCTGTGGGTCGCCGTCGGCGACGGTGCGCTCGCGGAGGGTGTCAAAGGCGGTCTCGAGGCCGGTGACGGCGAGGTCGAGCGGTTCGTGTGAGGCGGCGGCGCGGGTGCGGAGGAGGGCGCCCTCGATGGTGGAGACGGTGAGAGCGGCGAAGGCGGCCGCGTCCGTGGGGGCGATGCCCTCGCTCTCGAGCGAGGCGGCGATCGGGGCCTCCCAGGAAGTGAAGGCCTTGGTGGCGACAGCGGCGAGCTCGGGGTCCTCGGGATGGGCCAGCGCCGCGGCGGCGACCGGGCATCCGATCAGCTCGGGGTGCTTGATCGACTGACGGCGGAAGAAGTCGGCGAAGAGACGGAGGGTCCCCTTGACGCCGTTCTCGGCAAGCGACTTCTCCAGCACGTCGCGGGTGCGGACGCCGTCGAGCGTGGCGGCCTCGGCGGCGAGCTGCGACTTGCCGCCTGGGAAGTGGTGATAGATCGAGCCACGAGGGGCGTGGCCGCGCTCGGCGACGTCGCGCAGCTCCATCGCGGCGTAGCCGCGCTCGGCGAGCAGGCGGGTGGCCCCGGCCAGCAGGCGATCGCGACCGTCGCGGGACTTGGGGGCGGCATCGCCGGGCTTCGATTTGGCTATGTCCACGGTCATAGTGTACCCTCGCCGCAAGATGTATGACCGTGGACATAGAAGTGCCGTTCTGATCGCGTGCGCGGGAGCGTTCCTGGCGTTCCTCGACACGACGATCGTCAACATCGCCTTCCCGGATATCTCCGAGTCGTTCTCGGGTGCGGACCGCGACGCGCTGTCGTGGGTCCTGGACGGTTACTTCGTCGTTATCGCGGCGCTGCTGGTACCGGCTGGCGGGCTGGCTGACCGCTACGGCCACAAGCGGATCTTCCTGATCGGCATCGCCGGCTTCACGACGGCGAGCCTGCTCTGCGCGATCGCGCCGTCGCTCGAGACGCTGATCGCGGCGCGGGTGCTGCAGGGGATGGGCGCGGCGCTGATCGCACCGGCGTCGCTGGCGATCGTGCTCGACAGCTTCCCGCCCGAGCGCCGCGCCGCGGGTGTCGGCCTTTGGGGCGCGGCCGCGGCGGCAGCTGCCGCGATCGGACCGACGCTCGGCGGCGCTCTGGTCGAGCTCTACGACTGGCGGCTGGTCTTCCTGGTCAACCTGCCGCTCGGCGTGGCGATCATCTGGTTCGGCCATCAGAAGCTGCTTGCGCGGCCGCCGCGCGACAGTCGGCTGCCCGACCTGCCGGGCGCGGCGATGCTGGCGGCCAGTCTGGCGCTGCTGACACTCGGGATCATCGAGGGCAACGACTGGGGCTGGGGCGCGCCCGCGACGCTCGCCTGCTTCGCCGCGGCAGGGCTGCTGATCGTGGGGGTCGTCCTGCGCAGCACGCGCCACCCACGCCCGATCGTCGAGCCCGAGCTGTTCGCCGACCGCGCGTTCCGGATCGGCAATCTCGGCACGCTGCTGTTCTCAGCCGCCTTCTTCTCGATCGTTCTCGGCAACGTCCTGTTCTTGACGTCGGTCTGGGGCTACAGCGTTCTGATGGCCGGACTCGCGACGATGCCGGGACCGGTCTGGTCGACGATCACCGCGGCGCCTGCCGGCAAGCTCGCCGATCGCTTCGGCCATCGCGCTGTTGTTGTGCCCGGCGCGATCATCTTCGCCGCCGGCGTGATGGTCTTGCGCTCCGCCGGCGCTGAGCCTGATTGGCTTGGCGTCTGGCTGCCCGGCGCCACGCTGACGGGAATCGGCATCGGTCTCGCGTTCCCGACGCTCGGCTCGGCCGCCGTCCGTGACATCCCCGACGACCGCTTCGCCACCGCCAGCGCCGTCAACGCCGCCTTCCGCCAAATCGGCGCCGTCCTCGGCACCGCCCTGCTGATCACGATCGTCGGGAACCCGCTGACGATCGCCGACACGCTCGCCTCAGCCGACCGCGCCTACCTCTTCGCCGCCATCGCCGGCCTACTCTCCGGTGCCATCACCCTCGCCCTCGGCGCCTCCCGCGTCACCGTGCCGGCCGAGACCGCGGACACCGCCACGCCCCAAACCGTCCAGGTCTAGCACCCCGCCGATCGTTCGAACGATCTTTGGGGTCATAGGCCCAACGATCCTCCGATTGCCGTGCCTAGCGCTCGACCAGCGTCGTGCGGACGAAGCGGGCGCTGGCGCCGCGCGGGCCACCGACGGTGAGGGCGATGCGGGCCGTCTCCTCAATCGGACCGCGGAGCGCGCGCCCGAGCTGACTCCAGCGCGCTCCATCGCCGTACTGGAATCGGACGCGGCGTCCGTCCACGAGTAGACGCAGATGCACGAGCCCCTTGGGAACTTGAAGCCGTCGTGCCGTCGCCGCCCGCGGTGTGTCGCGGAACCACGTCGTTAGGACGTCACGCCCCACCGCCAGCCCGACCTGCTGGCCGCCGATCCCGAATGGCCCGCCGCGCATGAGCTCGAGCCCCGCCTCCTCGCGGCCTTGCAGTGTCCTCCGGTCGACGACCACCGTCGCGGTGAAGCGGTCGCTGCCGATGCGGCGTGCGAGGATCGCCGCGTCGCTGCCAGCCCCGGCGCGTGGCCGCGCGGTGAGAGTCAGGCCACCGGCACTCTCGGCTCGAACCGTCGGCGGGTTCGCGATCGGCCACTCCCACTCCGGCGCCAGCCCCGGCCCGGCGAACGCGTCGTCGAACGATGTCGGCAGGGCGCCGGCCGACGGCGGCAACGGATGTCCATCTCCGATCGCCGGCCAGCCGTCGGCGCGCCAGGTCAGCGGCGCGACGTGCAGCTGCCGTCCGGCGAGAATCCCCGTGCCCGAGCGGTAGGCGTGGAAGGCGACATGGTCGCCGACGATCGAGACGTGGCCCGGGCAGCGCCAGCCGTTGCCGGAGCGCAGGATCGGGTTGCCGGAATAGCGCTGCCACGGTCCGGCCAATGTCCGCGCGCGCGCGGCGCCGACCGCGTAGGCGCAGTCCCTCGAGCAGCAGAGCGCGCCCGAGTAGAGCATCTGCCACCAGCCGTCGCGCTGGATCAGCGACGGCGCCTCGATGACCTTGCCCTCCCAGCTGCCCGGCCGGTTGCGCAGCAGCTCGCGCGGCGCGCCGAGCAGCCGCCGCCCGTCGGCGCGCAGGCGCTGGAGCAGGATCGGCGTCGGCTTGCGGAAGGCGTTGCCGTCCTCCTTGTAGACGAGGTAGAGATCGTCGCCGTCGACGACCGGCGTCGGGTCGATCGTCCCGCGCGGCGTGCAGCGCAGCGGCCGGCCGAGATCGCGCCACGGCCCGAGTGGCGACGGCGCCGTCGCGACGCCGAGGCAGTACCAGGGGCGAGCGCGCCGGCCGCGGTCGAGCGCGGTCGTCCCATCGGCCCGCGTCCGCCACGCCCGCTTCGGCATCGCGCTGTAGAAGAGCGCGTAGCCGCCGCTCGGCAGCGCCGCCAGCTCCGGCGCCCAGAACGAGCTCTCGGCCCAGCCCGGCGCCCGCCGGAACACCGAGCCGCCGATCGACCACGAGCGCAGGTCGGTCGACCGCAGGATCCGGAACGTCGGCGACCAGCCGCCGCTGGTCGCGACCGCGTAGTAGCTCCCGTCGATCAGCGTGACGTCCGGGTCCGGCCAGTCCCCCGCCACCACCGGCGACGGCAACGGCGGCTGCAGCTGCGCCGCCAGCGGCTCGCCCGTCTGCGCCGCCGCGACCCCCGGCAGCCCAAGACAGGCCACCACGGCCCCAACGATCAGCCCTCGACGCACTCGGCCCACCTTAGACAGCGCACCTGCCGCCCGTTGCGGTCTCGACCTGCATATATTCATCCTTACGACACATCTAGATGTAGTGGGTATAATGCCCACTATGGCTTACGTAACCGCACGCAAGAACGGCACGTGGGAGATCAGGGAGTCGGTCTCGACAGCGGAGGGACCGCGTAGTCGCACCCTCGCTTCGTTCCGGACGCTGTCGGACGAAGTGATCCAGCACGCCCAGGCACGCGCCGCGAAGCCCTTCGACAAGGAAGACGTCCGCGCTGCGGCTCACCGGGCCGGGGCACCCGTGGATCTCGCCACGGCCGACCGTGCAGCCGGAGATCTGCTGCGCGAGCTGGCCGACGGACACGAGCCCCATCCGATCCTGCGCGCGCTGCTGATCGACGCGCTGCAAGAGGGCCCGCCGGCGCGGCTCGGCGCGGCTCGCAAGACCTGGCAGGAGGCCCGCGCAGAGGCCGGAGTGCCCCAGATCGAGGAGCTCGACAACGCGCGCGCCAGCGCCGCCTGGCTGACCCGGACCCCCGCCGAGCGTGGCGCCGCGCTCGACGACCTCCTCCACCTCGCCGATCAGTTTCCAAGCAGCCGGAGAATCGGCGAGCGCTTGAGCTTCCCCCGGCTCGGCAACGCCGCATGACCGATCTCACGCTCCCCGAGAAGGTCGCGGCCATCCACGTCGGCCTCACCGAGGCGGGAATCGGCCACGCTTTCGGCGGCGCCCTCGCGCTCGCTTCCTACGCCGAGCCGCGGGCGACGATCGACGTCGACGTCAACCTCTTCCTCGAGCCGCAGCGACACGAGGAGGTGCTCGCCGCGCTGAGCGCGCTCGGAGTCACAGGCGACGTGCCGACCAACCAGGTGGAGCGAGACGGGCAGTGCCGACTCGCCTGGGGAGACAACCCGGTCGATCTCTTCTACGCGTACCACGAGCTCCACGCGGCGATGCAGAAGGCGGCACGGCGCGCAGAGCTGGGAGGAAGATCGATACCGATCCTCGCCCCCGAGCATCTGCTGACCTGCAAAGTGATCTTCAACCGGCGCAAGGACTGGCTGGACATCGAGCAGATTCTGGTCGGCGCGCTCGATGCCGACCGCGACGAGGTCGCGGACTGGCTCGATCGGATCGTCGGATCCGATGACCCCCGAGCCCAGCGCTTTGCCGAGCTCAGCCGCGCTTTCGCGCGCAACTGATATCCCTCGCCCGGTGAAAGTGCTGATCACAGGGGCCGCGGGGATGCTCGGGCAAGACGTGCGGAAGGTCGCCGAGCTGGGCGGCCACGAGCCGATCGCGCTCGACCGGGCGGCGCTCGACGTGACGGACGCGGGCGCGGTGGAGCGGATGTTCGCCGAGCTGCGGCCAGACACCGCGATCCACTGCGCGGCGTGGACGGACGTCGACGGTGCGGAGGCGGCGGAGCAGGAGGCGTTGAAGCTGAATGCCGACGCGGCACGCAACGTCGCGGCGGCGGCGGCGAGTGTCGGCTCGTCGGTCGTGCTGCCTTCGACCGACTACGTGTTCGACGGAACGGCGGAGCAGCCGTACGTCGAGTCCGACCAGACCAACCCGCTGTCGGCCTACGGGCGGACCAAGCTGGTCGGCGAGATCGAGGCCGCTGCGGCAAACCCGCGCAGCTTCGTCGTCCGCACGTCGTGGCTGTTCGGAAGCGGCGGACGCAACTTCGTCGACACGATGCTCGGTCTGGCTGCGCGCGGCGAGGTCCGGGTCGTCCACGACCAGTTCGGCTCGCCGACCTACACAGCACATCTCGCCGACGGCCTGCTGAGGCTCGCGACGACCGAGAACTACGGCATCCACCACATGACCGGCGACGGGCACTGCTCGTGGTACGAGTTCGCGCGCGAGATATTCGCCCGCGCCGGTGTCGACTGCGAGGTGACGCCGGTCACCACCGACGAGTTCCCGCGCCCCGCGCCCCGCCCCGCCTACTCGGTGCTCGCCAGCGAGTGGCCGCGCCCGATCCGCCTGCCCGACTGGCGCGACGGCCTGCGCAGCTATCTAGCCGAGCGTTCTCGGTAAGGTCGCCGGCCATGAAACTGCTCGTCACCGGCGCCGCCGGATTCATCGGATCGACCTACGCGCGGATCGCGGCCGACGCCGGCCACGAGCTGACGATCCTCGACAAGCTGACCTACGCCGGTCGGCGCGAGAACCTCGAGGGCGTCGAGCACCGCTTCGTCCACGGCGGAATCGAGGATCCGGAGAAGGTCCGCGAGGCGATGGAGGGCGCCGACGCCGTCGTCAACTTCGCCGCCGAGTCGCACGTCGACCGCTCGATCGCCGGCCAGGACCCGTTCGTCACTACGCACGTGATCGGCACCAGCGTGCTGCTCGCCGCCGCGCGCGAGCTCGGCGTCGGCCGCTACCTCCAGGTCTCGACCGACGAGGTCTACGGCTCGATCGAGTCCGGCTCGTTCACCGAGACCTCACCGCTGAACCCCTCGTCGCCATACAGCGCGACCAAGGCGGCCGGCGACCTGCTGGTGACCGCCCACGTCCACACCCACGGCATCGAGGCGGTGATCTGCCGCGGCTCGAACAACTACGGCCCGCGCCAGTACCCCGAGAAGCTGATCCCGCTGATGACGCTCAACGCGCTGCACGGCGACTCGCTTCCCGTCTACGGGGACGGCCGCCAGGTGCGCAACTGGCTCTACGTCGAGGACTTCGCCCGCGCGATCCACCTCGTGCTGGAGCAGGGCGCCCCGGGCGAGGCCTACAACGTCGGCGGCCCCGACGAGTGCGAGAACATCGACGTCGTCAAGCGGATCATCGCGCTGACCGGCAAGGACGAGTCGCTGATGGAGTACGTCACCGACCGCCCCGGCCACGACCGTCGCTACTCGCTCGCATCCGACAAGGTCCGCGCGCTCGGCTGGGAGGCCCAGGTCCATTTCGCCGAGGGCCTCGATCGCACCGTCGCCTGGTACCGCGACAACACCGCGTGGTGGGAGCCGATCCGCTCCGGCGAGTACCGCGAGTACTACGAGCGCCAGTACGGCCGCGCTTTGAGCGGTCAGTAATCTTTCGTAAGTGAGTCTTCCCGCCCCGCCCGCGCTCGAGGTGCGCGGCCTGACCAAGCGCTACGACGACGGCACGCTCGCCGTCGAGGGCTTCGACCTCGAGGTCCACGACGGCGCCTTCTTCGGCCTGCTCGGCCCAAATGGCGCCGGCAAGACGACGCTGATCAGCGCGATCTGCAACCTGATCCGCGTGACCGAGGGCGAGGTGCTGATCTTCGGCGAGCCGGCGAAGTCGCTCAAGGCGCGCAGCTGGACGGGTCTCGCGGAGCAGGACATCAACCTCGACCGCTTCCTGTCGGTCAGGGAGACGCTGATCTACCACGGCGGCTACTTCGGCATGACCGGCGACGAGGCCGAGGCACGCGCCGACGAGATGATCGAGGCCTTCGACCTGCGCGCGAAGCGCGGCGTGCGGACGCCGAAGCTGTCCGGCGGCCAGCGTCGCCGGCTGCTGCTCGCCCGCGCGCTGATGCACCGGCCGCGACTGGTGATCCTCGACGAGCCGACCGCCGGCGTCGACTTCGAGCTGCGACTCGAGCTGTGGCGCTACATCCGCCAGCTGCACGCCGAGGGGACGACGATCCTGCTGACCACGCACTACCTCGAGGAGGCCGAGGAGCTATGTGAGGAGATCGCGCTGATCCGCGGCGGCCACCTGATCGCGCGCGACAGCGCCGACGGCCTGCGCGAGCACTACGGCGCCGACACGCTCGCCGACGTCTACGTCAAGGCGATGGGGGCGGGCACATGAACGGCAACCGCGCGATGGGCTGGCTGGCGCGGCGCGAGGTGCTGCGCGTCTCGAAGCTCTGGAGCCAGACGATCCTCGCCTCGGTCGTCTCGTCGTTCCTCTTCATCCTCGTCTTCGGGCTGTCGCTCGGTGGCCGGATCAAGCAAGTCGACGGGGTCGACTACGAGGTCTTCATCGTCCCCGGCCTGATCGCGATGGCGATGGTCCAGGCCGCCTACGCGAACAACGCCTCGACGATCTTCCAGGGCCGCTCCGACCGCTTCATCAACGACGTCCTGTCGGCGCCGATGCGCCCCTGGCAGATGACCGCCGGCTACGTCATCGGCGGCATCTTCCGCGGCTTCGCGATCGCCGTCGTGCTGCTCGCGCTGGCGTTGCCGATCACCGGCGTGCCGGTCGAGCAGCCGCTGGTCCTGCTGCTCGCCGTCGCGCTCTCGCTGCTCGGCTTCGCGTCACTCGGGACGGTCGTCGGCATCTACGCCGAGAGCTGGGACTTCACGACCTTCATCCAGAACATCGTGATCCTGCCGCTGACCTTCCTCGGCGGCGTCTTCTACTCGGTCGACATGCTCTCGTCCCCGTGGGAGGAGCTGTCCCACTTCAACCCGATCTTCTACATGCTCCAGTCGATCCGCTACGGCTTCCTCGGGACAGCGGACGTGTCGATCTGGCTCTCGCTCGGAGTGACCGCCGCGCTCGCGATCCCCTGCTATCTCTGGGCGCAATGGCTGTTCACCAGCGGTCGCAAGCTGAAGGCCTGAGCGGCCTCGAGGAGATCGAGCGGCGGGTCGTCGCCTGCCGCCGCTGCCCGCGGCTGGTCGAGTGGCGGGAGCAGGTCGCGCGCGAGAAGCGAGCCGCGTTCCGCGACGAGGAGTACTGGGGCAAGCCGGCGCCCGGGTTCGGCGATCCTTCGGCGGCGGTCTACATCCTCGGCTTGGCGCCGGCGGCCCACGGCGCCAACCGCACCGGGCGCGTCTTCACCGGCGACCGCTCCGGCGATTGGCTGTTTGCGGCCCTGCATCGGACCGGGTTCGCCAACCAGCCGACATCCGTGCGCCGCGACGACGGGCTGCGCCTGACCGGCGCGTTCATCGCGGCCGCTGTGCGCTGCGCCCCGCCCGCCAACAAGCCGCTGCCAGAGGAGCGCGACAACTGCCTGCCGTACGCCGCCGAGGAGCTGGAGCTGTTGCCCGTCCGGGTGATCGTCGCGCTCGGCGGCATCGCCTGGGACGCTGCGTTGCGCCTCGCCGGGCCGGTCCGGCCGAAGCCGAAGTTCGGCCACGGAGCCGAGGTCAAGCTGCCCGACGGACGCACGCTGCTCGGCTGTTACCACCCGAGCCAGCAGAACACCTTCACCGGCCGGCTGACCGAGGAGATGACCGATTCCGTACTGACCCGTGCCGGCCAGCTGGCCGGGGCCTAGCGCCGCAGGGCCGACCGGCATAAGTGTGACCGCGATCACACTCCGCAACTTCTGAGGCCTTACGGTGCTCTGAGTCCGACAGGTCGATGCCGTACGGTGTCGAAGCAGTTCAGAGCACATAGCCGAGTCTCCCGCCGTCATCGGTGGGGGAGCGGGGGAACCACTTGGGTCCCTGGGCCCTGGGGCGAATCGCCGGAAGTCCGGTGTAGCGCAGCTCTCTTAGCGCGAGTCCGTCAGCTAACCCCGCAGGCGCGAAAAGAGAGGACCAAGCTCACCGATGTCCAAAGTCTTGATTCGCCGCGTCGATCGCGTGGCCACCTTCGTAGCCGTGACGCTGCTCGCGGTCGTCGCGGTCGTGGGTCTCGCGCCAAGCGCCAGCGCGGCGGCGAACACCAGCACGACGAACGGCGGCGGCGCGGTAGCCGGCACGCCGATGAGCAAGCTGACCGCGGCCGGCTCGAAGGCCAAGCTGACCGGCACCGGCCTGGCGATCCCTCCCGCTGACGCGCCCGCCAAGGTCCAGGCGGCGATCCGCGCCGGCAACAAGATCGCCAAGAAGCCGTACAAATGGGGCGGCGGCCACGCGCTGCTCGAGGACACGGGCTACGACTGCTCGGGATCGGTCAGCTACGCGCTGCGCGGCGGTCGTCTGATGACCAGCTCGATGGCGTCGACCGGCTTCATGTCCTGGGGCCGCCGCGGACCTGGCCGCTGGATCACGATCCGCGCCAACGGCGGCCACGTCTACATGCTGATCGCCGGCCTGCGCTTCGACACCAGCTCCCGCGGCATCGGCGGCTCGCGCTGGACCGCCCAGATGCGCTCGCCGCGCGGCTTCGTCGCGACGCATCCGGCCGGGCTCTAGCCCGCCACCTCTTCCAATCGGCCCGCCGTCCCGCTCTCCGCGCGGGCGGCGGGCCCTCGGGGGTCGATCGGAACATTGGCCCCACCCTGGTGGGACCGAACGTCCATCCTGATCTCGGAGGCACCCGCAACGCGCGGTACGCTCGAAGGTTCCATGCCTTCGGACCCGCTCGCATCGTTCACTCCCCAGGTAGCTGACTGGTTCGCGCGCTCGTTCGAGACGCCGACCGAGGCCCAGTCCCAGGCCTGGCCCGCGATCGCCGGTGGCGAGCACGTGCTGGTGTCGGCGCCGACCGGCTCCGGCAAGACGCTCGCGGCGTTCCTCTGGGGACTCGACCGGCTGGTCGCGAATCCGCTGCCAGAGGGGGAGCGACGGACACGCCTCGTGTACGTCTCCCCGCTGAAGGCGCTCTCCTACGACGTCGAGAAGAACCTGCGCGGGCCGCTGAAGGGGATAGGGGGCGACGTGACGGTCGCGATCCGCACCGGTGACACACCGCAGAAGGAGCGCCAGGCGATGCTGCGTACGCCGCCCGACGTGTTGATCACGACGCCGGAGTCGCTCTACCTGATGCTGACCTCGCGAGCACGCGAGTTCCTGACCGGTGTCGAGTGGACGATCGTCGATGAGATCCACGCCGTCGCCCAGACCAAGCGCGGCGCGCACCTGGCGCTGACGCTCGAGCGGCTCGAGCACCTCGCGCGCGAGGGCGACCCAGCGGCGGCCGGCATTCAGCGGATCGGTCTATCGGCCACCCAGCGCCCGCTCGAGGAGGTTGGCCGCTTTCTCGTCGGGGCAGGCCGCGAGTGCCGGATCGTCGACACGGGCGTCCGCAAGCCGCTCGACTTGAAGATCCAGGTCCCCGTCGATGACATGCGCGAGCCGGGGGCGCACGATGTGACGGATCCGGCGGTCGGGGGCCAAGGAACAGCCGCCGGTGGCGGCGACCTGATCGGGACCGGCCGTTCGCCCGGCACCGAGGCGCTGCCGTCGCTCGACCCGCAGGCCGGCATCGAGGCGCCGTACGCCGATCCCCTCGCTGGCACCGGCTTCGGTGATGACCCCAACGCGGCGACCCGCCGCTCGATCTGGCCGGCGATCTACCCCGAGCTGCTCGAGCTCGTCCAGTCGCACACCTCGACGATCATCTTCGTCAACGCCCGCCGCGCGGCCGAGCGACTGGCGGTCCGGCTCAACGAGCTGGCCGGCGAGGACGGCGCGCCGGCTGACATCGCCCGCGCCCACCACGGCTCGCTGGCGCGCGAGGAGCGGCTGATCGTCGAGGACATGCTCAAGTCCGGCGACCTGCCGTGCCTCGTCGCGACCTCGTCGCTCGAGCTCGGCATCGACATGGGCGCCGTCGACCTCGTGCTGCAGGTCGAGTCGCCGAAGTCGGTCACCGCCGGGCTGCAGCGGATCGGCCGCGCCGGCCACAACGTCGGCGACGTCTCGAAGGGGCGGATCTTCCCGAAGTTCCGCGCCGACCTGCTCGAGTGCACGGTCGTCGCGAAGCGGATGCGCGCCGCGGAGATCGAGACGACCGTCATCCCGCGCAACCCGCTCGACGTGCTCGCCCAGCAGATCGTCGCGCTGGTCGCGTCGCCGCCGATCGCCGAAGACGGCAAGGCGACGACCACCGCGGCCGGCGGCGGCCCCGGCGGCGAGGAGTGGAGCGTCCCCGAGCTGCACGAGCTAGTGCGCCGCGCCTACCCCTACTCCGACCTGCCGCGCGAGCTGCTGAACCAGGTGCTCGACATGCTCGACGGCCGCTACCCGTCCGAGGAGTTCTCCGAGCTGCGCCCGCGCATCGTCTGGGACCGCGTCGCCGACACGATCCGCGCGCGCAAGGGCGCGCGCCAGCTCGCGATCACCAATGCCGGCACGATCCCCGACCGCGGCCTCTACGGCGTCCACCTGCCCGACGGCCGCCGCGTCGGCGAGCTCGACGAGGAGATGGTCTACGAGGCGCGCCCCGGCCAGACGTTCCTGCTCGGCGCGTCGACCTGGCGGATCGAGGAGATCACCCGCGACCGCGTGATCGTCACGCCCGCCCCCGGTGCGCCCGGCGCGCTCCCGTTCTGGAAGGGCGACGGGATCGGCCGACCAGCAGAGCTCGGCCGTGCGATCGGCGAGTTCTCGCGTTGGGCAGTCGACCGCGAGCCGGCTGAGCTGATCGACGCCGGCTATGACCTCGACGAGCGCGCCGCGAAGAACTTGATCGCCTACCTGCGCGAGCAGCAGGAGGCGACGAGGGTCGTACCGTCGGACCGGACGATCGTCGTCGAGCGCTTTCGCGACGAGATCGGCGACTGGCGGCTGTGCGTGCTGTCGCCGTTCGGCGGGCGCGTCCACTCGGCCTGGGCGCTCGCGCTCTCGGCGCGCATCCGCGACGAGTTCGGGCTCGAGTCCGACGCGATCTGGTCCGACGACGGGATCATCGTCCACCTCCCCGACGCCGACGAGCCGCCCAGCGCCGACCTCGTGCTGGTGGAGCCGGACGCCGTCGAGGACCTGATCGTCGGCGAGCTGTCGGCCTCCGCGCTCTACGGCGCCCGCTTCCGCGAGAACGCCGCCCGCGCCCTGCTGCTGCCGCGCGCCTACCCGGGCAAGCGCACGCCGCTCTGGCAGCAGCGGCTGAAGGCGCAGTCGCTGCTCGAGGTCGCCAAGCGCTACGGCCAGTTCCCGATCGTGCTCGAGACCTACCGCGAGTGCCTGCGCGACGTGCTCGACCTGCCAGGGCTGGAGGAGCTGCTGACCGGTCTCCACACCCGTGAGCTGTCGCTGGTCGAGGTCGAGACCCAGCGCGCGTCGCCCTTCGCCTCGTCGCTGCTGTTCGACTACGTCGCGACCTACATGTACGAGGGCGACGCGCCGAACGCCGAGCGGCGCGCGGCGGCGCTGTCGCTCGACCGCGACCTGCTGCGCGAGCTGCTCGGCCAGGAGGAGCTGCGCGAGCTGATCGACCCGGCCGCACTGGAAGAGGTCGAGGCCGACCTCCAGCACCTCTCGGAGCGCATCCAGGCCGCCAACTCCGACTCACTCCACGACGTGCTGCGCGGCGTCGGCGACCTGACGGCCGCCGAGGCGCAGCAGCGCTGCCTCGGCGCGGTCTCGGCCGAGCGGATGCTGCTCGACCTCAGCCGCGAGCGACGCGCGATCGAGATGCGGATCGGCGGCGAGGAGCGCTGGATCGCCGCCGAGGACGCCGGCCTCTACCGCGACGCCTTCGGCGCCGTTCCTCCCGGCGGCCTGCCCGACGCCTTCCTCGAGAGCGTCGAGGCGCCGTTCGAGCGACTGGTCCGCCGCTACGCGCGCACCCACGGCCCGTTCACCACCCGCGAGCTCCAAGACCGTTACGTAGTCGACCCAACCACGGTGCTGAAGGCGCTCGAGGGCGCCGGCAACCTCGTACGCGGCGAGCTGCGTCCCGGCGGCAGCGAGCGCGAGTGGTGCGACCCCGAGGTCCTGCGACGGCTGCGCCGCGCCTCGCTCGCCTCGCTGCGCAAGGAGGTCGAGCCGGCCGAGCAGCAGGCGCTCGCCCGCTTCCTTCCGGCCTGGCAGGGCGTCGACGCCTCGCCGGCGTCGGGCGCGGGACCGGACCGCCTGCGCGAGATGCTCGTCCCGCTCCAGGGGCTCGCGCTCGCCCCCGCGGTCTGGGAGCAGGACGTCCTGCCGCGCCGCACCGGCGCCTACTCCCCGGCGTGGCTCGACCAGCTCTGCGCCGGCGGCGAGGTCGTCTGGGTCGGCGCCGGACCGCTCGGTCGCAACACGGGCAAGGTCGCGCTCTACTTCCGCGACGACGCCCGCTGGCTCGGCCCGCCGCCGTTCAAGGGCGACGCGCCCGCCGGGCCGGTCCACGACGCGATCCGGGCTCGCCTGGCCAACGGCGCGGCGTTCTGGACGGACCTGATCGCAGACGTGCGCGTGGGCGCGACGCCGGGCCCGGCCGAGAACGGCGCCGGGTCGGACACAGCGGCGGCCGCGACATCCTCCGACGCCACCGGCCCTGAGGGGCTGGCCCCCGACCCCGCCGCGCTCCAGGAAGGGCTCTGGGATCTCGTCTGGGCGGGAGAGGTCACCAACGACGCCTTCGCCCCGCTGCGCGCACCGCGCCTCTCGCTCGCCAACGCCCGCCGCGAGGCGTCGCGCCGCTTCGCCCGCCGCCGCCGTCCCGGCGCGCCGCAGGTCCAGGGCCGCTGGTCGCTGACCGCCAACCTCTTCCACGACCCGCCCGCCCACGGCCCGCGCCTGCGGGCCCAGGCCGAGCTGCTGCTCGAGCGCTACGGGATCGTCACCCGCGAGACCGTGCTCGCCGAGGGCATCCCCGGCGGCTTCTCGTCGCTCTACAGCGAGCTCGCCAACCTCGAGACACTCGGCACCGCCCGCCGCGGCTACTTCGTCGAGGGCCTCGGCGGCGCCCAGTTCGCGCTGCCCGCGGCGATCGAGCGGCTGCGCGGCCTACGCGCCGACGAGCCCGCCGGCCCGCTCGTCCTCGCCGCCACCGACCCCGCCAACCCGTTCGGCGCCACCCTCCCGTGGCCGAAGCGCGACGACAACCGCCGCGCCGCCCGCGTCGCCGGCGCCCACGTCGTCACCCTCGACGCCGAGCCCGTGCTCTACGCCGAGCGCTCCGGCAAGGGCCTGATCACCCTCCGCGACCCCTTCCAGCCCGACGGAACACCCAGCCCCTGGCTCGCCGACGCCCTCCAAGCCCTCGCCGACCACGTCCGCCGCGGCCGCATCAAGCGCCTCGCCCTCGAGCGCTTCGACGGCGACCCCGTCGTCGGCTCCCCCTTCGAGCCCCTCCTCATTGATGCCGGCTTCACCCAAGGCCCCCGCCGCCTGACGCTGTCTGCCTGAGCAACCGTCTAGCGCCGAGGCGAACGGGTGTAGGTGCCGTCGCGAAAGTTGAGATAGACGCTCAACCAGAGCGCCGCCCCTAACCCCAGTACCGCGATCAACACTTCCTCGAGCTCATTGGGATCTCCACTCGTCAGCAGAAGACCAACCGCAGCGATCGCAAGACCAACCGCCAACCCGATGTTCTCGTTCTTCAAACTCAACTTCATAGCAGATATCCTAACAGCCTATATGGTTCTCGCGATGTCGATCCATCGCACGACTAGACACAATGCCGCGAAGACGTAACCCGTCTTCAGGGCGCCGTGCTCCAACCGATCGCGTGGCATGCTCGCAAGGACTCCGACTATGCCTGCGGCGAACCCGCCCAGGACCATGCCGACGCTCGCTGCCGTCGCCGATGCCTCCAGGAAGGCGGTGATTGGACTTGCCTCGAACTCCACCCCACCGATCCTGAGGGACCTTGGCGCGCAGGTGACAGCGGTTCGGTTACAGGAGACACGTCGCCGCGTAACAGGACGCCTACGATCATTGGGATGCCCGAGGGCGACACGATTCACAATGCGGCGCTGCGAGTCGGGCGCGCGCTGGTCGGCCAGGCGATCCTGGAGATCGAGACGCCGCATCCGCGCCACCGGATGGACCGCTGGCCGGAGCGGTTGGCTGGGCGCGCGGTGCGGGCGGTCGACGCGCGTGGGAAGCACCTGTTCGTGCGCTTCGAAGGCAACCTGACGCTGCACTCGCACCTGCGGATGGGCGGCAAGTGGGGCGTCTACGAGCGCGGGCGGCGCTGGACTCGTGGCGCGCATCGGGCCTGGCTGGTCATCCGTACCGCAGCCCACGACGTGGTCCAGTTCGACGGCCCTGTGCTGGAGCTGACGACCGACTCGCGCACCCGCTTCGACCAGCTGCTCGCCGGCCTCGGGCCGGACATCGTCGCCGACGAGTTCGACGAGGACGCCTACCTCGCGCGCATTCGCGAGGACGACCAGACGCGCGCGGTAGGCGAGGCGCTGCTCGACCAGCGCAACGTCGCCGGCATCGGCAACATCTGGAAGTCCGAGGGCTGCTTCATGGCGCGCGTCGACCCGTGGCGGCTTGTCGCCGACCTCCCCGACGACGAGCTGCGCGCCGTCGCCCGCGCCATTCGTCCCGAGATCCGCGCCTCCGCCCGCCGCGGCGGGCCGACCGTCACCTACCGCGCCCAAGCCGCCGGCGCCAACTCACGCCGCCCCGACGACCGCGACCGCCGCGCGGGCACCTGGGTCTACGACCGTGCCGGCCTGCCCTGCCGCGTCTGCGCCACACCTATCCTCGCCCGCGGCCAGGGCGACGACAATCGCACTACATACTGGTGTCCGACATGCCAGGACTGATCCGAGTTGGACACAAGGGCGCCGACCACGTGGCGCCGGGCAACACCGAGGCGAGCTTCGAGGCGGCGCTCGACCTCGGCGTCGACATGATCGAGTTCGACGTGATGCCGCTGCGCGACGGCACGCTCGTCCTCGCGCACGACCCCGAGGACGCCACGAGCCGCACGCCGCTGACGCTCGAGCAGGGCCTCGACCACTTCGCCGCCGAGACCTACGACGGCATCGAGCTCGACGTCGACCTGAAGATCCCCGGCTACGAGCGCGAGGTCGTCGATGGGCTGCGCGAACGCGGGCTGCTCGAGCGGTCGCTGATCTCCTCGAACTACCAGGAGAGCCTGGACCTCGTCCGCGAGCTCGACGCCGACGTGCGGCGCGGCCTCTCGGTCCCGCGCGTGCACCGCGACCTCCGCGATCACCGCGTGCTCAAGTACCCCGCCTATGCAGCCGTCGCCTGGTGGCGCTCCGGCCTGCCCGCCAAGGCCGAGCGCGCGCTGCGCCGCGGCCAGTGCGAGGCGCTGATGTCCCACTACGTGCTCGTCACCCGCCAGCTCGTAAAGCGGATCGAGGCCGCCGGCGGCCAGCTCTACGTCTGGACCGTCGACGACGCCGCCCAGATCGCACGCCTGGAGGCACTCGGCGTCGACGGCGTGATCACCAACGATCCGCGCCTGTTCAGCTGAAGCCACGCGGCAGCGAAGCCCCGCCCCCTGAAATGCTGCACCGATGAGTCGTCGGCGGGGGCTATGGATTCTGGGGATCGCGGCAGCGGTCTTGTTCCTGGTGCTGGCCGCGCTCGACCTCCAGATGCAGGACACCGGCGGGCCGGGAATCGCCGGCTTCGAGCTTGCCGGCTCGAGCGAGCGGGCGACCCAGATCATGGCCGAGTGGGGCCAGACCGGCCAGGACGCAGCGCGGCTCTCGCTCTGGCTCGACTTCCTCTTCCTGATCGCCTACGGCGCCTTCCTTCCGCTGGCGATCCTCGCAGTGCGGGACGCCGCTTGCCGCAACGGCTGGGAGCGCTACGCGCGGTACGGCATGCCGATCGCCCTGCTGCCGATCGCGGCCGCCTTCTGCGACGCGATCGAGGACATCGGCCTGTTGCTGGTGCTCGACGGACACGGAGCCTCGCGGGCGCCTGAGGCCGCGACGGCGTTCGCGCTGCTGAAGTTCGCCGCGCTGGCGGTCGCGCTCGTCTATCTGCTCGGCGGGCTCGTAGCACTCGCGCGGGTCCGCCTGCGCGAGAGCGGCTAGAACTAGGCGAGCCATCGCCGTAACGGTCGACACCCCGGAGGCAGCTGAGGCGCCACTCGTGCCCGATCCGCTGCCGCCCGGCCCCACAGGTCCCGGCCCGCTCGTCTTCGCCGACTTCCTGCTGCGCCCGGGCGGCTTCCTCGAGAGCGCGAAGCAGCGCTATGGCACGCCGTTCAGCTTCAAGCTCTCGGCTCAGCGCACCGTCGTCATCACCGACGACCCCGCAACGATCAAGCAGGTCTTCACCAGCGACCCGACCAAGCTGCTGGCCGGCGTCGGCAACCAGCCGCTGCGTCCGTTCCTCGGCCCGCGCTCGGTGCTGACGCTCGACGATCCCGAGCACATGCGCCAGCGCAAGCTGCTGCTGCCGCCCTTCCACGGCGACCGGATGAAGCTCTACGCCGAGACGATCGCCAGCGCCGCCGACCGCGAGCTGTCGCGCTGGCCGATCGGCGAGCCGTTCGCCGTCCAGCCGTCGATGCAGGCGATCACGCTCGAGGTGATCATGCGCGCCGTCTTCGGCGTCCGCGACGACGCCGCACGGCTGGCCGAGATCGCCGACCCGCTGCGCCGCCTGCTCGACTCTATGAGCGACACGCGCCGGCTGTTCGCGCTCCAGCTCGGAAACTCGAACCGAAACGGCCCGCTGAGCCCGTGGCGCCACTTCCGCAAGACCCTGCTCCACCCCGCCGACGACGCCCTCTACGAGGAGATCCGTGCCCACCGCGCCGACGCCAACGTCGCCGAGCGCGACGACATCCTGTCGCTGCTGCTCTCGGCCCGCGACGAGGACGGCGAGGGCCTGACCGACTCCGAGCTGCGTGACGAGCTGATGACGCTGCTGCTCGCCGGCCACGAGACGACCGCGACCGCCCTGTCCTGGACGCTCGAGCGGCTGACCCGTCACCCCGACGTGATCGCCCGCCTGACCGAGGAGGCCCGCGCCGGCGAGGGCGACGAGTACCTCGACGCCGTCATCAAGGAGTCGCTGCGCCTGCGCCCCGTGGTGCCCGCCGTCGCCCGCTATCTGACCGAGCCGACCGAGCTCGGCGGCCGCGTCCTACCGGCCGGCGTCCACATCACCCCCTCGATCTACCTCACCCACCGCAACCCGGCGATCTACCCCGAGCCCGAGCGCTTCCGCCCCGAGCGCTTCCTCGAGCGCCCCGCCGGAACCTACGAGTGGATCCCCTTCGGCGGCGGCACCCGCCGCTGCCTCGGCGCCACCTTCGCCCTGTTCGAGATGAAGATCGTGCTCGGCGAGGTGCTGCGGCGGTTCGACCTCGTCACCGTCACGGATCCGGGCGAGCGGATCGCGCGACGTGCGATCACCTTCAGCCCAAAGCGGGGCGGGCGAATCCAGCTCGCCCGTCGCGTCACCGCGCAGCTATAGGGGGGGGTTAGTAGTGGCCATATGCCCCGCTAGCTCATATTTCGCTGTCAACGGCTGATATATCCACTATAGTTTTGCAGGATGTCGTTCGCTCCCCACACCACGGACGTGGCTGCGCTCGACGAACTGGGAAGCCGCCTGCGACGGAACCGGATTCGCCGTGACCTGACTCAGACGGACCTCGCGCGCGAAGCGGGAGTGAGCGTCGACACTGTCAAGCGTGCGGAGTCGGGCCGGGCGATCGGTACCGACAATCTCCTGCGCGTCCTGCGTGCGCTCGGCCTGCTCGAGGCGCTCGGGCGGGCGATCCCGGATCCTCCCCCGAGCCCGCTCGAGCGCCTGGCGTTGCAGGGCGCCGAGCGCCAGCGCGTCCGCCACCCGCGTGCGCCGCGCGGTGGGCGCGACGTATGGAGCTGGGATGACGAAGACGCCTCGCCCCCACGAGCTGGTACGTAGGCGGCGTCGGTGGCGACGACCGCGGAGGTGAGGCTGTGGGGGCGGCGGATCGGCGCCGTCTCGCTGGAGGACGGAGACCGTTTCGCGCTATTCGAGTACGAGCCGGCCTTCGCCGCGAGCGGTGTCGAGCCGTCGCCGCTGACCATGCCGGTGCGCGACGGCGTGCACAGCTTCCCCGACCTCGCGCCCGAGACCTTCGACGGGCTGCCCGGACTGCTCGCCGACTCGCTGCCGGACCGCTACGGGAACGCCCTGATCGCCACCTGGCTCGCCTCGCAGGGCAGGACGCCCGACAGCTTCAACGCCATCGAGCGGCTCTGCTATGTCGGGACGCGCGGCATGGGCGCGTTGGAGTTCAAGCCGGCAAACGGCCCCACGGTCGACGCGAGCCAGGACCTCGACATCGGCCGCCTGGTCGCTCTCGCGACCGAGGTGCTGTCCAAGCACGACGGGCTGGCCGTCTCGCTCGCGGCGGACGAGCGCGAGCGGGCGATGCAGGAGATCCTCAGCGTCGGCACCTCCGCCGGCGGCGCGCGGCCGAAAGCGCTCGTGGCGTGGAACCGCGCGACCGGCTCGATCCGCTCAGGGCACGTCGAGCCCGAGCCCGGCTTCGAGCACTGGCTGCTGAAGTTCGACGGCGTCGAGGAGCGCGACGAGGGCCTCGGCACGCCCCAGGGATACGGCGCGGTCGAGCTTGCCTACTCGGAGATGGCGCGCGCCGCCGGGATCGACATGCCGGAGACGCGCCTGCTGGAGGAGAACGGCCGTCGGCACTTCATGGCCAGGCGCTTCGACCGTACGCCCGCCGGCGCGAAGCTGCACATGCAGTCGCTCGGCGCGCTCGCCCATCTCGACTTCAACCAGACCCGCGCCCACTCCTACGAGCAGGCGTTCCTGGCGATCCGCAGGCTCGAGCTGGGCATGGACGCGATCGAGGAGCAGTTCCGGCGGATGACGTTCAACGTCCTGGCCCGCAACCAGGACGACCACGTCAAGAACATCGCCTTCCTGATGGACCGCGACGGACGCTGGTCGCTCTCGCCCGCCTTCGACCTCACCTACGCCTATAAGCCCGGATCGCCGATGACCGGCCAGCACCAGATGTCGATCAACGGCAAGCGCGATGAGCTGACGATCGACGACCTGCGCGAGTGCGCACGCACCGTCGCCATGGCACGCGGACGAGCAGACGAGATCCTCGAGCAGGTCTCAGCCGCCCTGGCCCGCTGGCCCGAGCTCGCCGCCAAGGCAGTGGTCCCGGAAGACAAGGCAACCGCAATCGCGGCCAACCACCGACGGCTGGCCTAAGCGGGGCGGCCGCCCAGCAGCTCTAAGCCCGGCTTGCGGGCGACGAGCTGACCGCGGGAGAGGCCGCTACCTGCGGTTGGCCTTGGCCGCCGCGCGCTTGGCGTGGAGCTTGGCGGCTTTGGTCTGTTTCTTGGTGCATGGGGTCTTCATCCGGACGTCGAGGTCGTGCCGGCGTCCGTTTTGTGCGTCCATGTCGGTCTCTGCGGTGTGGCGTCCGGTGCAGAGGTTGATCTTCGCTTTGCGGGTTCTTGTGACGGCGAGGATGCCTGTGTTGCCACCCCGGATGTTGAGGTTGAACTGACTGATCGGCGCGTCTGGGATGTTGGCGAACGTGTTGACCAATTTGCCGCTCTTGGTGGTTGAGGACTCGCCGCGGAGGTTGACGGCGATCTCGCCGCGCAGCGCGACGACGATCATCGGCAGGGTCCGGATCGTGTTGCCCGTCTTGGGATCGATGCGGACGTTCTTGACGAAGTAGACGTTGCCCGTCAGCGGCTTGGCTAGTAGGGGTGTGGTGGCTTTTGCGCGTCCGACGATGCTGCCCTTCGGGCAGCGGTTCTCGAGATCGGGCTTGGTGCCGTCCTCGTACTCACACAACGCCTGCGCGTTCTCAGGATCCAAAGCGAGGCTCTTGGGAAGCCGGACCTCGACCCGCTCGATCCCCGCCTCCGACGTACCGGCCTGGGTCACGACCGCCTTGACACCGGGATGCTTGCCGGTCTTGACCTGCTTGCGGCCGGTCAACGCGAGCTTGAGCGTCGGCTTGAACGGCAGGCTCGAGCAGCCCGTGGCCTGGAACGGAACCGAACGGTTCGCGACCGTTCCCTGGGCGGAGACGATCGCCGCGTCGATCTGCTTGGCCGAGCAGTCCGACGGATTGAGCATGAACCCGCCCCGGTCGATCAGGACCGTCACCTCACGCACCCGCAGCGGGACGCCGTGGTGGATCTGTGGGAACGGATCCGAGACCGCCGTCACCTCGGCTGTGGTGCGGTCGACGTGCAGCGCCTGACGGACGATGATCGGCGAGAGCTCCATATCGCCGCGAAACGGGCCGGCGACGGGGCGGATCTTGACTGCGAGGCCGTAGGCGCCGCCCTTGTAGCCCTCGGTCAGGAACACCTCGCCCTTCTGCTCGAGGACGAACGGGTCGCCCGAACCGGCTTTCGCGTCCACCAGGCCGATCTTCGAAACGGCCGGGCAGCTGCCCGACGCGGCCTGGGCGCCGGTGCACAACGGCACGTCCTTGACGCTCGCAAGCAGGCCTTGCGGGAGCTTCGCCGTCAGGCCGCTCAGCGTCTGATCGCCCTGGGGGCGGGCGAAGCGGAACGAGAACGTGCCGCCGCCGCGTCCCTGCTGGTTGTCCATACCGGCCGCGAGCGTCGGCGCGAAGCCGAACGTGCAATCGCCGGTGTAGTCGGTGGTCGTGGACTGCGTTACCGGGGCGGTGCCGCTCCACGGGGTGAGCGTCGTCTGCATGGCCCGCGAGCCACATCTCTGCGGTGTGGCGAGCACGCCGCGATCGCCGCCCTTGAGGTCCACCGACAGGCGGTCGAACGGGATCCGCGGGTTGTTCTCGAACGTCGCCGTCAGCTTGCCCGTGCTTGGATCGGCGGTTGCGGACCCGGGCAGCTTGATCATGATCCCGAGGTCATCGTTGCGAGCGACGACCCACAGGCGCAACATCTCACCCGACATCGGATCGGTCGATTTGGGCGTACCGAGATACATCGTGCCGCCGATCTCGCGATCGACCAGCGGCGAGGTGACGCTCACCGTCCCGATCTTCGAGCCGTCCGGACAGGTTGGCGCGGCGTCGGAGCCCTGTTGCATCTGGGCGTCCGAGCAGCCCTCGAGGCCGGTAGCGGCCGACGGGTTCACCGACACCCCCTCCGGCAGATCGACCGTCACATCCTTGAGATGGCTGGTAGCGATACCGTCGGGATCGACCAGGCCATCCTGGGGAACCGTCACATCGAAATCGATGCCCGAAGCCGAATCCGGCTGGGTCGAAGTCGGCGACACAGATGTCGCCGGCTCAAACGGCACCGACTCACAATCGGTTACCGGCGGCGAATCGGAAGCCACCGGATTCGCCAGAACCGACGAGCTCTCCCACGAGAACGTGCCGATCAGCGTCGACACCGGCTGACCCGTGCACTCGGTCGGATTGGTCAGAAACGCCCCGGTGATCTCGGTCGACCCGGGATCGTCGCAGTCCTCGCTCTCGTCGATCGACGGGCAGCGCTGCCCGTAGAGCGACGGGTCGCCAGGCTGGCCCCACAACGTGACGAACGCGTTGTAGAACTTGAAGTTCGTCGTGATGTTGCTCGTCACCGACTTGACGCCATAGTCGTCCGGGCGCAACTTCCCGATCACCGTCGCCTTGGTGGTCAGCGTCTGGAACGTCAACTGCGCCGGCGCGCCCTTCGGCGGCAACACGTTCGCCGTCCGCGCGCCGAAATGCCCTTGGCCGAACTCATTCAGCTCATAGCCGGCAAAGCCGACCATGTTGTCGCCGCCGCAGTACTCCCACTCCGCGCGCGGGCAACGCGGCGTCAGCATCGGGTTGGCCACGAACCCGACCGGTAGATCGACGTCGATCTGCTTGATCGACTCGACCGGATTGATCTTCCCCGTCGAACCGGTCTCCGTATTCATGAAGAATGCGGCCGTCGCCGTGAACGGATGCGCACCCGCCCGCGTCTCCGGATTGCCGTTCTCATCGAACGCACCGGCGAAGAACGCTGCGATTCCATGCTCGGCCGGCGTGTCGCTGATCACCAACGGCAGCGTGTACTCGCCGGCGGCGGCGCTACCGCCGCCCGAGACCGACACGTCGGCTGTCAGCTCACTTGGCACGCCCGGCGCAACCGCCACCGGCACAAGGAGCGCCGCCGATGAACGACCCGAAGCGACGGCAGTCGATCCCGTGCAGCTGACCGTGCTCGCGCCCGCGGGCGCCGACCCGCAGCTCCACGGCCCGCCCCCGATCTGACCGCTACCCGTCTTAGGGGCGCCCGCGGTGACAATGCCCGCTGGGAGTGTCAGCTCGGCGGAGTAGGTACCGGCGGTGGCTGCGCCACCGACGTTGTAGGCGTAGATCGCGACCGTGCCCGACTCGACCGGAGCGACAGACGCCCCACCGAACGAGCCGACGGCGACGATCGACGGAACGTCGACACCCGCCAGCGGACCGCCGTCGAAAGCGATCACGAAGGTGGGCACGCTCGGGAAGCCGACCGTGTTCGGGCCCTGGGTGACCGTCACGCTGCCACCACCCGCGGCGATCGACGGCAGCGTGTTGAGCGCCGATTGGATCGCCGCCGCCGTGGAGGCCGCCGGCAGCGCCGGTGTCGTGTTGGCGCCGAACGACAGCGTGTAGGTACCGAAGGACGGCGGGGTCAGCTTCTGACGCTCGAACGCCTGCGGATCCAGATTCGTGGGCGCGGAAACCGACAGCACCTTCCACGCCGGTGAGGCCGCCTCGGCAACCTGCGCGGTCGTGGCCCACGCCGCGAGCACGGTAACCATCGCGAGCGACCAGGCCAAAGCCATGGTCCTCGTTCGCATCAGGGGGGTGAACGTCGTGGCGGCCATGCTCTCCTTCTCGACAACGGACTCAGTGGAAGCGGTCAAGTTCCAGATCGCGCGGTTCATGACTTCACCCCCGGCAGCAGGATGCTCGTAGTTCGAGAACGCGCCCCGGACTGGCTGATGACGACCGTTATCCGCAACGCCTTGCCCGCCCATAGACGATCGCGCGCCCCTGCGGCCAACCGCAGCTTCACCGTCTTCGCGCCCGCCGTGCCCATGCGGACCGTCGTCGTCGCGACCCGCTTGGTCTTGGCGCCGAGCTTGGCGTTGGCCGACAGGCTCACCTTTCCGGCTGCGCTGGTGCGGACCTTGATCGCCAGCACACCACGCCGGGCCGCCGTCACACGCGCCTTCCGCGACAGCGCCGATACGGCCAGTGTCGTGCGCTCCGGCGACGCGACGTTGCCGCCCCCCGGCGACGACGTCTTCGTATCCGTCGCGACCGAACCATCACCTGAGCCCTGACAACCATCGCCGAGCACATCGCACGGCGCAGGCGGAGCCGGCGGCTCCGCGAACCCGCCACCGACGCGGAAGTCATACAGATCCTTGACACCATCGCTATCGGAAGCCACGAGAGCGCTGTTGGTGCGGATAAACGTATTGTCGCCGCTCGGGTCCATCCCGACCGGATACGGCGCAAGATCCCGATGGCCGACGAATTGCCCGTAAACGGGATAGGGCAGCGCGGGGCCCGTGTCGAGCAGCGTCAACGCTCCGCGATCCCACAGGTAGACGTTCTGGCCGCCATCGACCGCACCAGGGGTCAGCGCGTCGTGGATCGCAAACACGATCCGCCCGCCGTCATCGGAGACCATCCGGGGCTCGGTCAGGTGGACCGCGTCGTTCCTGAGAATCACCGGCTGGGAGAGATCCTCATCGGTGATAGGAGAGCCGTTGGCGATATCGAGGTCGCTCAGCACGGGTGGCTCACCGTCGCGGCGACATGAGAAGCACACCGTCTCATCGCTGTCGGCGGAGTAGCGATACCCCTCCGGAATGCCCTTGTTGTCATAGCCGAGATTCGCGGCGGACGACGAGAAGATCAGCGTGCGACCATCGGGGGTCACCTGCGACGTCTTGAACTGGTAACTGACCAGCACATTGCCGGTGTTGATCGCCTTCAGGTTGAACCGCGTCACTAGACCGACATGGCTGAGACCGCTGCCCGCGGTGTAGAGGTAGATGTTGTATGTCGAGTTGTCACTACCGGCGCCGACCGCGATGTTCTCGGCATACGTCCGACCCTCACCTGGGATCAGCTGGCCTTGCGCGGCGAAGTAGACCCGCGACAGATCGTCGGAGGCGCCCAGCACACCGGCCACCGTCGCACCGTCGGTGTTCGCCGGATCCGCGGTCGCCGACACATCGACCAGCTCATCGGTCGTGACGTCATAGACATACAACCCACACGGCTGCGGGGCAACGGCACCGCAGTCGCTGGCGGCCGGGCCGCTGCTCGAGCTGGGCGTCAGACCGTAGTTGGCCATGAACGCGACCTTCGTCCCATCGCGCGAGGCGATCTGAAACTGCGCGTACCGGTTGGCCGTCGCCGTCTTCGACGCCGACACCTTCACCGTCTGCTGACCGTCCCGATACAGATACAACGCCCGCTTTCCAACATCGTTTCCGTCATTGCTCAAGGCCGTGAAGTACACATGCGAAGCGTCCGTCGAGACAGCACGCCCTACCCCCATCGCCGAGCTGGCCAGGCTGGAGATCTGGTTCGCTCCAATCCACGCGCTCTGGGCCGACGCCCCGTTGGGCAGCACGGCAACATCGCTCAGCACACCGTCACGCGTCCGGTAGATGCCCGACCCGTTGACACCCGCGAACCGGTAGTTCGTCGTGAAGACGACGTTGCGACAATCGGACTCAGCGCCCACCACCGTGTAGCTCGCGTCGTCGCTCCCCGACACCGCCTGGACGAAGTGCGTGGGAGCGGGAGTGATCCACTCATAGCTCCCATCGGGATCGCGCCGGAACAGATTCGCGCCGTCATGGTCCCAGACCACCGGGGTCGCATCCGGCGTCAACGGCTGCGCACTGCTGACGACCCCACAGCCCAGATCCGGCGAGAGGTAGCGATACCAGCCAGCCACGATGCCCGGCTGGCCCGGGTTGGTGGTGACAGTCAGCGGGGGTGTCATCTGTTGCGACGACCAACCATCAACGCTACGCCTTGCGAGATACTTCAGGTCGCCGCCAGCGGTCGAGTCAGGCGTTCCGTGCGACAGCGTGTAGAAGACGCCGTTGCCATCCGGACTCACCTGATAGCTCGGATCGCCGCCCGGAATGTAGTCCTGCACATAGGCATTCGGATCCTTGACCAAGGGTGAGACCAGCTCCGGAACCCGCCCGGCCGGCGACGCCGTGCGGGTCGTGAAGCTGCGCACAGAGCTCGCCGTCGTGCCGGTCGAGTTGATCGCGACCAACCGGTAGTGATAGGTCGTCCCAGCCTCGAGCCCCGAGACAGCCCCGACCGCGAGCCTGCTCACCGGCCCGGCGCCCAACGTGCCGTTCGGGGTCGGAACCCGGTTGGGCAGATTGTCCGCGTTCTTGCCCCACTCGAAGCGGTAGGTCGTCGCGCTGGATCTCGGATTGACATAGCCCGACAACCGCACCGACTCGGGGCTGAGCAGATCGACCGCGGTACTGACGATCGACGGCGCGATCGAGTCGGTGAGGAAGGTGCCCTCAGCGGACGCGACCTCCGGCCCGCCCGGCTTGCTGGTGAACGCGCGGAAGCGGTAGAGCGTGTTCGGCGAAAGGCCGGTGACATTGCCCGTTGCGACGGCGGTCTCGCCGCCCGCTGTCTGACCGCTGGCGATCTCAGTCCAGTTGGATCCGTTCCCCGAGACCTCGAGCCGCCAGTTTGTCGGCAGGGCGTTGTTGTCGGCGATCGTGACGTTGACGTCGGCGCTGGTGTCGGTGACGTTGGTCGCACCGCTCGGCGTGACGGTCGCATCGGCGAAGGTCTGGACTGCTGAGAAGACGTGGATCTTGTCGTTGCCCGCGTCGGCGACATAGACATCGTCTGTGCCCTGGTCAATCGCGATCCCGGTCAGGCTCGCACCGGGAATCCCGCCCGCGAACTCATAGAGCAGCGTGCCGGAGTTGTCATAGACCGACACATGATCGTCGTGGACGACGTAGACCTGATGGGTGGCCGTGTCGACACGGACGGGCGTGGTCGTGACCGAGTCGATCACAGTCGAGTCGGTGTAGCCGCTGGCGGCGGTGAACTTCCGGACCGCGCCGAAGTACTCCGCGACGTAGATATCGTCGTTGGAGTCGAAC
The DNA here is from genome assembly GCA_044867325.1 of Thermoleophilaceae bacterium. Lineage (GTDB taxonomy): Bacteria > Actinomycetota > Thermoleophilia > Solirubrobacterales > Thermoleophilaceae > JAAYBF01. Next base: position 4,042 of record JBIOUS010000063.1, on the reverse strand, counting down.
GAGACATGACATGTGCTGAAATTGGCAACGGTGCTCTGGAACACACCGGTCGGGCTGTACTTCTCGATGCCCGAGTAGTAGTTGCCGACTTGGACGTTGCCGGCTGAGTCGACCCCGACTCCGCAGAGGTCCTTCGGGTCTGCCGGGCTGATCGGAAAGCCGCCCCCCAGCGCCGCGCCGGTCGAGTCATAGCCATAGACCAGGCCGGTGTTCTCCGAGACGAAGTAGATGTTGTTCGCCGTCGCGCCAGCGGTGTTGTCAACCGCGATGTCCGGCTCGGGGCCAGGATCGCTCACAGTCAACGGGAACGCCCCACCCACCGGCGAGTGTGCCGCGGCGTCGAAGGCGTGAATCGCCGGTGAGGACTTCTCCAGCGCATACAGCTTGTCGTTGGCCTGGTTGAAGTCCATCTGACTCAACGCACCAGCCGGGAACGACGTGCCGGCTGTCCCATCAGGACCAAACGAATCGGCCTTCAACCGGCCCGTCACCGCCGCTGTCGCGCCCGGCGCCACCGCCAGCAAGGCGACAACAGCCGCCACGAGGCCAACCACCAAACGCCGACCAGACGCACCAGTCCCCCCAGACGAGCCCACAGCAACCGGCCCGCCCGAAACCCCACGGCCCCGAATGGGAGACGACAGCCGGAAAACCGACTGTAGGAACTGGCTGCGAACACGCCTCATCTGTGCTGGTCCTCTCCTCGTTGCCCTGCTGGTCTGCGGGGATGAGACGCTTGGTGCAGAAACGCCCAGATCCCTGATCTAAGGGGAAACGTAAAACACGACGTTTACGACTGTCAAGCGACAACCGTCGCACTAGAACGCCAGAAGTGGCCGGCGACGTGCCCACAACGCCGACCCGACAGCCCTAGACATAGAACGCTTAGTCTCATTTGATGCGGGTTGGGCGCCCCGATCCAATCAGCACTTGAAAGCTATAGACCATTGCGTCTATCATCGGTTCGTCATGTGGCCCGAAGCCGACCGCAAGCTCGTCAGTGGCCCGCACGGCATGCCGGCGGCGGAGGTGCTCGGCGTTCAGCGCGAGCGGCTGCTGAAGGCGATGACCGAGGTGGTCACGCGCAAGGGCTACGCGGGAACGACGATCCGTGACCTGCTCGACCAGTCGGGCCTGTCGCGGCGGACCTTCTACGACCTCTACGTCGACAAGGAGGACTGCTACCTAGCGGCGTTCCGCGCGGTGGCGGATCAGCTCGAGGACCGGATCGTGGCAGAGTTCTCGCGCGGCGCGACGGCCGGCGACCGCCTGACACTGGCGATCGAGGCGCTGGCCGGCTTCTGCGTCGACGAGCCCGACGCGGCCTGCGCGGTGCTGGTCGAGAGCCTCGCCGCGGGCCAAAGCGGCCGCGACGTGCGCAACGGCCTGATCGAGCGGATCGCCGAGCTGCTGCAACCGGCGCTCGACGAGCTGCGGCCGGTCGGGCCGAGCTCCGCGCTCGTGGCGCGGGCGACCGTCGGCGGCATCTTCGAGCTCCTCTATGGGCCGCTTGCCCGCCACGACGCCGAGCGGCTGCGCGACCTCGCCGAGCAGATCGGCGAGCTGCCGCTCGTTCCCACCGCCGCGCGCTGAATCGCTCTGGAGCGCGCCTCAGGTACGCCTCCATGCCTGATTCGCAAGCTATATAACACCCCGTTTACTGTTGTAAACCGCCTCTCGACGTGGCATGCTCTGGTGGCGATGTGGGACCAGGCCGCTACCAAGCTTCCAGCCGGTCCACACGGGCTCGACCCGGCGCTCGTAACGCGCGTGCAGCGCGAGCGCGTGCTCGAGGCGATGGCCGCAGTCGTCGCCGAGATCGGCTACCAGGAGGCGACGATCCGCAAGATCCTCGACCGCGCGCGGATCTCGAAGATCACCTTCTACGAGCTGTTCGACAACAAGGAGCAGTGCTTCCTCGCCGCCTACGACGACGCGCTGCGCCAGGTCTTCGCGCGCGTCGAGCGGGCCTGCGACGCCGAGGCGCTCGCGCCGCCCGCGCAGCGGCTCGACGCGGCGCTCGAGGCTCTGCTCAGCTTCCTCGCCGAGGAGCCCGACATCGCCCGCCTCTGCGTCGTCGAGGTGCTCGCCGCCGGCCCCGCCGGCCGTGAGCGGCGCGCCGCCACGATGGACCGCTTCGCCGCGATGATGGAGTCCTTCCTGGCCGAGGCGCGCCCCGACCGCGACCTCGGCCCGATCGCCGCCCGCGCGCTCGTCGGCGGCGCCGAGGAGGTCATCTTCGGCGCGATCGAGCGCGGGGACACGAACCTCCCCGCCCTCGGCGCGGAGATCGCCGACACTCAGCTCAAGCTGATCGCGTGACGGCGCCGCCGGCGCTTGCCGGCTTGCGCTTCCTGAAGACGATCGATCGCACGACCTTCTTGCGAACACCGGAGAATGAGACGCTCATCGTCACCTTCAGCGAGCCGGCCTTCGCGATCCGAGCACGCGCCGCCTTCGTCAGCGCGATCGGGATCCCGACCGTCCCGGAGCGCTCGGCCCGGCGAGCCCCCGCGAAGACGGTGGCTCTAGCACCAGCTACCGTCGCGACGCCTTTGACCGACACCCTGCCGTCACCGCTGACGCCGACGGACAGCTTCACGCGACGGCCCGCGACCAGCCGTGCCCGTTGCGCCCGGAGTAGGCCCTTGACGCTGAATCCACGTCGCGGCCTCGGCCGGGACGGCGGCGGCGCGAAGCCCGGGCAGCTAGCGCTGAACGGATCGCACGAAGGAGCAAGAGGAGGGGGCGGCGGCGCGATCGAGTCCTGCGCGAGCCCGCCGCCGACGCGCAGGTCGTAGACGTCCACGTCGTCGTCGGCGTCGCGCGGCACGAGACGATCCAGGGTCGAGACGAACACGTCATCGCCGTCGTCGCTCGCGTCCTCGAACCGCGTCGGGTGGGCAGCCGCCGTCGAAGAGCCGGCGGACAGCAGAGCGATCAGGCCTTCGTTCCACTCGTAGACGTTGTCGCGACCGCTCACCGCCCCGGTCGCGAGCACGTCCGGCTTCTCGAAGAAGACGTGGCTTCCGTCGTCGCTCAGCGTCCGCGGCGGATTCAGCGGGTTGTGGCGCTCGACGCTGCCGTCGCTCGCGAGAGGAGTCGTCGGCGCCTCGCTGCCCGGCGGAGTCCCAACCGACGGCTCGACGTCACGCCGGCATGAGACGCACACCATGGTGTCGTCATCGGCCGAGTAGAGATAGGCCTCGACGACCGCGTGGACAGCCTCGTCGCTGTCGTGGGAGCCGAAGACGTCTGCGGTCGAGGGGAACAGCAGATGGCGCCCATCGGGCGTAACGCGCGATGCCCAGGGAGAGGAGGGGGCCGTGCTGCGCGACACCAGAGCGCCGTTGCGATCCGAGCTGCCGATGACTTCGGGAGGCTGCAACAGGCCCACGAAGAAGCGCTGCCCGTCGTGGGCGAGGTAGATGTTGTGGCTGCCCCGCGCGATGTTGGCAGAGGTGGTGCGGCCCTGCCCTGGAACGAGCTGTCCGCGCGCCGCGAAGTAGACGTGCGACGCGTCGTCGGAGGCGCCGAGGACCCCGGCCACCATCGCACCCTCCGGGTAGCCGGTGTACGCGGACAGGTCGGTGAGCGCGCCCGTCTCGACGTCGTATTCGTAGAGGTCGCAGTGGCTCGGAGACGAGAGCCCGCATCTCCCGTCGGCGGGCCCGGAGCTCGTGGTGCTCGTCAGGCCGTAGTTCGCCAGGAACAGCACACGGGACCCCGTCTTGGATGCGAGCTGATAGATCGCGTCCTGAGCGGCTGTGCCGGTCTCCGACGCTGAGGCCTTCACCGTGTCCGTGCCGTCCTCGCGCACGAACACGGCCCTCTTGCCCGCGTCGCTGCCATCGTTGCTGTTCGCGCTGAAGAAGATCCGCGATCCGTCGGCCGAGACCGCGTTCCACATGTTGCTGCCACCGGCCGCTCCGAGGGTTGCCCCCGCAGCGACGCTGCCGTCTGGAAGGACGCCGACGTTGCGCAGCGTCCCCTCGTCCCACTCGTACAGTCCGCTCGCCCCCAGGCCGGGGTAGGCATACGG
>JBIOUS010000062.1:0-35886 GCA_044867325.1 Thermoleophilaceae bacterium | reverse complement strand
TCGGGGCGGGGCGGTCTTCGGACCGCCCCGCTTCATTTCTAGGGGCGCTTTAGGGCCAGGATCGGCCGCGCCGCGGGCAACGCGCCCCGATCCCGTATCCTTGCCGGCAACCACTACCTATCCCCGCCAGTGACGGCGTGGCCCTGCCCGAGCCAACGATGGCCCGGGTCCACGTATCGGCCGGCGGGACCTATCGCCAGTACCAATCAAAGGGAGTACCGAATTGGCTCAGGTAACACTTAGAGAGCTGCTGGAGGCCGGCGTCCACTTTGGCCACCAGACGCGCCGCTGGAACCCGAAGATGCGCCGCTTCATCTTCGGCGAGCGCAGCGGGATCCACATCATCGACTTGCAGAAGACCGAGCGTCTGCTCGCGAACGCGCAGGACTTCGCCGCTTCGATCGCCGCGCGCGGCGGGACCGTGCTGTTCGTCGGCACCAAGAAGCAGGCGCGCGACACGATCGCGGAGGCCGCGCTGGCGTCGGGTATGCCCTACGTCAACCAGCGCTGGCTCGGCGGTCTGCTGACCAACTTCCAGACGATCAACAAGCGCATCAAGCGGCTTCACGAGCTGACCGAGTGGACCGAGTCCGGAACGCTCGACCTGCTGCCGACGCGCGAGCGGATCGCCGCGAAGAAGGAGCACGACAAGCTGACGAACAACCTCGGCGGCGTGCGCGACATGCAGCGCGTCCCCGACGCTATGTTCGTCGTCGACCTCAAGACCGAGGCGATCGCGGTCAAGGAGGCCCAGCGGCTGAAGATCCCGATCATCGGCCTGGTCGACACCAACTGCGATCCCGCGCCGGTCGACTTCGTGATCCCCGGCAACGACGACGCGATCCGCTCCTGCAAGCTGATCATCGAGGCGATCGCCGGCACCGTTGGCGAGCAGCACGCCGCATTCCGTGCGCAGGAGGAGGCCGCCCGCAAGGAGGCCGAGGAGCAGGCGCGCAAGGAGGCTGAGGAGAAGGCCCGCATCGAGGCCGAGGCCGCCGCGAAGCGTGAGGCGGAGGATCAGGCCCGCAAGGAGGCCGCCGTTGCTGCTGCCGCTTCGGGCGAGGCGCAGCAGGCCACGCCGGCCGCTCCTGCCGAGCCAGCCCCGGATCCGGCAGAGCAGCGCAGCTTCTCGCCGGACGAGGATGATGCGAAGCCGGCTGAGCAGCGGACCTTCTCGCCGGAGGAGGGCGCGAAGTCATGAGCGCGATCACCGCTAGCGCGGTCAAGGACCTCCGCGAGCGCACCGGCGCCGGGATGATGGATTGCAAGGCCGCCCTGGTTGAGGCCGACGGCGATCTCGACAAGGCGATCGAGCTGCTGCGCGTCAAGGGTCAGGCGAAGGCGGCCAAGCGCGGCGAGCGGGCCGCTTCGGAGGGCCTGGTCACCAGCTACGTCCACCACAACGGCAAGGTCGGCGTCTTGATCGAGGTCGACTGCGAGACTGACTTCGTCGCGCGCAACGACGACTTTGCCGCGTTCACCAAGGACATCGCCTCGCACATCGCGGCCGCCGATCCGCGCTATGTGACCGAGGACGAGGTGCCGCAGGCCGATCGCGAGGCCGAGCAGAAGGTCTTCCAGGAGCAGGCCGCGGAGGAGGGCAAGCCGCCGCCGGTCCAGGAGAAGATCGCCGAGGGCCGGATGAAGAAGTGGCTCGAGGAGGTCGTCCTGCTCAACCAGACCCACGTCAACGCCGACAAGCACGACGGCAAGACGATCGAGGAGCTGCGCGCCGCGATCTCGGCCACGACCGGCGAGAACGTCGTCATCCGCCGCTTCGCGCGCTTCGCGATCGGGGACTAGCGAGTGACCCAGGCGGACGCGACGAGCGCCGACGCGCCTGACGGTGAGGCGGCATTCGGGCGCGTCCTGCTGAAGCTCTCCGGCGAGGCCCTGATGGGCGAGCTGGAGTACGGCGCCGATCCGGTCCGGATCAAGGCGATCGCCGCCCAGGTCGCGCACGTCCAGCGGCGTGGCGTCGAGGTCGCGATCGTCGTCGGCGGCGGGAATATCTACCGCGGCATGCAGGGCGCCGCGGAAGGAATGGACCGCGCGACCGGCGACTACATGGGCATGCTCGCAACTGTCCTCAACGCGCTCGCGCTTCAGGATGCGCTCGAGAAGCAGGAGGCGGTGACGCGGGTTCAGTCGGCGATCACGATCTCCGAGGTCGCCGAGCCCTACATCCGCCGCCGCGCGATCCGCCACCTCGAGCGCGGCCGAATCGTGATCTTCGCGGCGGGCACCGGCAACCCGTTCTTCACCACCGACACAGCTGCCGCCCTGCGCGCGCTGGAGATCCGTGCCGAGGCGATCCTGATGGCCAAGAACGGTGTCGAGGGCGTCTACGACGCCGACCCGCGCAAGGTCGCTGATGCGACCTTCCTGCCGACGATCACCCACCGCGAGGCGATCGAGCGCCAACTTGGCGTGATGGACTCGACGGCGCTGTCGCTCTGCATGGACAACGACCTGCCGATCCACGTCTTCAACATGGACGACGAGCGCAACATCGACCGGATAGTCTGCGGCGGGCGTGTGGGGACGGTGGTGAGCAGCGATGGACGATGACCTCGTGAAGGAGTACCTCGACGACGCGTCCGGCCGGATGGCGAAGTCGGTCGAGTCGAATCGTCACGAGTTCGGGACCGTCCGCACCGGGCGCGCCTCTCCGCAGCTGCTCGATCGCGTTCAGGTCGACTACTACGGGGCCCTCACACCGCTCAACCAGCTCGCCAGCATCTCTGCCAGCGAGGCTCGGCTGCTGACCGTCACCCCCTTCGACAAGGGGTCGATCAAGGCGATCGAGAAGGCGATCATGGAGTCCGATGTCGGCCTCACGCCGAACAACGACGGCAACCTGATCCGGCTATCGATTCCCGAGCTGACCGAGGAGCGCCGCCGTGAGCTCGTCAAGGTCATCCATGGGATCGCCGAGCAGGGCCGGATCGCGGTCCGCAACGTTCGCCGCGAGGTGATGCAGGAGCTGCGCGACCTCAAGAAGGATGGCGAGATCGGGGCCGACGACGAGCACCGTGCAGAGACCGAGCTGCAGAAGCTCACCGACGAGAAGATCGCCGAGATCGACTCGTCGCTTGCGGCCAAAGAGGACGAGATACTCCAGGTCTGACCGTCGGATGAGTGCGACGCCGCGCTACGTCGCGATCATCACCGACGGCAACGGCCGTTGGGCACAGGCACGCGGCCTAGCGCCGATCGAGGGCCATCGCGCTGGCGCCGACGTCGTCAAGGCGCGGCTGCGCGATGCGGCCGAGCTCGGCGTCGAGGAGCTGACCGTCTACTCGTTCTCGACGGAGAACTGGAAGCGGTCGCCGGAAGAGGTCTCCGGGCTGATGCAGATGTTCGGCGAGCGGATCGACAGCGAGACGCCCGAGCTGCACGAGGAGGGTGTCCGGATGCGCTTCATCGGCCGCCGTGAGGGCGTGTCGCCGGAGCTCCAGCAGCGGATGGACTGGGCCGAGCAGCTGACCGCCGGCAACACGCACATCACGATGTTCGTCGCGTTCAACTACGGCGGCCGGGCTGAGATCCTCGATGCGGCCCGTGGCTTCGAGGGCACGACCGAGGAGGAGTTCGCGGCTCGCCTCTACGCGCCCGAGATGCACGAGCCCGACTTGCTGATCCGCACCAGCGGCGAGCAGCGGCTCTCGAACTATCTGCTCTGGCAGTGCGCGTACTCGGAGCTGGTGTTCCGCGACGAGCTGTGGCCCGACTTCGACCGCGAGGCGTTCGAGCAGTCGCTTGCGGAGTACAGCCGCCGTCAGCGCCGCTTCGGCGCGCGGGACCCCTCATGACGAGTCGAACCGGGGGCTCGCGCCCCCGGACCCCCGAGGCGCCTGGCCGGTCGGAGCTTGCCGGGCGGGTATTGGTCGCGGTTCCGGCGGCGCTGTTCGCGATCTTCATCGTCGTCCAGGGTGGGCTGATCTTCGCGATCGGGCTGATTGCGCTCGGGCTCGTTGCGCTCCACGAGCTGTACGGGCTGATGCGCCGCGCCCGGCCGGTCGATCTGGCCGGTTATCTGGCGGTGGCTGGGATGGTCGTGCTGGCTACCTACGAGCAACGTGCGGACGTCTTGATCGCGCTGGTCGCCGTGCTGCCGTTGGCCTTTCTGCTGGCGATGGCTCGACCGAGCCTGGCGAACGTCTCGTGGGGGCTCGCGGCGACCGCGTTCGGCGTCATGTGGATCGGCTTGCCACTTGCCCACGGTGTCTTCCTGCGCTCGCTCGAGCACGGCGACGGGCTGTTGATCGACGTGCTGGTGGCCACCTTCGTCGGCGACACGGCCGCCTACACCGGCGGGCGGCTCTGGGGCCGGCGCAAGCTGGCGCCCGACATCTCGCCGAACAAGACCGTCGAGGGCCTGATTGCCGGGATCGTCGGGGCGACTCTCGCGTTCTGGTGCGCGGGCCTCTACCAGGACTGGCTGTCTGGCTGGGACGCGTTGGCGATCGGCTTCCTGGTCGCCCTCGCCGCTCCACTCGGTGACCTGTTCGAGTCGGCGATCAAGCGCGATCTGGCGGTCAAGGACAGCGGACGGATATTCGGCGCCCACGGTGGGGCGCTCGATCGCCTCGACGCCGTCTTCTTCACGGTTGTAGTCGGTTTTTACGCTGCGTTGCTGCTCGGGTACGGCTGAGTTTCCAGAAAACGCTCGCTATCGGCCAATTGGCAGGACTACAGGCTGGCGCTCCAAGCGCCGATAGCAGCCGTGTAGTGATGCCCGTTCAACCGCACAACCTTGGCCCGGGACAGTCTCCGCGTGAGCGCCAGTCGCGCTCGTTGCGCGCCGTCGGCGGGCGCGGTAGCCGCGTTCCCGGCGAGCGCGAGGCGCTGATGCGGATTGCGGCCGCAACCGCCGATGCCTACCGACTCGAGGACGTGATGGAGCAGGCAGCCGAGGCCGCGCTCGCGGTCACTGGCGCCGCTTCGCTTTCGATCAGTCGCTGGGAGCCCGACCGCGAGGCGATGCGGACGTTGATCAACGTCGGCCAGCTCGGTCCCGGCGAGGAGCGCTTCCCGGCCAACGAGGTCTACCCGTTGTCGGACAACCCGGTCGTCGCCAAGCTCCTGCGCGACGCTGAGCCCTACCGGACCGCGGTCGACGATCCAGAAGCCTCGTCAGCGGCGGTCGCAGTCCTGAAGGCGCTCGGCAAGGAGTCCGACGTCGGCGTTCCGATCCTGCTCGACGACGAGGTCTGGGGCGAGGTCTGGGCAACCACCGCAAAGGGCTCGCCGCGCTTCGGCTCGGGCGACGCCCGCTTCCTGCAGGCGATCGCCGACCGCTTGTCGCTCGTGCTCGCGCGTGGCGAGCGGTTCGCGAGGGTCTCGCGGCTCGCCTACGAGGATCCCCTCACCGGCCTGGGCAACCGGCGTGCGATCGAGGAGCGTCTCGACGCGCTACTCGATGCCCAGGCGACGCTGCGCGCTCCGCTGACCTTGCTGCTGGCCGACGTGGACGGCCTCAAAGACATCAACGACGCGCACGGACACCATGTCGGCGACCGCGCGCTCTGCCGCGTCGGCGAGGCGCTCGTCGCGAGTGCGGCGCCCGAGGCTGCCGCGTTGGTCGGCAGGCTCGCCGGCGATGAGTTCTGCGTTCTGCTCGAGGGTTGCGAGCTCGATGCCGCCGGAGAAGTTGCCCGTACCGCGCTCGAGCTGCTCGCCGACGATGACGTCGACCTGCCGCTGTCGCTCTCGTTCGGCGCCGCGGAGGCGCGGCCGGGTAGTACGGCCGCCGAACTGCTGCGTGCCGCTGATACCGCCCAGTACGCGGCCAAGCGCCGTGGCGGGGGACGTCTTTGCACCGCCGATCCCGATGCCGAGCCGGTGCCCGCCGATCTTGGAGAGCGGCGCCAGGTGCGCGCCCATCAAGTCGACCAGCAGATCGAGGCGATGGCGGCGCGGACGATGCGCCTGCTGGACCGCGACCTCGGCCGCCGGCGCGTGCTCGATCGTGTCGAGACGGTCGCCGTCGCCTTCGCGGCGACGCTCAACGGCGCTGCCTGGGCGATCTCGCGCTGGGAGCGCGGCAGCTCGGTGATTCGCTCGGTGTCGACCGCCGATGACCGCGACAGCCGTCTGCGCGGCCTGCGCATGGGGCTCGCGAACGAGGTCTACCGGATCGAGGACTTTCCGCACACCGCCGAGCTGCTGCGCGGCGGCGTGGGTGGTTTCGTCGCCCATGTCGGCGACGACGCCACAGACCCGGCCGAGCAGGAGCTGCTCGTCGAGATGGGCTTCGAGGCCGCGCTGGTCGGCGTCGTGACTCATGGGTCCGGCGCTTACCTGATCGAGATCTACGCCGACGATCAAACCGCCGAGCTCGCTCCGGCGGCCGTCCGGATGCAGCTGTTGCTGCGGCTCGCCGCCGCGTCGCGAAGCGCCTCCTAGACTGGGGCGGATGCGCAGGATCGTCATCGCCGGCTCGACCGGCTCGATCGGCACGCAGGCCCTCGACGTCATCTCCCGCAGCGACTCGCTGGAGGTGGTCGGCTTGGCCGCGGGATCGAGCGTCGACACGCTGCTCGAGCAGGCGGTAGCCCACGGCGTCGAGCGGATCGCGCTCGCAGACCCGGACGCCGCTGCACGCGCGGCGGAGCGCTGGACGGATGGCCAGGTGCTAGCCGGCGCCGAGGGACTGATCGAGCTGATCGTCGAGACCGAGTGCGATCTCGTGCTCAACTCGCTCGTCGGTTCCGCCGGTCTCGGTCCGACCGTTGCAGCGCTTGGTGAGGGGATCGACCTGGCGCTCGCCAACAAGGAGAGCCTCGTCGTCGGCGGCGAGCTCGTGATGGCGCTCGCGGAGGCGACCGGCGCGCGGATCATCCCGGTCGACTCTGAGCACACCGCGCTGCACCAGCTGATCGCCGGCCTGCCGCCCGGCGGCGTCGACCGAATGACGATCACCGCCAGTGGTGGCCCCTTCCGCGGCCGCACGCGCGCCGAGCTGGCCGAGGTCACCGCCGAGCAGGCGCTCGCCCACCCGACATGGGAGATGGGCGGCAAGATCACGATCGACTCGGCGACCCTGATGAACAAGGGCCTCGAGTTGATGGAGGCCCACCACCTCTTCGGCCTGCCGTACCAGCGTCTCGACGTCGTCGTCCACCCGCAATCGCTGATCCATGGCCTCGTGACGCTCGCCGATGGCGCGATGCTCGCCCACGTCGGACCGCCCGACATGCGGATCGCGATCTCCTATGCGCTGCACGCGGCTGAGAGCGTCGAGCTGCCGGTCGAGCCGCTCGATCTCGCCCAGGTTGGCTCGCTGACCTTCGAGCCGGTCGACAACGAGGCGTTTCCGTGCCTGCGGCTGGCTCGTGAGGCGGCTGCGACCGGTGGGACGGCGCCCTGTGTGCTGAACGCCGCCAACGAGATCGCCGTCCATGCCTTCCTCGAGGGTGAGCTGCCGTTCCTCGGCATCGCCGAGGTGATCGAGCAGACGCTGGCGGCACTCCCCGAACGCCCGGTGCGCCACTTCTCCGATCTCTACGCCGCCGACGCCGAGGCGCGCGAGCACGCGCGTGAGCTCTGCCAGGGGGCGCCGGCATGAGCTGGTTCCTCGCTTTTGCCGGCTTCGCGCTGCTGGTGATCCTCCACGAGCTCGGCCACTTCACCGTCGCCAAGTGGGTCGGGATGCGGGTCGAGAAGTTCTCGCTCTTCTTCCCGCCGACGCTCGCCAGCAAGAAGATCGGCGAGACCGAGTATGCGATCGGCCTGATCCCCGCGGGCGGCTACGTGAAGATCAGCGGCATGAGCCCGGCTGAGGACCTGCCGGACGAAGTCCGTACGCGCGCCTACCACGCTCAGCCGGTCTGGAAGCGGATGGCCGTGATCAGCGCCGGGCCGGCGGTCAACCTGATCGTCGCCTTCATCCTGCTGTTCGTCTACTTCGGGTTGATCGGCGGTGAGACCGGCAGCGATCGCGTCGGGAGCCTCGAGAAGGGCTACCCGGCCGCGGCGGCACTGCAGCCCGGAGACCGGCTGATCTCGGTCGACGGCGTTCGCGGCGAGCCGATCGACCTGTCGAGGCAGATCGGAACGCACAAGTGCGCGCAGAGCCCACCAGTCGACGGCTGCAAGGCCGCCGAGCCGGCGACGCTGGTGGTCGAGCGTGACGGCAAGCGCGTCGTCGAGGAGCTGACACCGGTCTACGACGCCACCTCGGGTGTCGAGCGGACCCGGCTCGGCTTCAGCTACGCCGCCGGCCCGCGCGAGACCTTGCCCGCCAACGAAGCTGCCACGACCTCGCTCGACCGCTTCTGGTTCATCACCAAAGAGACGCTGAGCCTGCCAGCACGGATCTTCGACACCCAGCAACGCGAGCAGATCAGCGGCATCGTCGGCTCCTACGAGGTCACGCGTCAGACGATCGTCAACAACCTCGCCAATACCGTCGCGATCCTCGCCGTCATCTCGCTGTCGCTGGCGATCGTCAACTTGTTCCCGTTCTTGCCGCTTGACGGGGGCCATATCTTCTGGGCGGCAGTCGAGAAGCTGCGCGGCGGCAAGCCGGTGCCGTTCAGCGTGATGGAGCGCGCGGGGGTGGTCGGCTTCATGCTGGTGATCGGGCTGTTCGCTATCGGATTGAGCAACGACATCGGACGACTGTCGGGTGACGGGTTCAATGTCCCTTAGAGAGAGCTCGGGCGGGCCGCTGGAGCCGCCCGCACACGACAACGTCTACCGCGCGTTCGAGGCGACGGTCGCGACGCTCGGCGACGCCGCGGCGTTGCGCTGGGACGACGACCAGTCGATCGGCTGGAACGAGCTGCGCGACCGCTCCGCCCGGATCGCCGGCGGGCTCGCGGCGCTCGGCGTCCAGAAGGGCGACGCCGTCGCGATCATGCTGTCGAACGGGCCCGACTTCATCCCAGTCGACCTCGGGGCGGTCGCGCTCGGCGCCGTTCCGTTCTCGATCTACCAGACGTCTTCGCCGGAGCAGATCGTTCATGTCGTGCGCGACTCCGGGGCGAAGATCGCGATCGTCGGGGCCGACTACCTGGAGCGCTTCGAGGCAGCGCGCGCGGAGCTGCCGGAGGTCGAGCAGGTCGTGGTCGTCGGCGATGCCGGCGGGGACCGCACGCTTGCGGAGTTGGAAGAGCTCGATCCGGGCTTCGACGTCGAGCCGACTGTCTCGGAGCTCGGCCTCGACGACCTGCTCACGCTGATCTACACCTCTGGCACCACCGGACCGCCGAAGGGCGTCCAACTCACCCACCGCAACCTGCTGACACTGGTCGCATCGGTCGAGGGCACCGTTCCGATGCCCGGCCCCGGGGACGGCCGAGTGATCTCTTGGCTGCCCGCCGCGCACATCGCCGAGCGCGGCGCCCACTACTACCTGCCTGTCGTGCGCGGCATCGAGGTGACGATCTGCCCCGACCCGAGGCGGATCGTCGAGTACCTGCCGAAGGTGCGGCCGACCTGGTTCTTCGCGGTCCCGCGCATCTGGGAGAAGCTCAAGGCGGGCCTCGAGGCGATGGTCGCCGGTCTGCCGGACGAGCAGCGCGAGCCGGCGCAGCGCGGGCTCGACGCCGCGCTGGCGAAAGTCCGCGCCGAGCAGGCGGGCGAGCCGGTTCCCGGCGACGTCGCGGCCGCGGCCGCCGCGGCTGAGGAGCGGATGTTCGCGGCGTTGCGGGTCCAGCTCGGGCTCGACCAGGTCGCCGCGGTCAGCGTAGGCGCCGCGCCGACGCCGCTCGAGGTGCTCGAGTTCTTCCACGCAATCGGCGTTCCGATCGGCGAGGTCTGGGGAATGTCCGAGACCTGCGGTGTCGCGACCGTCAATCCGCCCGCAGCGATCAAGCTCGGCACCGTCGGCCCGGCCGTGCCGGGCATCGACATCCGACTCGACGAGGACGGCGAGGTGCTCGTCCGCGGGCCGGGGATCATGGTCGGCTATCGCAACCTGCCCGACAAGACAGCCGAGACGTTTGACGGCGACTGGCTGCGCACCGGCGACATCGGCGTGCTCGACGATGACGGCTACCTGAAGATCGTCGATCGCAAGAAGGAGCTGATCATCAACGCCGCCGGCAAGAACATGTCGCCGGCGAACATCGAGGCCCATCTCAAGACGTCGAGCTCGTTGATCGGCCAGGCGATCGCGATCGGCGACGGCCGTCCCTACAACGTCGCCCTGATCACGCTCGATCCCGACTTTGCGCCGATCTTCGCCCAGCAGCAGGGGATCGAGGACGGCTCGCTGGCCAACTTGGCCACCGAGCAGGCGATCCTCGACGAGGTAGCGCGCGGCGTCGAGGCGGCCAACGCCAAGCTCGCCCGCGTCGAGCAGATCAAGAAGTTCAAGCTGCTCCCGGAGGACTGGCCGCCCGGTGGCGACGAGCTGACCCCGACGATGAAGCTCAAGCGTCGCCCGATCGACGACAAGTACGCCGCCGAGATCGCCGCGCTCTACGCGGACTGACCGAGCGTCGCGCGCGGATGGGCGTCGAAGTAGACGTCCTTGAGGCGGTCGCTGGAGAGGTGGGTGTAGAGCTGGGTGGTGGCGACGTCGGCGTGACCGAGCATCTCCTGGACGGCGCGCAGGTCGCAGCCGCCGGCTAGGAGGTGGGTGGCGAAGGTGTGGCGCAGGGTGTGGGGGCTCATGCGGTCGGCGAGGCCGGCTGAGCGGGCGTGGCGCTGGACGATCTTGTAGAGGCCCTGGCGGGAGAGGGCGGCGCCGCGGAAGTTGACGAAGAGGTGGGGCTCGACGGAAGTGCCGATCAGCTGGGGGCGGCCACGCTCGAGGTAGCGGCGAACAGCGTCCGCGGCCGTCCTGCCGACCGGCACCTGGCGCTCCTTCGAGCCTTTGCCATGGGCGCGCAGGACGAGCTCGTCGAGGTCGAGGTCGGTCACTTCGAGCCCGGTCGCCTCCGAGGCGCGTAGGCCGCAGGCGTACATCAGCTCGAGCAGCGCCTGGTCGCGCAGTGCGATCGGCTCGGTGCCCGCCGGCTGCTCGAGCAGCTTCTCGACCTCGCCACGGGTCAACACCTGCGGCAACTTGCGGCTCTTGCGCGGGGCCGCCAACTTGGCGGTCGGATCGCCGTCGAGGATCTCCTCGCGGCGCAGGTGCTTGTAGAACGAGCGCAGGCATGCCTGCTTGCGGTTCACCGTCGCCGGCGACGCCGTCTTGCCATCGGTACCACCGAGGCTGGCGAGGAAGTCGGCGATGTCGACCGGTTCAGCGGTCAGCGCCGTGACGTTGCGATCGTCGAGGAAGCGGCCGAACTGCAGCAGGTCGGATCGGTACGCCTCGAGCGTGTTGCGCGACAGGCCGCGCTCGAACTCGAGATGGGCGACGAAATCCAGCACGAGGTGCTCGTAGGGCCGGTTCGCGGGTGGGCTGACTACGGTCGCCACAGTGCTGGATTCGCTGTGACTGATAGAAGCCCTGGCCGATGCCCGAGCTTCCCGAGGTCGAGACGATTCGCCGTCAGCTGGCTCCGCACCTCGAGGGGCGGAAGATCGAACGCGCCGATGTGCTCGACGCACGCTGGTCGGAGCCCGCCGCGCCGGCTGAGCTGGCCGACGCGATCGAAGGCCGCGAGGTGCTCGCGGTCGGACGGCGCGGCAAGTACTTCGACGTCGAGCTCGAGGGTGAGGTGCATCTGGTGATGCACCTCAGGATGACCGGCAACCTGCTGCTGATCCCGCCGGACAGCGATAGCGAGCAGCCCTACGTGCGGGTGCGCTTCGATCTCGACGACGGCTCGACGATGCTGTTCGCCGACCCGCGCCGGTTCGGCACGGGGTTGGCCCTGCTCGGCGACGATGCGCGCGATGAGTACTTCTCGTCGCGGCTCGGCGTCGAGCCGCTGAGCCCCGACTTCACGCCGCAGGCGCTCCAGGCGCTGGCGAAAGGACGGCGGTCGCCGGTGAAGGCGTTCCTGCTGTCACAGGAGCGGATTGCGGGGGTCGGGAACATCTACGCCGACGAGGCGCTGTTCCGGGCGAAGATCCACCCGCTGCGGCCGGTCGGGACGCTCCGGCGCCAGCAGTTCGAGGCACTGCACGCGGCGGTCATCGAGTCGCTGGAGGCTGGGATCGACGCGCGTGGCGCATCGATCGACGACTTCCGTCATACCGACGGCGCGCGCGGGAGCTTCCAGGATCGCTTCCTGGTCCACCGCCGCGAGGGCGAGCCGTGCCCGCGCTGCGGGACGACGATCGTGAAGCTGCGCGCGGCGGGGCGGGGGACCTACATCTGCCCCCGTTGCCAACGCGCCCCGCGCGTCTAGAGAGCCATCCGTCCGCCGCTGGGCGCAGCATGGAGGCGTGGCCGGCAGTTTCAAGACCGAGGCAGTTGTGTTGCGGTCGATCCGTTATGGAGAGGCGGATCGGATCCTGCATCTCTACAGCGTCGATCGCGGCCGGGTCGGGGCGATCGCCAAGGGTGTGCGGCGGACGAAATCTCGGATGGGCGGTCGTTTGGAGCCGCTGTCGCGGGTCCGGCTCGTGTTGCGCCAGGGCAGGGGAGACCTCTGCACGGTCTCGGGCGTCGACACGGTCAGCGCCCACGCCGGACTACGCGAGCAGCGAGCTTCGCTGGAGCGGGCTTCGCAGGCGTGCGAGTCGGTGCTGCGGCTGTTGGACTCCGGCGAGGCGAATCCGGCCGCCTACCACCTGCTCTGCAATCAGCTGGCGCTACTCGACGGCGATCCTGACCGGGCGACGCGCGCGCAGTCGCTCGCCTTCCGAATCAAGCTGCTGCTCGCCTCGGGGTTTGCGCCTGAGCTGGCGTCGTGTGCATCCTGTGGCGAGGCGGAGCACTTAGCCGGCTTCTCGCCATCGGCGGGCGGCGTCGTCTGTGCGAGTTGCGAAGCGGGTTCGTTCCCGCTCGGCGCAGAGGCACATGGCTTCCTGGTCGAGGCGCTCGGCCGCCCGCTGGCGGAGGCTCCTGATGCTTCGGATGTGGCTCTCGGCCAGGCAGATCGCGCGATCGGCGAGACGCTCGAGCACCACGCCCACGTACGTCTACGCCGCGTCGCTTGAGCCGCTATGTGTTCCAGGCTCTGATGACTTGAGTCTCGTGCTCCCAACCGAGGGCGCTGAGCTTGCCGGTGGCGAGCGCGAGACGGGAGCCACCCTGGGGTGGCATGCCGATCCAGAGCGCGGCGAGGATGCGCAGGATGTGGCCGTGGGCGAAGATCACGATGTCGCCGCTGGTCGAGCTCAGTTCAGCAATCAAAGGCTGAAGGCGGGCTTGCACCTGCTCGAAAGTCTCGGCGCCGGGTGTCGGGTGGGTCCAGATCGTCCAGGCGGGATAGCTTTCCCGCAGCTGAGCGGTCGTTAGGCCCTCGGCGTCGCCGTAATCAAGCTCAACCAGCTCGGGTCGTTGCTCGGCACGCTCACCGAGGCCGGCTAGTTCGCAAGTCTCTACCGCGCGCGACAGCGGACTGACCAGCACCTTGTCGAACGATCGGTCCGCGAGACGCGGCTTCAAGGCTGCCGCTTGGCGGCGCCCCTCTGCGGTCAGTGGGACGTCCGTGCGACCGGTATGACGGAGATCGCGGCTCCACTCGGTCTCGCCGTGGCGGGCGAGCACGATCTCAGGCTTCATGCCGTACTGCGCGAGCGCGAGTTCTTGCTCTGGAAGCCCAGGTAGTCGGCGCGCACGTTGAGGATGTGCCGCTCCATGGCATTCGCCGCACGCTTCGGGTGCTTGCGCTCGATCGCGGCGCAGACACGCTCGACGTCGACTAGCGAGGCGGAACGCAAGCGCTTGTCGCTGACGATCGCGGTGCGAGTGAGTAGCGCCAGCTCACCAAGGCGGTCGAGCGTCCCGATCAGAACCGGGCTGCGACTTGCCTGTGCGACGAGGTCGTGGAACTTCGCATCGGAGAGGTTGAAAGTGTCAGGATCATCGATCTTCTCACTCATGAGATCGACCACTCGGCGCATCTCTGCGGACTCACGCTCGGTCCTGCGCAGGGCGGCCCATTCAGCCGCCAAAGGCTCGAGCCGAGTTCGAATGTCGTATACGGCATGGGGATCGATCTGGGATACATAGGTCCCCGAACCGCGCCGTGACTCGAGCACGCCACCACTGCGCAGCCGGCGTATGCCCTCGCGCAGCGCCGGTCGCGAGAGGGCGAGCTGCTGGGCAAGCTCGCGCTCCGATGGCAATCGGTTTCCCGGCTCGTACTCGCCAGTGACGATCAGTGCCCGGATTCCGCTGGCTGCACGATCTGCGGCGGTATCCACTCGGCGAGTCTAACGCGGGGTTGCGCGGTCAGTTGGGGCAAGCCGGGCTGCTTACAGCCACTATGCATAAAGCACCGGCACCGGCGGCGGTGCCCGGAGGGATGGGCAGACCGCCGCCGGCGAGCGTAGCTCTACGAATCGGCGCGGGCGGGCTCACGGGGAGGGTTCGGTCCGTGATGCATGCCTGCGCTGACCGCAGCCGGTGATGGGTCGATCCGCCGCCCGAAAAGGGGGCGCGGGTCGAGGTCTTTAAGAAGATCGGAAAACACACTCAGAGAGGATTGGACTGACCACTTCAGGCACGCCTATGTTACAGCCGGCACGGACGAATGCAACCCCTAGGCCGCCGCTGTAAGCCGGTGTCTAGCCAGCGGCCGGCCGTTAGGTTACGGTAGCCGCGGCTGGACCGCACTGGGGACGAGGAGGAGAGAAATGGCTGGAAGCTGGAATCGTGCCTATACGCGTCGGCAAGCGATCGGAGTCGGGGCAGCCGGAGTCGGGGCGTTCTATCTCGCTGCTTGTGGCGGAGACTCGAGCTCGAGCGGCGGACGGGACGTATCGGTCACCTTCGACTTCGAGTACGCCGGCAAGCCCGGCAGCATGAAGCGGTACTGGGAGGCGCTGCGCGATCGGCTCGAGAAGTCCGACGTAGATGCTCGCCTGACCGATCTCTCGTTCCTCAATTACGCAAACATGCAGGCGCGTCTTCAGAGCGCCCACGCCGCGAAGCGCGGGGCCACGATCGAGACGTGGTTTCCCGACTGGTTCACCTACGAGTTCGTCAGCCAGGGGGCGCTCACCCCGGTCGAGGATCTCGTCAGCGACGGTGAGACCGACAACTGGCTGTTCGCCAACAGGATCGACGGCAAGTACTGGGGCGCGCCGTTCTACGCGGAGCAGGCGCTGCTGGTCGCCAACAAGAAGCTTCTCGCGAAGGCTGGGGTGGAGATCGGCGATCGGCTCGAGTCCTGGGACGCCTTCATGGACATCTGCGCACAGATCAAGCGGTCGGGTGAGCTGCCCGTGATGATCGGCGCCGCTGACGGCTTCTCCTGCGACAAGTGGTCACAGGCGTCGAGCATGGAGTTCATGGACTCGGTCAAGGAGTTGCCGCGCAACCTGCTCGGCGAGCTGCCGACCGACGAGCCGGTCGTCTCGGCCTGGATGGACTACTTCAACCAGCTCACCCGTGACGGCTACGCCAACGACGACGTCGTGAAGATCACCGAGCAGCAGTCGCTCGATCGCTTCCTCGCGGGCGAGGGCGCTTTCGCGATGATCTATCCGGGGATCATCTTCGACAAGGACCCCGAGACCTTCCGCGTGGTCGGATACTGGGAGGGGCCCGGCAAGTACTCCGCGCCGGTCGCGGTCGCCGGCGATCTCGCTCTCGTCACCAGCTACGGCAAGAACCAAGAGGCCGCGGGCCGTGTCATCGAGTTCATGCAGGAGCCCGAGCAGCTGCAGCTGTTCAGCCGGATCACCGGTGAGATGCCCTGCAACCGCAAGTTCGATCCGAGTGGCCTCGGCCAGCTCGAGCAGGACACCTGGAAGCTGCTCAACGATCCGGGACCCGGCAAGGTCGCGACATGGCCGCGCAACTACATGCCGACCGTCGGGGTCGACGTGATCTGGGAGCTCGGCCCGAAGGCGTTCGCGGGCGAGAGCCCAGCCAAGCTCCAGACCGCCTATACGGACCGGATGGCCCGTTACCGTGAGCAGAACGGTGCTCAAGTCGAGCAGTACAAGAAGTATTTGGATTCGATCGAGGGCTAGGTGAGCGCCGCGGCAGCGGCGCTGCGCCGAGCAAGTGGCTGGCCGTGGGTGCTGCCGGCGATCGCCGTCGTCGGGCTCGTGGTCGTCTTTCCGATCGTCAAGGTCGTCCAGTACAGCCTGACCAACCG
Source organism: Thermoleophilaceae bacterium (assembly GCA_044867325.1). Lineage (GTDB taxonomy): Bacteria > Actinomycetota > Thermoleophilia > Solirubrobacterales > Thermoleophilaceae > JAAYBF01. The sequence continues at coordinate 19,756 of JBIOUS010000062.1, read as the reverse complement.
CACGACGTTCCTCGAGGGCAGCTTCGTTGGCCTCGACAACTACACCGACCTGCTCGGCGACGACCTGTTCTGGCGCTCGGTCAAGAACAACCTGATCCTCTTGCTCAGCGTGCCGCTGAGCATCGTCCTCGCGCTCGCGATCGCCGGGATCCTCTACCGCGGCGTGCGCGGCGCCTGGCTCTACGAGCTGCTGATCTTCATGCCGTTCCTGCCGGCGATCGCCTCGATCGCGGTCGTGTTCCTCTACCTGCTAGGCAACGACGGGCCGCTCAACGAGCTGCTGCGCGGCGCCGGGCTCGACGGGGCCGCACATGCCTGGCTGGTCGAGCCGGAGACGGCGATCTGGAGCATCCTCGGCGTGATCCTCTGGAAGCGCGTCGGCTTCACGGTGCTGCTGTTCATGGCCCGCCTGGCCAGCATCGACCGGGCGCAGTTCGACGCGGCAGCCGTCGACGGGGCGAGCTGGACGCGCACCTACTGCCAAGTCGCGATCCCGCAGATGCGCGGGATCGTCGCGCTGGCGGCGGTGTTCGGCTTCGTCGAGGCGTTCTCGTGGACGTTCGCCTACGTCGCGATCCTCACGCGCGGCGGTCCGGACCGGAGCACCTACACGCTCGACTTCCTGCTCTACAAGCTGCAGTTCGACGACCAGCTCGTCGGCCTGGCGTCGGCGATCGCCGTCCTGCTGCTGCTCGTCGCGCTCGCCGTGGCCGCCTACCGCGTGCACCGGGCACGGACCGAGGCCTTCGCGTGAGGGCGACAGCGCGGCGGCGGTGGCGGCGTCCGATCGCGACTATCGGGCAGCACGGCTTTCTGCTCGCCGTGACCTTCGTGTCGGTGTTCCCGCTCTACGTGATGCTGATCGCCTCCTTCCAGCGGGCGACGAGCTTCGACGGCGTGGAGCTGCTGCCGACGCTGGACCCGACCTTCGACAACTACTCGCGCGTCTGGAACGAGCTCGGCTTCGACCGGATGTTCCTCAACAGCACGATCCTCAGCCTGACGTCAGCCGTCGCGACGACCCTGCTTGCGGCGGGGGCGGCCTACGGGTTCGTGCGGTTCCGCTTCGCCGGCCGCGCGCTGTTGCTGACCGGTGTCATCGGCCTGATGGCGATCCCGCCGGTCGTCGTGATCGTGCCGCTGTTCCTCTTGATGAACGATCTCGGCATGGTCAACGAGCCCAGCTCGGCGATCGTCGCGGAGATCGGGCTGTTGCTGCCGTTCGCGACGTTCTTGATGTTCACATACATGAAGGAGCTGCCGGTCGAGCTATTCGAGGCGGCGGAGGTCGACGGCGCTTCGCGCTGGCGACAGTTCGCGGAGATCGCGTTCCCGCTCTCGCGGCCGGCACTCGCGACGACGATGGTCATCTGCGCGCTCTACGCCTGGAACGAGCTGCTCGTCCCGATCGTCCTCTGGCAGACCGAGCAGCTGACGACGCTGATGGTCGGCTTGGCCGTGATCGGACCGAGCCGGTCCGGTGCGCAGGACGTGCCGCTGTTGATGGCGGGCGTCGTCATCTCGATCCTGCCGCTGGCGCTGGCCTTCCTGATCGGCCGGCGCGCGCTCGTGCGCGGCCTCGTCGAGGGCGGGGATCGCTGATCGTGGCGACTGTCGAGCTACGCCAGGCGCACAAGTCATTCCCCGATGGGACCGAGGCCCTGCGCGGGATCGATCTCGCGGTCGAGGACGGTGAGCTGATGGTGCTCGTCGGTCCGTCCGGTTGCGGCAAGACGACCGCGCTGCGAACGATCGCCGGCCTCGAGCAGCTGACCTCCGGGGCGGTGCTGATCGACGGCGAGGACGTCGGCGCCACGCCGCCCGCGGAACGCGACGTGGCGATGGTCTTCCAGAACTACGCGCTCTACCCGCACATGACCGTGGCTCGCAACATCGCCTTCGGCCTGCGGGCACGCGGCGTCCCGCGCGACGAGCAACGCGAGCGGGTGCAGCGGATCGCCAAGGTGCTCGACGTCGAATCGCTGCTCGAGCGCAAGCCGAAGGCGCTGTCGGGAGGGCAACGGCAGCGCGTGGCGATGGGACGCGCGATCGTCCGCGACCCGCGCGTCTTCCTGATGGACGAGCCGCTGTCGAACCTCGATGCCAGGCTGCGGGTCCAGACGCGTGGCGAGATCGTTCGTATCCAGCGCGACCTCGGTACCACCACGATCTACGTGACCCACGATCAGGTCGAGGCGATGACGATGGGAACCCGGGTCGCGGTGATGGACGGCGGGACGTTGCGCCAAGTCGACACGCCGGAGCGGCTCTACGAGGCGCCGGCCGACGTCTTCGTGGCCCGCTTCATGGGCAGCCCGCCGATGAGCCTGCTGCTCGGTCGACTTGCCTTTGGTGAGGGGCGAGTGACCTGCCGGGTCGGTGAGGCGACGCTGGAGCTGCCGGACGCCGTGGTCGCCGCGCGCCCCGATCTGCGCGCTTACGAGGATCGTGATGTGATCGTCGGCGTGCGCTCGGAGGGGTTCTCGATCGCGCCTGCAGGGAGCGCGGGCGCTCTGCCTGGCCAGATCCATCTCGTCGAGATGCTCGGATCGGAGTCGCTGGCCCACGTCGAGGTTGCGGCCCCGGCATCCGAAGGCGGCCAAGACGGCCGGCTCAGCGGCCGTTTCCCCGGCCGGCTCGGGTTCTCGGCGGGTGACGCCGTCAGCGTCGCGATCGACCCGGCGCAGATCGAGCTCTTCGACGCCGAGACAGGCAAGGCGCTGAGGAGGGTCTGGCGTTGACAGCCGTCGACGACAGCGCACCGCGGACCGACCTCAGCGGTCGTCGTGCGCTCGTGACTGGAGCGGGCTCGGGAATGGGACGGTCGACCTCGCGTGTGCTGGCGGCCTGTGGCGCCGAGGTCGTGGCCAGCGACATCGATGGTGAGACCGCCGCTGAGACCGCTCGCCTCTGCCGCGCCGCCGGCGGCGCGGCGCTCGACCTTCATCTCGACGTCACCGACGACGACGCCGTGTGTCAGGCCGTCAAATGGGTTGCGGCCGATCGCGGGCCGATCGACATCGCGGTGATGTGCGCCGGGATCGGCGCGTTCGCGCCGATCGAGGACGTGACCGAGGCCGAGCTCGATGGCGTGATGGCGGTGAGCCTGCGCGGGACCTACTCAGTCGCGCGGGCGACGCTGCCGGCGATGCGGAGCAACGGCTGGGGGCGTCTGGTCGGGTTCTCGTCGCTGAACGGCAAGACGCCGTTCGCCGAGCTCGCCCACTACTCGGCGGCAAAGGCGGCGATCATCGGCCTGACGCAGGCCCTCGGGCTCGAGGTCGCCGGGACCGGTGTGACGGTCAACTGCGTCTGTCCGGGAATGGTCGACACGCCGCTGCTGGACGCGGACCTGGATTTGATGCGGCGCACCGATCCCGACGCGACGATGGACGACGTGCGCCTGGCGCTCGGCGCCGACGTTCCGCTCGGGAGGATCGCCCAGCCGGTGGAGATTGCCCGCATGGTTGCCTTCCTGGCCAGTGACGCCGGCGGCTACATCACCGCCCAGGCGGTCAATGTCTGCGGTGGGATGGAGCTCCATTGAGCTGCCTCGTCGTCGGTGAGGACGGACCGCTGACGACCGCAGTCCGCTCCGGGCTCGCGGCCGCAGGGACACAGGTAGCTTGGGCGCCGGCGGCCAACAGCCGGGCGGAGGCCGAGAGCGCCGTCGCTGTCGCCGAAGCGGATATCGGTGCGCTGACCGCGCTGGTCACGTGCCCGCCAAGCGCCGCCGCGGTGGCTTTCGACGAGCTGTCGCCTGCCGTCTTCGACGGCACGCTCGCCGCGGCGTTTCGCAGCCCGTTCCTCTACACCCAGGCGGCACTGCCGAAGTTGCGTGCCGCAGCAGACGGCCGGCTCGTCTACGTCGTCTCGACGCTTGGCAGCTCAGGCGAGCCGCGGACGGCCCATGTCGCGGCGGCCGAGCAGGCGGTGATTGCCCTGATGCGCACGGCGACGCTCGAGCTGACGCCGCCCCTGACCGCGAACGCGATCGCGATCGCTGCCGGCGAGCGACCCACCGCGCCGGAAGACGTCGTCGATTTGCTGCTCTGGCTGTTGCGGCCGCAGAGCGGACGCATCGCCGGCCAGCTCCTGACGCTCGCGGGCGGCGCCGAGGCGCCCGCCTAGGCTGCTGTCATGCACCGGATCGGTTTGCTGGCACCGATGCGCGAGCTCCCCGGGGAGCTCGGCGATGTGATTGCGGTTGCGCCCGAGCCGGCCGCGTTGTGGCAGGTGATCGTGGAGATCGTCGATAGCCACGATCCGGCGGATTTGGCGGCGTCCGCCGATCCGGCGGTGCTGCGTCCGGCGGCGGAGCGGATCGCCCGCTGGCGGCCCGACGCCGTGGCCTGGGGCTGCACCAGCGCCTCGTTCGCTGCCGGGCGGGCGGTGGCGGTCGAGCAACGGCGGGTGATCGAGCAGGTTGCGGGCGCGCCTGCCACGAGCACGTCGCTCGCCTTCGTGGAGGCGCTCGGAGTGTTGGGTCTGAATGAGGTCGCGTTGTTGTCGCCCTATCCGGAGCCTGCGACGCGTTCGTTCGTCGACTTTCTCGCCGAGTGGGGGGTGGGAGTGCGCGGTCTGCGCTGGCTCGGCTATCCGACCGGAGCTCAGTCGGAGAATCTGCGAGCTTCCGACGTCGCCGAGACGATCCTCGCGCTCGACGGCAGCATTCCGATCCTGGTTCCCGACACAGCCGTCTGGGGCTTCGAACTGCTCGCCGAGCTTGGTCCGCGACTGGATGCACCATTGCTGACCGCCAACCAGGTAACGCTCTGGCACACCTTCGATCTCGCAGGCATGTCGACGGACTTGGAGCAGTTGGGCGCGCTACGCGGCCTCGCGGCTGGTGGTATCACCGACATCAACGCAGATTCAGAGGAGGGCAAATGACAGACGCACTGGTCGTGTGGAACCCAACTACCGGCGAGCCGCTGGCGGAGGTTTCGGCAAGCACTGCGGAGGACGTCGACCGCGCGGTGGCGAAAGCCCGTCGCGCGCAGCGCGAGTGGTGGGCGCTGGCGCCGTACGAGCGCGAGCGCATCCTCAACCGCATTGGCGACCTGATCGTGCGCGACAAGGAGCGTCTCGCCCAGATCGACAGCGACAACATCGGCAAGACGATCGAGTTCGTGCGTGCCGAGATCGATTTCTCCGCCGAGGCGTTCCATTTCGCCGCCGGCCATCCGACCCGCGCGAACGGCCAGCAGATACCGATCGGCGACCCCGGTGCCCTTTGCTACACGCTGCTCGAGCCGGTCGGTGTCGTCGCGGCGATAACGGCCTGGAACGCGCCGTTCGTCATTGCGACAGCGAAGGTCTCCGGCGCGCTCGCCGCCGGCTGCGCGGTGATCGTCAAGCCGGCGCCCGAGGCGCCGCTCTCGACGATCGAGTTGGCACGACTCGTAGAGGAGGCAGGCGCACCGGCCGGTTGCGTCCAGGTGCTGACCGGCGGCGACGAGACGGGCGCGGCGCTGACCGCTCACCCCGGGATCGACAAGACGAGCTTCACGGGATCGTTCGAGACGGCGCGCGAGGTGTTGCGCTCGGTCGCGGTCCACTGCCGTCCGGCCGTCGTCGAGATGGGCGGCAAGAGCCCGAACATCGTCTTCGCCGACGTCGATCTGGACGTAGCTCTCGACAGCATCCTGGTGGGTGCTCTGTCGAGCACCGGTCAAGAGTGCTGCGCCGGCGCTCGGATCCTCGTCGAGCGCTCGGTGCGTGACGAGTTCGTCGAGCTCGCGTCGAAGCGGATCGCTTCGCTGCAGGGAGGCAACGGCGCCGGCGACCCGATCGAGATCGGCCCGATGGTCACCGCCACCCACCGCGATCGCGTCGCGGGCTTCGTCGAGCGTGCGCTGGCCGAGGGGGCAAGCGTCTGTGCCACCGGCACCGTCCCCGACCGCGGCTTCTTCTACCCGCCGACGCTGCTCGACCGGGTGACCCCCTCGATGGAGGTGTGGCGCGAGGAGGTCTTCGGCCCCGTCTTGGCCGTCGATAGCTTCGACAGCGACGACGAGGCGATCGAGAAGGCGAACGCGACGCGCTACGGGTTGGCGGCCGGCGTCTGGACGGCGGACATCGATCGTGCGATCAGATTCGTCCGCGAGCTGGAGGCGGGATTGGTCTGGGTCAACAGCTACCTGGAGACGATCAGCCCGGCGGCGCCGTTCGGCGGCGGCAAGGACAGCGGCTACGGGCGTGAGCTGGGAATCGAGGGGCCGCTCGAGTTCTCCCAGGTGAAGATCGCCTACGTGAAAGGGGCGCGGGGGCGGTCCTGAGACAATCGACGCATGGTTAGCGGCAGCGCAAACGACGTCAGCGGTTTCGCCGACCGCGTCGCCGCGCTCGAGGACCGTTCGCTGGCCCCCGTCGCCACCCGCTCCTATCCGGCGCTGCGAGCCGAGCCAGAGCCAGATGCCGCTCACCGCACGCCGTTCCAGCGCGACCGCGACCGGATCGTCCACTGCAAGGCGTTCCGTCGCCTCAAGCACAAGACGCAGGTCTTCATCGCCCCGGAGGGCGACCACTACCGGACGCGGCTGACCCACACGCTCGAGACCTGCGGGATCGCGCGCAACGTCGCCCGCGCGCTCGGGCTCAACGAGGACCTGACCGAGGCGATCGGCCTCGGCCACGACCTCGGCCATCCGCCGTTCGGCCATATCGGCGAGCGCGTGCTCGACGAGTGCCTGCAAGAACGCTACGGCGTCCGCTTTCGCCACAACGAGCACTCGCTGCGCGTGGTCGAAAGGCTCGAGCGCGACGGACAGGGGCTCAACCTGACCGAGCAGGTGCGCGACGGCATCCTCAACCACACCGGCCCGAACAAGGCGCAGACGCTCGAGGGACGGATCGTCCGCGTCGTCGACCGCGTCGCCTACATCAACCATGACATCGACGACGCCCTGCGGGCGGGGGTGATCGATCGCGAAGATCTGCCGTCGGCGGAGATCGCGGCGCTCGGCGAGACCGGGTCCGAGCGGATCGAGACGCTCGTTCGCGACCTGATCGATCGCTCCGCCGAGGTGGGCGACGACATCGTCCAGGGCGACGACGTCGGTGGGGCGATGCTGCGCCTGCGCAAGTTCATGTTCGACCGCGTCTACCTGGCGGCCGACGCGCAGCGCGAGCGGCCGCGGATCGAGCGGCTGCTGAAGCGGCTGTTCGACCACTACTCGGTCGAGCTGCCGCCCCCGGGCGTGCCCGACGCCACCGACCACGAGCGCGTCGTCGACTACCTCGCCGGGATGACCGACCGCTTCGCGATCCGCGCGCTCGCCGAGCTCGAGCTGCCGGAGGGCTACTACTAGTGCCCGCGCGCTACACCCAGGACTCGATCGAGCGGCTGCGCGAGGCGGTCGACATGGTTGATCTGGTCGGCAGCCGGACGGACCTGCGTCGCGTCGGCTCACGCTGGGTCGGACTCTGTCCCTTCCACGACGAGCGCACCCCGTCGTTCTCGGTCAACGCCGACCAGGGCCTCTACCACTGCTTCGGCTGTGGGGTGGGGGGTGACGCGATCGGCTTCATCCGCGAGACCGAGGCGCTCGACTTCGCAGAGGCCGTCGAGCTGCTCGCCGAGCGCTACAACGTCGAGCTCAAACGCGAGCGCGAGGATCCCGCAGAGGAGGAGCGCCGCCGCCGACGTGGGCGGTTGCTCGCACTGTTGGAGCGCACGACGGCGTTCTACGAGAAGTACCTATGGGCTTCGGACGATGCACGGGCGGCGCGCGACTATCTGGCTGGTCGCGGGTTGTCGGAGGAAACACTGCGTACTTTTCGGGTCGGCTGGGCGCCGAGCGGTTGGGACAAGCTGCTTACCGGCGCGCAGCGCGACGGCTTCGCCTTCGAGGAGCTGATCGCGGCCGGTCTCGCTCAGCAGAAGCGCTCGGGCAAGGGCGGTGTCGACCGTTTTCGCGAGCGGATCATGTTCCCGCTCGCCGATGCCCGTGGGCGAGTGCTCGGGTTCGGAGCCCGGACGATGCGTTCCGACGATCCAGCGAAATACATCAACACCTCGGAGAACGAGATCTACCACAAGGGCCGTCAGCTGTTCGGCATCGACAAGGCGCGCGTCACCGCCGCCAAGTCGGGGCGCCTGGTGGTCGTCGAGGGCTATACGGACGTGCTCGCACTGCATCAGGCAGGGGTCGCTGAGACCGTGGCGATCATGGGTACGGCGCTGACCGAGCACCAGCTCGCCGAGCTGGCACGCGCCGCCGGCGCCGAGGGGGTCGTCTACCTGGCGCTCGACGCCGACAGCTCGGGTCAGCAAGCGATGTTGCGCGCAGCCGAGCTGGCGGAGCAACGCGACGTCGAGCTGCGCGTCGTGCAGATGCCGGAGGGTGTCGATCCAGCCGAGCTTGTCGCCGCTGAGGGTGCGGACGCGGTCACGGGTCGGCTCGAGGGCGCGCTGTCGGTCGTCGAGTTCGCCGTCCGGCGGGTTCTCGCCGAGGCCCAGCTCGGCACCCCCGAGGGACGCGATCGTGCGCTCGGCCAGGCACGCGAGCTGATCGCCGAGACCCCGGTCCAGAGCGCGCGGCGCGACCATCTCGTGCAGCTCGTCGCCGATCGGCTCGACGTTCCAACCGACTATGTCGTGACTGCGGTCGCCAATGCTCCCCGCCGGCCGGCACCGGCCGTGGCGGCTCCGGCCGGTTCACCTGCCTACGGCGATCCGGGCCCGGAGTGGGCAGGCGACCCCGGTTCCGAGCAGTCCCATGCGGCCGCGCCGGCCGTCGTTCCGTCCATTGCCGGCCCCGGCTCGGCGGGACTCGAGGCTGAGCGGATCTTCCTCGCGCTCTGCCTGGCATCGGGGCCTTCTGGACGCGACTACCTCGAACAGCTCACGCCCGAGCACCTGTCATCCGCCATCCTGCAACGGGTCCGCCTTCACCTGCTCGACCATTTCGACGACCCGCTCGCCGAGCTTGACCCCGAGGACGGCGAGCTCGCGGCGCTGGTCGCCGGCATCGCGTTGCGCGCCGAGGAGGGTGAGCCGGCGGAAGCGCCGCTGCTGCGGATGAGCTTCCTGGCGCTCGAGCTGCGCCGGGTCGACCGCGAGATCCGCCACGCGCGCCAAGACGGCGACCTGGCGCGGCAGACGGAGCTCGCAGGCGCGCGCCAGCAGGTTCGGCGCGACATGGACACGGTCATGGGGGAGGTCTCATGAGCGCCGCGGCAGACGATGCGCCGAAGGACGAGGCGGCGGTGGACGAGCCCGACGTCGTCGTCGACGGCGAGGAGGAGGACGCTTATGACGAGTTCCACGAGGGCGGCGTCGTCACAGCCGGCGTGCCGGCTGCGCCGCCGATCGGGGGCACTGAGGACGCGGTGCGGCTCTATCTCCAGCGGATCGGTCGCGTTCCGCTGCTGACGCGTGAGGACGAGGTCCGTCTCGCGCGGCGGATCGAACAGAACGACATGTCCGCGAAGAACGCCCTGATCGAGGCGAACCTGCGCCTGGTGGTCTCGATCGCGAAGCGCTACCAGGGTCGTGGCCTGACGCTGCTCGACCTGATCCAGGAGGGCAACATGGGGCTGATCCGCGGCGTCGAGAAGTTCGACTGGCGCCGCGGCTTCAAGTTCTCCACCTACGCGACCTGGTGGATCCGCCAGGCGATGACGCGTGCGCTCGCCGACCAGTCGCGCACGATCCGCATTCCGGTGCACATGGTCGAGCGGATGAACAAGGTCCAGGCGACCCGGCGCCAGCTCGCCCAGGAGCTCGAGCGCGATCCGACGCCGGCCGAGATCGCCGCCAAGCTCGAGCTGCCCGAGCACAAGGTCGAGCAGCTCTTGAAGCTCGGCCAGGAGCCGGTTTCGCTCGAGTCGCCGGTCGGCGGCGGCGAGGAGAGCGCCGAGCTGGCCGACTTCATCGCCGACGACGCCGGCGACCGCCCGCTCGAGGTCGTCGCCCGCCAGCTGCGCGACGTCGACGTCCTAGCGGTCCTCGACAGTCTCCCGGCGCGCGAGCGCGCCGTGATCGAGCTCCGCTACGGCCTCGGCGACAAGGGCCCGCTGACGCTCGAGGAGATCGGCCGCGAGGTCGGCCTCACCCGCGAGCGCGTCCGCCAGATCGAGGTCCAAACCCTCCACATGCTCCGCGACTCCGGCCGCGCCGGCGCCCTCGAGGGCACCACCGACGACCCGTCTTGACCAGGGCCGGTATCGTGGTCGGCCGCGTCGATCCGGGGTAGCTCAATCGGCAGAGCGATCGGCTGTTAACCGATAGGTTGTGGGTTCGAGTCCCACCCCCGGAGCTTCTGCGCTGACTATGCGAGCGTGTCGCGCAGCCAGGGGACTAGGTCGTCTTGGAGGACGGCCGGGTCGATCGTGTGGGGGAGCGGGTACTCGCGGTAGAGGACGTCCGCGCCGGCGGATTCGAGCGTGGCGCGGGCCTGGTGTGCGTAGTCGATCGGGATGATCGGGTCGAGCGTCCCATGGCCGATCGCGATTCGCGGCAGTGGGCGGTCGAGGTCGGGCGCCCAGTCGGGGACGGTGGGGATGAAGCCGCTGAGGGCGAGGATGCCGGCGGGGCGCGGGCGGTCCGGTCCGAGGCCGAGCGCGTAGCTCATGACCGTGCCCTGTGAGAAGCCGCCGAGAACGGTTCGCTCGGGAGGGATGCCGGTCCGCTCGGCGAGTGCGTCGTGGAACTCGGCCAGCGTCGCGTAGGTGGCGTCGAAGGTCTCGGGATCGGGGTAGCCGACGCGCGGCACGACGTACCAGTGGGCGCCGCCCGGCGGGAGGCTCAACGGCCCGCGTGGCGTGACCCCGAGCAGCCGACGCTCGGGGTCGAGCGCGTCGAGCAGCGGGAAGAGGTCGTTCTCGTCGGTCGCGCGGCCGTGGTGGAGGACGAGCAGGCCCTCGGGCTCGCCGGCCGGCTCGCGGACACGGAATGCGAGTGCGTCGAGTCCGGAGGTGGGGGAGTCGTCAGTCGCCATCGTCGTCCCCATTGGTAGCGGGTCAGGCGGCCGCGACGACCGCACGTCGCGCCTCGACGGCGTCCGCCAGCTCGCGGACGACGTCGTCGAGCTCGGCGAGGACCTCCGGGTCGCCAACTGACCCGCCGGCGATCCGCTCCGCGGCCTGGCCGACCGCCAGCTCGCGGTCGAGCACGCGCGCTCCCAGCACGCCGAGCACCTTGCGCAGCTCGGCCTGTGCCCAGACGGCGCCGAAGATCCCGGTGCTCGCGCCGACGACCGCGACCGGCTTGTTGCGCAGCGGATTCGTCGCCATCGGCCGCGAGACCCAGTCGATCGCGTTCTTCAGTGAGCCGGGGACCGAGTGGTTGTACTCCGGCGTCGCGAACAGCACGGCGTCGGCGCCGTCGACCGCGGACCGCAGCGCGGTCACGGCCGCCGGCGCCAGATCTACGTCGTCGTCCTCGTCGTAGGGCGGCACGGCCTTCAGCCCGTCCCACAGCTCCAGCTCGACACTGGCCGGCGCCCGCTCGGCGGCGGCGCGCAGCAGCGCCGTGTTGTGCGAGTCGCGGCGCAGACTGCCCGATATCGCGAGGACCTTCATGCGCTTACGCCTCCCTCACGAAGTAGAGCTCCGCGAGGATCGTCACCTCGTTGCCGAGCGCCTGGCCTCCGCCCGGCAGCTCTGCGTTCCAGCTGACGCCGAAGTCGGTGCGGTCGATCGTCGTCGCGAGCTGTAGCCGCAGGCTGTCGTTGCCCTGGAGGTTCGCGACTGGGCCGTGGGCGGCGCCGGTTGCGTCCAGCTCCTTGGTGACGCCCTTGATCGTGATCTCGCCCGATACCTCGACGCTCTCGCCGTCGAGCGCGATCCGGTCCGCAGCGAAGCTCAGCTCCGGATAGCTCTCGGCGTCGAAGAAGTCCGGCGACTGGAGATGGGCAGCGAGGTTGTCGTCCTTGACGTCGACGCTCGCCACCTTGGTCGCCCCGGTCAGCGCCGCGCCGTCGGCGGACAGGTCGAGCGTGCCGTCGAACTCACGGAAGCTGCCGTTGAAGGCGCCCGCCAAATAGGGGACTTGGAACGCCACCGACGAATGAACCTTGTCGAGCTGCCAGGTTCCCGCTGGGGCCGCGATCGTACTTGTGCTCATAGTTGCTACCTCCGAATCAAAGGGCTATAGTTGACTACGCAAACAACTCTAGCGAGAAGAAGTTGAATCGTCAAGTATTGACACCGCAAGCATCTGCCGCAGCGCCTTTGGACGAGACTCCGGCCGCGCTACGCGTCTGGGGTCAGCTAGTGCGCGCGCAGGCCACCGCCAAGCGCGACCTCGCGGTCGAGCTCCAGGAGCAGCACGGCTTGACGATGACCGCCTATGAGGCGCTTTTCGTGCTCTCGCGTGCCGAGGGCCAACGGCTCAAGCGCGTCGAGCTGGCCGAGCGGTTGGTGCTCACTCCCTCAGGTGTCACGCGCCTGCTCGAGGGGCTCGAGGCCGGGGGCTTCGTCGAGAAGGTCGCTTGCGAGACCGATCTGCGGATCAGCTATGCGCAGCTGACAGATGCCGGGACCGCGAAGCTCGAGCAGGCGTCATGCGGCCACAACCGCGCGGTTCTCGAGCTGTTCGAGGAGCGCTTCAGCCCTGAGGAGATCGAGGCGCTGGCGGAGATGCTGGCCCGGCTGCCCGGCGCCCTCGACGAGAACCTCGCCTGCCCGACCGACGTCTAGCCGGACCGCTCCGCGGCAAATGCCTCCAACGCCTCCGCGGCGGTTGCTCCGCCATCGTGCGCTGCCGACCAAGCCGCCAGCTCGCCGGCGCTCGCCGCGATCGCCGGATCGCTCAGCAGCTTGCGCACCGCCAGCCGGATGCCGCGCGGCGTGACCATCCGTCGCGGCAGCGACACCCCGCAGCCGGCCCACGCAACGCGCGATGCGTTCTCGGCCATGTCGCCGGCGGCCGGCGCGCCGACGACCGGGACGCCGTAGGACAGCGCTCGCGCGACCGTCCCGTGGCCGGCGTGGCAGACGACCGCCGCGCAGTGCGGCATCGTGCGTGAGTAGGAAAGCCAGTCGACCACCCGCGCGTTGGTCGGCACGCGCGCCGGCAACGCCATTCCCGGCCGGTTCGTAGTGGCAATCACCCGGACCGGCTCGTCAGCCAGACCCTCCAACGCGGCCGCGATCATCCGTCCTTGGGGGTCCTGCGACGTGCTCGGGGCGATCAGAACCAGCGGCGCGTCGCCCGGCGGCAGCTCCACGTCGTCGGCGGGCCGCTCCCAGAGCAGCGGGCCCGTCACCTTGAAGGCGGGATCCCATTCGCGGCGCGGGTACTCGAGCTGCGGGAAGGTCGCGACCAGCGCGAGGTCGCGTGAGATCCCGTTGTGGGTGTAGTCGAGGGGCGGTAGCCCGACCTTCGTGCGGGCCACGTTGAGCTCGTCGCGGCCGCGCTCCTCGCCGCGCCGCAGTAGCGGCTGCATGACGCCCCACGCCTGTCGGCCGAAACGCGTGCGCGGTAGCCGCGCGCCGATCGAGTAGGGCGGCAGGCCCGCCTCGGATGTCGGCAGGACGTGTGGGACCAGCGTCGCGAACGGCCGCTCCGTGACACCGGCCGACAGCCCGCCGACAGCGGTCAGGATGTCCGCGATCACCACATCGGGCCCGAACGACTCGATCAGCGGCACGGTCTCGCGCGTCGCCTCGACAGCGGCTTCGTATGGGCTCAGGTCGCGTCCGGTCGTCGGGAAGACCGAGTACTCCGGCGCCGGAGCGAACTCGATCCCCTCGCGCTCGACGTCCTCAGCCCACCGCTGCCACGTCTGCAGGCACACCGCGTGCCCGCGTGCGGCCAACGCCTTCCCCAGGGCGATCGCGGGGAAGGCGTGCCCCGGATCGCCGAAGGCGGTGATCAGGAAGCGGCGGCTCAGACCATCTCCGCGATCTCGCGGATCATCCGCTTGCGGGCCTCCGGGTCGAAGACGGTCGGCGTCGCGACCAGCGTTCCGACGCCCGCCTCGCGGTAGACCTCGATCCGCTCCTTGATCCGCTCCTTCGGCCCGACCAGCGACGTCTGGTCGATCAGCTCGGCCGGCAGCGCCGCGGCGGCCTCGTCCTTCTTGCCGTCGAGGTAGAGGTCCTGGACCTCCTTCGCGGCATCCTCGAAGCCGTAGCGCTGGACGAGCGAGTTGTAGAAGTTCTTCTTGCGCGAGCCCATGCCCCCGACGTACAGCGCCAGCAGCGGCCGCACCTGGTCGCGCGCCTTGTCGATGTCGTCGTCGATGCAGAGGTTGACGTTCGGCGCGATGTCGAACGACTCGTCGATCTGCTTGCCGTTGCCGGCGCGCGCGGCGCCCTCCTCGAGCAGCGTGCGGAACTCCGCGACGTGCTCGGGGGAGAAGAAGGTCGGCAGCCAGCCGTCGGCGATCTCGCCGGTCAGCGTCGTGTTCTTCGGGCCGATCGCCGCGATGTAGATCGGCATCCGCTCCTGGACCGGGGCGATCATCAGCTTCAGCGCCTTGCCGGGGCCGTCGGGCAGCGGCAGCTCGTAGAGCTCGCCCTTGTACTCGAGCCGCTCGCGGGCGAGCGCCTTGCGCAGGATCTCGACGTACTCGCGCGTCCGCTGCAGCTGCTGGGCGAACGGCTGGCCGTGCCAGCCCTCGGCGACCTGCGGGCCCGAGGAGCCGATTCCGAGCAGCATCCGGCCGTTGGAGAGCTGATCGAGCGTGGCGGCGGTCATCGCCGTCATCGCGGGGGTGCGGCCCGGCATCTGGAAGATCGCCGATCCGATCTTCACGCGCTCGGTGTGCGACGCCAGCCAGGCGAGCACGGTCGCGGTGTCGGACCCGTAGGCCTCGGCGGCCCACACGGAGTCGAAGCCGGCGGACTCGGCCTCCTTGACGATCTCGAGCTGCTGCTCGGCCGTCAGTCCAAGTCCCCAGTACCCAACGTGTAGGCCCAACCGCATTGCAAGTCTCCTTTCAACAGCAGGGACGACCTTGAAGTCGCCGACGACGCGCCCTACCCTCGTGCGGCCGCGTCGCGGCATCGTATGCCACCAGTCGCCAGGACATCAGCGGAATGAGGTCGCTCCGCCCAGCGCGCGATCTGCGCAATGCGATCGACGCGATGCCGATCGACACCCGTCGGGCGATGCTCGACGCGCTCGACCGCAACCCGATCATCGTGGGGGCCTACACGGCGCCCGGTGGCGGCGTCTGTCCGATGCTCGCCGCGCATCGCAACGGGGGACGCACGGACTACGCCGCGTTCGCCCGTGCGTGGGATCGCTACGCACGGGCCGGCAAGCAGGCGCGGCCGGCGACCGAGGGCGAGCTGACCGCGCTGCGGACGATGCTCGAGTCGAGCATCGCCGACGAGCACGTGACCGCTCCAGGCGCGCTGGCACGTGCGATCGTCGATCACCGCCGCGCGCTGCGCTCGCGGCTGCGCCGCGAGGAGTACGACGTCGAGCCCTACGAGCGCGCCGACCCGCGCGAGCTCGACTACACGCCCTCGCCGGGCCGGATGAACTGCAGCTCCGGCACGATGCACGCCGGCGAGGTCCTGAGCAGGTAGCGCACCGCCTCGGCGATGTCCGAGGGCTGGATCATCTGCTCCTTCGGCACGCTGTCCTTGACCCAGTCGGTCATCGCGGTGTCGACGAAGCCAGGGCAGAGCGCCGTTGCCTGGATGCCGTCGCTTGCGTGCTCCTTGTGCAGCGCCTGCGTGAAGCCGACGACGCCGAACTTCGTCGCCGAGTAGGCCGCCAGCCAGCCCTGACCGGACTTGCCGGCGATCGACGCTGTGTTGGCGATCAGCGCCTTGTGGTGCTCGGCGCCCGCCTCCTTGAGCATCGGTAGGCACTCGCGCGTGGTCAGGAACAACGCCCTCAGATTGACCGCTATCTGCATGTCGAGCTTCTTGGCGTCCTGCTCGGCGATCGGACCGCCGATCCCGACGCCAGCGTTGTTGATCAGCACGTCAAGACGGCCGAAGCGCTCTTTGTGGCGCTCGACCAGCGCCACGATGTCGGCCTCCTCGGCCATGTTCGCGGGCACGGCCTGGACGTCGATCCCGTCGGTGGCGAGTGTCACTGCCGCCTGCTCGAGCTTGTCCGGGCGGCGGGCCGACAGGGTCACGCCGTAACCGTCTTCGCCGAGTGCGCGGGCGATCGCGAGGCCGATGCCGCTAGACCCGCCGGTGACCAGCGCTGCACGTGCTGACATCGAAATCTCCTACCTCCGGGGCCAAATCGCCGTTCGAGGCTATTTGAAATCGGCGTTAAGCCTTGCCCGTAACCGCCCCGTGGTAAGCCCCTGTCCCATATGTTCTGTCTGGTGAGGTCGGGAACGCGTCTGGCGGCTGCATGGCTTGTCGTAGGGGCACTTGTGCTCGGCGCCGCCGGCTGCGGCGATTCGGGCTCCTCCGACGTCGCCAGCACCCCGCCGCCTGAGCCGGCGAAACCCGAAGACTTCCCGAAGGCCAACGGCAAGACGCTGCGTGGCCTGCTCGAGGACGTGGGGTCGTCGGGCCCGGTCATCGCCGCGTCGGTGTCGCAGTTCAAGCCAGGCGAGAACCGCTTCGGATTCGCGCTGTTCGACCAGGCGCGCGCGCAGATCGCGGACGTGTCCGTTGCCCTCTACGTGGCGCCGGTAGGTGGTGGCCGTGTGCAAGGCCCGATTCCAGCGCGCTTCGAGCAGATGCACGTGAGGCCGCAGTTCCAGAGCCGCTCGGTCTCCGACGACAAGGACGCGGCGAAGTCGCTCTACGTGGCCGACATCGACCTGCCGAAGCCGGGTCGCTACGAGCTGATCGGCCTCGCGCGGCTCGACGGTCGCCTCGTCGCCGCGACGCCGGCGGGCGGCGCGCTGACGGTCACCAAGGAAGGGGCGGTGCCCGACGTGGGGGACAAGGCTCCCGTCGTCCACACCGACACCACCACCAGCACCGATGGCAACGTCGAGCTGCTGGACACGCGCCGGCCGGCGTCGTCGATGCACGATGTCGACTTCGCCGACGTCGCCGGCAAGAAGCCGACCGTGCTGCTGTTCGCGACCGCCGCGCTCTGTCAGAGCCGCGTCTGCGGGCCGGTGATCGACCTGACCGAGCAGGTGAAGGCCGAGCGCGACGACGACGTCGCCTTCGTCCACCAGGAGATCTATGTCGACAACCAGATCGACAAGGGCCTGCGCCCTCCGGTTGCCGCCTACGACCTGCCGACCGAGCCGTGGGTGTTCGTCGTCGACGCCGACGGGCGAGTGGTGGATCGCTTCGAGGGCGCCTTCAGCGCCGACGAGCTCAACGCCGCGATCGACAAGGCCGTTCGCAAGAGCTAGAAGGCCGCTCGGCCAAGAACGTAGCCGGCGGTCGCCGCGGCGATCCCGAGCGTCAGCGACGCCGCCACGTAGAGCAGCGCCCGCCCGGGCTCGCCGGCGTCGACGTCGAGCACGACCTGGACCGAGAAGGTCGAGAAGGTCGTGAATCCGCCGAGGAAGCCGACGCCCAGCGCCGTTCGCAGCTCGCCCGACAGGCCGTGCGCGGTCACGAGCACGCCGAGCAGGAACGACCCGACGACGTTGATCGCCACAGTCACCCACGGCAACGTCGTCCCGTGGAACGGCGTTGACAGCGCGTAGCGCGCCAACACGCCGCCCATCCCAGCCACACCGACCCATAGCGCCGTCACGGCCCAGCATCATGCCGCTCCCCAAGGACGGCAGAACGACCTAGGATGAGCCCCCGAAGGGCCGGTAGCTCAGTTGGTTAGAGCACGGGACTCATAATCCCTTGGTCCCAGGTTCGAGTCCTGGTCGGCCCACTCCGCAAACCGCTTCAGTACGCGGTTTGTGCGTTGGCTGTGGCGGGGCTGTCGCAGAACGTGTCCCCAATGTGTCCCGAGATCCCCGAGGTTTGGGGGCATGAGGGCGTCGTTCAACAGGCCGGTCAGCGGCCACGTCTTCCGGGTCGAGCGCAAGCGCGGGCCGGTCTGGTTCGCGAAGTACCGGCTGCCCGACGGTCGCCAGGTCCAGAAGAAGCTCGGGCCGGCGTGGATGCGTCGTGGCAGGCCGGCGGCCGGCTACTTCACGAAGGCGCTTGCCCAGGAGTGGCTGGACTCGACGCTGGCGGACGCGCGGCGCGGCGAGCTGGCCGGCATGGTCCGCACGGGCACCACGTTTGCCGAGGCCGCCGCCGAGTGGCTCGTCTATAGCGAGCGCGATCGCGCCGTGAAGCCCTCGACGCTCGCCGGCTACTCGGTCGAGGTCAACGTCCTCAACCGCGAGTTCGGCGACAAGCCGATCGAGGAATTCACGCCGGAGTTCTTCGAGCGCTGGAAGGGCGACTTCGCCGCCCGTCGCGACTTGTCGAACCGAACGCTCCAGAAGTACCTCGTCGCCCTGCATTCGATCTTCAAGCGGGCGATGAAGGTCCACGGGCTGCCACGGAACCCTCTGACGACCGTCGAGCGTCCGCGGCTGCCTCGTCGCGCTGGCATCGACGTCTTTTCGCGTGGCGAGGTCATGGCGCTGGTCGGTGCTGCCGCGAACGACCAGGACGGCGTCCTCTACCTCACCGCCGCCTTCACGGGCCTTCGCCTGGGCGAACTGCTCGCGCTGCGCTGGGAGGACGTGGACTTCGCCGCCGCGACGATCCGCGTGCGGCGCACATGGGGCAACGGGGTGGAGGGGACACCCAAGAGCGGCCGCGGCCGGGCCGTCCCGATGATGGACGAGGTTGCACAGGCGCTCACCCGGCAGAGCCACCGAGCCCGTTTCGTCGGGCAGCAGGATCTCGTCTTCTGCGACCCCATCGGCAGGCACCTCGGCTACAAGTCGCTGAGCGAGCGCTACAAGGACGCACTCGCCACGGCCGGGCTTCGGCAGCTTCGCTTCCACGATCTGCGCCATACCTTCGGAACCCACGCGATCCGTGCGGCTGATCCCCGCGAGGTCATGGAGTGGATGGGCCATGCAGACATCCAGACGACCCAGAAGTACCTCTCCTACAAGCCTCGTCGCGACGCGGCGAAGCGTCTCGCGGCGGCGTTCGAGGACGCGGGAGTGTGACGGCTCGGTAACGGCACCGCCCGGCCCCTTGTCATTTCTGCATTCGCCGTCTAGGTTCGGCCGCGACCCATAGAAAAGTGCCCCCGCGCCTGCGTCAACAGGCCGGGGGCGTGGCGCCCGAGCCAAGACCCGGACGCGCCCGCACGGTATCGCCGTCGTGGTGCTTCTCGCTGTCTTGGCCCGGTCGCCTCCAACCAAGGAGGTACCAAGATGCCCCTCATCGATCGCCCGGAGTTCCGGGCCTGGCTCGACCACCACAACGACCGCAAGGTCGGCCGCCCTCACGGCGAGTCGACCGCCTGCATGACCTGCGGCGGCGAGCTGGACAAGGAGGTCAGCGCCGACGAGTGCTTGGTCTGTCTCGCTGAGCGGTTCGGTATCGAGACGGCCGAGCAGTGGATCGCTGACGTCCTGGCGGGCCTCGTCCGCGCGGCATCGGACCCGACGGTGCTGGCCCAGGTGCTTGCCGAGATCGTCCCGTTCGCGCGCGACGTCATCGAGCACCGCGCCCCGCCGCCCACCGGCCGCTGAGTCGCTGTCGCCGGGGCGCAGGTTCCTCCCGCCTGCGCCCCCGCGACACGCCACACCGCCAGCCGCTCCCGACGACCACCACGCTCGCCCGCCCTCACTGCCCGCAGTTGATCCCTCCGGTGCCGCTACTTCCCGCACCCATCCATCGCCTACCAATTGCTCTGCCATTCGGCCAATCCCGCAGCCGTTTCGAACACCGATCTCTTTCTTTCCGTCTCGCTCGATCCGACCCCGCCCTCCTACCC
>JBIOUS010000061.1:0-26534 GCA_044867325.1 Thermoleophilaceae bacterium | reverse complement strand
GCGCCTCGCGGCGCTGCTGCGCGACCTGTTCGAGCTCGACGCGCTGCGCCGCTGCGGCATCGCGCTCGGTGCGTAGTTGGGCGAGCTCCTGCTCCAGCCGCTCGACACGGCGGCCCTCGAGCACCTCGAGCTCCTGCTCGAGCTCGGCGATCTTGGCAGCCGTGCCAGCCTCCGGATCGCCCGCCTGGGCAATCTCGCGCTCCAACAGCTCTAGCTGCGCGGCACGGCGCTCGGCGCCGTCGATCGCTGCCCGGCTCTGCTCGCGTGCGCGGTCGAGCCGCATCGCGATCCGCTCGCCGGCGCCGCGCGCGGCGAACAGTCGCGCCTGCAGCGCCTCGCGCAGCCGGCTCTGCTCGGCGAACGCCTGCTCGGCGCGCTCACGCCGTTGCGCGACCTCACCCAGCTGCTTCTCGGAGTCGTCGCGCCCAGAACGCGCGGCCGTAGCTGCCGCCTCCGCCTCCGCGAGCTTCGCCGTCGCCTCACGGACCGCGTCGCGAGAAAGCTCGTAGCGTGCCTCAGCCGTCTGTCGCTCGAGCCGCTCATGCAGCTCAGCAGCCTCGGCCTGGCGCTTCAACGGCCGCAGCCGACCGCGCGCCTCGCGCTCGACGTCGAGCGCACGCGAAAGGTTCTCCTCGGTCCGTTCGAGCTTCAGCTGAGCGCGACGGCGGCGCTGGCGGTGCTTGCCGAGGCCAGCGGCCTCCTCGATCAGCATCCGTCGCTCGCGCGGCCGCGAAAGCACGATCGACTCGACCCGCCCCTGCGAGACGACCGAGTGCATCTCCTTGCCAAGACCGGTCTCGGACAACACCTCGGCGATGTCGGCAAGCCGGCAGCGGGCGCCATTGAGGCGGTACTCGCCATCGCCGTCGCGGCCGAGCTTGCGAACGATCGAGATGTCGGAGAAGTCGGACTCCGAGCGCCCGCCCGAATTGTCGATCACGACCTCTACCTCAGCGGCATTCGAGCCCTTGACGCCGTGGCCGCCAGCGAAGATCACGTCCTTCATCGACTGGCCGCGGACGGCGAGCGGACTCTGCTCGCCGAGCGCCCACAGGACGGCGTCGGTGATGTTCGACTTGCCGGAGCCGTTCGGCCCGACGACGACCGACACGCCGGTTCCGAACTCGAGCGTCGTCCGATTCGGGAACGACTTGAAGCCCTTCATAGAGATCGAGCGCAGGTGCATCAGTCGCCGTCTCCCTCGAACTCGGAGAGTCCCTGCGCGGCGGCCTCCTGCTCGGCGGTCTTCTTCGTCCGCCCCTCGCCGCGGCCCACCTCGCGGCCCTTGACGCGTGCGGCGATCGTGAAATGACGATCGTGCGGCGGCCCGGTCTCCTCGACGACGGCGTAGTCGACGACGGCGCCGCGGCGGGCGACGCGCTCTTGGAGCACCGACTTGAAGTCGGCCGAATGATTGAGCGCCTCGTCGATCTGATTGGCAAAGGCTGCTACGACCGGATCTGCGACACGGTCGTAGCCGAGGCCGAGATAGACCGCTCCGATAACCGCCTCGGTCACCGACGACAGCACACGCTCGCTGGCGAGCAGCGCCTCGAAGCCGCGCTCGTCTCCCCCCGGCGCCTGCTCGCGCAGCCGCTCCGGCACGCCGAGATCAAGCGCGACCTCGGCACAGGCGGCGCCGCTCACGGCCTGTGCCCGCACTTTCGTGAGCCGGCCGACGCCGTACTCGGCGAGCAGCGGATAGAGGTACGAAGAGACGGCAAGGGCAAGCACAGCGTCGCCGAGGAACGCCAGCCGCTCGTAGGACTCGCTGCGCGGCCGGGTCCACGACGCGTGGCTGAACGCCTGACGGGACAGATCCGACGGGATCTCGTCGAGCAGGTCAGCGAGGGTCTCTCCTGCCTCAGGCGTCTGCACGCTCGACATGGGCAGACACGAAGTCGGCGGCCTGTCCAACGGTCAGGATCTTCGCCGCCTGATCGTCGGGAATGCGAATTCCGTAGTGGTCCTCGAGCTCGACGGTCAACTCGACGAGGTCTAGCGAATCCGCCTCGAGATCCTCCTTGAACCGCGTCTCCTCGCGGATTTGGGCAGGGTCGACCTCGAGCTCGGTCGCAAGATGCTCACGGATCCTGGTCAGTACCTCGGCGCGTTCCACGGGCGTCGTTGACGCTACCAGCGGGCGCGGACCTCAGCACCCCATCGGCCCGCAACGCCGCCGCTGTCCGCTCGACCATCTGCTCGTCGACCGCGCGGCGGGCCAACTGGATCGCCGAAGCCAGGCCAGCTGGCCCGAAACTCCCGTGCCCAATCACCACCGGCTTGCGCAATCCGAGCAGGATCGCGCCACCCGCCCGCTCCGGATCCAGCTGCGCCCGCAACCCGTCGACCTGGCGCCGGATCAACAGTCCACCCAGCATCGACAGCGGATTCGACTTCACCGCCGACCGAATCCCCTCCCGCGTCACCTTCGACGCCGACTCCATCGCCTTCAACGCCACATTCCCCGTGAAGCCATCGGTCACGACGACGTCGACAGCCGAATTCGGAATGTCAAAGCCCTCGACATTCCCAACGAAGTTCAGCGACCCCTCGGCCAACCGCTCGTGCGCCGTCAGCACGTCCGGCGTCCCCTTCGCCGACTCCGTCCCCACTGACAGCAGCCCAACACGCGGACGCTCTACACCCTCTACGTGCTCCATGAACGCCGCCCCCAGATAAGCGAACTGGACCAGATGCTCAGGCCGCACCTCCACGTTCGCACCAGCATCGAGCAGCAACACCCGCCCCGCAGGTAAAGGCAGCAGCGCTGCGATCGCCGGCCGATGGACCCCACGGATCCGCTTCACCGCCAGTGTTGCGGCCGCGAGCGTCGGCCCGGTAGCCCCCGCACTCACCAACGCCTCCGCACGCCCATCGCCCACAGCCGCCGCCGCCTGCACGATCGACGCCTCCGGCCGCGACCGCACAGCCCGCACCGGCTCCTCGTCTCCCCCGATCCGCTCCGGCGCGTCTACGAGCTCAACGTTCCCGCCGGGATCGCCGATCTCAGCCGCCGGCCCGAACAGCAACACACGCTCGCCAGATCGGCGGGCACCCTCGGCGACAGCGCTCGGACCCGCGTCGGCGCCGTTAGCGTCGACAGCGATCAAAGCCGCGAGCTACTCGTCGGAGTCGGGCGTCTGCACAACGACCTGCCGGCCGCTGTAGCTACCGCACTCGCCACACACACGGTGCGGAAGACGCGGCGCCCCACACTTCGGGCACGTCGACAAGCTCGGCGGCACGATCTTGTGCTGCGAGCGACGCTTGTTCGTGCGCGAGTGCGACTGTCGTTGCTTTGGGACGGCCATGAGGCGGTGCAGTGTACAGACCTGGCGGTTCTTCTGGCTAGGGCTCTGGTCGTGCTGGCCGCGCAGCAACCCCCGATCCCTAGCCCCTAGTCCAGCTCCAACTCAGACAACTTCGCCCAACGCGGATCCGGCTCGGCGCCGTGGTCGTGGTCGGGGTCCTCGTTGAGGTTGGCGCCGCAGGAGGGGCAAAGGCCACGGCAGTCCTCGCTGCAGAGGATCCGCGTCGGCAACGCCAAGGCAAGCGCGTCGCGGGCCCAGGCGCTGAGGTCGACGACGTCGTCCTTGACGTAGGGAGAGCGCAGGTCGGGGGCGTCGCCGGGCTGGTCGATCTCGCGGGCGTCGACGTCGACGCGGGCGTTGGCGTCCTCGAGGCAGCGGGTGCACGGTCCGTGCAGGTCGACGGCGAAGCGCAAGCGCAGCGCGTGGCCGGAGGTGGTGCGGGTGGCGTCGAGGCGGGCGTCCGTATAGCCACCGGCGCTGTAGGTCTGGCCGGCGAAGACGAGCTCCTCGACCGGGACTTCGAAGTCGAGCTGTCGTGCCTCGCCCGAGGCGAGCCTCAGCGTGCCGACATCGAACTCATCGATTCGCTGGGCCATACATCGACCCTAGCGAGCACCGCAGCGAGGTCTAGGAGACCTCGGCCTCCTCGCGACCTTGGAGGCGGTCGCGGCCACGCTGGACGGCGGCGGTGAACTTCTCGAGGTTGATCTCGAGCGTGTTGAGGATGTCGTCGGCGTAGTCCTCGGCGCCGAGCCGGATCTCGCGCTCGCGGGCACGGGCGTCCTCGACGATCTCGTCGGCCTGGCGCTCGGCCTGCTTGACGACCTCCTCGTCGGAGATCAGCTGGGTTTGCTCCTCGCGCGCCTCTTTGACGATCCGCTCAGCCTCGCGCTTCGCCTCGGCGAGCATCTCCTGACGCTCCTTGACGATCCAGCGCGCCTGCTTGATCTCCTCGGGGATCGTGGCGCGCATCTGATCGAGGATGTCGTAGATCTCCTCTTTGTCGACGCGAACCTGGTCCGTGAGGGGCACGGGCTTGGCGTTGTGGACGGTGTCGTCCAGCTTGTCGATGAGTACCAAGACGTCCATAGATGAACCTCAGTTCGTCAGCGCTCGAGCGCTTCCTGCAAGCGAGAGGCTACCGGCGCGGGCACCAAACCGGTCAGATCCCCTCCGAACATCGCCAGCTCCTTGACGCCGCTGGAGCTGAGGAAGCTGAATTGCGGGGCGGCCATCAGGTAGGTGCTCTCGATGTCCGGGGCCATCTTGCGGTTGAGCTGGTTCATCTCGAACTCGTACTCGAAGTCGGAGATCGCGCGCAGGCCCTTGACGATCGTCTTGGCGCCGTTCTCGCGGGCGAACTCGACGAGCAGGTTGTGGAAGGACTTGACCTCGACGTTGCCGAGCGTCGCGACCTCGACCTGGATGAACTCGACCCGTTGCTCCGCCGTGAAGACCGTCTTCTGCTTGCGCACCGGCTGGTCGACGACTCCGACGATCACCTTGTCGAACACCTCGGCGGTGCGCGTGATGATGTCGATGTGGCCGAGCGTCACCGGGTCGTAGGACCCCGGGCAGACCGCTGTGCCGCTGGTGCGATCAGCCATGGCGATGTACCGCGATCCGCGTGTCGCCGTAGCTGCGCTCGCGCAGCAGCGGAAAGGGCAGTTCGAGCGGGGCTCGCTTGTTGGACTCGGTCACGATGACGGCGTCTTGGGAGAGGATCGGCGGAAGCCGTTCCGCGAGGTCTGGACCTACACGGAGCGCGGAATCATACGGTGGGTCGGCGAAAACGAGGTCGTAGGGGTCGCCGTTGGCTGCCGCAGCAAGGTAGGCGAGAGCGTCGCGGCGTTGTACAGGTGCCTCTAGTCCGAGCTCGCTGAGGTTGTGCCGAATCGCGGTGACGGCGTCTTGGGAGCTGTCGACGAATACCGCTGCGGCCGCTCCGCGCGACAGCGCCTCGATGCCGAGCGCGCCCGAGCCGGCGTAGAGATCGAGCACGCGCAGGCCGGAGATGTCGCCGAGGATCGAGAACAGCGCCTCGCGGACACGGTCTGCCGTGGGGCGTGTCGCGTCGCCGGCTGGAGCGACGAGCTTGCGACCGCGCAGCTCGCCGGCGACGACCCTCACGCCGCGGCCAGCTCCGTGACGATCTCCGGCGCCTTGCGCAGTGTCTGCAAGACGGTGCAGTAGCGCTCGGACTTCGCCAGCAGTGACTCGAGCTGGTCGGTATCGGCCCCAGGGGCATCGATCTCGTAACGCATGCGAATCGCCGAGAACCCAACCGGCGCCTCGCGGTCGACGCCGAGCGTTCCGCGCAGGTCGAGGTCCCCCTCGACGACCACCTCGATCCGCTCGGTCTCGATCTCCATCGCAGTCGCGACCATCTGGCAGGTGATCTGGGCGCACGCCGCCAGCGCTCCGAGAAGCAGATCTCCGGAACATGCGCCGGTGCCGGGACCGCCGACGCCGACGTGCGCCTCCGCCGCTTGGATCGCACGACCGAGATCGACAGAGCAGCCCGTCGGTCCCTCCGTCTCGCTGCCGCGAGCCGTCAGGGTGATCGACGCGGAGCCGGGATCCTCGCGATAGCCGTCCTTCAAGGGCTGTTGAATCGTCCTGAGGTCCATCTGTCCTCCTAGATCGCTGCCGGGAGGCAAGTATCCGTCACGCCGGGATCGGGTCGAGGTCGGAGCCGAAGTGCTCGACGACGGCGGCTCGGAGGAGGCCGTTCTCGGGGAGTTCCAGCTGCGGATCGGCGGCCAGCAGCTCGTCGGCGCGCAGCTTCGCGCGCTCGAGCAGCTCCTGGTCGTCGGGTAGGCGGGCGACGCGGAACTCAGGTAGGCCCGACTGACGCGTGCCGAGCACCTCCCCCGCTCCGCGCAGCTCGAGGTCGATCTCGGCGAGCCGGAAGCCGTCGCGCTCGGTGGCGAGCGCCATCAGCCGTGGCAGCTTGGGATCCCCGAAGAGGATGCAGAGCGAGGCATGGCCACCACGACCGACGCGGCCGCGCAGCTGGTGGAGCTGCGAGAGGCCGTAGCGGTCGGCGGCCTCGATCAGCATCACCGTGGCGTTCGGGACGTCGATGCCGACCTCGATCACGCTCGTCGCGACGAGCACGTCGGCGTCGCCGGCGGCGAAGCTGCGCATCGCCTCCTGCTTCTTGGCGGCGGGCATCTGGCCGTGGATCAGCGCGACGCGGTGGTCGGCGAACTCGGTGCGCGCGAGACGGTCCGCCTCGACGGTCGCCGCCTTCGCCTGGAGCGCCTCCGACTCCTCGACGAGCGGGCAGACGACGAAGCACTGGCGCCCGGCGGCGATCTCCTCGCGAATGCGTTCGTAGGCGCGTGTCCGAGCACGGGCGCCGTCGACGACGAACGTCTCGACCGGGCGCCGGCCGGCGGGCAGCTCGCGCAGGACGGTGGCGTCGAGATCGCCGTAGGCGGTCAGCGCGAGCGTGCGCGGAATCGGCGTCGCCGTCATGTGGAGGACGTGTGGAGTGAGCTCACCCGGCGCCTTCGCGTCGAGCGCGGCTCGCTGACGGACGCCGAAGCGGTGCTGCTCGTCGACGACGCAAACTGCGAGGTCGCGGAACTCGACGCTGTCCTCGATCAGCGCGTGGGTGCCGACGACGAGCGCCAACTCGCCGGACGCCAGCCGCGCGAGCAGGTCGCGCCGCCGCGCCGCCGTGGTCGAGCCGGTCAGCAGCTCGACCGGAACGGTCCCGCCGAGCAGGCTGTCGATCGTCGCGAGGTGCTGCTCGGCGAGCGTCTCGGTCGGGGCCATCAACGCTGCTTGGCGACCGTTCTCAACGGCGCGCAGCATCGCGGCGAGCGCGACGGCGGTCTTGCCGCTGCCGACCTCGCCCATCAGCAGGCGCTGCATCGGCCGCGACTTGGCGAGGTCGCTGTCGATCTCGGCGCAGGCGCGTTGCTGGTCGCCGGTCAGCTCGAACGGAAGCGCGGCACGCCAGGAGTCGACGACCGTGCCGGTCGCCTCGAGCGGGGCTGCCTCACGGCGCCCGCGCCGCGATCGCCTGCGACCGGTCACGGCAAGCTGGAGCAGGAACAGCTCCTCGAAGGCCAGCCGACGACGAGCGCCCGCGGCCTCTTCCTCGCCGTCGGGGAAATGCGCTGCGGCAATCGCCGCCGAGCGGTCGGGCAGTCGTTCGGCCACTCGTAGCGCCGCCGGCAGCGGCTCCACGACGTGACGAATCAGCTTGTAGTCCTTCCAGACGAGATCGCGCAGCGCGCCCGCCGAGAGCCCATAGGTGGCCGGGTGGACCGGCACGAGCCCGACGGTGTGGACAGGCGCCGTGCCCTGACCGAGCAGCTCGTACTCGTCGACCCAGAACTCGTTGCGCCGCTTCTTGCGCCCGTGCAGGAGCACCGCGGCACCCTCGCCGAGCTTGCTCGCGATCCAGGGCTGGTTCCACCAAACGGCGAGCGCCGGCCCCGTCTCGTCGAAGACCTTCGCCTCGACGCGCTTGCGGCGCCGGTCGCGCATCGGCCGCACGCTGACCCCGCGCACGGTCACCGCAACCGTCGCCTCCTCCCCCACGCCGATCGCCGCGATGCCGCGCACCTCGCGGCGGTCGCGGTGGGTGTGCGGCAGGTGCTCGATCAGATCGCCGTGGGTCGCGATCCCGAGGGCAGCAAGGCCCTTGGCGGTCTGCTTGCTCGCCGGTAGCCGCTCGGCGAGCAGGCTCGGCCGCGGGATCGAGCGGATTCGCGCCGCACGCAAGGCTCCGGCGTCGATCTCTTCACTGGAGCCGAAGGAGAAGGGACCTTTCACGGGAGCCGTCGGTAGACCTGCGCCGCGCGGGGGCTCCGGGGGGCGCGAGCCCACCGACCTACTCGGCGCAGAGCAGCCACCACCATGCGGGCTGGCCGCCCTCATGGAAGTCCAACTCGATGCCTCCGGGAACGGCCGCGGCGACCGCGGCGACGTCGAGTGGGGCGCCATCGCCGGCGATGCACGTGACCAGCTCGGCACCTTCGGCGAGCGCAGCGAGCGTCGCAGACAGCGTTTCCGATGGATCGCCCCAGGCGACCAGCTCATCGCCGCGGTAGCCGACCGCGTCGCCGATCGCGAAGCGCCCGTCTGGATCGTCCTTCGCCGCTTCGGCCACCCCACCGACGGCGAGAGCATCCGCGGCGGCCGCGACCGACTCGGCGTTGGCCTGTGCGTCACGGGTCGGGTCGAAGGCCAGCAGCGCGGCCAGCCCCTCCTGCTGCGCCCGTGTCGGGACGACCCTCACCGGCCGCTCGGCCAGCTTTGCGGCCTCCGCAGCGGCCATGATCACGTTCGGGCTGTTCGGCAATACGAGGACCTCGTGCCCATCGGCCACCTCGATCGCCTCGAGCAGCTCGGCGGTCGAGGGGTTCATCGTCGGGCCGCCCTCGAGCACCTCGACCCCGAGCTCGCGGTAGAGCGCGTGCATGCCCGCTCCGGTCGCCACCGCGACGACGGCGCAAGCGGCGCGCGGGCCGCCGAGTCGCGCATTGCGATCGGCGACCTGCTCGCGCATGTCCGAGGCCTCGAGCCGAGAGACCTCGCCGTGCTCGGCGAACAGCGCGACGGCGTCGTCGGGCGAGTCGGTGTGGACGTGTACCCGCAGCGCCCGTGCGTCGCCGACGACAAGCACGCTGTCGCCGATCCGCTCGAGCGCCGGGACCAGCGACTGCCCGTCGATCTCGACGCCGGTGACGGCGAAGTTGGTGCAGTAGCGGTAGGTCGAGGACTCGTGCTGGGTCGCGTGGATGGCGCGCGCTGGCTCGTGGTGGGCGAGCTCGATCTGCTGCTGGCCACGCAGCGCCGCGACGACGCCGGCGACGATCACGGTCAGGCCGTAGGCGCCGGCGTCGACGACGCCGGCCTCCTTGAGCACGGCGAGTTGCTCGGGGCCCTTGTCGACCGCCTCCTTGGCGGCGTCGAGCGCGCGCTCGAGCACGTCGGCGATCAGCGCGTCCTGCTCCTCGGCGGTCGCGTCGGGACCGAGTCGCTGCTTGTCCATGTGGGCGATGTCCTGGGCGACGCGATGCGCCATCGCGCGCACGGCGCTGAGCATCGTCCCCTCGGCGGGATTGCGAACTGAGGCGTAGGCCGCGTCGGCGGCACGTGCGAAGGCGGCCGCGACCAGCACCGGGTCGACCAGCTCACCTGGCCGTGAGGCGAGCTCCTCGGCGGCGCCGCGGACGATCTGCGACAGGATCACGCCGCTGTTGCCGCGCGCGCCGAGCAGCGCCGCGCGAGCAACGGCCGAGACGACTTCCTCGCGACCGACGCCATCAAGCGGCTGGCCGTTGAGGACGTTCAGCTCGTCCATCACGGCGCGCATCGTCATCGCCATGTTGTCGCCGGTATCGCCGTCGGCGACCGGGAAGACGTTGAGATCGTTGACCTCGTCGCGCCTGCTCTCCAGCTCGGCGAGCGACGCGGCGACGACACGTCTGAAGCGAATCAGGCTCTCGTCAGGCACGACTACGTTCTACACCGCGCGGCGGCTGAGTTTCGTTTAAAGCCGTCTGAGGGGTGCAGGCCAAGGAAGCAGGCCTTGCTGTGGGCGCCAGCCCACGAGAGGCCGATGACGCCGGCATGCGCGCCTCAGGCGGCTTTGGTGATCTTGCCGGCCTTGAGGCAGCGTGTGCAGACGTACTCACGCGAAGGCGTGCCCTTGATGTCGATCCGGACCTTCTGCAGGTTCGGGTTGAAACGCCGCTTGGTGGCGACCATCGAATGGCTGCGGCTCTGTCCGAAGGCAGGGCCCTTGCCGCATGAGTAACAGACCTTTGGCACGGCGCGGGAGGGTAGCAGGGTCTAAAACCCTGGGGCGGTGAGCGCCACCCGCATCTGGGCCATCCGGACGACGGCGCGGGCGGCGTCCTCGCCCTGGTGGCGCTTTCCCTCGCCGGCGCGGGCGAGCGCCTGCTCCATGTCGTCGACGGTCAGCACCCCGAACGCACAGGGGATCCCCGTGTCGAGCGAGACGCGCGCGATTCCCGCAGCGGCCTCGCCGCAGACGTAGTCGTAGTGGTCGGTCTCGCCGCGGATCACGGCGCCGAGGCAGGCGACGCCGGAGTAGCGCTCCGACTCGGCGCAGTACTTCGCGGCGAGCGGCAGCTCGAAGGCCCCGGGGACGTCGTGGACCTCGACCTTGCCGCCCGTCTCCTCGAAGACGCGCGTCGCGCCCGCGACGAGCCGCTCGGCGAGGTCCTCGTAGAAGCGCCCGACGGCGATCGCCCAGGTATCAGCCATCCTGGCCCCCGTCGGCGGCGTCGCGGGCGCGATCGGCGCGACGCTCCTCGGCGATCATCTCCTCGTCGAGCGCGAGGCCCTGGTGGTGGAGCAGGTGGCCCATCTTCTCGGCCTTGGTGCGCAGGTACTCCTCGTTGTGCGGGTTCGACTGGTGCTGGATCGGGATCTGGTCGCTGACGCGCAGGCCGTAGCCCTCGAGCCCGACGATCTTCTTCGGGTTGTTGGTCAGCAGCCGGATCGAGCTGAGCCCGAGATCGACGAGGATCTGCGCGCCGATGCCGTAGTCGCGCAGGTCTGCGGGGAGCCCGAGCTCGAGGTTGGCCTCGACGGTGTCGCGGCCCTGCTCCTGGAGCTTGTACGCCCTGAGCTTGTTGAGCAGGCCGATGCCGCGCCCCTCCTGGGAGAGGTAGAGCAGCACTCCCGCGCCCTCCTGCTCGATCCGCGCGAGCGCGTCCTCGAGCTGCTGGCCGCAGTCGCAGCGCAGCGAGTGGAAGACATCGCCGGTCAGGCACTCGGAGTGGACGCGGACGAGCACGTCCTCGGCGCCGTCGACGTCGCCCTTGACCATCGCCATGTGGTGCTTCTCGTCGACCAGCGAGCGGAAGCCGACGGCGCGGAACTCGCCGAAGGCGGTCGGCAGCCCGGTCTCGACGACGCGCTCGACGAGCTTGTCGTTCTTGCGCCGGTAGGCGATCAGATCCGCGATCGTGATCAGCTTGAGCTCGTGGCGCTCGCAGTAGCCGGTCAGGTCCGGGACGCGCGCCATCGTGCCGTCGTCGTTGAGGATCTCGCAGATCACGCCGGCCGGGTTGAGGCCGGCGAGGCGGGCGAGGTCGACGGCCGCCTCGGTGTGGCCGGTGCGCTCGAGCACACCGCCGGGCTTTGCCTTGAGCGGGAACATGTGACCCGGCTGGACGAGGTCCTCGGGCTTGCTGGACGGGTCGACGGCAACCTGGATCGTGCGCGCGCGGTCGTCGGCGGAGATGCCGGTCGTGACTCCATCGCGGGCCTCGATCGTCGTCGTGAATGCCGTTCCGAGGTGCGACTCGTTCTTCGCCGGCAACAGGTCGAGCCCGAGCTCGTCGCAGCGGTCCGGAGTCAGCGCGAGACAGATCAGGCCACGCGCCTCCTTGGCCATGAAGTTGATGCTCTCGGGCGTCGCGAACTGCGCGGCGAGCACGAGGTCGCCCTCATTCTCGCGGTCCTCGGCGTCCACGACGACGACCATCCTGCCGGCGCGAACGTCCTCGAGCGCCTCCTCGATCGTGCTGAACTGGGTGGTGTTCACGGCGCCTCCACGGTCCGGTTCACGAGTTTCTCGACGTACTTCGCGAGCACGTCGACCTCAAGATTGACACTGCGCCCAGGCTCGAACCCACCGAGCGTCGTCCGCTCGAGCGTCTCGGGGATCAGCGAGACCTCGAACGCCTCGTCGTCGACCGCCGATACGGTCAGCGAGACGCCGTCGATCGCGATCGAGCCCTTCTCGACGATGTAGCGCAGCAGGTCGTCGCCGGCAGCGATGCGGACGATGCGCGCGAATCCCTCGTCGGTCGTCGCCGCGACAGTGCCGACGCCGTCGACGTGGCCCTGGACCACGTGGCCGCCGAGCCTTCCGCCAGCCCGCACCGGCAGCTCCAGGTTGACCTCATCCCCGGCTACGAGCGGGCCGAGCGAGGAGCGGCGCAGCGTCTCGGCCATCACGTCGGCGGCGAACGAGTCCGGCCCGGCGCCGCGCGCGGTCAGGCAGACGCCGTTGACGGCAACCGAGTCGCCGTCGGCGAGCTCGGCCGCGAGTGGCGTCGATACCGACAGCCGGGCGCCCTCGCCCAGCTGCTCGATCGCCGCGACCGTCCCGGTGGCCTCGACGAGCCCGGTGAACATCAGCTCACCACTCCCTCAGCCGGGCGGTGATCAGGACGTCGTCGTCGATCCGCTCCACCTCGCTGGCGACGGCGCGGACGGCGTCGTCGATCAGCTCAACGCCCTCACCCTCGATCGCGGCACGCGCCTCGCGCCCACCGGCGAACAGCGGCGCGATGAACATCCGTGCCTCATCGATCTCGCCAGCCTCGAGGAAGACGCCGGCGAGGTGCGGACCGCCCTCGAGCAGCAGCGACTGGACGTCGCGCGCGCCCAGCTCATCGAGCGCCGAGCAGACACGTGCGGCCTCGTTCTCGCCGGTCGTGACGATCACCTCGACGCCGGCATTGCGCAGCGCATCGG
Source organism: Thermoleophilaceae bacterium (assembly GCA_044867325.1). Lineage (GTDB taxonomy): Bacteria > Actinomycetota > Thermoleophilia > Solirubrobacterales > Thermoleophilaceae > JAAYBF01. Next base: position 13,737 of record JBIOUS010000061.1, on the reverse strand, counting down.
TGGCGGTCCGCTTGGCGGCACGCGAGCAGACGAGGATCACCGGGACCTCCGCCGCGCTTGCGACCAGCTGCGAGTCGAGCGGCAGGCTGGCCTCGGAGTCGAACACGACGCGTCGTGGCTGACGGTCGACGCCCTCGATCCGCGCTGTCAGCAGCGGGTCGTCTTGGGTGGCTGTGTGAATGCCGACGGCGACGGCGTCGCACTCGGCCCGCCAGCGATGAGCGCGAGCGCGGCTCGACTCGCCGGAGATCCACTGCGAGTCGCCGCTGCGGGTTGCGACCTTGCCGTCGAGCGTCATCGCCGACTTGAAGATCACGAATGGCCGACCGGTGCGCGCGTGCTTGCGGAACGGCTGGTTGAGCAGCCGCGCGGCCTCGGCGATCTCGCCATCCATGACCTCGACGGCGATTCCCTCGTCACGGAGGATTCCAAGGCCACGGCCGGCGGCCTTGTCGGTCGGATCGTCCGAGGCGACGACAACCCGGCCGATCCCCGCATCGATGATCGCCTCGGTGCAGGGAGGCGTGCGGCCCTCGTGGCAGCAGGGCTCGAGCGAGACGTAGAGCGTCGCTCCAGCGGGATCCTCGTCGCACGCCGCCAGCGCCACCCGCTCGGCGTGCAGCTCCCCGGCGCGAGCGTGGAATCCCTCGCCAATCGTGCGGCCGTCCTTGACGACGACGGCGCCGACGAGCGGGTTCGGCGAGGTGCTGCCGCGCGCGTTTCCAGCCAGCTCGACCGCCCGCCGGAGGTGGCGCACGTCCTGCTCGGTGACGGTGCTCGAGGCCATTCGGGGTTCCCGCGAGCCCAGATTGACTCGCGAGTCAACGATACCGGACGGGCTGGTGGGGCCGGGATGGGAGTCCCGACTACGCTTGGGAATCGCTCCGCCGGAACTCCCATCCCGGCTCGACAGCGGGTGGCGGGACGACTTGCCGCGGGACGCAGGCATCCGACTGGGCAGGCGCTTAAGGTGCCGCGCCCGTGGAAGCGCACATGGCCCCTCCCTCCTCGCTCTCCCTGCCCGACTGGCCGGCGGGCCGCCCGCTGCGGGAATGGCAGCAGGCTGCGCTCGATCGCGTGTTGGAGGCGCCAGGGGGCGACTTCCTGGCGTCGGCGACGCCGGCGGCGGGCAAGACGACCTTCGGGCTGCGTGTCGCGTACGAGTTGCTGCGACGGGGGCTGGTGTCGCGCGTCTGCATCGCTGCCCCGACGACGCACATCTGTCGCCAGTGGGCTGCTGACGCCGGCCGTTATGGGATCGAGCTCGAGCCGAATCGGCCGAACGGGGACGGGCCGGAGCCGAGGGATCGGCATGGCGTGGCGGTGACCTACCAGACGGTCGCGGCCGGGCCGAAGGTGCATCGGGCGGCGACGGTGGCGCGGCGGACGTTGTTGATCGCGGACGAGCCCCACCACATGGGCGAGCTGGCGGCCTGGGGCCAGAGTGCGGAGCTGGCGTTCGGTGGCGCCGGGTTTCGGCTGCTGCTCTCGGGGACGCCGTTTCGGTCGGACAACACAGCGATTCCGTGGGTCCGCTATGACGACGATTCGCTCAGCGAGGCCGACTACTCGTACTCGTACACCGATGCGCTGGTCGACGGCGTCTGCCGGCCGATCACCTTCCTCACCTACGGCGGCGAGATGGAGTGGGTCTCCGACGGCGAGACACGCCGCTTCGACTTCGACGTCGTGCTGCCACGCCAGGAGGCCGCGCGGAGGCTGCGCACCGCGCTCGACCCCAACGGCGACTGGATCGGCCAGGTCCTACGCGACGCCGACGAGCGGCTGACCGAGTGCCGGACGACCGGCCATCCGGACGCCGGCGGTCTCGTCGTCGCCGCCGACAAGGAGCACGCGCGCCAGATCGCCCGCCGCCTCGGCACGATCGCCGGCGAGCAGCCCGCCGTCGTCACCTCCGACGACCCTGGCGCCTCCTCCGCGATCGAGCGCTTCGCCTCCGGTTCGGACCGCTGGCTCGTCTCCGTCCTGATGGTCAGCGAGGGCGTCGACATCCCTCGCCTGCGCGTCGGCGTCTACGCGACCGCCGCCCGCACCGAGCTCTTCTTCCGTCAGGTCGTCGGCCGCTTCGTCCGCCGCACCCCAACCCCCAGCCGCCAGATGAGCTTCCTCCTGCTCCCCGCCGACCCCCAGCTCAAGCGCCTCGCCGCCACTATCGAGGAGGAGCGCCGCCACGCGCTCGCCCTCGCCCCCGACCTCGAAGAGCGTGACGCCCCGATCGAGCGTTCGCCCGCGAGCGACGGCTTCCTCGCCCTCTCCTCCAGCGCCCGCCTCGACGACGTCATCTCCTCCACCACCCGCCCCGGCGACGCCCTCCACCTCTTCGCCGACGCCGAGAACCCAGAGTTCGCCACGACGACCACCCAGGCCGACGAGGAGCCTGAGCCAGCGCAGGAGGCCCCCGAGCCTGCCTACAAACGCCGCGAGCGCCTCCGCGAGCGCCGCTCCTACCTCGTCGCCGAGGTCGCCCGCTCCAAGCGTGAGGAGCACCGCACCGTCAACGCCCGCATCAACCGCGCCGTCGGCCTCGCCTCGGTCAAAGACGCAACCGACACCCAGCTCGAACGCTCGATCGCGCTTCTCGAGCGCGAGCTCGGCCTGTCCTAGGGGATGTACTGATCCCCAGCGAGCTGGCGGATCGTGTACTGACCGCGCGGCCAGCCAAGTGAGAACCCACGTGGCTCGCGCACCCACTCAGTCGAGTGGCGAGCGAGATCGAGCGCGCGGTCGGCCCACCAAGAGCCGATCGGCAGCGGGCCGCCGTTGCAGGAACCGGCCGAGTAGCCCGGGCGGTTGATGTAGAGGTAGGCGTCGACAACGTCCGGCCGTAGCGTCGAGGTCGTCGGCGCCGGTCCCAGCCCGCGCTTCTGGGCGTGGCACCAGACGTTGATCCGCCGCCAGATCTTCGGGTCCTTGCGGCTGATCCAGCGCCGGTAGTGGACCGGCCCACGACCGTTCTCAGAGGTGTTGACGATGAAGTGCTTGCCGCCGGTCAGCCGTGAGATGGCGACGCCGTGCTTGATGTTCGCCGCCGTCCAGTCCTTGTGGGTGACGTTGAGCATGAAGCCGCGCACCTTCGCGATGCCGATGTAGTTGAGCTGCTTCGCGGTGCGCGCCGCAGCCTCCCAGTCCGACGCCCCGGCCTCGAGGTAGACAGTCGCGTTGGGCAGCTTCGAGAAGACGTCGACTCCGTAGCGGAGCATGTCGAGGCGGGCCTTGCGGCGCGAGAAGGCGAGGCAGTCGAGCGTGCCGAGCGAGTCCGGCTCGAAGCCGATCACGACACGGGCGTCGCCGATCCCTGCCGCGAACTGGTCGTACCAGCGCATCGTGCGGGCGTCCTCGGCGGCGCCACCTGCCGTGTAGCGGCTGTGGCAGGCCTTGCCCTGATGGCGCATGACGATGATCTGGGGCACCGACCCGGGCTGCTCCTCCTGGACGCGGTCGACGTAGTTGCGCGCAGCGCCGTAGGTGCCGCCCTTGTCGTTCTCGTTCCAGCGGCCGAACCACTTGAACTGCGGCTGCAGCGCGATCTTGCCGAGCAGCGCCGCGCTGCCGTCCTGGCCGCGGCGCTTGTACTTGGCGTACTGGATGTACTGCGGGGCCCAGGTCTTGTCGACGAACCACGGCAGCCCGACGAGCGGGTTCGGCGATGCAGCGTCGACACCGCGCGGGTCGACGGACGTTTGCGCGTTTGCGGTCGCACAGACCCCGAGGGCCAGCGCGAGGACGATCAGAATCCGAGGGAGAAGCACCTTCACCGGTATCGGACAACCGGTGAAGGTCCTTGAGGTTGCGCTCCCGCCCTGGGCTACTTGGCCAGCGGCTCTTTCTGAGCGGCCGTCTCGGGTGCCTCGATGTAGGGCTGCTGCTCGTCCTGGGTCTCGGTCTCGTGGTAGACCGACTCGGCGTTGACCGCCCAGATGTCGTGCTCGGTGCCCTTGACGAGGTTGTCGACCGCGCGCATCGCGGTCAGCATCGAGTGGTCGGAGTTGTTGTAGCGGTGCAAGCCGTTGCGGCCAACCTGCTGCAGGTTCTCCAGCCCGTCGAGCCAGCTGCGGATCGCGACGATCCGCTCGGAGTAGTCCATGTCGTACATCGGATAGGCCTTCGGGACGCGGGTCGCGAAGCCGAACTCAAGCTTGTCGCGGGTCGCCAGGCCAAGCGTCTCGAGCTCGCGCATGCCGAGCTCGACGAGCTCGTCGTCGTCGGTCTCCCAGAGCTCGTCGCCGGCGAAGCAGAAGTACTCGAGGCCGATACAGGCCTTGGTCGGGTCCGGAACCATCCAGGGGCTCCAGGAGCGGAAGTTCTGGATCCGGCCGACCTCGACGTCGGGCTCGTGGATGTAGATCCAGTTGTCCGGGAAGAGATCCTCGCCGTCGAGCACCAACGAAACCGTCAGGAAGTCGCGGTAGCGCAGGCCCTTTGCCGCGGCGACTACCTCCGGGGAGGGCTGCGGGTCGGCCATGCCGACGATGTTGCGCAGAGGCAGCGAGCTGACGATGTAGTTCGACTCGTACTCCTTGCCGCCGGCGATCACCTTGCGCGCACGGCCACCCTCGAAGACGACCTTGTCGACCTTCGTGTTGAGCAGCACCTGACCGCCGAGCTTCGTGATGTCGTCGGTCATCGTCTCCCACATCTGGCCGGGGCCATAGCGCGGGTAGTTGAACTCGCCGATCAGCGTCTTGATCTCGTTGCCCTTGTTGCCGAAGAAGGCAGCCTTGGCAGCGCTGAAGAAGGACAGGCCCTTGATGCGCTGGGCCGCCCACTCGGCGCGGATCTCCGAGGTCGGCACGCCCCACACCTTCTCGGTGTAGGACTTGAAGAAGAGGTTGAAGAGGCGCTTGCCGAAGCGGTTCGACACCCACTGCTCGAAGGTGTCCTCACGGCCCTTCGGCTTCACCTGCGCCCAGAAGTAGGACAGCATGCAGCGCGTCAGCTCGATCGGTCCGAGCTTCTTGATCACGTCCGGGCCGCGCAGCGGGTAGTCGAGGAACTTCTTGTTCCAGTAGATCCGCGACATCCGCGGGCGCTTGAGGAACTCCTCGCGCATGATCTCGTGCCAGAGGTCGTCGACCTCCTGGACCTTGGTGAAGAAGCGGTGGCCACCGAGATCGAAGCGGTACTCGCCGCCCGGACCCTCGCGGACCTCGGTCTTGGCGATGCCGCCGACCTGGTCCTCGGCCTCGAAGATGATCACCGGGAAGCCCTGCTTGGCGAGCAGGTAGCCCGCCGTCAGACCGGCGGGACCGCCCCCGAGGATCAGGGTCGGCGTGTCGCGCAGGCCGGGCGTCGCAGCCTCGGTCGCCTGGCTGTTATTGGAGGGAGTCTCGCTCACTAGGTCTGGCTCGCTTGGTCGCAGTTCTTTGTGTAGAGGACGCCACGTACCCCTATTCGGCCCGCCCGTCTGTAGAAGGGTGGTACGGCGCCGTCGAGGCTGAAACGCTTGTCGAGCTCGAGTGCCCGTCCCCACTGAGCCGCCCTTCGACGAACGGTCTCCGTCCAAGGGGCGTCCCAGTCGCTGATGTTGGTCGTGACCGGGTAGACGAGCAGCACGCGCTGCGAGCAGGGCAGGCTATCAAGCAGGGGCGTCAGGTTCTTCGCGGGAGTGGCGGCCTCGATCCGGTCCTGGACGTCGCGCCAATCCATCACGCCCTTGGTCTCGACCTCGCCGAGCTGCGTCGCCTCTGTGAGGTCGTCCTGCAACCCCCCGGGCAGGTGGTAGTGCATCAGCGGCGCCTGCTCAGGCTGGAGCGTGACGACGAGGTCACCCGGCTGAAGCGTTCCCTGGACGGCGGCGGCGAGGTCGGAGGCGTTCGACTTGTTCTCCAGCGTCCCCGTCTTCGGGATCGCCCAGATGCCGAGGATGATCACCAGCGCGACCAGCCCAAGCGTCCCGGCGCGCGCGAGCCCGAGCGCCGCGAGGATCAGCAGCGGGCCGAGTGCCACACCGAGATAGCGCGTCGTCCAGGCCGGCGAGAACTGCGAGAACAGCCAGGCGATCGCCAGCGTCGAGACGAGCAGCGAGATCGCTGCGTAGACCGCGCGCTTCTCGCGATCGGCGGTCTTGCCGAGGATCACCGCAGCGAGGCCGGAGCCCGCGGCGAGAACGAGCGCGACCGTCGCCGTGCCGCCGCCGAGCAGCGACTTCGAGACCTGGATGGCGACACCGAAGCGCGGCGAGTTCAGCCATGGCGCCCCGGTGTGCCCGACTTGGTAGAGCAGCGTCGGGATCCATGGCAGGTAGAGGACGAACGCAAGGCCGAAGGCGATCAGGCCGTCCTTGAACAGCGGCCCGCGATCGTCGCTCTGCAGCAAGACGACGGCGAAGGTGAACAGCGCCCCGGCGGTGACGAAGATCCCCCAGCTGTGGGTGTAGAGCATCGCCGCCAGCAGGACTGCGAAAACCGGCAGATAGCGGCGGTTGCGATAGACGAAGACGTGCAGGAACGCCGCCGTCGCGAACAGGCTCAGCACCACCATCAGCGAGTACATCCGCGTCTCCTGCGCGTACACCGTCAGGAACGGGTTGAAGGCGCCGAGCGCTGCGCAGTAGAGGCCGGCACGCCTGCCGAACAGCGACCAGCCCGCCCACAAACCGCCTGGCACGGCCAGCAGCGAGATCGCGACCGACAGGCCCTGGGTGTCGGCCGGGCCGTTGCCGACCAGCTCCATCCAGACGTGCAGCATCATGTAGTAGAGCGGCGGCGAGCCGTCCTGGCGCAGCACGTCAGGGATGTCGAAGAACGGCTGCCCGGCGATCCCGATCGACAGGCCCTCGTCCATCCACAGCGACGCGCCCAGCGCCCGCGTGCGCAGGAAGAGCGAGATCAGCAGGAGCAGCCCGACGAACAGAGTGATCCCGGCCGGTCCGGTCGCGAACGCTTCGAGCTTCGGGGGGACGCGCGGGAGGGTGCGCGATCGGGGGGCTGCGACCGTGGACATCGCGAGAAGCCTAGTCAGCGCGACGACGCAAGTTTGGGGGTGCGGTCACCTGGCACTACTCGTGGGGCGTCTGGGCCCCCGGTCGGGCAGTCACGCCCGACGAGGTCGGCGCGCGGCGCTGTCCAGACCAGCCAGCGGCCATCGGCGGCGACCTGGCGGAAGCGCGGGTCGGTCACCTTGATCACCAGCGGGCCGTTCGGGATCGTGTGTGTGCGGAAGGCCACGCCGGGCGGCGTCGTGCCCTCTAGCGCGCGCACGTCGAGGCCATGGACGCCGAGCTCGTAGGCGATCATCTGCGTCTGGAACGGCCCGCTGTAGACGGCGCCGCAGCTGAGCAGCCGGTCGCGACCGCCAGCGGCGTCGACCGCGTCGTCGAGCGTGTGGAAGAGGCTCGCCTCGTAGCGCAGCTCGTCGAGCGTCGCGTCGATGTTGTCGGCCTTGTCGCGCACGACCGGCCAGCCGACCACGAGCCCGAGCGCGAAGACGGCGCACGCCGTCACGAGCCCGGCACGAGCACTGCCACCGATCCGCTCGACGAGCAGCTCGATTCCCTGGAAGACACGCGCGACGCCGATGCCGCCAAGGACGCAGAGCGCCGCGGTCGTGATGATCAGGTAGCGCTGGTTGCCCGCGTAACCGCCCTCGGTCATCGCGCCGACCAGCAGCACCCAGCCGAGGCCGATGCCGCCGATGAAGAGAACCGCTCCCTGGCGGCGGTCTCGGAACCACGCGACGGCCGCGGTCAGCAGTCCGATCAGGCCGGCGGCCTCCAGCGCCCAGACGGTGCGGTGGTGGAAGCGCTCGACGACCTCGAGGCCGGGGTGCTCAGCAAAGGCGGCGCTGCCCGGGTTGGGGTTGTTGGCGCGGCTCGACGCACGCAGCGCGTCGCCCGAGCCCCACAGCTCGGGACCGAACCAGAGCAGCGGGATCAGCGCGGCGAGGATCGCCATCCGCAGCCGTAGCTCGGGGTCCTTGAACCAGAGCCAGATGCCGTAAAGCCCCAGAAACGGCCAGACCTCGGGCCGGAGAAGGGCAGCGGCGAAGCCGAGGTAGAGCGCGTGGTCGCGGCGTCCGTCGAGATGGCGCTCGACCGCCCACAGGCCGAGCCCGGCGAGCAGCGCCTCGGAGTTGCCGAGCGCGGCGTCGCGGACGTACTCGTAGGTCGTCGCGAGAAACGCGGTGGCGAAGATCCCCGCCACCCAACCGGCGGCGCCCTTGCCGACGAGGCGGCGCGCCAGCCGGAAGGCCATCGCCAGCGCCAGCAGCCCGCCGGCGCGTGCGATCCAGAGCCAGAGGTAGGGCGCAACGTCGGCGCCGAAGAGCGAGAACGGCGTCGTGAACAGGACCGGCAGCGGCTTCCACGACGGCCCGCCGGTCGTGACGAGATCGAAGTGGACGATCTCGCGCCCCCACATGATCCACGCCCACGGGTCGTAGGTCGGCGTAGACGGGAAGATCAGGCTGAGTGCCGCGAGCGTTAGGCAGGCGATCAGTACCGGAGCCACCGGCGACGAGCGTTCTTCCGGCACGGTCAGACGCTGCTGGTCTCGAAGTGGGTCGCCTGGCGCAGGCGCGCCCAGCCGCCGTAGCGCGCGACGAGCACGATCAGCCCGACGATCGTGATCGGCACGTAAATGATGAAACGGAGCAGCAGCACGTAGGTGACGGCGGCCGAGCCGGAGGCGCCAAGCGCCTTGGCGCCGAAGGCGACGGCGGCGTCGAAGGTCCCGATCGAGCCCGGCGCAGCCGGCAGCGCCGCGACGAAGTTCGTCAGCGCCACGAGGTAGAGCGCGCCCGAGGTGCTGATGTGGAGATCGATTGCGCGGGCGACCGCGAGGTAGACGGCGCCCTCGATCGCCCACAGCGCGAAGGTCACGATCAACAGCATCAGGCCCTGGCGGTTGAGCAGGGCGCGCGGGGCGTGCATCAGCGGGCGGAGGAGCTCGCGCAGACGGTGCAGCCCGCCGCGGCGATGGATCATCCAGAGCGTGGCGATCGCCACCGCGAGCGCCGAGAAGCAGATGCCGGCGATCAGCAGCGGCTCGTCGGTCGGCACGACGTCGCCCTCGAGCACGAGGTAGACGGTCAGGACGAAGATCACCATCAGCGCGATCAGGTCGAGCAGTCGCTCGACGACGATCGTGCCGAGAATCTTGCGCTTGCCGGCGTTGGTCTTGCCGTCGAGCAGGACGACGCGCAACGCCTCGCCGGCGCGCGCGGGCAGCACGTTGTTGCCCATGTAACCGACGACCGAGAGGCCATAGCAGTCGGACCGCTTCGCGTCGATCTGGCTCTCCTTGAGGATCGAGTGCCAGCGCTCCGCCCTGACGACCGTCGCCACCGCGTAGAGGGCCAGTGCGAGCACCAGCCAAGCGATCGCGTCGGTGTCCGACGGGATCTCCGGGGCGTCCTGATGGGATGCCCACCAGACCACCGCGGCAAGCGCGACGACAGAGAAGAGAACCTGGAATAGCGCGAAGCGTTTGTTCATCGGACGAGGTGCGGCTTCGCACAGCGAAACGGCTGCACTGGACGGGCTCGAGAAGGCCGGCGGCCTCGTCGAGAGGCGTCAAGGTAGCAGGCACCGCCGCCGAATTCACTACTCTGCGCCGTCGATGACGACCCGCGCGACCCTCCTCGCGGCCCTCTGCGCGCTCGTCGTGGCTCCTGGCTGCGGCGACGACGATGGGCCCCCATCGAGCCAGCAGAAGCCCGCCGGCGACACCAGCGTCGCAATCACGGCTCCTGACGAGACAGCTCCGGCCGCCGGTCCGGCGACAACGCTCGCCCCCGAGGACAAGCGCGGCGCGGCCCTTGCCTGCATCAAGGACGAGAAGGGAATCGCCGCCGAGGCGGTCGGCGACAAGGGCATCTCGATCGACGCCGAGGGCAAGACATCGCGCGTCGACTTCTTCCAATCCTCGCTCGAGGCCGAGGGCGCCCAGTTCGAGGGCAAGGGCGAGGGCGCGGAGCAGATCGGCGCCGCGCTCTTCTATGTGCGCGAGCTGCCCGAGGAGGCCTTGGTCGAGATCGAGGACTGCCTCAATGACCAGTAGCGGCGGGCCGCGGCTGAGCCGCCGCCGGCTCTTGCAGGCTGCCGGCGTCGCCGGCGCCGGAGCCGCACTGCCGCTCGCTGCCGGCTGCGCGATCGGCGACGACAACGACGGCGAGCCGGAGAACGTCGTCGTGATCGTCATCGACAGCCTGCGGCCCGACTTCCTCGGCGCCTACGGCTCGCCGCGGGCGCGCACGCCGAACTTCGACGCGCTGATCGCAAGGGGGCTGCGCTTCAACCGTGCCTTCCCCGAGGCGATGGTCACGGTGCCGGCGCGGCGCTCGATCTACACCGGCCAGCGGATCTTCCCGTTCCGCAACTTCAAGCCGATCGCCGATCTCGGCATCAGCCCCGGCTGGACCGCGATCGACAACCTCGACCAGACGCTGATGAAGGCGCTCTCCGACGCCGGCTACCGCACGATCCAGGTGACCGACAACCCGCACACGGGATTCACCCAGACCTACCGGCCGTTCCGGCTGACCTGGGACAAGTTCATCTCGATCGAGGGCCGGACGGGTACGCGCAACGACCCGAGCACCGTCTCCGACGCGATGGTGCGCCAGTGGCTTCCGAAGGAGCTGCAGAACAACGAGCGCTACATCGAGGGGATGAAGAAGAACCTCGCCAATACCGGCTACGGCAAGGACGATCGCGAGAGCGACGCCGCGCGCGTCTTCGGCGAGGCCAGCAACCAGCTCGCGGCCGCCGCACGCAGCGGCGACAAGTTCGCGCTCGTCGTCGACTGCTTCGACCCGCACGAGCCGTGGAGCCCGCCAAAGGAGTACATCGACCTCTACGGCGACCCCGAGTACGAGGGCCCCGAGATCGGCACGCTCGACTACGGGCCGTCGAACTACCTGTCGAAGGACGAGCTGCGGCGCGCCCACGCCGACTACGCGGCCGCGGTCACGATGACCGACCGCTGGCTCGGCACCTTCCTCGAACGCTTCGACGAGCTCGGGCTGTCCGACAACACGGCGATCGTCCTGATCTCCGACCACGGCGTGCTGCTCGGCGAGCGCGGCTGGGTCGGCAAGATCCCCGGCGAGCTGCACCCCGAGATGGCGCGGGTCCCGCTCGCGATCGTCCACCCGTCCGGCAAGCGCGCCGGCGAGAGCAGCGAGTACTTCGCCTCGACCCATGACGTCGCGCCGACCGTCCTGTCGATGCTGGGAATCGACGAGCCGAGCTGGATGGAGGGGTACGACCTGTCGCTGCTGCTCGACGAGGACGGCGAGCAGCCGCCGGCGCGGCCGTTCCACTACGGCGGGATGTACAACCGCTACTTCATCCGCACCGACCAGTGGGTGCTGCTCGGCGACAACCTCGGCGGCAACCGCCAGCTGTTCGACCTCACGCTCGACCCCGGCGAGTTCCACAACGTCGCCGAGACGAGCCGCGCGAACAGGAAGATCGCCAAGGAGCTGTACCAGCAGGTGATCGAGGCGACGGGCGCCAAGCCGTTGCCGTACTACGACGACGCCAAGCTGCAGGCGCAGCTCACAGCCGCGCGCGAGCGCACCGGCTTCGTCGACCCGACTCCGTAGCTAGTCGGTGCCGCCCATCGAGGCGAGGCCGCCAGCGGCGGTGACCTCGTAGACCTCGACGGTGTTGCGTCCGCTGCGCAGCGAGCTCGGCGGGATCATCGCGGCGATCAGCTCGTCGCCTCCGGTGGCGAGCTTGAAGGTGTTCGAGACCGCCCGTACGACGCCGTTGACGGCGATTGCAACGTCGAGGCGCCCATCGGCCCCGGAAACCTTGCCGGTGACCCATACGGGCAGCACGGGGCCTCTGAGGTCGACGTCGTCATAAGCGCCGGGGTCGGTGAGTGAGACCTTCGCGCCGCTGTCGCCATCCGTGGGAAGCGCGGACACCGGCTTGCCGACCAGCTCCTGGTTCGGGCCGACACGGTAGATGCGGTCGGGACCGTCGGCGCCGGATCCGAACAACGCGACCTTGCGGTCGATCAGCGCCTGCTTCTCGGCCGCGAACTCGTCGCCGTCGACGCGCATCCAGTCGGAGAAGTCGCGCGGCAGCATCTTGACCTCGTCGCGCTTGGCGACGGCGGCGCTGAAGGCCGACTTGCCGTCGGTCTCGTCTGGCACGTCGATGTTCAGCACGTCGGAGATCGTCGGCACGATGTCGGTCGTCTCGACGATCGCCGGGTTGACGCGGCCCTTCTCCTGCCCCGGCAGCTTGACGAACAGCGGCACCGGTGAGATCTCCGCAAGCGTGTCGCGCGTCGCCTTGCGACGGTCGAACAGGCCCTGCTGGAAGGCGACGCCGTGGTCTGCCGTCACGACGACGAGCGCCTCGTCGTAGATGCCGATCTTCTTCAGATGGGCGATCAGCTGCTGGATCTTCAGGTCCGCGAAGCCGAGCTGCACCAGGTGGCGCATCTGGAGCTGCTCGACCTGGGTCGCGTCGGGGTAGCTCTGGCGCGACAGGCCGGGGATCGGATCGCCTGCGGCGGTGTTGTACTGCTGGCCGGTCGGCAGGTACTTCCACGGCACGTGCGGCAGCAGCGCGTGCTTGAAGTTAAGCGACGGGCGCGGGCGCTTGCGGATCGCGGCGATCCAGGCGTCGAACTTCTCGTTGCGGTCGGACTTCAACGCGGCGAGCGTCGCCTTCTTGCCTTCCATCGCCGTCGGCTCGTCGCTGACCTCGGCCTCGCCGGAAATGCCAGCGCCGCTGCCCTCGCCGCCGAAGTCGCCCCAGGTCTCCGAGACCGACGGCAGGTCCGCCTCGATGTCGGGCGGAGCGACGACGTGGGCGTAGACGAGCCCGACGTCCTCGGTCATCGACCCGAGCCGGTCGAGGAACGGCTCGTCGAGCCGCGCGTCCTTGCAGAGGTCGCGCGGGCAGACCGTCGTCGCCTCCTCGGACACGTTCATCGTGTGGCTCTTGCCGAGCAGCGCGAAGATGCTGTTCGGATGCTCCGAGGAGGTCGGTAGGACGCCCTTCTGCGGGTAGTCGCCGTCCATGATCGCCGGCACGGCCTTCGACGTCGAGTCGTAGATCGAGTGAGCGTTCGGGAACCAGGTGCCGTCCTTGGCGAGCTGGGCGAAGCCGGGATATCGCACTGGATCGACCTCGTCGTTGGCGTCGAGCAGCGAGATTCCCGGGAACTCGTCGAAGACGACCATCACGACCGGGATCGGCTCGATCCCGTCGATCGACTTCGCCGACGCCTCGCCCGCGAGCGTGATCTTCGAGACCGGCGAGATGAACAGGAAGAGGATCAGGAAGACCAGCGGCGCCGGGCTCAGAACCGTCAGGAACGAGCGGACGGGCTCGGCGCGCGCGTAGAGCGCCGCGGCCCCCGCACCGAGCGCCAGTGCGATCAGGATCAAGACGAAGTCGCTGGCGCCGAACGCGTCCTTGAGCGCCTGCACGAAGACGATCCCGGCGAGCAGCGCCATCAGCACGAGGTGGGCGCCAAGCCGCGCCTTCGGGCCGGCGAGGCCGATCAGCAGCTCGATCCCCAACAGCAGCGCCGGCGGCAGGACGACCAGCAGCACCGCGAAGACGATGATGTCCATCGCCGTCGAGCCGCGCGCGGCGAAGAACTCCGGATTGTCGGAGAGCAGGTTGAACAGCGGCTGCGCGAGCGCGAACGCCGACAGCACGGCGAGGTGCAGGAACGACAGCAGGATCGACGGTGCTTGCTGTCGAGGGGGATCGTCCCCCGTTCGCTTGGGAACCGCGCCCGGGGG
>JBIOUS010000060.1:0-5649 GCA_044867325.1 Thermoleophilaceae bacterium | reverse complement strand
GAACCGTCTCTGAGGCATGTCCACTCGGCCGCTCACCCCGGCGCCTGCCGTACGACTGGATTCTTCGCCGCCCCCGCCTCATCAAGCCGCCGCACAGAAGTCGTATACGGCGCATTTCGCGCAATCTCCGGATCCTCTGCAGCCTCGACAAGGATCGCCCGAACGACACCAGCGAAGTCGTCCAAGGTCTCCTTCGTCTCCGTCTCGGTCGGCTCGATCATCAGCGCCTCGTCAACGAGCAGCGGGAAGTAGACGGTCGGCGGATGCACCCCGTGGTCCAGCATCCGCTTCGCGATGTCCAGGGTCCTGATCCCCAGCTTCTCCTTCGCCCCCCGCCCCGACAGCACGAACTCGTGCATGCATATCCGGTCGAAGGCGATCGGCAGGTACTCGGCGACGTCCGGCTCGGCCAGCAGCGCCCGCAGGTAATTGGCGTTCAGCACCGCCGTCTCAGACGCGTCACGCAGCCCCTCACCGCCAAGCGAGCAGATGTAGGCGTAGGAGCGCACGAAGACCCCGAAGTTGCCCTGGAACCCGCGCAGCTTGCCGATCGACTTCGGCCGGTCGTAGTCGAGCGCGAAGCGCGGCCCGTGGCCGTTGTGGCCCTCCTCGCGGACGACCTGGGGCCGCGGGATGAACGGCTCGATGCGGTCCGACACCGCGATCGGCCCCGCACCCGGGCCACCGCCGCCGTGCGGCTGGGTGAACGACTTGTGCAGGTTGTAGTGGACGATGTCGAAGCCCATGTCGCCGGGCCGCGAGATGCCCATCACGGCGTTGAGGTTGGCGCCGTCGTAGTAGAGCGTCGCCCCCACCCCGTGCACGATCGAGGCGATCTCCTCGATGTTGCGGTCGAACAGGCCGAGCGTGTTCGGGTTGGTCAACATCAGACAGGCGACGTCGTCGTCGGCCTTCGCGCGCAGGTCGTCGAGGTCGACGCCGCCGTGCTCGTCGGTGCCGACCTTGACGACCTCGTAGCCGGCCATCGTCACCGTCGCCGGGTTGGTGCCGTGGGCGGTGTCGGGCGTCAGCACCTTGTGGCGGTGCTCGCCGCGGTCCTCGTGGTAGGCACGAGTGACCAGCAGGCCGGCCAACTCACCGTGTGAGCCGGCGGACGGCTGCAGCGAGACGTGCGGCAGCCCGGCGATCTCGCCGAGCGCCTGCTGGAGGTTCCACATCAGCTCGAGCGCGCCCTGGGCCTGCTCGGGGTCTTGGAGTGGGTGCAGGCGTGCGTGGCCGGGCAGCGCCGCGACGCGCTCGTGCAGCTTCGGGTTGTGCTTCATCGTGCACGAGCCGAGCGGGTAGAAGCCGGTGTCGAGGTCGAAGTTCTTCTTCGACAGGCCGTTGTAGTGGCGGACGATCTCCGGCTCGGAGATCTCGGGCAGCTCGGCGGGGGCGCCGCGGCGCATGCTCGCGGGCAGCAGGTCCTCGATCGGGACCTCGGGAACGTCGGTCGACGGCGGCGTGAAGGCGCGGCGACCGGCGACGGACTTCTCGTAGACGGTGCGCGTCTGCTCGTCGGCGCGGGGATCCAGGACGGCGCTCATGCGTGCGCTTCCTCTCGCACCGAGCCGAGCACCGACGCCAAACGGTCGATGTCCGCCTTCGTACGACGCTCGGTGATGGCGATCAGCAGGCCGTCCTCGTACTCGGGGTAGTCGCGGCCGAGGCGGTAGCCGGGGTTGATCCCAGCGGCGCGTGCGCGCTCGACGGCCACGTCGAGGTCCGGCACGCGCACCGCGAACTCGCGCACGACCGGGCCGGGGTTGATCGCCTCCAGCCCGAGCGTCTCGCGGGCGTAGTGGGTGCGGCGCAGCATCAGCTCGCCGAGCTCGACGAGACCCTGCTTGCCGAGCCAGGACAGGTAGATCACGCCGGCGAGCGCGTTGAGCGCCTGCGCGGTGCAGATGTTGTGCGTCGCCTTCTCGCGCCGGATGTGCTGCTCGCGCGTCTGCAGCGTCAAGACGAAGCCGCGCTTGCCATCGACGTCGCGCGTCTCGCCGGCGATCCGGCCTGGCATCTTGCGGATGAACCGCTCGGCGGCGGCGAAGAAGCCGAACGAGGGGCCGCCGAAGTCGAGCCGGTTGCCGAGCGTCTGGCCCTCGCCGACGCAGACGTCGGCGCCGAGCGCACCCGGCGGCTCGAGAATGCCGAGCGGCAGCGGATCGGCCGCGACGACGAACAGCGCGCCGGTCCGCTTGGCGGCCTCGCCGAGCGTTCCCAGCTCTTCGACGGTACCGAGGAAGTTCGGCTGCTGGACGAAGACTGCGGCAGTGTCGTCGTCGACTAGCGCCGCGAGCGCGTCGAGGTCGGTTGCGCACTCGCTGTCGAGCCCGGCCTCGGCGATCGTCATGCCGTAGCCCTTGGCGTGGGTCGCTAGCGTCTCGCGCGAGTGCGGGTGCAGGCCGCGCGAGACGACGAGCTTCGTCCGCTTGGTCTCCAGCTTCGCCAGGTAGCCGGCGGCGGCGACCGCCGACGGGCCCTCGTAGACCGAGGCGTTCGACACCGGCAGCCCCGTCAGCTCCGAGATCGCCGTCTGGTACTCGAACATCACCTGCAGCCCGCCCTGCGAGATCTCGGGCTGGTAGGGCGTGTAGGGCGTCAGGAACTCCGACCGCTGGAGGATCGAGTCGATCAGCGCCGGCGTGTAGTGGTCGTACATCCCAGCGCCGAGGAAGCTCGTCTCGGCGTCGGCGTGGGTGTTGCGCGCGGCAAGTTCCGCGAGGTGGTCGTAGACGTCCTGCTCGGCAAGCCCGGCCGGCAGGTCGAGCGGGCGCTGCAGCCGCACGCCCTCCGGAATCTCGGCGAACAGGTCCTCGACCGAGCCGACGCCGATCGCGTCGAGCATCGCCTGGCGGTCGGCGTCGGTTGCGGAGGTGTAGCGGCTCATCGGGGGAGGAACGTCGTCCTTCTAGGACAGCAGATCGCGGTAGGCGGCCACGTCGAGCAGCTGGTCGATCTCGCTGAGGTCGCTGAGCTTGACCTTGACCAGCCAGCCGTCGCCGTAGGGATCGTCGTTGATCTTCTCGGGTGAGTCGGAGAGCGCCTCGTTGACCTCGACGATCTCACCGGACAGCGGCGCGAAGACGTCGGAGACCGCCTTGACCGACTCGACCTCGGCGTAGGCGCCGTCCTTGGCGACCGTCGACCCGACCGCGGGCGGGTCGTAGAAGACGACCTCGCCGAGCGCGTCCTGGGCGTACCAGGTGACGCCGAAGACGGCTACGTCGCCGTCGATCCGCGCCCAGTCGTGCTCGGGGTGGTACTTCAGATCCTCTGGATAGTCGGCTGCCACTCGCGCTGTCTCCTCTTAGGGCTTGTAAAGGGGCTTGCTGCGTACGGCCGCCGCGCGGAGCTTGCCGCGCACGTCGACCTCGATCGGAGTTCCTGGAGTTGCCGCGGCCGCCGGCAGGTAGGCCATCCCGATCCCGATGTCGAGGCAGGGCGACAGGCTGCCACTAGTCACGACGCCCTCGCCGTGGGCGGTGCTGACGGGGTTGCCCTGGCGCGGGATGCCAGGACCGGTGAAGGCGAACGGCACGAGCAGTTGGGCGGGCTTGAAGTCGCGCAGTGCGTCGGCGCCGATGAAATCCGTGTCGGGCTTGCAGGCCCAGGCCAGACCGGCCTCGATCGGGTTGTGGTCGAGCGACAGGTCATTGCCGTAGAGGTGGAAACAGGCCTCCAGGCGCAGCGTGTCGCGCGCGCCAAGCCCGACCGGCACTACGCCCTCGGCGAGCAGCGCGTCCCAGATCTCGCCGGCGTGCTCAGGTGGCGCCATGATCTCGACACCGTCCTCGCCGGTGTAGCCGGTGCCGCAAACCAAGCAGTCGACGCCAGCGATCGCGACGGTGGTCGTGCGCATTCGGGCCGGCAGCTCTCCGCCGGCGATCCGCCCGACCGCGGTACGCGCCTGCGGCCCCTGAACCGCGAGCATCGCGTAGCGGTCAGCAACATCGACCGCTTCGACGTCGAAGCCCTCCGCGTGCTCCGCGAGCCACGCGTAGTCGCTCTGATGGTTCGACGCATTGGTGACCGTAAGGAAGCGCGGACCGTCGCCCGGTAGGCGATAGGTGAAGAGATCGTCGAGCACTCCCCCGTCCTCGCGACAGAGCAGCGAGTACTGGGCGCCGCCCTCGGCGAGCTTGGTGACGTCGTTGGAGAGCAACCGCTGCAGGAACGCCTCAGCGTCCGGGCCGCTGGTCTCGACCTGGCCCATGTGGGAGACGTCGAAGACGCCGGCCGCCTCGCGGACCGCCATGTGCTCCTGGCGCACGCCCTCGTACTGGACCGGCATCTCCCAGCCGGCGAACGGCACCAGCCGCGCTCCGGCCGCCCCGTGGCGGTCGTGAAGCGGGGTACGGCGAAGGGTTTCGGCGGCGGAGGACACGCCGCGGAGAGGCTACCTGCCAGCGACCCTGGAAAAGATCCGGGGATCGGCGTAAGTTCGGCCTTGCTTCTCGGTTAGCCGGGAAAGCACCCCAACCGAAAGGCCATTCCGATGCACAGCAAGTCCACACTCAGCAGGCGTTTCCCGACCGCAATGGCCGTCGCGGCCACCGCGCTGCTGGCGCTGCCCGCGTCGGGGATTGCGGCCGAGACCTTCGGCAGCCGCTTCGCGAACAGTCCCAACAACGGCGCCTGCAGCGGGTTGATGACGACCCCTTGCAGCTACGTCTCGTTCATCCACCCCGCCGTGGGTACGGGCGATCCGTACGCCGGTGGCGCGCCAAACGACGGCGTGATCGTGAAGTTCCGCATCAACGCCTACGGCTCGGGTGGCCCCGGCTCGCCGGCGACGGTGACCTTCCGGGTCGCCGACATCACCCGCAGCAGCGAGGACTCGGCACAGGCGAAGGCGCTCGCGACCGGTCCGACGGTGACCGTCACCGGCGGTGGCGACACGGTCCAGGAGTTCCCGGCCCGCGTCCCGGTCAAGAAGGGCAACCACCTCGGGATCGACACCAGCGACGCCAATGCCGTCTATGCGTCGAGCGGTAGCGACTTCACCTACGTCTACGCCCCGACACTGGTCGACGGCGCCGCGGCTCGCAACTCCGATCAGGTGACCGAGGAGCTGCTCGTCGGCGCCATCGTCGAGCCCGACGCCGACAAGGACGGCTACGGCGACGAGACGCAGGATCAGTGCCTCGGCAACGGCAGCGACGCCACTGCGCCCTGCACCCCGCCGGTCGGCAAGCCGGCAGTCAGTGGACTGTCAGTGGCCACGACCTCGACCGGGGCGCGCAAGCTGAGCTACCGCCTCTCGGAGGCCGCAAAGGTGACGGTCAAGCTCCAGAAGGCCGCCAAGGGCCGCAAGGCAGGCGGCAAGTGCCGCAAGCAGACCGCCGCCAACGCCAACCGCAAGCGCTGCACCCGCTGGGTCGGCGTGCGCAAGTTCAACCGCAACGGGACCAAGGGCCTCAACGATCTGAAGATCGCCGGCCGCAAGCTCGCAGCCGGGCGTTACAGGGTCCTGCTGACCGCCCGCACCACCGCCGGCACGACCACGAAGCGGATCGGCTTCCGCGTCAAGAAGTAGCTGCGGTCAACAACAGAGCAGCGAGGGGCCCGCGCTGCGGGCCCCTCGTCGTTCTGCTCAGTCCTTCAAAAACTCGGGAATGTCGATGTCGTCGTCGGAGATCTCGAGCG
>JBIOUS010000059.1:0-47122 GCA_044867325.1 Thermoleophilaceae bacterium | reverse complement strand
CCGGTATACGTTCCTCGAGTGATTCTCGGAGTCGACGTCGGGGGGACCTTCACCGACGCCGTGGCGATCGACGCCAGTTGCGTCCGCACCGGCAAGGCGCCGACCACCCCGGACGATCAGTCGCTCGGCGTGATGGCCGCGATCGAGCAGGCGCTCGGCGACGCGAGACCCGACGCCGTCGAGCGACTCGTACACGGCATGACCGTCGGCACCAACGCGTTGCTCGAGGGCCGCACCGCGCGGACCGCGCTGATCGCGACCGAGGGCTTCACCGACGTCGAGCGACTCGGTCGCCAGGCACGGCCGGAGCTCTACCGGCTCTGCGCCGACATCCCGGCGCCGATCGTGCCGGACGAGCTGCTGGTCGCCGCGCCCGAGCGCTGTACGCCCGACGGAGTGCTCAGACCACTCGACCGCGAAGAGCTGCGCCGGCGCCTCGCGGCGCTGCCCGACGACGTCGAGGCCGTCGCGATCTGCCTGCTGTGGGGATTTCGCCATCCCGAGCACGAGCAGGCGATCGAAGTCGCCGTCGGAGAGCTGCTCGACGGAGTTCACGTCTCGACCTCGCACGGCACCGCCGCGGTCTTCCGCGAGTACGAGCGCTCCGTGACGACGATCGTCGATGCGACGGTCTCGCCGCTGCTCGGCCGCTACCTCGAGCAGCTCACGACACGGGCCCGCTCGGCTGGCCTGCCGAGTCCCGAGATCATGCTGTCGAGCGGTGGCGTCGTCGACGCGGCGACGGCGGCCCGCCACGGCTCGTGGACGGTGCTGTCCGGTCCCGCCGGCGGCGCGGTCGCGGCGGCGGCCGCCGCACGCGAGTCCGGCGCCCAGCGAGCCGTGGCGCTCGACATGGGCGGCACCTCCTGCGACGTGTCGCTCGTGCTCGACGGGCGAGTCGCGGTGACCGGCGGGCGCGAGATCGCCGGCCGTTCGCTGGCGCTGCCGATGGTCGACGTCCACACCGTGGGCGCCGGCGGCGGCAGCCTGGCGTGGCGCGACGAGGGCGGCGCGCTGCGCGTCGGCCCACGCTCGGCGGGCGCGCGGCCGGGACCGGCTTGCTACGGCCACGGCGGCACCGAGCCGACGGTCACCGACGCCAGCCTGCTGGCCGGTCATCTCGATCCGGGCTCGCCGCTTGCCGGCGGTATCGAGCTCGACCGGGCAGCCGCTGAGGCAGCCGTCGGCCGGCTCGCCGGCGAGCTTGGCATCTCGGTCGAGGAGACGGTCGCGGGGACGCTGCGCGTCGCGGCCGTCGAGATGGCGCAGGCGGCGCGCGTCGTGACCGTCGAGCGCGGGATCGACCCGCGCGGGCTGACCCTGGTCGCGTTCGGAGGCGCCGGCCCGCTGCACGCCGCGGCGATCGCCGCCGAGCTGGGCATCGAGCGAATCCTTGCGCCGGCCGCATCGGGGGTCCTGTCGGCACTTGGACTTGCGGTATCCGAGCGTCGGCGCGACCTCGTCGAGTCGGTGCTGCTCACCGGCGACGACCTGACCCGAGAGGCCATTGCCGCGGCCGTCGAGCGGCTCGGCGAACGTGGCCGTTCCGAGCTCGGGGCGCCCGCCGCCGAGCTGCGCGCGACCTACGAGCTGCGCTACGCCGGCCAGGCTTTCGAGCTGCCGGTCGAGGCCGGCCTCGTGCCCGAGCCGGACGAGTTGCGCACCGCCTTCGACGAAGCCCATGCCGAGCGCTACGGGTATGCCGACGACGACGCCGCACTAGAGCTGGTGACCGTGCGCGTCGCCGCCGCGCTGCCGGGCGCCGAGACACCCGCCGCAACGGCCACGCCAGCCGAGCGCCGCGGCACCCGCCGCGCGCGCTTCGGCGACGAGTGGCACGAGGCTGTCGTGCTCGGGGCGGGGTGCGCCGAGATCGCAGGCCCCGCGATCGTCGAGCTGCCGGGATCGACGCTCGTGGTTCCGCCCGGCTGGGCGGGCGCCTCCGACGCCAGCGGCGTGACGCTGGAGAAGGAGACGACATGAGCCTCGATCCCATCGCCTTGCAGGTGATGGTCGGGGCGCTGCGCTCGGCCTGCGACGAGATGGGCGCGGTGCTCGTCCGCTCGGCTCACTCGGCGAACATCAAGGAGCGCCGCGACGCGTCGACCGCGCTGTTCGATCGCGACGGTCAGATGGCGATGCAGGCCGAGCACATCCCGGTCCACCTCGGCGCGATGCCGAGCGCGGTCGCGGCGATCCTCGACGAGCCCCAGACGCCCGGCGACGCCTGGATCCTCAACGACCCGTTCGCCGGCGGGACCCACCTCCCTGACATCACGGTGATCTCGCCGGTCTTCCTCGACGGCGCCGAGCTGCTGGGCTTCGCGGCCAGCCGCGCCCACCACGCCGACGTCGGCGCGCCGGAGCCGGGCAGCATGCCGGCCGACTCGCGCACGCTGGCCGACGAGGGGGTCGTGATCCCGCCGACCCGACTCGCCCGCGGCGGCGAGCTCGACCGCGAGCTGCTCGACGGACTGATCGCCCAGATGCGAAATCCCGACGAGCGCGAGGCCGACCTACGCGCCCAGCTTGCCGCCAACCGCGCCGGCGCACAGCGACTCGAGCAACTTGCGCGGCGGATCGGGGTCGCCGAGCTGAGCGCCGGGATCGCGGCCACGCTCGACTATGCCGAGCGCCGCACCCGCACGAGGATCGCGGCGTTGCCCGACGGCGAGCGGACAGCGAGCGACGTGCTCGAGGCGGCCGACGGCGACGTCGAGCTGCGCCTGCGCGCGGTCGTGTCTGGCGACGAGATCGAGCTCGACTTCTCCGGCAGCGCACCCCAGCATCCCGGCAACCTCAACTGCCCACTCGCGGTCACTCTCTCGGCCTGTTACTTCGCGCTGCGCGTGATCGCCGATCCCGACGTGCCGCCATGCGCCGGCGCCTACCGGCCGCTGCGCGTCACGGTGCCGGAGGGCTGCCTGCTCAATGCCAGGTCGCCCGCGGCGGTCGTCGCCGGCAACGTCGAGACGTCGTCGCGGGTCGCCGACCTCGTGCTCGCCGCCTTCGGCCACGCGCTCGGCCAGGGGACGATGAACAACCTCACGCTCGGCAACGACGCCTTCACCTACTACGAGACGCTCGGCGGCGGCCAGGGCGCCTGCGCCGATGCCGACGGCCCGAGCGCCGTCCACGTCGCGATGAGCAACACGCTCAACACCCCGATCGAGGCGCTCGAGCTCGAGTTCCCGCTGCGCGCCGTCGAGTACGCGCTGCGCCGCGGCTCCGGCGGGGGCGGCCTCCACCGCGGCGGCGACGGCGTCGCGCGCGAGCTCGAAGCGCTCGCCGAGATGCGCTACTCCCTGATCACCGAGCGGCGGCGCCATGCCCCGCCAGGCGCCGACGGCGGCGCCCCCGGGGCCCGCGGACGCAACCTGCTCAACGGCGCCGAGCTACCGCCGAAGACGTCGGGAACGCTGTCGCCCGGCGACCGTCTGCGGATCGAGACGCCCGGCGGCGGCGGTCATGGCGAGAGCGACAAAGAACTGTGACCGTGCGCACACTTCACTTGATTTAAACGGCCTCCTACGTCACAATCCGTCGCCCGTGCCACGCCAGCACTGAGTCAACGTCCTGCGCACGGGTTCGGAAGGAATCCCTTTTTCATGCCAGTTGCTTTGAAGGAATGGGCTGTGACCGTGCGCGCTCTAGCGGAGGGCGAGCAGCTGCTTACCCTGCGCAAGGGCGGGATCCGCGAGGAGAACAAGCACTTCGAGATCGAGCACGATCAGTTCTTCCTCTACCCCACCTTCGACCATCAGCAGAACAACCTCGTGCGCGACTCGCACCTGCCCGAGCTCGGGCGCGCGCTCGAGGAGGGTGTCTGGCCCGATGGCGACCCGCCCGCCCGCGCACTGCTGCAGGACGGCGGCATCCCCCAGCCCGACCGGGTCCGCATCCGCGCCTGGGCCGAGGTCTCGGCGAGCTACCTGATCACCGATCCGCGTGCCGTCGACGCCCTGTCGCCCTACTACGTCTGGACGACCGACTACGCCGAAAAGCGGCTCGAATGGAAGCGTCATCACCCGATGCACGTGATCCTGCTGCGTACCTACCGCATCCCGCGTCCGGTGACGGTCAAGGTCCGTCCCGAGTACCACGGCTGTCGCTCCTGGATCGAGCTGCACCGCGATCTCCCCTTCGAGGGCACGCCTGTGCTCTCCGACGAGGAGTTCGACCGTGCCGCCGCGGAGATCGAGGCGATTGCCTCAGACGCAGTGCCGGTCTTGGCCTAAGCGGGAACCGGAACGTCAGCGTCTTCGAGCACCGCGAGTAGCGCGGTGACGACGCCGGGATCGAACTGGTTGCCGGAGCCGGCGATCAGCTGCGCGCGAGCGTCGGACTTCGACAACGAGTCGCGGTAAGGACGCTCGGCGGTCATCGCGTCGTATGCGTCGCAGGCGTGGACGATGCGGGCGCCCATGGGGATGTCCTCGCCGGCCAAGCCGTCGGGGTAGCCGGCGCCGTCCCAGCGCTCGTGGGCGTGGCGGACGAGCGGGCGAACGTCCTCGAGGAACTCGACCGAGGACAGGATGCTCTCGCCGACGACGGTGTGGCGCTCGATCTGGAGGCGCTCGGTCTCGGTCAGCGGGCCGCGTTTGTTGAGGACCTCGTCGGAGACCGAGACCTTGCCGATGTCGTGGAATATTGCGGCGAGGCGCAGCGCGCGAACGTCATCCTGACTCATCTCGAACCGGCCTCCGACGGCTGTCGCGAGCTCGACCACGGCGCTGGACGGTCCGCGCTCGCGGTCGCCGGCCTCGAGTGCGGTAGCCAGTGCCTGCGCCGTGCCGATGTAGGCGCCGTCGAGGCGCTCGTAGAGCATCGCCGAGCGCAGCGCTGAGCCGACCTGGCCCGCGACTGTCTGCACCAGGCGCGCGTCGTCCTCGTCGAACGCGTTCGGGCGCTCCTCCTCGATGTCGATCGCACCCCACAGCTCGTCGCCGACCCAGAGCGGTACGACCAGCTCAGAGCGCACGTCGGCGGTCTCCGGCTTCGCCACGTAATCCGGCTCGTCGCGGACGTCGCCGACGATCACCGGCTGGCGCTCGCGCAGACAGCGCCCGATCACACCGGCGGCGCGCGGCATCGCCAGCGCGGGGCCGTCTCCGGGCGGCATCGCGGTTCCGCGCCACGCCACTGCCTCGACGTAGTTGTCCTCGCGAATCCGGACGATCGCGCAGAGGAAGTAGCCAAAGGCGCGGTTGAGCTCGTCGACGGCGGCGCCGATGATCTCCTCGGGATCCGTCATCGCCGACAGGCGTGTACCGATCGCATTGGCGAGCGACAGTTGCCGGGTCCGGACGCGCAGCCGCTCGGTCTGCTCGCGGCCCTGGTCCGGCCACGCGGCCTCGACGGCGGCCAGCGGAGCGATCGGCGGCTGGATGCTCGCCTGCGGCGCCGGCAGTGGACGCAGGCCGGCGGGCAACGACGAATACACCACGACCGATCCCCGCCCACGGTGCTGCTTGCCGTGCAGAAGCGCTCGATCGGCGTTTTCGATCAGTGCGGCCGGTGTCTGCTCGGGCTGCCACTCAGCGACGCCGGCGCTGGCGCCGCAGACGTCGGGTACACCGCCGTCGGCCGCAAGTGCACGCTCGATGCCGTCGAGCGTTCGCCGCGCGAGCTCCGAGGCGGCCTGCTCGTCGGCCTCGATCGCGACGATCGCGAACTCGTCGCCGCCGTAGCGCGCGACCAGGTCGTACGGACGGACCGTGCTGCGCAACGCATTGCCCACGCGGCGCAGTACCTCGTCGCCGGCGAGATGGCCGTGCTCCTCGTTGACCTGCTTGAAGTCGTCGAGGTCGATCAGCACGAGCGACAGGCGATGGCCGGTGCGCTCACCGCGCTCGATCTCGCGCCGCAGCATGTGCTGCATCGCCGTGTGGTTGAGGCAGCCGGTGAGGCCATCGGTCCGCGCTACCTGCGCCAGCCCGGCGTGGGCGCTGGCATTGCGACAAGCCGCCGCGGCCAGCTCGCCGAACGCCTCGAGCAGGTTCATGTCCTCGCGCGTGACCTCGTGGCGGCGGTGGTATCCGACCGCGAGCACGCCGCGCAGCTTGCCGTCCCAGTGCATCGGCACGGCGACGCAGCTGCGCACCTCGCCGAAGAAGGCGGAATCGGGCTTGGGAGTCAGCTCCTGGTAGTCGTTGGTGATCAGCGCCCGATCCAGCTCGGCAACGCGACCGGCGAGTCCGACACCAGGCGACACCTCGTAGCCGATCGCCTCGGGCACGATGCCGTGAACCGCCTCGACCGTCAGGCCGTCGGCGTTGCCGCGGTAGATCGCGGCGTTGTCGCCGTCGAGGATGCTCGCCGCCTCGGTGCAGATCTGGACGAGCACGCGGTTGAGGTCGAGGCTCTCGTTGAGCGTCTTCGCGGCGCGCGCGAGCGCAGCCTGCTGGGCGACCTGAGCGGCGTGCTCCTCGGCGAGCCGCATCTGGGCGAGGCTCGCGGCCGCCGCCGCGGCGAAGGAGCCGGCGACGCCGATCTCGACCTCGCTGAAGTCGCGTCCTTCCTCGTCGAGCAGCAGCAGCACGTTGCGGACGGCGCTTCCAGCACGCATCGGGAGCAGCAGCGCGGTGCCGGAGCTACCGTCGAGGCCGAGCACACGGTCGATCGCCTGAGCCTCGGCGCGCTGCGCTAGCAGCGCCGGCAGGCCCTGATGCAGGAGCAGGTCGAGTGGAGGCAGGTCGGAGACGGGCAGCGTGCGGCGGGCGACGCCGATCGCCGGGCTCGCCACGATCGGCTCGGTGCGGCCCTCGCTCTCATGGACCTCGAGCAGCACGGCACGAGCGACGCCGAAGAAATCCCGCGCCTCGGCGACCAGGCGGCGGCGGACCACGTCTGGCCCCTGCAGGTCGGCGGAGGCGCTCAGCAGGCGGGTTACCGCCCGCATGGCGTCCGTAGCCGAGCCGACGCGAGCGTCAGCTTCCCCTACAGGGGCCAGTCGGGTGACAGGGCGAGGGATGCCCACGAACTAGTGATCGGCCACAAGCCGGCTTGGCTTTAGGACCGGCCGAGCCAATTGGCCGCGGGCGACCGGCCCTGGCCGATGTGCCACGGGGGTTCGGGGGCGCGAGCCCCCGGCCTACAACCCCAATGTCTTGGCGATGATGTTGCGCTGGATCTCCGACGTGCCGCCGTAGATCGTCGTGACGACGGCGGAGCGCAGGTGGCGCTCCATCGGGTACTCCTTCGCGTAGCCGTAGCCGCCCGCCATCTGGACCGCCTCGAGCGCGCAGCGCTTCGCGAGCTCGGTCGCGGCGAGCTTGGCCATCGAGGCCTCCTGGGGCAGCATCCGCAGCGGGTCCTCGTCGGTCAGACGCGCCACCCAGCGGATCAGCAGCCGGGCCTGGACGAGATCGGTGGCGAGATCGGCCAACCGGTGCTGGAGCGCCTGGAACGAACCGACTGGACGGCCGAACTGGCGCCGCTCCTTGACGTAGGCAAGTGTGTCGTCGAAGGCCCGCTGGGCGAGCCCGAGCGCAAGCGCGGCGAGGATCACCCGCTCGTTGTTGAGGCCCGCCATCAGCTGGACCCAGCCGGCGCCCTCGGTCCCAAGCAGGTTCTCGGCCGGTACGCGAACGTCGTCGAGGTGCAGCTCGTTGGTGTCCTCGCCGCCGAGCGTGTCGATCGGCCGCATCGTGAAGCCCTCGGCCTCGCGCGGGACCCAGATCATCGACAGTCCCTCGTGGCGCTCCGAGCCCTCGCCGCTGCGGCAGACGATCAGCGTGTGGCTCGCCTTGTGGGCGAACGAGCACCACATCTTCGAGCCGCTGATCACCCACTCGTCGCCGTCGCGGCGCGCCTTGCACTTCAGCGCGGCGACGTCGGAGCCGGCGTCGGGCTCGGACATCGCGATCGCCAGCGTGCCGCCGGCGGCGACCCGGCCGAGCAGGTCCTGCTTCTGCTCCTCGGTGCCGAACTTGTTCAGCGCGCCGACGCAGATCAGCGTCACGCCGTAGGCCCCGACGGGAATCTGGCCGCGCGCGCTCTCCTCGAGGAACAGCGTCGCGTCGAGGAAGCTTCCGCCGGAGCCGCCGTACTGCTCCGGGATCGTCACGCCGTACCAGCCGAGCTCGCCCATCTGGGCGGCGACCTCGTGGTTGTGCGGGTCCTTGCCGCCGTCGGTCAGCGCGTCGAGCTTGTCGGGCGTCACCTCGCGCGCCGCGTAGTCGCGGATCGCGGCGACGAAGTCGCGCTGCTCGTCGGTCAGGCCGTGGTCGGCGGGGCTGGTCGGGGCGGCGGTTGCCATCTAGCTCTCTCTCCTCATTTGAAGCGGCTCAGCTCGCGCCGCGCGATCGACTGCTTGTGGACCTCGTCGGGGCCGTCGGCGATCCGCAGCCAGCGGCCCTGGCGCCACATCAGCGCCAGCGGCACGTCGTCGGACATCCCGAGCGCGCCGTGGACCTGCATCGCGCGGTCGCAGACAGCCTGGTGCATCTGGGCGGCGACGACCTTGATCATCGAGATCTGCTGGCGCGCGGCGCGCTTGCCCTCGGTGTCCATCTTCCAGGCGGCGTGCAGGACCATCAGCCGCGCGGCGTCGATCTCGATCCGCGACGTCGCGACGAAGTCCTGGACGAACTGCTTGTCGGCGAGCGGCCCGCCGAACGCCTCGCGCTCGTTGGCGCGCCGGCACATCAGCTCGAAGGCCCGCTCGGCGGAGCCGATCGCGCGCATGCAGTGGTGGATGCGGCCGGGGCCGAGCCGCGCCTGGGCGATCGCGAAGCCGTCGCCGCGCGGGCCGAGCAGGTTGGCGGCCGGGACGCTCACGCCCTCATAGGTGACCTCCCAGTGGCCGGGGCCGGCGCTGTGGCCCATCACCGGCACCGGGCGGACGCCCGTGAAGCCCGGCGCATCGACCGGCACCAGGATCATGCTCGCGCGCTTGTGCGGCGCGGCATCGGGGTCTGTGACGACCATCGCGATCGCGACGTCGGCGCCGTTGTAGCCCGAGGTGAACCATTTGTGGCCGTCGACGACCCACTCGTCGCCGTCGAGCACGGCGCGCGCGGCTAGACCGGTCGGGTCCGAGCCCGCCGTCTCCGGCTCGGTCATCGAGAAGCAGCTACGGACGTGGTCGGTCAGCAGCGGCGCCAGCCAGCGCTGCTTCTGCTCGTCGCTGCCGTACTCGGCGAGGATCTCCATGTTGCCGGTGTCGGGCGCCGAGCAGTTGAAGACCATCGGCGCGACCGGCGAGCGGCCCATGTCCTCGCAGAGCAGCCCGTACTCCCAGTTGGCGAGCCCGGGCCCGTACTCCTCGTCCGGCATGAAGAGGTTCCACAGGCCCTCCCCCTTCGCCCGCTCGCGCAGCTCGACGAGGATCGCCGGGTAGGCGACGCCCGGCCCCACGTCTTCGTCGAGCGCGCGCATCGCCTCGTCCTCGACGGGCATGACGTGCTCGGCCATGAAGGCCTGGACGCGCTCGCGCAGCTCGGCGACGCGCTCGGACGGGGCGAAGTCCATCGGCTGCCCAAGGCTACCGGCCAGGTGCCACGGGGGCCCGGGGGCGCGAGCCCCCGACCATCATCCAGGTCAGCCGGCTGGTTGGAGCAGCCACGCCAGCAAAGCGACGCCACCGCCGACGAGCAGCAGCACCGCGGCGATCTTCAGCGCCTGGGCGAGTTGCGGGCCGTCCGCGCTCGCCGACGCCATACCGGTGTCGGGCAGCAGCTCGCGCGCGGCCTCCACACCTGCAGCCGGCACGAAGATGTCGCGCGGTCCGGCGGCGAGAAAGTCAGGCACGTCGAAGCCCATCGAGCGGCTCAGGGTGCTCGGTATGCCGTTCTCGAGCAGCAGGCCCTGGATCAGCTCGGCCTCGGCCTGGTTGCTGGCCCAACCGACCTTGACCAGCTCGCCCTCGGTGTAGCGCGGATCGATCTTGCGGGCGTATTCGTGCGCAGCGTCGCGCGGAGGCTCGGTCTCCTCCGGTCCTTGGTCCGATCCGGGGAGATCAGCCATCGACCTCGATCGGCTGCTCGTCGACCTTGCCGTCGACGATCCGCCAAGCCCGAACGTGGGGCTCACCGTCGAGCGAGACGATCAGGTAGGTCCAGCTCGGATAGGTGGCGAGGTTGATGTCGGTCTGCGACGGCTCGGCCGCGCTGCGCGGATGTGAGTGGTAGGTCGCGACCTCCCAGCCCTCGTCGTCGAGCTCGTTGGTCGCGTTGAGCGCGGCGAAGCCGAACTCGAAGCCATATGGCGAGTGACGCTCGTTGACCGCTCGGTAGACGGTGTCGATCGCGCCGTCCTTGCCGCGCGCGTAGCCGCAGCACTCGTTCGGGGCCTCCTCCTGGGCGTGCGCGATCAGCTCGTCCCACTGGGCCCTGGTCATCCGCATGGGTCGAAGCGTAGGGGACCCATGAAGTGGCTAGCCTTGGGAGTCATGGCCTTCCTCTCCCCCTCCGCACCCGAGCTGATCGTGATCCTCGTGATCGCACTGCTCGTGCTCGGCCCGTCGCGGCTGCCGGAGACGGCGCGCTCGCTCGGTCGCGGGATGCGCGAGCTGCGCGATTCGCTGCAGGGCATCGGTGACCACGACGACGACGAGGACGACGACGGCAGCGCCGAGATCGACCCGCCTGCCCCACGCCACGACGATCCGGGCGGCCTACCGGTCGATCCAGCCGTCGTGATGGGCGACGTCCCCTACGACGACGACCTGCCCGATGAGATGCCGGTCCAGCCGGAGCCGGCCGAGTCTGACTACCAGAAGGAAGCCGAGTCGAGCACGCCCTCGGCCTCGAGCTGATCGATCGGCTTCGTGTAGACACCGGAGCTGAGGTACTTCCAGCCGTCGTCCGGTGAGACGAAGACGACGTTGCCTTCGTCGAGCTCACCGGCGATCCGCGTCGCGATCGCAGCGATCGCGCCGGTCGAGACGCCGAGGAACAGCCCCTCCTCCTCGAGCAGCTTCTTGGTCCAGACGACTGCGTCGCGGTTCGACACGAAGATCTTGCGGTCGATCAGCGACAGGTCGATGATCGGCGGGATGAAGCCGTCGTCGAGCGAGCGCAGCCCCTGGACGAGCTCGCCCTGCAGCGGCTCCGCCGCGACGATCGTCGTCTCCGGATCGTGCTCCTTGAAGCGGCGGCCGTTGCCCATCAGCGTGCCGCCGGTGCCGAGGCCGGCGACGAACGCCGTCACCTCGTCGAGCTCGTCGAGGATCTCCAGCGCGGTGCCGTTGTAGTGGGCGTTCGGATTGGCGCTGTTGCCGTACTGGTACGGCATGTAATAGCTCGCGTCGGCCTCGGCCATCTCGAGCGCCAGCGCGACCGCGCCGTTCGAGCCCTGCGCACCGGGCGAGTAGACGATCTCGGCGCCGTACATGCTCAGTAGTTGCGTCCGCTCCGCAGTGACGTTGTCGGGCATCACGACCTTCAGCGGATAGCCCTTGCGCTGACAGATCATCGCCAGCGAAATGCTGGTGTTGCCGGACGTCGGCTCGAGGATCGTCTGTCCCGGAGCGATCGCACCGCGCGTCTCGGCATCCTCGATCAACCCACGCGCGACGCGGTCCTTGACCGAGCCGGTCGGGTTGTATGACTCGAGCTTGGCGTAGATCCGCACGCCCGGCTTCGGCGACAGCCGCTTCAGCTCGACCAGCGGCGTATTGCCGATCGCCTCGACGATGTCGCCGTAACGGCCACCGCAAGGCCGGTTCTGTAGGCCCTCCATCACTTCAAAAAGGATAGCGGCAGGCGCAAGCCTCGCCTAGGCCCTTCGGCGTAGAGCTAGGCGGTCATGCGCACCGCGACGTCGTACCTGTCGACCGCAGTGCGCCGGCCGGGCGTGTCGCTCGCCGGCATCGCGCTCAGGAACTCGTCCGCTCGCGCGTAGTCCTCCTCGCTCTCGAAGAACAGGACCACCAACGCGCGCTCGGCGTCGGCGTCGTGGAGCATCACGATCTCCGAAGCGGGGATCTCGTCGGGACGACCGCCCTCGCTCATCTCGCGCTTCATCTCCTCCGCGCGGTCCTTGCCGACCCCGTCGAAGGACACCACCCGTGCCAAAGCCATCACAGCCTCCTCGTCGCTTTCCGCCAGCGAGCTTACGCCCGTCCGGGGCGCTTGGCCAGCACCGACGCCGCTTCCGCCGTCGGTGCTACGCGCCGCCGGCCATCGCCGGCAGGATGACGAGCGTGTCATCGGCCTTGACCGCCGTATCGAGCCCGTTCAGAACCCGGACGTCCTCGTCGTTGAGGTAAACGTTGACGTAGCGGTTGAGCGTCCCGTCCTCACCGAACAGCTGGCTCTCGGTCGCCGGATGGGCCGCCGCGAGCGCCTTCAGCAGCTCGCCGACGTCGGCGCCGTCGGCGGCGACCTCACGCTCGCCGCCGGTCGAGGCGCGCAGAACCGGGGGAATCTTGATCGTGCTCACGGAGCGGACCCTATCTCAGCCGGCGGCGGCGCAGAACAGCTCGTAGTCCGGGAAGACGCCCATCTCGTCGTCGGAGATCGACTCCGGATCACGCGAGCAGATCGGGCACTCCGGATCGCGCCGCACCTTGAGGTCGGTGAAGCTGGTGCTGAGCGCCTCGTAGAGCAGCAGCCGTCCGATCAGCGGCTCACCAGCGCCGGTGATCAGCTTGACGACCTCGATCGCCTGCAAGACGCCCATGATCCCCGGCAGCGCGCCGAGCACGCCGTTGGCGCCGCAGGAGGGCGCGAGCTCGGCGGGCGGCGGCGTCGGGTAGAGGCAGCGGTAGCAGGGACCCTCGTAAGGGGCGAAGACCGACAGCTGGCCGTCGAAGCCGAGGATCGACGCCGAGACGACCGGGATCTTCAGCCGCACCGTCGCGTCGTTGAGCAGGTAGCGCGTCGGGAAGTTGTCGACGCCGTCGACGATCACGTCGTAGCCGTCGACGATCTCCATGACGTTGTCGGCGTCGAGGCGGGTCTTGTACTTGACGACGTCGACGTCGGAGTTGATCTCGTGGATCGCCTGCTCGGCCGAGTCGACCTTCGCCACGCCGATCCGGCTCTCGGAGTGCGCGACCTGACGCTGGAGGTTCGATAGGTCGACGACGTCGTCGTCGACGATTCCGATCGTCCCGACGCCGGCGGCGGCCAGGTAGAGCGCGGTCGGCGAGCCGAGCCCGCCGGCGCCGAGCAGCAGCACCTTCGCATCGAGCAGCTTCAGCTGACCCTCGAGGCCGATCTCGGGAACGAGCAGGTGGCGCGAGTAGCGCTCGCGCTGCTCGGCGGTCAGCCGGCGCGGGGTCTCGACCTCGTAGCCGCGGTCCTTCCAGAGCGTGATGCCACCGGTCATCGACTCGGCCTGCTCGTAGCCGAGCTCGTCGATCAGTGTCTTGGCGGCCAGCGCCGACCGGTTGCCGGACTGGCAGTAGATGATGACCCGCGCGGACTTGTCGCCCGCGGCGCCCTCGATGCGCGACTCGAGGTGGCCACGCGGCACGTGGACGGCCCCGGGCAGATGGGACTCGGCGAACTCGTGCTCCTCGCGGCAGTCGACCAGGACGGCGCCGTTGCGATGGCCGTTGCCCAGGAGGTCGTGGACCTCGCTCGGGTCGACCTCGGTGATCTGCTCCTTGGCCTTCTTGATCAGCTCAGCACCGCTGGGCATACGAAAACTCCTGAAAGTCGGTCTGGTCTAGGTCAATTCTACGCAAGAGCCGCGAATTCGCTCTCTACGCCAATGCTTCACAAAGGATAGCGGCTCTCGTTCGGTCCCAGAACGCGGCCGGGGCGCCCTCTCGGACGCCCCGACGCTGTTCAACCCAGACACTGCTTGCGGAAACTCACGGCACCCATCGCCGAAAGCTTCTAATTGGAATTGTCGTCATCGGGGGTCGCTGCCGATATGGGGTCTAGACCCCATTTGATGAGACGACGCGGCGATTCCCTGATCGGACAGGTTGTAGCGGCCAATGTGGTGTTGGTCTCGCTGACGCTGCTCGCAGCGACGCTCGCGGCGGTGATCGCCTCCGATCACCAGATCTCGATCGGCGACCAGCGTTGGCAGTTCGGGATCCTCGCGCTCGCCGCCGTACTGACCTTCTGCGTCAACCTCTGGATGCTCCAGAAGCGGTTCGACCCGCTCGAGCGACTCGTTGCGCGACTCGAGCAGATCGACCCGACCGAGCCGGCGACGTTCGACCTCGGCGATGACCAGACCGAGGAGGTCGACCGCCTGGCAGCCTCGTTCCACCGTCTCCTGCAGCGCGTCGACGACGAGCGCAGGCGCTCGGGCAAGCTCGTGCTGCGCGGACAAGAGGAGGAGCGCCGGCGCGTGGCGCGCGATCTCCACGACGAGGTCAACCAAGCACTGACCGGGATCCTGCTGCGGCTCGAGGCACTCGCCCAAGACGTGCCGGCCGACCAGCGCCCGCAGGTCGCCGAGCTCAAGCAGCTGACTGGCCAGGCGATGGACGAGCTACTGCGACTTGCACGCCAACTGCGCCCGACGGCGCTCGACGACCACGGCCTCGCCCCCGCGATCGAGGCCCAGCTGCGCGGCTTCGCCGAGCGGACCGGCGTCGAGGCGCACATCGCCGTCAACGGCGATCCGAGCGGGCTCGACGACGACGTTCAGACAGTCGTCTACCGAGTTGCCCAGGAGGCGCTCAGCAACGCCGCCCAGCACGCACAGCCGGGACGAGTGGACGTCGAGCTGACGACGGTTGGTGACAGTGTCGAGCTGCGCGTCCGCGACGACGGCCAGGGCTTCGACCCGTTCGCGACCCGCACGGGAGGGCTCGGTCTCGACGGCATGGCCGAGCGTGCGCGGCTCGCCGGCGGAGCGCTCGATCTGCGCTCCGAGCGCGGAGCGGGCACCGAGCTGACACTGAGGTTGCCGTGATCCGGGTCTCGATCGCCGACGATCACGGCGTCGTCCGCTCCGGGCTGGCGATGCTGATCGAGCGCCAGACCGACATGTCGGTCGTCGGCGAGGCGGCCGACGGGATCGCCGCGGTCGAGCTCGCGCTCGCCGAGCGGCCCGACGTGGCGGTGCTCGACGTCTCGATGCCGGGCCTGACCGGACTGCAGGCCGCGCGCCAGATCCACGGGCATCACGGCGACATCGGCCTGCTGATGCTCTCGATGCACGAGGACGAGCGCTACTTCTTCGACGCACTCGACGCCGGCGCGCTCGGCTACGTCCCGAAGCGCGCCGCCGACTCCGACCTGATCGACGCGATCCGGACGATCGCCGCCGGCCGGACGTTCATCTCCTCGTCGACCCAGCAGGCGCTGATGCGGCGCTGGCTCGAGGAGGACCCCGACAGCCGCCGCGAGGAGCTCACCGCGCGCGAGCTCGAGGTCGTGAAGCTGATCGCCGAGGCCCGCACCAACCGCCAGATCGCCGAGGCGCTGAAGGTCTCGGAGAAGACCGTCGAGTCGCACCGCGGCAACGTGCTCGCCAAGCTCGGCATGCGCGACCGCGTCGAGCTGGCCCGCTACGCGATCCGCCGCGGTCTCGTAGAGCCGTAGAGCTCCCAACGCCGCCCATCTCCCGTGTCGAGACGGGCGGCGTATGAGAGCGGCCGGCTAGCGCTCGGCGTCGTCCTTGCCGTTGTCGGCGTGGTCGCTCTCGACGGCGACCTCGTTGTACGAGCCGTCGAGCCGGACGTCGACGGTCGCTCCGTCGGGCTTCGTGACCTCGACCTCCCAGACCGCGCCGTTCTCGTTGTCGCGCTCGACCTGGTTGGCGTTGCCGCCGCCGGTGATCTCGAGTGCAGCGGCGGTGGCCCGATCGGCCGCCGGACCACTCGCCGCGCCCTCGGAGTCGCCGCTGCCGACGCCTACCGCGCTCGCAACCCCGACGCCACCGGCCGCTACGGCCAGTGCCGCCAATCCCGCAACCATCGTCTTTCGCTGCATTCGCCTCATCGGATTTCCTCCTGTCGTTGGAGTGACACCCCCTGGTCTAAGGGAGCCCGATGAGATGGCCATGAGACAGCCGACGCGGCTACTCGCCCGGCGACACTCGTTGGCCGGGTCGCTCGGAGGCACGGGCGACGAGCCTTGCGCAGGCAATCGCGGCGACTACCTCGACACCGAGCAGGGCGAGCAGGACCGTGAGCTGAACACGGGCGGCCTCGGCCGGGTCGGCTCCGCCGAGGACGAGCCCGACGAACGTTCCGGGCAACGCGACGAGGCCGACGTTCTTGGTCTGGTCGAGTGCTGGGATCAGGCCGCTGCGTGTTGCCTGGCGGGTAAGCGGGCGCAGTGCCTCCTGAACCGACGCACCGAGCGCGAGCCGGGTCTCGATCGTCGCGACGCTCGCGCCGAGATCGTCGAGCAGGCGCCGGCCGGTCAGCGACGTCGCCGCCATCGCGCCGCCGATCAGGATGCCCGCGATCGGGATCAGCTCGCGCGGAGTGGTGTCGAATGCGCCGGAGGCCAGCAGGGGAACCAGGCCGGTAGCCGCGCCGAGCGCGATCGCGGCGGCGGCGGGCAGCAGCGGACGCGCGACGCCGCGCAAGCGCCGGCTGGACGTGATCGAGGCCGCGGCGAGCATCAGCGCCACGAATCCAGCCGCGAGCCCGACGTGCTCGAAGACGATCGTCACCAGCAGACCGACGACCGTCAGCTGCACGATCGCCCTGGCCGCGGTGACGATCAGCTCGCGCTCGAGGCCGAGCGCGAGCCTGTGCGAGAGGACGACGGCGAGCAGCACGAGCCCGATCGCGACCAGGATGCCGGTCATGCGATCCGCCCGCCATCCAGTCGTATCTCGGCGTCGGCGACGCGGTCGGCCTGCGCCGCGTCATGGGTCACCATGACGACCGCGATGCCCTCGGCGGCGAGGCGCGTCATCAGCCGCTCGATCCCGCTGACCGCCTCCGCGTGAAGGGACGCGGTCGGCTCGTCGAGGAGCAGCACCCGCGGCTGGCGCGAGAGGGCCCGGGCGATCGCCACGCGCGCACGCTCTCCGCCGGAGAGCTGCCGAGCGTCGCGGTCGAGCAGCGCGCGGTCCAGTCCGACGGCGGTGAGCGCTTCGCCCGCCACGGCAGTGTCGGCGTCGGGCAGCGCGTAGAGGAGATTGGCCCGCACGTCGCCGGGCAGCATCACCGGCGTCTGCGCGACCAGCGCGACCCGCCGTCGCAGCTCGCGAGGGTCGAGCGAACGTGTGTCGGAGCCGTCGAAGATCACCTCGCCGGAGACGGCGGCGTCCAGGCCGACGACACACCGCAGGAGGCTCGTCTTGCCCGCGCCGGAGTCGCCGACCAGGGCGGTGACGCTGCCTGCGGAGATGGCGAGGTCGATCCCGTGGAGCACCTCGGTGCCGCCGCGCTCGACGCGCAGGCCGCGAACCTCGAGGACGGACGAGTCGGCCACGTCGCGGACTCTAGACCGCGATCTGGCCGGCGCGAGCAGCAGAACGCCCCCTGACCCCACCGCGGCTCTCATCGTCCTCTCATCGATTGCGTGGACGATGGCCAGCCCCGATGTGGCCCGCCAAGATGGATAGATGAGCCGGCTGCGTCGCCTGCCGATCCGCTTGCGCCTCGCGCTCGCGTTCGCGACGGTGATGGCGGTCGTGCTCGCCGCGACGGGAGCGTTCGTCTACCTCCGCCTGCAGAGCGACCTCGATCGCGGAATCGACCAGACGCTCGCCTCGAAGGCGACCGACGTAGCGACGCTCGCCGACGGCGGCCGCCAGCCGTTGCGCCAACCCACCGCGGGGCCGCTGGCGGAGGGCGGCGAGACCTTCGCCCAGGTGCTCACGCCGGCGGGGCGCGTCGTCGACGCTCCGCCTTCGCTGCGGTCGCAACCGCTGCTGACGCCCGACGAGCTTCGTCGCGCGACCACGGAGATCGTCCAACTGGACCGGGTCGACGATCGTGGGCTCGAGGATCCGTCGCGTCTGCTCGCAACACCGGTGCAGGCCGGCGATCGGCGGTTGGTCGCCGTGGTCGGAGCGGCCTTGGACGATCGCGACGAGGCGCTCGACAGCCTCGCGGCCGTGCTGCTGATCGGCGGGGCAGCAGCGCTGCTGCTCGCTTCGCTGGCCGGCTATGGCGTGGCTGCCGCGGCGTTGCGGCCGGTGGAGTCGATGCGTCGCAAGGCCGCCGGCCTGTCGATCGCCACGCCCGACGACCGGCTGCCGGTGCCGCCAGCGCGCGACGAGATCGCGCGCCTCGGCGACACCCTGAACGAGATGCTCGACCGTCAGGAGGCCGCCTTCGTGCGCGAGCGGGCATTCGTCGGCGACGCGAGCCATGAGTTGCGCACGCCGCTGGCGATCCTGCGGACCGAGCTGGAGCTGGCGCTTCGGGGAGACCGCTCGGCGGCCGAGCTCGAGGCAGCAGTTCGCTCGGCGGCCGAGGAGACCGATCGGCTAAACCAGCTCGCCGAGGATCTGCTGGTCATCGCCCGCTCCGATCAGGGACAGCTGCCCGTGCAGCTCGCCCACATCTCAGCCCAAGCGGTGCTCGCGCGGGTCGGTCAGCGCTTCCAGCGCCGCGCCACCGACGCGGGACGGGCGATCCGCGTCGAGCCGAGCGTCACGGCGGTGGTCGACGCCGATCCGCTGCGCGTCGATCAGGCCGTCGGCAATCTCGTCGAGAACGCGTTGCGCCACGGCGACGGAGACGTCGTGCTCGCCGTCGAGTCGCGTGACTCGGCCGTCGAGCTCCACGTGCGCGACGACGGTCCGGGCTTCCCGCCGGAGTTCCTCGACGGCGCGTTCGAGCGCTTCACCCGCGCCGATCCGGCGCGGCCGCGCGGCGGCACGGGGCTCGGCCTGGCGATCGTCAACGCGATCGCCATGGCGCACGACGGCAGCCGCGGAGCGCGCAACCGCTTGGAGGGCGGCGCCGACGTCTGGATCTCGCTCCCGGCCGAGCCGGATCCGCGATGAGGGTCCTGGTGGTGGAGGACGAGCTGAAGATGGCCGGCCTGATCCGCCGTGGGCTACGCGAGGAGGGTCTCGCCGCGGACGTCGCGACCAGGGGCGAGGACGCCCTCTGGATGGCCCAGGCCACCGAGTACGACGCGGTGGTCCTGGATGTGATGCTGCCTGGGATCGACGGCTTCGAGACCTGCCGGCGGCTGCGTGACGACGGCGTCTGGGCGCCGGTGCTGATGCTCACCGCCCGCGACGCGCTCGAGGATCGCGTCGAGGGACTCGACGGCGGCGCGGACGACTACCTCGCCAAGCCGTTCTCGTTCGCTGAGCTGCTGGCGCGGCTGCGCGCGCTCGCGCGCCGCGGCCCGGTCGAGCGCCCCAGCATCCTCTCGGCCGGCGACTTGCGCCTGGATCCGGCGACCCGGCAGGTGTGGCGCGGGGCCACCGAAGTCGTCCTCTCCGCAAAGGAGTTCGCCCTGCTCGAGACCTTCCTGCGCCGCCCCGGCGAAGTGGTCTCGCGCTTCCAGCTGCTCGAGCACGCCTGGGACTACGAGTACGAGAACCGCTCGAACGTGGTCGACGTCTACGTCCGTTACCTGCGTGAGAAGGTCGACCGGCCCTTCGGCGTCACGTCGATCGAGACGGTTCGCGGCGTTGGCTACCGGATGCGGCCCGATGGCGGCGCGGGGAGCTGAGTCCCGCCATCACGGTGGGGGCGCGGTCGAGCTACCCTGCGAGGCCGTGAATCCGCGCATCGTGATCGCGCTGGTGGTGGTTGCCGTGGCGACTTTTGGCGCGATCGCGCTGGCCGCGACTAACTCGTCGGACGACACATCGAGTGGAACCCGGTTCGCCGGCGCGACGCTGCCGGCGGGCCTGAAGGCGCCGGAGGTCGGGCTGCCCGACGAGGAAGGCGACATCGTGCGGATGGCCGACCTGCGCGGCCGGCCGGCGATCGTGACGTTCCTCTACTCGAACTGCGAGGACAGCTGCCCGGCGCAGGCGCAGCAGGTCAAGGGGGCGCTCAACGAGCTGGGGCGCGACGTGCCGGCGCTGGCGATCTCGGTCGATCCGGCCAACGACACCCCCGATAGCGCGCGCGCCTTCCTCTCGAAGCAGCGGATGACCGGGCGGATGCGCTTCGTGCTCGGGACGCGGCCGCAGCTGCGCCGAATCTGGCGTGGATACGCCGTCGAGCCGCAGCTCGACGACCTCGACCACACAGCGCGTATCGTGCTGGTCGACGGCAACGGCGTCCAGCGGGTCGGCTATCCGCTCGGTGAGGTCACTCCCGAGCGCTTGGCCCACGATCTGCGGCTGCTGGCAGCCGGGCGCTGAGCCGAGACGGCCGCGCCGATAACCTCATAGGTCGCCCTAACGCCGGCGACGACCACGACTTGGAAGGCACGGAGAACGCCACCGCATGAGCTTGGAGATTCAGAACCTGCACGTACGCATCGAGGAGCGCGAGATTCTGCGCGGGCTGAACCTCACGGTGCGCAAGGGCGAGACACACGCGCTGATGGGCCCCAACGGCTCCGGCAAGTCGACGCTCGCCAACACGATCATGGGCAACCCGACCTATGAGGTGACCGAGGGCAAGATCCTCTTCAACGGCGAGGACATGACCGAGGCGGGCCCCGACGAGCGCGCCCGCGCCGGCCTCTTCATGGCCTTCCAGTACCCGGCGACGATCCCCGGCGTGTCGGTCGCGAACTTCCTTCGGATGGCCGTCAACGCCAAGCGCGACGAGCCGATCAAGGTCAAGGAGTTCGGCAAGCTGCTCGGCGAGAACATGGAGCTGCTGCGGATCGACCGCGCCTTCACCAGCCGCTACCTCAACGAGGGCTTCTCCGGTGGCGAGAAGAAGCGCGCCGAGATCCTCCAGCTCGCAATGCTCAAGCCGGAGATCGCGGTGCTCGACGAGACCGACTCCGGGCTCGACATCGATGCGCTGCGGATCGTCTCCGACGGCGTCAACGCGCTCAGCGGCCCCGACATGGGCTCGCTGATCATCACCCACTACACGCGCATCCTCGACTACGTCAAGCCGCAGTTCGTCCACATCATGCTCGACGGCCGGATCGTCCGCGAGGGCGGCCCGGAGCTCGCCGACGAGCTCGAGGAGAAGGGCTACGACTTCGTCCGCGAGGAGGTCGCGGCGGCAAATGGCTCCTAGCTGGCTGGAGGAGAAGCGCACCGCCGCGCTCGCGGCCTACGAGGCCGAGCCGGTGCCGACCTGGCGCCGTTCGGGGTTCTGGACGACCTCGCTGCGCAACCTCGACCTCGACGCGCTCGAGCCGCGCCGCTACGAGCCCGTCGGCTCGGAGGACGAGCTGCCGAGCGAGGTCCGCGACGCGCTCGACGGCGAGCCTGGCGCGCTGATCGTCCAGCGTGGCGCCAGCACGATCTACATCGAGGTCGACGCCGAGCTGACCGAGCAGGGCGTGATCGTGATGCCGCTCGAGCAGGCCGCCGAGGAGCACAGCGAGCTGGTTCAGGAGTGGTACATGCGCCGTCTCTCCGAGGACGAGGGCAAGTTCCCGGCCGCGACAGCCGCGTTCTGGACCGGTGGCGTGTTCATCCACGTCCCGGCGAACGTCCGCGTCGAGAAGCCAATCCAGAGTGTCTATGCGATCGACGAGCCCGGCACCGCGCAGTACGCGCACACGCTGGCGATCCTCGGCGAGAACTCCGAGTGCGCGATCCGCGAGTACTGCCTCGGCGCCGACATCGACGGCCAGGCGCTGCACGCCGGCGCCTTCGAGCTCTACACCGCCCCGGGCGCCCGCGCCAAGGTCGCCCACTTCCAGGACTGGGGCCGCGGCGAGATCTACGACATCTCGACCAAGCGCGTCGTGATCGCCCGTGACGCCTTCGTGAGCTGGGTGCCGGTCCACCTCGGTGGGCGGCTCACCAAGCAGACGCTCGACATCATCACGGCGGAGAAGGGCTCCGACATGCGTCACACGGGCCTCTACTTCACCGAGCGTGACGAGCACCTCGACCTGTTCACGACCGACCTGCACGAGGCCCCGCACACGGCCGGCGACACGGTCTGGAAGGGCGCGCTGACCGGCGAGTCGCGTGCGTCCTACGAGGGCCTGATCGAGATCGTCGAGGGTGCGACGAATAGCCACACCTACCTGCAGACCCACCAGATGCTGCTCTCGCAGCGGGCCAAGGGCGACGCGATCCCGTCGCTGATCGTCAAGGTCGACGACGTCTCGGCGTCGCACGGCGGCACCGTAGGCGAGCTCGACGAGGACCAGATCTTCTACATGATGACCCGCGGCATCTCGCGGATCGACGCTGTCCGGACGCTCGTCGAGGGCTACTTCGAGGAGGTCGTGCAGCGGCTCGACGACCCGGGCCTCGAGACCCTGATCCGCCGCCGGATCGGCGAGAAGCTGCTCGCCGCCGAGGATCAGGTCAAAGAGTTCGTCGGACACCGAGCGGGAGCGGCGCAGGAGGCGTGACGATGTCCTCGTCGCCAACCTCCGCAACCGATCCGCTCGCGGGTGTGCGCGCCGACTTCCCGATCCTGTCGCGCGAGCGCGACGGCCTGCCGATCGCCTACCTCGACTCGGCGGCGACGTCGCAGAAGCCGACCGCCGTGATCGAGGCGATCGACTCCTACTACCGCAACTCGAACGCCAACGTGCACCGTGGCGTCTACGAGCTGTCGCAGGAGGCGACCGACCTCTTCGAGGGCGCGCGAGCGCGGGTCGCGACCTTTGCCGGCGGCGAGACCGACACGACGATCTTCACCCGTAACGCGACCGAGGCGATCAACCTCGTCGCCTACGCATGGGGACAGGACAACGTCGGGCCCGACGACGAGGTGCTGATCACCCACATGGAGCACCATTCGAACATCGTGCCGTGGCAGCTTCTGTGCCAGCGCAAGGGCGCGAAGCTGCGCTACCTCGGCGTCTCCGATGACGGGCAGCTGTCGCTCGACGAGCTCGATGAGGTGCTTGCCGGCGGCCGCGTGAAGCTCGTGTCGGTCGCGCACGTGTCGAACGTCCTCGGCACGATCAACCCGGTCGCCGAGATCGTCCGGCGCGCGCACGCTGCGGGCGCAGTCACGCTGATCGACGGCTCGCAGGCAATGCCGCAGCTGCCGGTCGACGTCGCGGCGATCGACTCCGACTTCTACGCCTGGACCGGCCACAAGGCGCTTGGACCGACCGGGATCGGCGTGCTGCACGGCCGTCGCGAGATCCTCGAGGCGATGGGCCCGTTCCTCGGCGGCGGCGACATGATCGCCGCGGTCGGCTTCGACACGTCGACCTGGAACGACCTGCCGTGGAAGTTCGAGGCCGGCACCTCGGCGATCGCCGAGGGCGTCGGGCTCGGCGTCGCGATCGACTA
Organism: Thermoleophilaceae bacterium; assembly: GCA_044867325.1. Lineage (GTDB taxonomy): Bacteria > Actinomycetota > Thermoleophilia > Solirubrobacterales > Thermoleophilaceae > JAAYBF01. The sequence goes on along the minus strand of JBIOUS010000059.1, from coordinate 23,920 downwards.
CCTGTCCGCAATCGGGATGGACGCGGTGCGCGCCCACGAGCGCGATCTGACCGCCTACACGCTCGAACGGCTCGAGGACGTCGAGGGCCTACGCGCCTTCGGGCCTGTCGACCCTGACCTGCGCGGCGGCGTCGTCTCGCTCGAGCTCAAGGGGATCCACCCCCACGATCTCGCCGAGATCTGCGACCGCGAGCACGTCTGCATCCGCGCCGGCCACCACTGCGCCCAGCCGCTGATGCGTGAGATGGGCGTGCCGGCCACGGCACGCGCCAGCTTCCACGTCTACAACACCCACGACGACGTCGATCGTCTGATCGCGGCCCTCCAGACCGCCCGCGAGGTGTTTCACCTCTGATGGACGCCCTCTACCGCGACTACATCCTCGATCACTACAAGGCCCCGCGCAACTTCGGCGAGCTCGAGCCCCACGACCGCGAGTGGCACGACCACAACCCGCTCTGCGGCGACGAGCTGGGCGTTCACCTGATCATCGACGACAGCGGCATCGTCACCGACCTGCGCTTCCACGGCCACGGCTGCGCGATCTCCCAGGCCTCCGCCTCGATCGCCAGCGAGGAGCTGATCGGCATGAAGGCCGACGCCATCGCCGCCCTCGGCGCCGACTGGGTCATCGACCTCCTCGGCATCGAGATCTCCCCCACCCGCCGCAAGTGCGCCCTGCTCAGCCTCAAGGTAATGCGCGGCGCCGTCACCGGCGACGCGAGCTGGCCTGAGTAGGGCCCTAGGGCGCTGGGCGCTGCCGTCTCGGGTCAGGAGGACCCAAGATGTCGTCGAGCGGGCCCATCGCATCCAAGATCTCCTGGCCTAGCTCATGCGTCGCCCAGAACTCAGCCTCCTCGGCCTCGTTCTCGAACTCAGGAAGGTCATCCCAACTCTCAAGAACCTTCATCGGCGACGTGATCTTGTTGACCCGAATCATCGGCTTCTCCGACGATAGCGCTGTTTCTCCAGACGGGTGGCCGGTCGCGCAGTGACAACACGAACGCGCGACCCGCGTCGCACGAAGACGACCACGATCACACTGCCCGCTCGCGTACGACCGACAACCGCCCGTCGTTGTTCGTCGAGATCCCGCCGATCCGCCCCACCGGCACGCCAAGGATCAGCCAGTGCCTCCTCAGCCTCGATCGGCCGGATCCCGTGCCGAAGGATGTGCTCCTCGTTGTGCCTGTCCCAGTCGAACCGCATGCGGTTCGACTGAATAAGGCATCAGGAGCCACTCGACCAGAGCGCGAGCGCCTTATTTCGCATAACGATCTGAGTCGTTACAGAACTGCGCTCGCCGCAGTGAGCTCAGCCGATGGAACCGACCATCTCCAATTGGATGAGCCGGTTGAGCTCGACGGCGTACTCCATCGGTAGCTCCTTCGTCACAGGCTCGATGAAGCCGTTGACGATCATCGCGGCTGCCTCCTCCTCAGAGAGGCCGCGGGACTGGAGGTAGAAGAGCTGCTCGTCGGAGATCTTGCCGACGACGGCCTCGTGGGCGACGGTGACGTGCGGGTTCTGGATCTGGATGTCGGGCCAGGTGTCGGAGCGCGAGTGCGGGTCCATCATCAGGCCGTCGCACTGGACGTGGGACTTCGAGCCCTGCGAGTTGTGGCCCATCCGGACCAGACCGCGGTAGCCCATGATCCCGCCGTCCTTGGAGATCGACTTGGCGAGGATGTTCGAGGTGGTGTTCGGCGCGAGGTGGACGACCTTGGCGCCGGTGTCCTTCCAGACGTTGCCGCTGGCGACGCCGACGTTGAGGTGGTCGGCGCGCGCGCCCTCGCCCATCAGGAACGAGCCCGGGTAGAGCATCACGACCTTGGCGCCCATCGAGCCGCCGACCCACTCGACCGTGCCCTCGGCCTCGACGATCGCGCGCTTGGTGTTGAGGTTGTAGATGTCCTTCGACCAGTTCTGGACGGTCGTGTAGCGCGCCTTCGCGCCCTCTTTGACGAAGATCTCGACGACGGCGGAGTGCATCGAGTTGACGCTGTAGGTCTGCGCCGTGCAGCCCTCGATGTAGTTCACCTCGGAGCCCTCGTCGGCGATGATCAGCGTGTGCTCGAAGGTGCCCTCGTTGGCGCCCTCCATGCGGAAGTAGGCCTGCAGCGGCAGGTCGACCTTGACGCCCTTCGGGACGTAGAGGAACGAGCCACCGGACCAAACCGCGCCGTGCAGCGCCGAGAACTTGTTGTCCTGCGGCGGGACGCACTTCTTCATGAAGTACTCCTGCACCAGCTCGGGGTACTCGGTGATCGCGGTGTCCATCGAGCAGAAGAGGATCCCGAGGTCGGCGTACTCCTTCTTCAGCCCCTCGTAGACCGGCTCCTGGCGCCAGACGCCGACGACGCCGGCGAGGTGCTCGCGCTCGGCCTGCGGGATGCCGAGGTCCTCGTAGGTCTGCTTCATCTCCGCCGGGACGTCGTCCCAGGAGTCGTAGCGACCGGCCTCGGGCGGGCTGTAGAGCACCAGCTCGTCGAGGTTGAGGCCTGAGAGGTCGACGCCCCAGGTCGGAATCGGCTTGCGCTCGAAGATGTCGTAGGACTTCAGGCGCAGGTCGCGCATCCACTGCGGCTCGTCCTTGATCTTCGAGAGCTCCTGGATCACCTCGCGCGACACGCCCTTCTTCGCGACCAGCTGTCCCTGCTCGTCCTCGACGATCGGGCTCGGCTTGGCGATTCGGGTCTTGTCGTTAGTGGCCATCGGATCCTGTGCTCGGGGGCAGTTCCGCTAGGGGGAGGTGCGGCCTACCAGTGTACCGAGGCCGTCCGGCGGCCCGAAGGCTCGGCGGCCCGAAGTCGGGTACGGTCGGCCGATGGACCTATACATCTGTTACGGCACGTTCCAGACTCCGCGCCCCGGCGGCCATCCCTGCCGCCGCGCCTACCACGCGCTGCGCGACGCCGGCTACGAGCCGAAGCTGATCAAGTCCTACGGTCTCGCGGCGCTGCCGGACTTCGTCAACCAGACCTCCGGGCGCAAGAGGGCGAAGGAGTTGACCGGCAGCTATGCGGTGCCGGTGCTCGTGACCGACGACGGCGAGGTCGTCTCGGACTCGCGCAAGATCGAGGCCTGGGCGCAGCAGCACCCGGCCGCCGGCGCCTGACCGCCTCAACTTCCGCCCCCGCCCCGCCGATGGGGCTTTGATGAGCAGCGTCGACGACATGGTCCTCGTGCAGGGCATGGCTCATACGCGGACGGCGCTGCGCGAGTGGAACGACGATCCCGGCCGGGTGCTCTGGCCGTGGGTCGCGCTGAGCTTCGTGGTGGCCTGTGGACTGCTGTTCGCCGTCTATCTGGTGGCGAAGGCAGCCACGCCCCAGCCGGCGATCCTAAATTTCGCCGGTCTGACCCACCCGCCCGACCTCGCGGACTACCTGCACATCCTCTACCGCAACGGCCTCGTGCTGGCGCTGCACGCGATGGCCTGCGTGGCGGGCTTCATCGCGGGAAGCTCGCTACCGCTGTCGGCGGCGAATCGCAGCGGCGTCGACCGCTGGATCCACGAGAAGGCCGGGCCGCTGGCGATCGCCTTCGTCCTCTGCGCGACGATCTTCTCGCTCTGCACCCAGGCCTACGGCATCGGCCTCTTGGCCGCTGACGTGTCAGGGCTGCTGCAGATCGGCCCAGGCACGCTGATCGTTGGCCTGCTGCCCCACGCGCTTCCCGAGCTGACCGCACTGTTCCTGCCGCTGGCCGCCTGGATCATCGCCAGCCGCCAAGGCCGCTGGGACGACTTGCTCGCCGCGACCTTCGTCACTGTCGCGATCGCGATACCTGTCCTGCTCGCCGCAGCCGCTGTCGAGCTCTGGGGGTCGCCGGAGCTGTTGCGCGCACTCGCCGGAATGTCCTGAGCAGGACGACGGCCCCGCCGGAGCGGGGCCGTCGCTTGCTACATCCCTGTCAGGAGGGCAGGTCTTGCTGAGCTACTTGCTGCACTTCTGTGTGGTGGTGATGTTCTTCTTGCTGCCGTCGTCGTAGTTGAAGTTCGACTTGATCGTGAACTTCTTCGACTTGCCGCACTTCGGCGTGGTGATGAAGGACTTCAGCTTCTTGCCCTTGCCCTTGGTCAACTTCTTGATGTCCACCGAGAAGTCGGTCAGGACGATCTTGTTCCCGCCCGGGATGACCGGGAGGTCACGCTCGACGTTGACGCTGAGCGCACCCTTCTTGCTGAGGGTCGCCTTGAGGATCGCGGTCGTCGGCAGGGTTGTGCCCTTGACGACGAGGTACAGGCCGCCGCTCACCGTGAAGGCGCTGACCTTCTGTCCCAAATTCGGCACCACGGTCTTCTGGCCGGTCGCGGTGTTCGTACCGACGAGGTTCGCCTTCGCCGTGCCGCCGCCGATCTTCGTGTTGCCAGGACAGCTCTCCGCCTGGTCCTGCGGCAGCTTGCAGAGCGTCGCCGCCTTGTAGTTGATCGCCGCGCCGGAGAACGTGATCTTCAACGTCTTGACGCCGGGCTGCGCTCCAGGCGGAACGGCACCTGGATCGGTTGCACTCAGATCGATCGACAGTCCCGCTGGCTTCTGGGCTTTCTTGACCGTGTACTTGGCCTTGACCGTCTGCTTGAACTGGGGGCTGGCTACCGCGACCGCGGAAATTGCCAGCGCCAAGGCGCCCACCAAGACGCCGATGAGGTGCACTTTGCGCACTTGCTCCTCCTGGGGATTCGGGGGTTGCAGCGAGGCTGCTTGACCTCACTGTACAAGTGACACAACGCCTCTGACAAGGAATGGTTTCGGAGGAGGGGTAGATGTTTATCCATACCGTCTAATGGGTACATCAGTGTTCCACCGGCTGGGTGCGGGTGGCGCTGATCGGCGGCAAAATTCGAAGTTCGGCATGCTTCTGCGCTCATGCGAGCCCCTGATGGATCAGACATCCGCGCCCCCGAGTTTCCGCCGAACATGGAGTGGCTGAACGTCGCCTTCCTGAGGATGGCGAAGCTGGTCCGCCACGAGGCGACGCTGATCGAGTTCTTCGACTTCGCTCGGATCAACTCGCACCGCACCCTCCCCTACCTGCGCGAATGGCACGCGCGCTACGCCGACAAGGGTCTGCGCGTGATCGGCATCCACTGCCCCGGCTACTCGTTCGGGACCGACCGCGAGGTCGTCGAGCACGCCGTCGAGCAGATGGGCATCGAGTACGCGGTGCTGCTCGATCCCGGCTTCGAGGTCTGGCGCGAGTACGCCAACAAGGGCTGGCCCGGTCGCTACCTGTTCGACGTCAAGGGCAAGCTGCGTTCGATCCACTACGGCGAGGGCGACTATCTCGACTGCGAGCGGGCGATCCAGGAGGTGCTGCTCGAGATCGACGGCTCACTCGACCTGCCGGAGCCGATGTCTCCCGTCCGGCCCGAGGATGCCGAGGATGTGCTGCTCGAGGCCCAGACCGCGGACATCGCACTGCCCGCGGGCCGCGACCGGCTCGTGCTGGATGGCGACTGGAGCGAAGGCGAGGACTACGTCGAGGCCACGACCGCCGGAGCGACCGCACGACCACAATCGTTCAGCGCCGGCGCCATCTACGCGGTGCTCGCCGGCGTGGGAGTCGAGCAGCCGGGCCTGTACGAGGGCGACGGGGCTGTCGAGGCCACTGAGGCCGGATTGCGCCTTTACGGCTACCAGTTCACTCCTAAGACGTAGGCTTACAGCCATGCACTTCGTCGTCGATGGCATGAATGTCATCGGGACCAGGCCTGACGGCTGGTGGAGGGACCGCGACGCCGCGATGGCGAAGCTGGTCGACGAGCTCGAGCGCTTCGCGGCGGCTAGCGGTGACGATGTGACAGTCGTCTTTGAAAGAGCTCCGCGACCGCCGTTGCGGTCAACGGTGATCGAGATCGAGCACGCGCCGAAGCCGAAGGCCGATGCCGCCGACTACAAGATCCTCGAGCTCGTGAAGTCCCACCCCTCCCCCGCGACGCTGCACGTCGTCACCTCGGACAACTGGCTCGCCGATGCCGCTCGCGACGCCGGCGCGATCGTCGAGCCGTCCGAGGGCTTCAGAACGCGGCTCGACTAGCGGCGCGTCTGCGCTGCGCGGCTTTGCGCTGCTTTGCCTTCGCCTGCAGCCGCTTCAGCTTCTTGCACGGGGTAGCCATCCTCACCCGTCGTTGGGCGGCCCGTTTGCCGTTGTGGCCGGTAAGGCCGTTGACCGCCACCTGACGCCGGCTGCACAATCTCGGCCGGCCGGTCGCGGCCAGGATGCCGCGCTTGCCGCCCCGGATGTTCATGTTGAACTGGGTGACCGGCGCGTCGGGAACGCTGCCGAAGGTGGTGACGAGCTTGCCGTTCTCGACGCTGGTCACGCCGCGCACGTTGATGCGGATCTCGCCGTTGAGTTTGGCCAGCAGGCTCGGGAGGGTCCTGATCGTGTTCCCGGTCGTGGGATCGACGCGGATGCCCTGCACGAGGTAGACGGGGCCCGCGAGCTTGCGGTTGAGCACCGGCGAGGCGGCGGTCGCCCAGCCGATCCGTGTCCGAGGCGGGCAATCGGCGCGCTTGCCGGCCTCGAAGCCGCAGACCACCTGGGAGTTGCGCGGGTCGAGCGCGAGGCTCTTCGGCAGCTTGACGACTGCGCTGGCGATGTTCGCCTGGCTGCTGGGTTGGCTGACACGGGCCTTCAAGCCCGGGTGCTTGCCTTGCCTGAGTTGCCGCACCCCGGTCAGCTGCATCCGCATCTTGGGGCTGAAGCCAAGCCGGGAGCAGTTGTCGAACTGGAGGCCGACGGCGCGGTCAGCGACGGTCCCCCCGGTCGACTGCATCCGTCCACCGACGCTCTTGCTCCCGCAGGAGGTCGGGTTGTAGGCGAATCCTGGCTTGTCGATGGTCAGCTGAGCGTTGCGCAGGCGGATCGGGACGCCCTCGAGAATCCGTGGCAGCGGATCGCTGACCGCCGTCAGGCTCGCGTCCTCTGGATCGACGAACAGCGCCTGGCGTACGACGACGGTGCCGAGGTCGTAGGGGCCGGCGATCGCGCGGATCACCGCGACCATTCCGAACGGAGCGCCCTTGTAGCGACCGGTGAAGTACACGGGGCCGGTGAGCTTGTAGGGCTCGCTACCGGCGCCGGCTAGCGTCGTGACGGTGCCGATCCGGCTCGCAGCGGGGCAGGCGCCGGCGTTCGCCGCCGCATCAGCACACTGCTCGACGCCCTTGATCTTGGCCGCCAAACCGGGGGGCGCGTCAACGCGAACGCCCGACAAGAACTGGTTGCCGTCATCGCGCCCAATCTGTGCGGTGAACGGTGTGTAGGCGCCACTCGCCGACGAAGCGGTGGCCGCTCCAAAGGTGGGCTGGAACGGTGGAACCGGGCAGGCTGGCGTCGCAGCAGGCGAGCTTGTCGCCGTCACCGGCGCAGTCCCAGACCACGGCGCGACAGTGGTGCCTGCCGGCTGCAGACCGCACTCGAGCGGCATCGCTAGCGGCGCCCGCGGCCCGTCGCGGAAGTCGACGGTCAGATCCTCGAACGGAAGCTGCGGGTTGTCCTTGAAGATTGCGGTCAGCTGACCGGTGTCCGGGTCGGGCTGGACCGAGCCCTTGAGCCGAATCGAGACCTTGCGGCCCTCGATCGTCACGAAGAGCCGGTACTGGTCGTCGTCGAGTGGCTGGCCGACGTAGGCCGACCCGGTCAGCTCGGGGACCGAGTCGGGCGGGTCGCTCGCAGCGGGCGGCAGCAGCGGCGACACGACGCTGACGTCGCCGATCCGCGAAGCCGCCGGGCAGGCCTCGCCGCCCGGCTGCCCGACGTTGGCCGCGAGCTGCTCGTCGGTGCACGCCTCGAGTCCGTTGGCGACCGATGGGTTGATCGTCATCCCGGGCGGCAGCGTCACGGAGATGTCCTTGGCGTGCGACTCGGCGAACTTGCTCTTGTCGGCGAGCCCCTCGCTGGCCATCGTCAACTCGACCGCGGCCCCCGTCGGCGTGTCGGGCTGGTCGACGTCGGACGTGACGTCGATCCCGGGCGCCAGCGTGAGCTGCTGGCACTCCTGAGCCCCGTTGAGCAGCTCTTGGTCGTCGCGGTCGACGATCGTCGGCGTCTGGTCGGTGCGCGCGTCGGTCAGGATCGCGCCGCCGGGCTGGGGCTGCGAGAACACCGTCAGCTTGCCGACGAGCGGCTGGTTGGTGCACTCGGTCGGGTTCGAGAGGAACGGGAGCGCCGGGTCGGGCACCGCGCCCGGAGTCGGGAGCGGCGTGCAGAACTCGGTGCTGCCGAGGACCGGCAGCGAGAGCGCCACGCAGCTGGCGCCGCGACCGGGCTGGCCGGGAGCCTGCGGATTGTGGGCGGGATCCCCGGGGGCGCCCCAGAAGGTGAGGTTGGTGCGCAGCACGCCCGGCGAGGTGGCCGTGCCGGCGTAGGCCGGCAGGTGCTCGATCGTGAAGTAGAGGCCGTAGTCGAACGGGCCGAAGTCGCTCGGCTCGTCACGGACCCCGCCGACGATGTGGACCGGGTGGAGGTTGAGCAGAGCCGCGGCCAGCGCCGACAGCGGCGCCACGTTGGCTAGCGCCTCGCCCGCCTCAGCCGGGTCGAAGGCGAAGCGCGCGACGACGTCCTCCTGCGGCCCGACCTCGGGATTGCTGAGCGGGGTCATGTTGTAGAGCGGGATCCGCAGCGTGATGTCGCCCGTCAGCGGCGCCAGGGCGCCGATGTAGAGCTTCAGCTCCTCCGTGCCGATCTGCGTCGACACAGGACAGCTGTGGGCGTTGAGCTGGGCGTCGGTGCAGCGGTCGAACTGGCGCGGGTTCGGCATCAGTCCGCGCGGGATGTCGACGCGCAGGTTGTCGACGTTGCCGCCGGCCGGCGGGCCGGTGGTTCCGCCCGTGCGGTTGAACTGGAAGTCCGTCACGCCGATGAAGGGGTGGCCTCCGGCGAGCTCGTAGATGCCGAAGCCTCCGGTGCTCGGGTCGGGGTAGGCGTCGGTGATGCGACCACCCGGAGTGCCCGTGTTGGTGTAGGCGTCGGTGTCGTTGACGATCCAGTCGCCGTTGGCGTCGCGAGCGTCGTTCGCGAACACCATCCCGGTGAAGTCCTCGATGCCGAACTGCTGTGCCTGCGCCGTCGGCGCAAGCGCCAGGAACGCAATCGCCATCAGCGTCGCAACGCCCACGTGGGAACGCATCGGTCTCCTCCCGTCGCCTACTTCCTCACCTGGCGAAAATGTTTCCCGGGGTCGGGAGTTCTCACACCTTGGCCGGCTAGCCAAGGCGTACGGAGCGCTTGCGCACGGCGATCGCGAACTCGCCGCCGCCGGGATAGGTCACGCGCAGCTTCGCCCGCTTCGCGCCAGCACAGCGCGCCAGCTTCAGCGACACCCGCCAGCGGGTCGGGGCAACGCGCCGTGCGCGTGACTTCACTCGCGTCTTGCCGCAGCGTAGGACTGCTCGCGGCCGCAGGCGAGCCGCCCTGGCAAGCGTCCCGCGGACGACCAAGCGGTTGCCGTTCGCCCTGACGCGCTTGATCTTCAGTCCCGGCCGCTTGCAGGGCTTTGGCATCGTCACCGGGAACGCCGCCTGCTTGGCGTTCTGACCGGTGAACGTCGCCTGGGAGATCTCACGCTGGCGGCGCCCGCAGAGGCCCTTGCGCGCCGCCACGGCGAGGATGCCGCCCTTGCCGCCCTTGAGCTTGAGGTCGAAGCGCGAGACCGGCGCGTCGGGAACCCGCTCGAACGTGCTGACCAGCCGCTTGTTCTCCACCGACGTTACTCCGCGCAGGTTGACCCGCAGCTCGCCGTTGAGCTTGACGAGCAGGGTCGGCAGCGTCCTGATTCGGTTCCCGGTCGTCGGGTCGAAGCGGATGCCCTGGACAAAGTAGACCGGGCCCTTCAGAGGACGGTCGAGCGCCGGCGATACCGCCGAGGCGGTACCGATCTGCGACTTCGCCGGGCAGTCGGCGCGCAGGGCGGCCTCGTAACCGCAGATCGCCTGGGCGTTGTTCGGATCGAGCGCGAGGCTGAGTGGCAGAACGACGCGCGCCGTACCGATGTTCGCTTGGCGGGCGCCTTGGGTCACGGTCGTGGTCAGCGAGGGATGCTTGCTGAACTTCGTCTGCTTGGCGCCGGTCAGCTTCATCGCCAGCTTCGGCGCGAACGAGAGCGCCTCGCAGCCATCGAAGCGCACACCGGCTGCGCGAGTGCGAGCGGTGCCCTGGATCGAGTGCAGCGTCGCCCCAACCTGGCGATCGCCGCACGACGTCGGGTTGTAGACGAAGCCGTCGCGGTCGATCGCGACCTCGACGTCGCGCAGACGGATCGGCACCCCCTCGAGGATCTGCGGCAAGGGGTCGCTGATGACCGTGACGTGGGCGTCGTTCGGGTCGACGTGGACCTGCTGGCGGACGATGACCGTGCCGAGGTCGTACGGCCCGGCGATCGCGCGAATCACCGCGACCATCCCGAACGGCGCGCCCTTGTAGCCCTCCGTGAAATAGACCGGGCCGGAGAGCGCGAACGGCTCGCTGCCCGAGCCCGACCGTGTCCTGACGGTTCCGATCCGGCTGCCGGCGGGGCACGTCCCGGCCGTAGCCGCCGCGTCGGCGCACTTCTCGACGCGCGAGATCATCGCTCCGAGGCCGGGCGGCGTGTCGACCCGGACCCCGGACAGAAACTCGTTGCGGTCGGCGCGCGCGATGTCGGCCTGCAACGGCGCGAACGCTCCCGAAGTCGGGTTGGCGCTACGGGCGCCGAAGCCCGGCTCGAACGTGGGTGGACAGCCCTGCCCGGCAATCTCGAAGTTGCTCGACGGGCTGACCGAGGGCGTGCCGGAGTACGGCTTAAGCAAGCTCGTCGCCGTCTTCTGGCCGCAGTCGACGGGCGTTGCCAGCGGCGCGCGCGACCCGTCGCGGACGTCGAGCGTGATGTCCTCGAACGCCTGCTGCGGATTGTCCTCGAAGACGACGGTCAGCTGGCCGGTGCTCGGGTCGGGCCTCGCCGAGCCCTTCAGGCGCACCGAGACGCCGTTGCCGTCGGCGGTCAGGAAGACGCGGTACTGGTTGCCGGGCTGCGGCTGCCCGACGTAGATGGTGCCCTCGAGCGGAGTTGGCAGCAGCGGCGTGTCAACCGAGACCGTTCCGATCTCGGACGCCACCGGGCAGTTGACCGGGTCGCGCGTTCCGAGCGCCAGCCCGGCATCGGTACATGCCTCGAGGCCATTGGCGGCAGACGGGTTGAGCGTCATCCCTGGCGGCAGCGTGATGCTGGCGTCCTCGACATGCGCGGTCGAGAGCTGCCCGGGCGTCAGCAAGCCGTCCGCTGGGACGTGGAGGCCGAACTCGGGACCGACCGGGCTGTCGGGCTCGGTCGTGTCGGGAGCGACCGAGATCGTCGGCGCGAACGGGAGCTGATTGCAGTTCGAGGGCCCCTCCCCGCCGTCGTCGCGCGTCGACGAGAGCGATGTCGCCTGGACCATCTCGTCGGCGTGCGACCAGGCGGTCAAGGTCGTCGTCAGCCTCTGCTCGAGGCAGCGCGTCGGGTTGGTCAGGAACGGCGTCGGGGTCGCGCTGCTGGTCTGGCCGCCGCTGTTGCAGGTAAACGGAAAAAGCGTCACCGGGACCGTCGCGATGTTGGTCTGCGCTCCCAGGCAGGCCTCGCCGCGCTCGGCGTTGTGGGCCGTGGACGCCGGGACGCCGAAGAAGGTCAGCTTCGAGCTGATGACCTCCGGCGTGTTGGCGGTGTCGCTGATCGTGAAGTAGACGCCGTAGTCGCCCTCCCAGCGGACGCCGCCGATGATGTCGACCGGCTCGAGCGCTCCGACGGCCGAGACGACCTCGGTCGGGATCGGCCCGAGCGCGTCGCCGGCCTTCTCCGGGTTGAACCCGAAGCGCGACACCTGGGTGTCGTCGAAGGTCATGTTGTAGAAGGGGACCTTGAGCTGCAGGAACACGCCGCCGGCGACCGCGGTCAGCTCCTCGGTCCCCAGCTGGGTCGCGGGCGGACAGCCGGTCGTCGTTCGCTGCGTGTCGGTGCACTGCGGCAGCGCCTGCGGGTTCGAGACCAGCCCCGGCGGCACGTCGACGCGTATGTCCTTGACGTTGCCGTCAGGTGTCCCGTCGGCCGTCGTGTTGAAGAGGATGTCGGTGATACCGAAGTGCGGATGGCCGCCGGCCGGCTCGTAGTCGTCGTTCTCGTCGGCGTTGGTCACCTTGGCCTCGAAGCCGGCGATGCCGAAGGCCGCCTGTGCGGACGACGGGGCGGCGAACAGCGCAACGAAAAGGACCAGCGCCATGCGCCGGCCCACGAACTTCCGAATCCCCTGGCCCCGTCTCATCTGGCTAGGTGATTCCCCGGCATCGGGGTTTCTCACACTTGGCGGCCGGTTTAGCCGGCTGCAGCTAGCGCTTTCCGAATCTCTTTCGGAAGCATGAAGCGGACGTCCTCCTGGACGACCTCGAACTCCGAGACGTCCTCCGTGCCCCGGGCGCGGAAGAAGTCGACTAGCCGCTGGACGAGCTCCTCGGGAGCGCTGGCGCCGGAGCTGATGCCGACGACCCGCTTGTCCTCGAGCCACTCCTCCTGCACCTGGGTCTCGTTGTCGATCAGGTGCGATTCGGCGCCGTGCACACGTGCAACCTCAACTAGACGGTTAGAGTTTGACGAGTTGGAAGAGCCGATCACCAGGACCAGATCGCACTCGCCGGCCATCTGCCGAACGGCCATCTGGCGGTTGGTCGTCGCATAGCAAATGTCGTCGGTACGCGGACCGGTGATGTTCGGGAATTTCTCGCGCAGCCGGTTGATAATCGCGCGCGTCTCGTCGACCGACAGGGTCGTCTGGGAGATGAAGGCGACGCGGTCGGGATCATCGACCTCGAGCGCGTCGACGTCGGCCTCGGTCTCGATCAAGATGATGTGGTCGGGCGCCTCCCCCATCGTGCCCTCGACCTCCTCGTGGCCGGCATGGCCGACCAAGACGATCGTGTAGCCCTCGGCGGCGAACTTCTTCGCCTCGACGTGGACCTTGGTGACCAGCGGGCAGGTCGCGTCGATCGTCTTCAGCTCGCGCGCCGCGGAGTTCGCGTGGACGGCCGGCGAGACGCCATGAGCCGAGAAGACGACGGTCTTGCCCTCCGGTACCTCGCTCTCCTGATCGACGAAGATCGCCCCGCGCTCGCGCAACTGCTCGACCACATGCTTGTTGTGGACGATCTCCTTGCGCACGTAGACCGGCGGCCCGTAGAGCTCGAGCGCACGCTCGACGGTCTGGACGGCGCGGTCGACGCCGGCGCAGTAACCGCGCGGCGCGGCCAGCAGCAGCTTCTCTGGAGCGTTGGCCATCGCGTCAGAGTCTACGTAGGAGCTCATAGACGGTCTCACCACTGGCGTCCAGGCTGCGCTGGGAGACCTTCGAGAGGTCGTCGCAGGTCCGGTGCCAGCAGGGAAAATCGAAGTCGATCAGGTCGATCGAGGGAACTCCCTGCTCGATGAACGGCAGGTGATCGTCCTGGATCCCGCCGCCGAGATCCTCCGCTGGGAAGACCTTGCCGACACCGACAGCGCGGGCTGCGCCACGTAGCCGCTGCCAGAGCCCCGCGTTCGAGTAGCTCTCGCGTGGGATCCGCAAGCCCTTGTTGCCGACGAAGTCGAGCAGGATCATCGCCTCGGCGTTCTTGTAGCGCGGCGCGACCGCCTTGCTGCCACGGATCCCGTAGCGAGTGAACTCCTCATCGGACTTGCCGGCCGGCACCTCCTCGCCGTCGAACATCAGGAAGACGACCGTAGGGCGCAGCTCACGCGGCTCGATCGTCCGCGCCAGCTCAGCCGCGATCGCGGTCCCCGACGCACCATCTACAGCGCCCACGAAATCGGCGATCTCCTTGGTGTCGTAGTGGGCGCCGACGATCACCACCCGCTTCGGGTTACGGCCGGGCACCCGTCCGACGACGTTGCGCAAGCCGCCGCCGATCGGCTGAAAGCGGCCGTTGGGGAGCATCCGGCGTAGACGCGCGGCAAGCACACGTGAGGGCTCGGAGCCGGCGGGACGCGGGCCAAGCTCGACCTGGTCGCGCACCAGCTCGTAAGCCGCCTGGGCATCGAAGCGGTCGACCTTTGGCGGCGGCACCTTTTCAGCCGCGGAGGCGGAGTCGTCGTTACCGCCACAGCTCGTGGCGAGCAGGCCAGCGGCCAGCAACGCACCGAGTGTCGCAACCGCCCTCCGCGGATCGAACTGCCGTCCCATTCCGACCATTGTGGCGTAGGCTCCATCGGATGGCGCAGAGCCACCGAGACCGACTGAGCGCGATCGACGCGTCGTTCCTACACCAGGAGCGCCGTTCGTCGCACATGCACGTAGGCGCAATCGTCCTGATGGACGGCCCCGTACCGACGCGCGAGGAGTTCACGCGCCACATCGAGTCACGCCTCCATCTCGTGCCGCGCTACCGCCAGAAGCTGGCATTCCCGCGCTTCGAGATGGGCCGCCCGTTCTGGGTCGACGACCCGCGCTTCAACATCGACTACCACGTCCGCCACACCGCGCTGCCGTCACCCGGATCGATGGAGCAGCTGCGCGGAATCGCCGGACGGATCTTCTCGCAGCGACTCGACCGCTCGAAGCCGCTCTGGGAGATCTGGCTCGTCCAGGGTTTGGCCAACGGCGGCTTCGCACTCGTCTCGAAGACCCACCACGCGCTCGTGGACGGCGTCTCGGGCGTCGACATCGCGACCGTGCTGTTCGACCTCTCGCCGGACCAGCCGCCGCGCGAAGAGCTACCTCCCTGGGTGCCCGAGCAGGAGCCGTCGCAGGCGGAGCTGGTCGCCGAGGGAATCAAGGACCTGCTGCGCGCGCCCGGGATGGTCGCCGGCGAGGCCGCAAAGGTCGTGCGCGATCCGGCGACGACCGTCGAGCGCGCTCGCGAGGCGATCGAGGGCGTCAGCGAGATCGCCTGGGCAGGGCTCAACCCGGCGCCCGACGTGCCGCTCAATGTCCCGATCGGGCCGCACCGCCGCATCTTCTGGCTGCAGTGCGAGCTAGCCGACTTCAAGGCGATCAAGGACGGCCTCGGCGGCACCGTCAACGACGCCTTCCTGGCCGTCGTCGCCGGCGGGCTCGGCAAGTGGCTGCGCACGCGCGGCGTCCGCACCGAGGGCCTCGAGCTGCGCGGGCTGATCCCCGTCTCGATCCGCGCGACCGACGAGCACCACGCGCTCGGCAACCGGATCGCCGCACTGCGGGGACCGCTGCCGGTCTACGCCAAGGACCCGGTCGAGCGGCTGAAGATCGTCCGCGAGGCGATGAAGGGCGTCAAGGAGTCGAAGCAGGCGCTCGGCGCCGAGGTGATCTCCGGCCTCGAGGACTTCGCGCCCCCCACCCTGCTTGCCCAGGCATCGCGGATCAACTTCTCGACGCGGCTGTTCAACCTGATCGTGACCAACGTGCCAGGACCGCAGTTCCCGCTCTACATGATGGGGCGCGAGATGCAGGAGATCGTTCCGGTCGCGTTCCTGCCCGAGAACCACGCGCTCGCGATCGCGGCGATGAGCTACAACGGCAAGCTCGACTTTGGGCTGCTCGCCGACTACGACGCGGTACCGGATCTGGAGAAGCTGGCTGGGTTCTTCGAGGAGTCGTTGGAGGAGCTGCTGAAGGCGGCGGGGAAGTCGCGGCGGGTGAAGAGTCCGAAGCCGAAGGCGAAGCCTAAGGCTGTCAAGGCGAAGCCGGCTGCGAAGGCAAAGGCCAAGCCGCGCAAGACATCGTCGAACGGGGCATCGAGCAACGGTGCCGGCGCGAAGCGCTCTGCCATCCGTGGCAAAGCTCAGCGGCCGCGGTTGATCGACGGCGACTAGTCGCATTGCAACTCGTCGTCGATCTTGGGATCGCCGATCCGGCTTTGGACGCGGCGGTGTCGCAAGCGTTGATGCTGCGCGTTGCTGGCGGTGAGCTGCCGGAGACGTTGAGGATCTCGCGACCTGGGCCAGCGGTGGCATTCGGGAAGCGGGATGTCGTGAGCGATGGGTACGCCGCCGCGGTTGGTGCGGCAAGGGCCGAAGGGTTCGAGGCAACCGAGCGGTTGGCCGGAGGGCGGGCGGCGGTGTTCCACGAGCAGACGTTGCACTTTGGGCATGCGGTTCGGGATGTGGAGCCGCGGCTGCGCGTGACTCAGCGGTTCGAGGAGACAGCCGCGTTGGTTGCCCGTGCATTCGCCCGGCTAGGTGTTGATGCCCGGGTCGGCGAGATCGAAGGTGAGTACTGCCCTGGCGAGCACAGCGTCAACGCGCGTGGCGAGACGAAGCTGATGGGGCTGGGTCAGCGGGTGATCAAGGACGGCGCGTATGTGGGGGCCGTCGTGGTCGTCGCGGGCGCAGATCGCGTTCGGGACGTGTTGGTGCCGGTTTATGACGCGCTGGGACTCGACTGGCGGCCTGGGACGACCGGCAGCCTGGCCGACGAGGTGATCGAGATCACCTGGGAGAACGCTTGTGTCGCTCTCGAAGCGGAGTACGCCGCGCTCTACGAGCTGGAGCCGGTCGAGCTCGACGCCGAGACGCTGGCGCTAGCGCGGCGGCTGGCACCGGAGCACCTCAGCCCGCGTTAGTAGCCGAGGGCGAACTTGGCGTCCTCGGACATGAGGTCCGGGGTCCAAGCTGGGGTGAAGACGAGCTTCGGATGGACGTCGGTTATGCCGGGGAGGTCGCCGACGAACTCTTGCATCTGCTCGGTGACCTGCGGGCCGATCGGACAGCCGGGGGTCGTGAGGGTGAAGGTGATGAAGGCCTCGGTGCCCTCGACGGCGATGTCGTAGACCAGGCCGAGCTCGACGAAATCGAGTCCCAGCTCGGGGTCGATCACGTTCTCCAGCGCCTCGCGTACGTCGTCTACGGTCACGTCGATATCGGACATGGCGGCAATGGTAGTCGTGAGTAGGGTTCGGCCGGATGGTCGCCCTGCTTGTAATCGTCTTCATCCTCGTCCCGATCGCGGAGCTGTACGTGATCCTGCAGGTCGGGGACGCGATCGGCGCGCCGCTGACGATCCTGCTGCTGGTACTCGACTCGCTGCTCGGGTCGCTGCTGCTGCGCAGCCAGGGCCGGTCGGTCTGGCGGCAGTTCAACGAGGTGATGGCGCAAGGCCGGGTCCCCCATCGCGAGCTGTTCGACGGCATCGCGGTGATCTTCGGCGGAGCGTTCCTGATCACGCCGGGCTTCCTGACCGACATCATCGGATTGCTGCTGCTGATCCCGCCGACACGGGCGCTGCTGCGGCGGTTCGCCGCGGGCTGGCTCAGCAAGCGGTTTGGGCTGAGTGCCGTTGTCGGAGCGGCCGGCGTGGCCGGACGGGCGGGCCGTGCCGCACGCACGCGACGGTCCAACGAAGGGGGCGACACAGTCGAGGGAACGGCACGTGAACACCCCGACGAGCCGCCACAAGGGAGAATCGGCCCGTGAGCCAGCCGGCGCTGTCGCTGAACTTCTTCTCCCCCGAGCACGGGCTGCACGGCAGCGCGCGTTCCGGGATGACGCTGCTGTTCGAGGGCGCGAGCTCGCGGGCGCTGCCCGACGGGCCGGAGATCGAGACCGTCGGCGACGGCTGGCACGCCGAGCTGGAGGACGCTTTCTCGCTCGACCTGAAGCCGGTCGCGCCGGCCGCCGAGCTCGACGGCGTGACTGTCCGCATCTGCTCCGCAAGTGGCCAGATCGGCACCCAGCAGGTCACCTGTCTCGCGACGCTCTCAGAGACCCACATCGCGCCGAGCTGGGAGGAGCTCGACGCGCTGCGCACGATCTCGGCGCTGTTCGACGAGGGCCACGCCTTCCTGGCGGTCGGCCGCCGTCCGCGCGGCGCACTCGGCCACAGCGCGGAGAGCACCGCCGCCTGGCTGCTCAATGACGGCCAGGCAGTCACGGTCGAGGACGCGCGTATCTCGACCGTCTACGACGGCGAGGGCCGCCAGCGCAGCGCCGGGCTCGAGCTGTGGCTGCCGGGCGAGGACCTGCCGCTGCGCGGCTCCGGCAGCGTCGTCGCCGGCTCGTCGCTGCAACTCGAGTCGGCCGACGTCCATGCCGCGATCTTCCGCTGGCGGATGGGCGACCGCGAGGGCGCCGGCTCCTACGAGCTGATGACGCGCGCGGCGCCGGACGAGGCGGCATGAGCGCTCCCAAGGCGATCATCAGCGATTTCGGTGGAGTGCTGACGACGCCGCTCGGCAACGCGTTCGCGGCGTGGTCGCAGGAGAGCGGAGTGCCGCTCGAGGATCTCGGCAAGGCGCTCGTGGCATCGATGGAGCGCCATGGTGAGCATCCGCTGTTCGTGCTCGAGCGCGGTGAGCTGACCGAGCCGGAGTTCGTCGCGCGGCTCGAGCAGGAGCTCGGCGACCACAGCCTCGACGGCATGGGCGAGGCGTTCATCGCCGGCCTCGAGCGCAACCACGAGATGATCGACTATGTCGCGGAGCTGCGCGGCCGCGGGCTGCGGGCAGCGCTGCTGACCAACAACGTCCGCGAGTGGGAGCCGCGCTGGCGGGCGATGCTGCCGGAGATCGACGAGATCTTCGAGGTCGTCGTCGACTCGGCGTTCGTCGGGATGCGCAAGCCCGAGCCCGAGATCTACCACCTGACAGTCGAGCGGCTCGGCGATGGCCTCGCCGCCGAGGACTGCATCTTCGTCGACGACATCGCGATCAACTGCGATGCCGCGCGCGAGCTGGGCATGACGGCCGTGCTGTTCGAGACGACCGACCAGGCCCGCTCGGATGTCGAGCGGGCGCTGGCCTAGCCGTCCGGTCCGGCTGAACGCTCAGCCCAGCGAGATCGCAACCCGCTCGAGGCGATCCATCGCCTCCTGCATGCCGCCCTCCATCCCGGACTCGATGTGCATGTCGCGCCCCTCCTGGGTCGGGTGCTCGACGAGGACGGTGAGCGTCGTGCGCCCGCCAACCTCGGTCAACGTGAGCGTGTTCAGCGCCGCGTGCTCGTCGGGGTCGGGGATGCCCTCGTAGGCCTCCGTCGAGACCATCCGCTCGTTCGGGACGAGCTCGCGGTACTCGCCGTGGAAGGCGACCTCGAACCCCTCGTTGGCGATCATCGCGTAGCGCCACTTGCCGCCGACGCGCAGGTCGATCTCACAGACCGTCATCTCGCCCCGCTCGCCGCACCACCACTGCCTGACCAGCTCGGGCGTGGTCCACGCCTCGTAGACCAGCTCCTTCGGAGCGTCGAACTCCCTGGTGATCAGGATCTGCTTGTCGCCGGGAAGCGTGACCTTCGCCGTGCCGCTACTTGCCATCGGTGCCATCTTCTTCGTCCTTTCGCTTGAGTTCCTCGAGGACGACGTCCATCCGCTCGAACCGCTCCGACCACGTGCGCTCGTACTCCTTCACCCAGTCGTGGATGGGCTTGAGCGCGGCGCCGTTGAGCCGGTAGAGCCGGTGCCGTCCTTCGTGCCGTACGTCGACCAGTCCCACCTCGCGCAACACCTTGAGGTGCTTGGAGACCTGGGGCTGAGCCAGGTTGAGCAGACCGACCAGGTCGTTGACGGGGCGCTCCCCGTCGGCGAGCGCATCGAGGATCTCCCGCCGCCGTGGCTCTGCCACCGCGTTGAACGCGTCCGCTGTCGTTGCTGCTCGCGCCATGTCGAGCATTATATACCGATATGGGAATACGTCAAGTGGAGGGCGCACTGCGGCCGCCTTAGACGAACTGGCGCTAGCCGCGGCGAGGGCCGTCGCCTACGCTGGTTGCAGGTGAGGAGTGCCCTGGGGACCCCTACGCGCGTGCTTGCCGCTTTGGCGGCTGGCGTTGCGAGCCTTGCCCTTGCGGCGCCAGCGGCGGCCGAGATCAAGAGCGAGACGATCCGCTATGGGCCGATCTCGGTCGGGCCGTACCAGGTGCTGCAGGACGATCTGAAGATCGGGATCCCAAAGCCGCGCACCGACGGCTTCATCACGAACATGGAGGTCGACGTCGTCGACCCGGACGGCAGCAAGGTGCCGATCAACCGGGTGATGCTCCACCACATCGTCTTCACCAACCTCGGTTCGGTGGTCGGCGAGAAGCACGACGGGACCTGCAACACCTTCACCGCCTTCGACTACAAGAGCAAGATCCCCGCGTTCGGCGAGCGCTTCTATGCCGCCGGCGAGGAGCGGGCGAAGATGAAGCTGCCGCCCGGCTACGGCTACCCGATGAAAGCCGCCGACCAGTGGGCGATGACGCTGATGCTGATGAACCACCGCAGCAAGACCGACGACGTGTTCATCGAGTACAAGGTGACCTACGACACCGAGGCCAAGACGCCGGTGACGCCCTACTGGCTCGACGTCGAGAACTGCCTCGCCGACCCGGTCTACAGCGTGCCCGGCGGCGGCAAGGCCGGCTCGACACACACCCGCTCGGCGAACTGGACCGTGCCGAAATCGGGCCGGATCGTCGCCGGCCTGGGCCACGTCCATGGCGGCGCGAAGGACCTGACGCTGAACCGCGGCAGCTGCGAGCTGTACCGCTCACGACCTACCTGGGGGCTGAAGAGTCACCCCTTCTACAACGTCAAGCCGATACTCCACGAGCCCGGGCCGATCAACATGACCGGCTTCACCAGCGCCAGCGGCTTCCCAGTCAAGGCCGGCGAGCGATTGCGGATGGACTCGAACTACGACGCCCGTCTGTTGCACACGCGCGTGATGGGGATCATGGTCGTGTTCTTGGCCCAGGATCCTGCCGCTGCGCCCAGTGGCTGCGCGAAGCCTTCTGACATGCAGGAAACCGGGCCAAGCGAGCCCGGCCGCTCCGCCACGCCGCGCTTCACGGTGCCGCTGACCGGGATCGGCCCCAACGGCAAGGCGCGCAAGATCTCGAAGCCGCCCGGGAAGCGGGTGCGCGTCAAGAGCGGCGCCCGGATCACGGTCGGCGACCGCTTCTTCTCGAGGCCGAACCTGACGCTGCCGGCCGGCGGCCTGCTGCGCTGGAAGTTCGCCTCGGCGGAGCTGCACAACGTGACCGTCGCCAACGGGCCGCGCGGCTTCGCCTCGGACAACCTGGACGCTGGCCGCGCCTACTCAAAGCGGCTCGCGAGGCCCGGCACCTACCAGCTCTTCTGCGCCCTCCACCCCGTCTCGATGACGCAGACGGTGAAGGTCGTCAAGAAGAAGCGGCGCTAGCCGCGCCGTCGCGCGACTAGTTGTCGCTGCCCATCCTGTCCCAGCAGTAGAGCTCGATCGCCTCTGCGGCGAGCTCCGTCATCCGCTCATGGGACAGGAATGGAAGGACCGTGTCGATCGCCTGCTCCTCGCTGACGCCGGCGTCGAATGCATCGTCGCCCCGGAATCCAGCCGCGATCTTCAGCGCCTCACGCCGATGCTCGCCCAGCTGGCCGAACGCCTTCAGCAGGAAGTCCTTGTTCGCGATCGGCTGCCCGACCTCGAGCGACGCATGCCAGGCGGCCAGCATCGAAAGGTCGTCGTCGTCCAGCACCTCGACCGCCTTGGCGTAGTGCACCGCCAGCTCGTCCTCCGGGATCTCGTCGACCCAGGCACGCACGACCTCGCCAAGCAGCTGCCGACGGGCCTCCCGGCCCACAGCGTCCGCAATCACACGGATGGCCTCTTGTGGCTCGATGAAGCAGAGGGGCATGTGCGTGAAGGTAGGGATGGGGGTGGACGGAACGCTTGGACAGCGCCGCTGCGCTCGAGATCGCCGAGGATGGATACATACGCCCACGGATCGCTGTGCGTGCCGCGGGGAGCGCACGATTTGCTCCCAAGGTGGTAAACCGCGCGTTCAGCCCCGTCGCCCAAGACCGAGGGCGCCCAGGACTCGACCCAGCCAGCCGTGACGAGCCGATCCAGAATCGGGCGACCCAGGGCGGGGAACAACTCTGCAGGGCAGCAGCTTGATGTCTGAACGCCCATATCGCGACGTCGAACTCGTACCGCACCATCGGCACACAGGATCGGACACGACTTGGGTAACGAGTGCTGTCCCTTCCCGCGTAAGAGTGATCCGATGTTCGGCTAGCGCGGTATCAGCCTGGCCTATGACGGACATCAGCAGTACATTGAGCGCACCTGATGCAGCGGCCGCATTCAAAGTGGTGACGGATGGGTCAATGACATCCGCATCACCCAGATAGTTCTGATCTGCCCGCTCTTGAGGCGAAGCTGCTTCCCGCTGAAGCGCGATCGAATCGATCAGTCCCGCACAGGACAGGCATCCGCGTCGTGGCAGCACCGGTCGAACCGCTGTATAGATTTGCTCGATCGCACCGTCCTTACGAGTCTCAACCTTTGCCCCTATCTGAATGAGCGGGATAAGAAACGTCTGGGCAATGGCGTTGCCTACCAACCGCGCGGTAGCCGTATCGGTGGCCAGCAGAAGGTAGTCCGCATATTGCAATTGCTCGGCTACATCCGCGTCAGCGATGTCACCGTCTACGGCGTGGAAGGCAATCGACGGATCGATCCGAGCGACGACGCGCGCAGCAACTTGGACCTTCTTGGTGGCAGCGCGAACATCAGCCTCGGTGGCTCCCATTATCCGCGAAAGGTTGTGGCGCTTAACGATGTCATAGTCAATTGCCGTGATCTCCCCCACACCAAGGTGGGCAAGCTGCTCGATGAGGATGGATCCGCCACCACCGGCGCCGATCACCGCCACGTGCGCCTCTCGCAAGAGCGCTTGTCCAGCCCGACCAAACAGACGCTCCTGGCGGTCGAAACGCTCGGCCTCCAAACCGGCTGCGGCTGGAATCCGTGGCCGAGGCATCAGCATGATGACGTTAGGCCCAACCACCCGAACACGATCCAGCTCGACTCGAGACCCGTCCCGGCGCCAAATCTCTCCCGCTGCGCTGCGTTTTCCAAGGGCTACCCCCGCGACCGCGTAGGCGGAGGTGATGTCAAGCAAGTGAGGGAACACGCGCTCATGAGCCCGCAAGTCATCGGAAGAGAGACCGTTGTAATCATCGGCGCCAGGGTGACTGTGAATACTCACCAGGGCGAGGCCTTCGTCAGAGGCGCGGTTCCCAATCCGTGCCAGCGCGCTAGGCGCAAACTGCCGGTAACCATGCTGGCCCGGCGGGAACTCGTCAGCGCCGAGGGGGTAGATCTCTCTGACGGTTAGCGCAATATCCCCGTCGGCGCGAATCTGCTGCCCCGCAAGCAACAATGCACCATGCTCATCGTGATCATCCCGCAACAAATGGTCATGCAAACGCTGATAGTCATCTGCGCCTATCCGTAGCTCGTTCATTGTGTGCGTAGCCATGCCTGCGTCTGCAGGACTGCTCCAACTGCGCTGTCAACAGCCGGATTCCAAGCGTTGTGACGCAGGGACACCTGAGTGGCTGCCATTCCATGCCACTCCACCTTCTGCAAGCCATCAATCATGCCCCCACTAGGTATTGCCTCCACGACGTAGTACGGATAGATCGCAGCATCCGGATAGTGATATGGGACGAGGAACCACAGCTGCCCACGATGAGGGGTCCATCGTGCTCCAAGCTCGGTGTTGGCAAGGCAAACCATGGCACTACCCCCCTCCTCGCAGGTAGCGCTGACGCGCCCAGGAAATGCTTCTTCAAGTTCCTCGATGGCGCGAGCGACATCCGACGGTAGGGCTACGGCGGTCACGAGACATCCTGGCCCGAGATGGCTGTGAAGCGCTCCCCATCCTTGATCTTGATGCGCTCCTCATTGTCGATCTCGCGTCCTGACGGATCGAAAAGCTTAAAGTCCGAGGGAACCCCAGCTGCCTTCTTGATCTCCCCACCAGTGACCTTGTCATCGGTCATGACGACAGGCCGATTGTTGACCAGGATTGTGATCTGATGGTCTTTGCCCGGCTTTGGCTTCGTTGTTGAATCGGGGCCTCGATCGCTCATCATTACCGCTCCTAGTTAGTTCAATGAACTCATTGAACTAACTATAGCACGTCTCCGGGCGATCACGATTGAATCGCTGGATCGGAGCGAGCGAAGGC
>JBIOUS010000058.1:0-76224 GCA_044867325.1 Thermoleophilaceae bacterium | reverse complement strand
CAACAAGTCGCTCGGCAAGTTCCAGCTGACCGGCATCCCGCCGGCGCCGCGCGGCATTCCGCAGGTCGAGGTCGGATTCGACATCGACGCCAACGGCATCGTCAACGTGACGGCCAAGGATCTCGGCACCGGCAAGGAGCAGAAGATCGAGATCAAGTCCGGCTCCGGGCTCTCCGACGCCGAGGTCGAGCAGATGGTCAAGGACGCCGAGTCGCACGCCGACGAGGACCGTCGCCAGCGCGAGCTTGTCGAGGCGCGCAACAACGGCGAGAACGCGGCCTACCAGGCGGAGAAGCAGCTCGCCGAGCTCGGCGACTCCGTCGACGAGGCGTCGAAGAAGGAGATCCAGGACGCGATCGCCGACGTCCGCGGCGTGCTCGAGTCCGAGGATCCGGCTGAGATCAACGCCAAGGCCGAGGCGCTGCAGGCGTCCTTCCACAAGGTCTCCGAGCAGATGTACGCGGCCGCGTCCGCTCAGCAGGCGGCCGACAACGGCGGTGACGGATCGGCCGACGGCGGCGGTGACGACGAGGAGGTCGTCGACGCCGAGGTCGTCGACGACAAGGAGGGCTAGTGGAGCACTCCGACCACCCAGGGACCGAGGCCGAGGAGCTGCCGACCGAGCAGGTTGCCGCCGAGGAGTCCGCCGGCGGCGAGGGTCCGGCCAACGAGGCCGAGCGGGTCGTCGACGCCGAGCCGACGGAGCCCGAGGACGAGCTGACCGTGGCCAGGCGCGAGCGCGAGGAGTACCTCGCGCTCGCCCAGCGCACGCAGGCCGACTTCGAGAACTACCGCAAGCGGGCGGCGCGCGATGCTGCGGCCGCGGGTGAGCGCGCGAAGAGCGGGCTCGTGCGTGAGCTGCTGCCGGTCGTCGACAACCTCGAGCGGGCGCTCGACGCGGCGACCGCCGGTGAGCGCGGCGACGAGGGCGGCCAGCCGGCCGAGCACCTCGCGGACGGCGTCCGGCTCGTCCACTCCGAGCTGGTCGCGGTGCTTGCGCGCAACGGCGTCGAGCCGTTCGACCCGCGTGGCGAGAAGTTCGACCCCGAGCTCCACGAGGCGCTGTCGATGCGCTCCGAGGAGGGGGCCGAGCCCGGCACGGTGCTCGACGTCGTCGAGAAGGGCTACCGGCTCAACGGGGCTGTCCTGCGTCCGGCGCGCGTGGTGGTCTCGGGCTAAGGAGCACACAGCGCATGGCGACTGCGACCGACCCATACAAGGCGCTCGGCGTCGACAAGAAGGCCTCCGACGAGGAGATCAAGAAGGCCTACCGCAAGCTGGCGCGCAAGTACCACCCGGACACCAATCCCGACGACGCGTCGGCCGAGGATCGCTTCAAGGAGATCCAGGAGGCGTACTCGATCCTCTCCGACCCGGAGAAGCGCAAGCAGTACGACTCCGGCGGCGGGATCTTCGGCGGGGGTGGCGGGTTCGACCCGGGCGCGTTCCGCCAGGGCGGTGGCGGCGGCTTCGCGGGCAACGTCGGCGACATCCTCAGCGACCTGTTCGGCGGTGGCGGGCCGGGCGGTCGTGCCGGTGGCCCACCGCCGCCCGAGCGCGGCCGCGACCTAGAGACCGAGGTCCACGTCTCGTTTGAGCAGGCGATGAACGGCGCCCAGGTGCCCGTCAGCGTCGCGCTCGCCGCGCCGTGTCCGACATGTCGCGGGACCGGCGCCAAGCCGGGCACCTCGCCGCGCGTCTGCAGCCGCTGCCAGGGCCGCGGTGTCGAGGCGGAGTCGCAGGGCCTGTTCTCGATCACCCAGCCGTGTCGTCAGTGCGGCGGCACCGGCACCGAGATCGACGAGCCGTGCCCGACCTGTAGCGGCGCCGGCCAGACGCGCCAGGTCAAGCGCTACAAGGTCAACATCCCGGCCGGCGTGCGCAACGGCAGCCGCGTCAAGCTCGCCGGCAAGGGCGAGGCCGGACGTCGCGGTGGCCCGCCGGGAGACCTCTATGTCGTGACGCGCGTGGATGACTCGCCGCTGTTCAAGCGCAAGGGCGACAACCTCGAGGTCGAGGTTCCGATCACGATCCCCGAGGCGATCAAGGGGGCGACGATCGAGGTGCCGACGCTCGACGGAACCAAGCGGATCAAGGTCCAGCCCGGCACCAAGCACGGCACGCTGCAGCGGTTGCGCGGCGAGGGCGCTCCGAAGCTCAAGGGCTCGGGCAACGGCGACATCCACTACCGGCTGAACATCGATGTGCCGGACACGCTGACCGACGATCAGCTCGCTGCGGTCGACGATCTCGCGGCTGTGCTCGACGCCGACCCGCGTGCGCGGATCCTCGGGGGAGGCGGAAGCTGATGGCGATCGCGCCCGATGGCCGCCGTGAGCGCGGCGTCTACATGATCTCGGTCGCCGCCGAGCTGGCCGGGATGCACCCGCAGACCTTGCGGATCTACGAGGCGCGCGGCCTGATCGCGCCGAAGCGCTCGCCGAAGAACACGCGCCTCTACTCGGACGAGGACGTCGAGCGGCTGCGCCGGATCCAGGAGCTGACGACCGAGCTCGGCATGAACCTCGCCGGCGTCGAGAAGGTCTTCGAGCTCGAGCAGCAGATCGGTCGCATGGAGCGGCGGATCCGCGGGCTCGAGCGTCAGGCCGAGCAGATCCGCGAGGAGGTCGCCGCCGAGCTCGAGCGCGTGCGCCGCTCGTACCGCGCGGAGCTCGTGCCATACAAGCCACCCGAGCAGAGTCTCGCCGCGGTGCACGTACGGATAAGGAGGAGCTAGAGCTATGCAAGCTGACCGCTTCACCGTCAAGTCTCAGGAGGCGCTCGCCGCGGCACAGCGACTCGCCGGCGCGCGGCGCAACTCCGAGGTCGTGCCCCAGCACCTGCTGGTCGCGCTGCTCGAGCAGGAGGGCGGGATCGTCGTGCCGGTGCTCGAGCGCGCCGGGGCGTCGAGCGAGACCGTGCGTCGCGCCGCGAATGCGGCGCTCGACGCGCTGCCGACCGTTACCGGCGAGCCAAGCGCTACGCCGGCGATCGGCGCCGAGCTGATCGAGGTCCTGAAGGCGGCTGACGACGAGGCGCGCGCGATGGGCGACGAGTACGTCTCGACCGAGCACCTGCTGCTCGCGCTCGCCGCGGATCCGAAGATCGACGCCGGCGCGTCGCGCGAGCAGATCGCCGAGGCCGTCGCGGAGGTGCGCGGCCCGCATCGCGTCACCGACCAGAATCCCGAGGAGAAGTACCAGGCGCTCGAGCAGTTCGGCCGCGACCTGACCGCGGTCGCCGCCGAGGGCAAGCTCGACCCGGTGATCGGCCGCGACGACGAGATCCGGCGCGTGATCCAGGTCCTCTCGCGCCGGACCAAGAACAACCCGGTGCTGATCGGCGAGCCGGGCGTCGGCAAGACGGCAATCGTCGAGGGGCTCGCGCAGCGGATCGTCGATGGCGACGTGCCGGACTCGCTGCGCGACCGCCGCGTGATCGCGCTCGACATCGGATCGCTGATCGCCGGCGCCAAGTACCGCGGCGAGTTCGAGGACCGGCTGAAGGCCGTGCTGAAGGAGGTCCAGGAGGGCGAGGGGCGGATCATCCTGTTCCTCGACGAGCTGCACACGATCGTCGGCGCGGGCGCGGCAGAGGGCGCCGTCGACGCGGCCAACCTGCTCAAGCCGATGCTCGCGCGCGGCGAGCTGCGCTGCGTCGGCGCGACGACGCTCGACGAGTACCGCAAGCACATCGAGAAGGACGCGGCGCTCGAGCGGCGCTTCCAGCCGGTTCAGGTCGCCGAGCCGTCCGAGCAGGACACGATCGCGATCCTGCGCGGACTCAAGGAGCGCTACGAGAACCACCACGGCGTGCGGATCCAGGACGCGGCGATCGTCGCCGCGGCGACGCTGTCGCACCGCTACATCGCCGACCGCTTTCTGCCCGACAAGGCGATCGACCTGATCGACGAGGCGGCGTCGCGGCTGCGGATCGAGATCGACTCGGTGCCGACCGAGATCGACGAGGTCGAGCGCCGCATCCAGCAGCTGCGGATCGAGCTGACCGCGCTCGAGAAGGAGACCGACGAGGCGAGCGTCGCCCGCCGCGAGGCGATCGAGCGCGAGCTGGCCGACCTCGAGGAGCAGGCGGCCGGGATGCGCGCCGAGTGGCAGACCGAGAAGGACGCGATCGGCGCGATCCGTGAGATCAAGGAGCAGCTCGAGGAGGCCAACCGCGAGGTCGAGCGCGCGGAGCGCGAGGCCGACCTCCAGCGCGCCGCCGAGCTGCGCTACGGGCTGATCCCGGAGCTCGAGCAGAAGCTCGCCGACGCCGAGCAGCGCGCCGACAGCGGCGGCAACAAGTTCCTCAAGGAGGAGGTCGACGAGGAGGACATCGCCGAGGTCGTCGCGCGCTGGACCGGAATTCCGGTGTCGCGGCTGATGGAGTCGGAGGTTCAGAAGCTGATCCACATGGAGGACCGCCTCCATGACCGCGTGATCGGCCAGCAGGCTGCGGTCGAGGCGGTCTCGAACGCGCTGCGTCGCTCGCGCGCCGGGCTCCAGGACCCCAACCGCCCGATCGGCACGTTCCTCTTCATGGGCCCGACCGGCGTCGGCAAGACCGAGCTGGCGCGTGCGCTGGCGGAGTTCATGTTCGACACCGAGGACGCGATGGTGCGGATCGACATGTCCGAGTACATGGAGAAGCACTCCGTGTCGCGGCTCGTCGGCGCCCCACCCGGCTACGTCGGCTACGACGAGGGCGGTCAACTGACCGAGGCGGTGCGCCGCCGGCCCTACGCGGTCGTGCTGCTCGACGAGATCGAGAAGGCCCACGCCGACGTCTTCAACATCCTGCTGCAGGTGATGGACGACGGCCGGCTGACCGACGGCCAGGGCCGCACCGTCAGCTTCACCAACACCGTGCTGATCATGACCTCGAACGTCGCCGGCGGGCTCGAGGGCGTCCAGTCGACGTTCAAGCCCGAGTTCGTCAACCGGCTCGACGAGATCGTCCAGTTCGAGCCGCTCAGCCGCGATCAGATCGGCGAGATCGTCGAGCTGGCGGTCAGCGGGCTGGCACGACGGCTGAGCGAGCGCGGGATCGAGATCGAGCTGACCGACGCGGCGAAGACGCTGATCGGCAACCTCGGCTACGACCCCGCCTACGGCGCGCGCCCGCTGCGGCGCGTGGTGCAGAAGCAGCTCGTCGACAAGTTGGCGCTGAAGCTGCTCGAGGGCGAGTTCGCGCCCGGCGACACCGTGGCCGTCGACGCCGGCGAGGGCGAGCTGACCTTCGCCAAGGCCCCCGCGGCGGCAACCGCGTAGCCGGTGGGCAAGCGTGGCCGCAAGCGGAGCAAGGGCGGCGGCGACGCCGTCCCGACCTCCGTCAGCGAGTACCGCACCGGCGACGGCAACGTGCTGGCCCTGCGCGACGAGCTCAGCGCCGGGACGCTGAGCGGGCTGGAGCGGATGGAGACGAAACCGGCGGCTAGCGCCGAGGACCGCTGGCAGCGGCGGGTCGAGTACCTGTTCGAGCGGCTGGCGGTCCGCTGGGAGATCGCCGGGCTGCCTCTAGAGGGGCAGCGCGAGCTGCTCGGCCGCTACCGGATGGCTTCGGCGGACGAGCGCCGCGCTGTGCGCGCGGCGCTCTCCGAGCATCTTGGGGCGCGCTACCCCGACGTCGAGGTCTAGTCGATCTGGATCCAGCTCTCGGCCGAGCTGGCGCTAGCGACCTTGAACGTGTGGAAGACGGTCACCAGGAACCCGACCTGCGGGCGCGTCTTCGTCGAGTACTTGCGCTTGGCGTCGAAGTAGACGTTGTAGAGGCCGTCCTTGGCGTCTGCCCCGAACAGCTTGCGCTTGACGTCGAGCGTCTTGCAGGCGCCCTTCAGCTTGCCGACCTTGACGTTGCGCTTGGCGTTGCCGCGCCGGACGTGCGCCCAGAGCACCTTCCCGGTCGTGAAGCCGCGCGCGACGACCCGCTTCGCCTTCGCCGGGTTGCCGTTCTTCGGCGTCACCTTGACGTTCAGCGAGGTCAAGTGGACCGGGACGCCCGCGGTCAGCGACAGGTTCGCCTGGTCGGTAGCGGTGTAGAAGTCGGTGCGCTGCTTGCCCTTGATGATCGGAGCGCCGGTGCTGACCGCGATCTCGCCGACCGAGTTGGCGGTCGTCGTGCCGAGCTGGCGGCCGGCGACGCTGATCGCCACGGGGCTGCTCGGGGTGTAGCCGCCGCCGGAGATGGCGATCTCCTCGCCCGGTCCGTAACAGGCCTTGTTCACGTTCAACGAGGCGGCCGAGGCTGTCGCGGGCGCCACGAGCGCGAGGGCGACGAGGCTGGGGAGCACGGCGGTACGCAGCTTCAAGGCGAGCTTTCTGTTCGGGGTCGGGGGAGTGTCACGATAGCCGCGCCGAGCCGATCAGCATCGGTTTGACGAGCGGCGGCATCTTGGGGATCCGGCCGCGCACGATGCGCTCGACATTCAGCGGCGAGCGCTCGATCGTCGCGAGCGTGTCGCGGTTGCAGTTGCAGCCGTGGCCGAAGACGCGCCAGGGCGGGTTGAGCCGGTCCTGCCACTGTGCGAGGCCCGGCTCCTCGGCGCGCACGTGCTCGAGGAACAGGAAGCGGCCGCCCGGCTTCAGCACGCGGGCGATCTCGGCCAGCGCGCGGTCGGGCTCGGGAACCGTGCAGAGGACCAGCGTCAGCGCGACCGTGTCGAAGCTGGCGTCGGGGAACGGCAGCTCCTCGGCGGGGGCCTCGACCACCTCGACCGGAATCGCCAGGCCGGCCGCCTTCTCGCGCAGTTGCCGCGCCATCGGCTCGAACGGCTCGGTCAGGGTCAGCTCGGTGACGGCGGCTGGATAGAGGTCGTGGTTGAGGCCGGTGCCGGCGCCGATCTCGAGCGTCTTGCCGCTCGCCTCGGCGAGCGCTTGCCGACGCAGATCGCGCAGTCCGCCGCGCTCCGCGCGGGCGAAGAAGAAGTCGTAGCCGAGGGCGAAGGCGCGGCCCCAGGTAGCGTCGTAGATACCGCCCGACATGGGGCGAGGCTACCCGCCTTGCACGCGATCGGGAAAACTGCGACAAACAGCCGTGGTGGCGTCGATGCGAAAGGACATGCCTTGCCTACGTTCGTACTGCTCAGCACGCTGACCCCCGAAGGGGTCCAGACGATCAAGAACAACCCGCAGCGGATCCTCGAGGTCAATCGTGAGATCGAGCAGCTCGGCGCCGAGGTCAAGGCGCAATGGGCTGTGCTCGGCCGCTATGACTTCGTCAACGTCGTCGAGGCTCCGGACGAGGTGACGATGGCGCGTGTCTCGCTCGAGCTCGGATCGCGCGGGACGGCACGCTACGAGTCGCTTACGGCGATACCGGTCGACGACTTCATCGCCTCCCTGTAGACGTGGCGAGGGTCCTGGTCATCGGCGGCGGCGGGCGCGAGCATGCGCTCGTCAGGCGACTGCTGCGCAGCCCGCAGCACCCGGAGCTGCTCTGCGCGCCGGGCAATGCGGGCATCGCCAAGGACAAGGTCGAGTGTCTCGACGTCGCCGTGGATGACGTCGAGGGTCTCGTCGCGGTGGCGCGCGAGCGCGAGGTCGACCTGGTCGTCGTCGGGCCCGAGGCGCCGCTGGTCGCGGGCGTCGTCGACGCGCTCGGCGAGGCTGGGATCCGGGCCTTCGGCCCGACCGCTGCCGCCGCCGAGATCGAGGGGTCGAAGCGCTACGCCAAGGAGCTGATGGCGGCGGTTGGCGTGCCGACCGCCGACTACGCGGTGCTGACCTCGCGCGCGGAGGCGCTCGAGCGGCTCGCGTCGGCGGCCTACCCGCTCGTGCTGAAGGCCGACACGCTCGCCGCCGGCAAGGGCGTCGTGATCTGCCAGGACGAGCAGCAGGCGCAGGCCGCCGTCGAGGAGATGTTCACCCAGCAGCGGTTCGGCGAGACCGACGTCGTGATGGAGGAGTTCCTCGAGGGCGAGGGGCTGTCGCTGCTCGCGCTCTGCGATGGCGAGCGGGCGATTCCGATGGCGCCGGCCCAGGACTACAAGCGGATCTACGACGGAGACGAGGGACCGAACACCGGCGGCATGGGCAGCTACTCGCCGGTGCCCGGCATCGACCGCGAGCATGCCGAAGCGCTGGCGCTCGCAGTCCACCAGCCGATCGTCGACGAGATGAAACGGCGCGGCACTCCGTTCCACGGCGTCCTCTACGCCGGTCTGATGATGACCGCCGACGGACCGAAGGTGCTCGAGTACAACGCTCGCTTCGGCGATCCCGAGACCCAGGCGGTGCTGACGCGGCTGCGTTCCGACCTGCTCGATCTGCTCGATGCAGCCACACGTCCGGGCGGACTCGAGGGGGTCGAGATCGAGTGGTCGGAGGACTGGGCAGTGACGGTCGTGCTGGCGTCCGGCGGCTACCCCGCTTCGTCGTCGAGCGGCGACGAGATCAGCGGGTTACGTGCCGTCGATTCGATCGAGGTCGAGCTGCTGCATGCCGGTACCGCCGAGCGTGACGGCCGGATAGTGACCGCCGGTGGACGGGTGCTCAACGTGACCGGGATAGGCTCCACGCCCGCCGAGGCTCGGGAACACGCCTACCGAGTCGCGGAGAAGATCCAGTTCGACGGCAAGCAGATGCGTCGCGACATCGCCGAACGGGCGGTCGCGCGCGTCGAGGAGGTAGCGGGATGACCGATCCACAGCAAGAGGGCGCCGAGCCCGTAACCCAGACCCAGACCGAGGTCGAGCACCAGTTCGATGATCTCGAGGTCGATGCTCCGCACGTTGGCATCGTGATGGGCTCGAAGTCCGACATGCCGGTGATGGAGAAGGCCGGCAAGGAGCTCGAGGAGCGCGGCATCCGTTACGAGATTCGTGTGATGAGCGCCCACCGCGACCCCGAGGTCGTTGCCGACTACTCCAAGAACGCGCGTTTGCGCGGACTGCGCGTAATCATCGCCGGGGCCGGCCTTGCCGCGGCGCTGCCGGGCACCGTTGCCGCGCACACCGACCTGCCGGTGATCGGCGTGCCCCTGACCTCGCGCACATCGGTCGCGGGCGGGCTCGACGCGATGCTCGCGATCGCCCAGATGCCGCCTGGCGTGCCGGTCGCCTGCGTCGGCATCGACAGCGCGAAGAACGCCGCGGTGCTCGCGGCGCGGATTCTCGACGCGTGATCGACCGCTACACACGCCCGGACATGGGCGCGGTCTGGTCGGAGCAGGCGAAGTTCGACGGCTGGCTGGCGGTCGAGCTGGCGGTGGTCGACGCGCTCGCCGCGGCCGGCGCGGTGCCGGCCGCCGACGCCGCCGTCGTGCGCGAGCGGGCGAGCTTCACGGTCGAGGCAGTCAAGGAGCGCGAGCAGATCACCGACCACGACGTCGCCGCATTCGTCGACGTGGTGGCCGCGTCGATCGGCGACGAGGGCCGCTGGGTCCACCACGGGCTGACGTCGTCGGATGTGCTCGACACCGCGCTCGGGTTGCAGATCGCACGCGCCGGGGCGATTCTGGTCGAGGGCGCGCGCGGCTACCGCGACGCGCTCGTCGCTCGTGCTCGTGAGCACGCCGGAACTCTTTGCGTCGGGCGCACGCACGGCATCCACGCCGAGCCGACGACCTTCGGCGTCAAGCTCGCCGGCTTCGCTTTCGAGGCCGACCGCAACCTGCGCCGGCTCGAGCGCGCGGTCGAGCAGGCGTCGGTCGGCGCACTGTCCGGCGCGGTCGGCACCTATGCCGCCAACGGCCCGGAGCTCGAGGCGGCGGTGCTGGAGCGGATCGGGCTGGCGCGCGAGGACGTCTCGACGCAGGTCGTCGCCCGCGATCGCCACGCCGAGCTGCTCGAGGCGATCGCGCTCGCCGGCGCTGGGCTGGAGCGCTTCGCGACTGAGCTGCGCCACCTGCAGCGGACCGAGGTGCTCGAGGCGCGCGAGCCATTCCGCGCCGGCCAGAAGGGCTCGTCGGCAATGCCGCACAAGCGCAACCCGATCGTCTCGGAGCGACTGACCGGGATCGCCCGGCTGCTGCGCGGCTATTCGCAGGCGGGGCTCGAGGACGTCGCGCTCTGGCACGAGCGCGACATCTCGCACTCGTCGGTCGAGCGCGTGATCTTGCCCGACGCGACGATCCTGCTCGACTACGGCCATCACCTTGCGACACGGGTAGTCGAAGGGATGGTCATCGACGCAGATCGAATGCGCGCGAACATCGACTTGACCCATGGCGCGCTCTTCTCACAGCGCGCGCTGCTGGCGCTCGTCGAGTCCGGCCGCTCGCGTGACGACGCCTACCGGATCGTCCAGGAGAACGCCCAGCGCGCCTGGGACGAGGGAATCCAGTTCCGCGACCTACTCGCCACCGCCGCGCCCGAGCTCGACCTCGACACGATCTTCAACCCGGGGGCCTTCACCCGCCACGCTGCCGACATCGTCGGCCGTCTCGACGCACTCGGCTCTTAAGAAAGCGATCGTTCGGAAGTTTGGCCCCACCCCGGTGGGGCCAAACGTCCAAACGATCTGGCGGACGTCTCGCTCAAGCGGTGACGACTCGGCGTCGAAGCGAGTCCTGTGCATGCGCGTGTCATAGCGGTCGTCGTGGCGCTCGTCGTCGTTGGTCCCGCGGCCGGGGTGGCTGGCGGCGCAGCGCCGAGCGGCACGACCGCGCCATGGTTCGCTACGGCACCGGCCGCTGGGGCAGCCAAGACCGCGGCGCAGACCGAGCGCCGTTGTCGATCGCTGGCCAAGCGTCGGCTCGCACGTCTGCGCAAGGCGGCGGAGTCGAGTGGGCGATCGCGGGTCGGAAGCGCTGCACGCAAGCGAGTGCGGCGCAAGCTCCGCCGCTGCCTCGTCGTGGCACGACGGCAGGCGAAGGAGCCGGCCGATGGTCCCGGCGATTCCGGCTCGCCTGATCCAGGTGCGCCATCCGTGCCCGGCACGCCCGCGCCGTCGCTGCCGAGCTTCGTCGGCGTGACCGCGAGCGACTCCGACGGCTTCCGGCTGACGCTCTCACGGCCGGCCGTCGCAGCCGGGAACGTGACGATCGAGCTGCGCAACATCGACAACGGGCCGCACGACCTCGTCGTCGAGCCCGAGGGAGGCAGCGCGGCGGTCGCCGACTTCGACGAGGCCGATCCCGGCGCGGTCGTCCGCAAGCAGGTCGCGCTCGCCAATGGCCGCTGGTACCTCTACTGCTCGCTGCCGGGCCACGAGGCGATCGGCATGCACGCCACCCTGCGCGCCGAGTAGGGCACGTCCGTCCAGGCGGGCCGGTCGGCGGTCAAGCCTCTTGGCATGCCGGCCGACCTGCTTCGCAGGTGGCTACGAAGAAGCGCAAGAGCGCCGCCAAGCGCCGGCGCAAGAAGTGCGTCGCGCCCAAGCGGAAGGTGGCGGCCAAGAAGAAGCGGCGGGCCCAGGTCTGTCGCCCGGCCAAGAAGCGGCGCAAGCCGGCGCGCAAGGCGCTGCCTGTCGCCCAGCCGGTACCGCCGCCGCCCGCCGCGCCGCCCGGACCGCTCCAGTCGCCGATCGCGATCTACTCGGGCGCCTTCGGCGTCCGCGAGGCGGAGCGGCTGCTCTGGCGCGCCGGCTTCGGGCCGTCGCCCGGCCACGCGCAGGCGCTCGCCGCGCTCGGGTTGCATGGCGCCGTCCGGTCGCTCACCCGCCCGATCGGCGCCCCCACGCTGACCGGCGCGGCGCCGCACGACGGCGACGGGACGGGCCTCTTCCCCGAGGACGCCTGGGGCCACGACCAGCTCTGGTTCCTCGACCGGATGGTCCGCACCGACCAGCCGCTGATCGAGCGGATGACGCTTATCTGGCACGACTGGTTCGCGACGTCGGCGTCCGCCGTCGAGCAGCGGCTGATGCTCGGGCAGAACGAGACCTTCCGCCGCAACGCGCTCGGCTCGTTCCACACTCTGGTGCGTGAGATCACCGCCGACCCGGCGATGATCCTCTGGCTCAACCAGAACGAGAACTCGCGCTGGAATCCGAACGAGAACTACGCGCGCGAGCTGCAGGAGCTGTTCACGCTCGGCGCCGACCGCGGCGCTTACACGGAGGACGACGTGCGCGAGCTGGCGCGTGCGCTGACTGGCTGGACGAACAGCTGGAGCGCCGAGCTTGGCAGCCACGACTTCCGCTTCGCGGCCAACCGCCACGACACCGGCGTCAAGACGATCTACGGACACAGCGGCAACTGGAACTGGGAGGACGCCTGCCGGCTCTGCCTCGAGAACCCGCTCCATCGCTCGTTCCTGGTCGAGAAGCTGTGGAGCTACTTCATCCCGGAGCCGCCGAGCGACGGTGACCGCGCGGCGCTCGAGCATGCCTACGTGTCGAGCGGCTACCAGCTGCGCCCGCTCGTCGAGGCGATCCTGCTGCACCCGCGACTGCACGCCGGGCCGCGGATGGTCAAGCCACCGGTCGTCGCGCTCGCCGGGATGCTGCGCGCGCTGCGCCGGCCGGTCGACACGGGTGCCTGGGTCTGGCTCAGCCAGGTAGCCGGGCAACAGCTCTTCCGGCCGCCGAACGTCGCCGGCTGGGACGACTCGCGCTGGCTCGACACCAGCACGCTGCGCGGTCGCTGGGAGGTGGCGGGCTACGCCGTCGGCGACCGCGAGCTGCAGGGCGCTCCGCTCGACCAGTACGACGAGACCGAGACGCCGGAGCAGGCGGTGCGGGTGGCACGCGACTTCTGGGGCGACCCGTCACTGACGGCCGAGACCGTCGCGGCGCTGACGGCGTTCGCGGCCGCCTGCGTCGCCGGTCCGCTCGCCGCCTGGCAGCGCCGCACCTACCGCGGCCTGCGCCAGAACGCGCTGCGCGTGCTGGTCGCCTCGTGTCCCGACATGCAGACGAGCTGATGAGCGACCGCGTGGCCATCCCGACCAACGCCGAGGTCGCTGCCTGCGTTTGCAGTGGCCACACCCGCGCGCAGGTGCTGCGCCGCGCCGCGGCTGCCGCAGTACCGGGCGCCGGGCTGCCAGCCATAGAGCCAGGCATGCCGACTCCGGCCGGGACAGGGATGTCGCGCCGTTCGTTCCTGTCGCGCAGCGCCGGCTTCGGCCTCGCCGTCTACGGCGCCGGCAGGCTCGGCTTCGACGCCTTCGAGGCGGGGATCGCCGCCGCGGCCGAGGCGCCCGACCAGCCGGTGCTCGTGACGGTCTTCCTCGACGGCGGCGCCGACGCTCTCTCGATGCTGGCGCCGACGGGGGCGCCCCACGCCGCTCGCTACGCCGAGCTGCGGCCGACACTCGAGCTCGGCCTCGGCGAGAACGGTGCCGCCGAGCTCGGTCCGGCCTTCGCCGAGGACCCCAGCCTGACCTGGCACTCCTCTCTGTCGCCCTTGGCGACGCTGCACGCCGAGGGCAAGGTCAGCGTCCTGCCGGCCGTCGGCTACAGCGACGCCAACCAGTCGCACTTCACCTCGCGCCACTTCTGGGAGGTCGGCGCCACCGATCCGTTCGGCCGCTACGGCTGGATGGGGCGCTACCTCGACCAGCACGGCACCAGCGACAACCCGCTCCAGGGCCTGTCGCTCGGCTATGACCTGTCGCCGGCGCTGGCCACGCAGTCGGTGCCGGTCGCCGCGATGTCGCGGCCCGAGGAGTACGACTTCGGCGCCCCCGGCGTCTGGGGACCGGTCGAGACGAAGATGCTCGACGCGATCGGCGATCTCGGCGCTCCGCCGACTAACGATCCCGGCCTCGCTGAGGCGCGGGCCGCCGCCGCGGCTACCGGGCGCCTGCGCGCCCAGGTCGCGCCGTTCCAGGGCGGCTACACGACACCGCCGGGCGTCGGCTACCCGACGGGCTCGGCGTTCTCCGACCGCCTGCGCGCGCTGGCGGCGATGCTCGGTGCCGGCCTGCCGCTGCGCTGCGTCGCGATCAACGGCGCCGGGGGCTACGACACGCACTCCAATCAGGAGGACAGCCTGCCGCAGAACCTCTCGGTCACTGCGGGCTCGCTGCTCGCCTTCCAGCGCGACCTAGAGGCGCGCGGCCTCGACAATCGTGTGCTCACACTGGTCTGGAGCGAGTTCGGTCGCCGCCCGCGCGAGAACGGCTCCGGGACCGATCACGGAGCCGCCGGGTCCGCCTTCCTGATCGGCTCGGCGGCGCGCGGGACGATGATCGGCGAGTTCCCCGGCATCGGCGCCAACGACCTCGACGAGGACGACAACCTGCGCGCGACGGCTGACTTCCGTGGTGTCTACCGCGGTCTGCTCGAGCAGTGGATGTCGGTCGATGCGGCGGCGATCATTCCGAATGCAGGGAACTTCGCTGCGCCCACGTTGTTGAAGCCCTGATCGGCCGCTTCGGTTGTTAGCCTCCTGGCGGTGTCGGAAGCCGCCGCTCTCACAGACCTCCAGCCAGTCGCCCAGGGCAAGGTCCGTGACATCTACGCGGTCGGCGACGACCGGCTGCTGCTGGTCACCTCGGACCGCATCTCGACCTACGACGCGGTTCACCCGACGCCGATCCCCGACAAGGGGAAGGTGCTGACCGGGCTGTCCTGCTTCTGGTTCGAGCGAACCGGCGAGATCGTCCCGAACCACCTCGTCTCCTACACCGAGGTACCCGACGAGGTGCGCGGTCGCGGCCTGCTCGTCGAGCGGCTCGAGATGGCGCAGGTCGAGTGCGTCGTGCGTGGCTACATCACGGGCTCGGGCTGGAAGGACTACCAGGCCACGGGTGCGGTCTGCGGAATCGAGCTGCCGTCCGGGCTGCAGGAGTCCGAGCAGCTTCCAGAGCCGATCTTCACGCCCGCGACGAAGGCTGCCGTCGGCGACCACGACGAGAACGTCGACTTCGACCGCGCCGCCGAGATCCTCGGCGACCGCGAGCTGCTCGAGGAGCTGCGGCGGCTGTCGCTGGCGCTCTACGAGTTCGGCGCCGCCCACGCGCGCGAGCGCGGGATCATCCTCGCCGACACGAAGTTCGAGTTCGGCCGTCGCCCCGATGGCACGATCGTGCTCGCCGACGAGGTGCTGACGCCCGACTCGTCGCGCTTCTGGCCCGCCGACGGCTACGCGCCGGGGCAGGGTCAGCCGAGCTTCGACAAGCAGTTCGTGCGCGATTGGGCGTCGGGGTCTGGCTGGGACAAGTCGCCGCCGGCGCCAGCGATCCCCGACGATGTAGTC
Source organism: Thermoleophilaceae bacterium (assembly GCA_044867325.1). GTDB lineage: Bacteria > Actinomycetota > Thermoleophilia > Solirubrobacterales > Thermoleophilaceae > JAAYBF01. The sequence goes on along the minus strand of JBIOUS010000058.1, from coordinate 61,143 downwards.
GCGGGCACGCGCGAGCGCTACGTGGACGCCTACGAGCGGATTGCCGACGAGCCGTTCTCGGCCTGGCTGGAGCGGTCGGGATCGTGAGGGCGCGCGTCCTCATCCGTCCCAAGGAGGGCATCCTCGACCCACAGGGTCAGGCGGTCGAGCGCGCGCTGCCGGCGCTCGGTTTCGACGGCGTCGCCAACGTCCACGTCGGGCGGCTGGTGGAGCTCGACGTCGACGACGCCTCGCAGGTGCCCGAGATGTGCGAGCGGCTGCTGGCCAACCCGCTCATCGAGGACTACGAAGTTCTCACGGTCGAGTGAAGTTCGGGGTCGTCCGCTTCCCCGGTAGCTGCGACGAGGTCGACGCCGTGCTCGCCTGCGAGCAGCAGGGCGAGGCCGAGATTCTCTGGCACGGCGATCGCGACCTCAAGGGCGTCGACGCCGTCGTCGTTCCCGGCGGCTTCAGCTACGGCGACTACCTGCGCGTCGGCGCGATCGCCCAGTTCTCGCCGGTGATGGACGCGGTCGCCGAGTTCGCCCGCGGCGGCGGGCCGGTGCTCGGAATCTGCAACGGCTTCCAGGTGCTCTGCGAGGCCGGCCTGCTGCCCGGCGCGCTGCTGCCGAACACCGAGCTGCGTTTCCTCTGCCGCCAGGTCGACGTCGAGGTCGTCAACGCGGACACGCCGTTCACGAGCGCGTGCGAGCAGGGCCAGATCCTGTCGATCCCGGTAAAGCACACGACCGGCCGCTACTACGCGCCCGAGACGACGCTCGCCGAGCTCGAGGATGGTGGCCAGGTCGTCTTCCGCTATGCCGAGGGCTGGAACCCGAACGGCTCGGCGCGCGACATCGCCGGTGTGAGCAACCGCGCTGGCAACGTCATCGGCCTGATGCCGCATCCCGAGCACGCCGTCGACTCGCTGACCGGCTCGGCCGACGGCGCGCTGCTGTTCGCGTCGGCCGCCGCGCGGGCGGTAGCGGCGTGAGCGCCGAAGCGATGTCGCCCGATCTGCGCGACGAGGCGCGCGCGCTCGGCCTGACCGACTCCGAGTACGACCTGATCGGGCAGAAGCTCGGCCGCCCGCCGAACGGGCTGGAGCTGGCTGTCTTCTCATTGATGTGGTCGGAGCACTGCGCCTACAAGCACTCGAAGAAGCTCTTGCGCAGGCTGCCGGTCGAGGGGCCGCACCTGCTGATGGGGCCAGGTGAGAACGCCGGCGCTGTCGACATCGGCGACGGGCTGGCGATCGCCTTCAAGGTCGAGTCGCACAACCACCCGAGCGCGGTCGAGCCGTTCCAGGGGGCGGCCACCGGAGTCGGCGGCATCATGCGCGACATCTTCGCCGTCGGCGCGCGACCGATCGCCGTGCTCGACTCGCTGCGCTTCGGCGAGCTGGACTCGTCGCGCTCGCGCTATCTGCTCGACGGCGCGGTCTCCGGGATCGGCCACTACGGCAACTCGATCGGCGTGGCGACGGTCGGCGGCGAGGTCTACTTTGAGGGGCCGTACGAGCAGAACTGCCTCGTCAACGCGATGTGCCTTGGGATCGCTCCGCAGGAGCGGTTGACGCGCAGCGCTGCTGCCGGGCTCGGCAACCACCTCGTGCTGATGGGCGCGCGCACCGGCCGCGACGGGATCGGCGGCGCCTCGGTGCTCGCCAGCGCCGAGTTCGGTGACGACGACGCCGACAAGCGGCCGACCGTCCAGATCGGCGATCCGTTCGAGGAGAAGAAGGTCATGGAGGCCTGCCTCGAGCTGCTCGACCGCGAGCTGCTCGCGTCGCTGCAAGACCTCGGCGCGGCTGGCCTCTCGTCGTCTTCCTCCGAGATGGCCTCGGGCGGCAAGGTCGGGCTCGACATCGACGTCGCGAAGGTGCCGCTGCGCGAGGCGGACATGGAGCCGTTCGAGATCATGGTCTCGGAGTCGCAGGAGCGGATGCTCGCGGTCGTCGAGCCGGATCAGCTGGCCGCTGTCGAGGCGGTCTGCGAGCGCTGGGAGGTTCGCTGCACGGTGATCGGCTCGGTCACCGACACGCGTCACCTGCGCGTCTTTTCCGGCGACGAGCTGGTCGGCGACATGCCGGTCGATGCGCTCGTCGACGACTGCCCGCTCTATGACCTCGCGCCTGAGGAGCCGGCCGAGCAGATCTACCCAGCGCCGGCGCGGACACTGGAGCCGAGCGATGATCTCGCTGAGAACCTGCTCGCGCTGCTCGGCTCGTCGAACATCGCCTCGCGCCGGCCGCTGTTCGAGCAGTACGACTGCATGGTCCAGTCGCGCACCGTGCGCCGGCCCGAGGTTGCCGACGCGGCCGTGCTCCAGCTCGCCCACGACACCGGCGGCGGATCGACCGCGATCGCCGTCTCGATCGACGGCAACGGCCGCCGCGTCGCGTGCGACCCCTACTGGGGGACCGTCGAGGCCGTGCTCGAGTGCGCGTCGAACCTCGCCTGCGTCGGCGCCGAGCCGCTCGGCCTGACCAACTGCCTCAACTTCGGGAACCCCGAGCGCCCGTACATCGCCTGGCAGCTCTCGCAGTCGGTCGACGGCATGACCGCCGCACTGAACGAGCTCGGCGTCCCGGTCGTCGGCGGCAACGTCTCGCTCTACAACCAGTCCGGCGACGGCCCGATCTACCCGACTCCGGTCGTCGGGATGGTCGGCTTGATCCCCGAGGCGGAGCGTGCCGCTTCGATCGGCATCGGCTTCCGCGAGGAGGGTCACGTGATCGCGATGTGCGGCACCCCGCAGCCCTCGCTCGCCGGGTCGGAGCTCGCCAAGCTGCGCGGCGAGCCGCTGCCGACTTCGCTCCCGCAGGCCGACCTAGCCGCCGTCAAGCAGGCCCAGGACGCCGTCCGCGACGCCGTCCGCGCCGGCGACCTTGCCTCGGCCCACGACATGGCCGAGGGCGGCTTCCTTGTAGCGATCGCCGAGTGCTGCCTCGCCGGTGGTATCGGCGCCAAGCTCGAATCGCCCGCCGCCGAGGGCCCGCCGGGCGGCTACGCCGACCTCGAGCCCTATCTCTTCGGCGAGGCCGTCGGCGGCTTCATCGTCTCCGGCACCCGCGAGGCGATCGAGCGGCTGGCCGAGCGCGTGCCGACCGATTTGTTCGGAACGGTCGGCGGCGACGCGTTCGAGGTCGACCTCGGCGCGGGGGCGGCCGCGATTCCGCTGGCGGACCTGCGTGCGGCGAGCTCGTCGTTCGCCGCGGCGTTCGCCTGAGGTGGCCGCTGTCCGGCACCGCCGTCAGCATCGCTGCTCTGGTGCTCGCTACACGCTCGGGAATCCGCCGATCCGCTGGTACCCTGGAGGGTCCGTGCCGGGCGTAGCGGTGACTGTCCCGGCGACGTTTCTCCCGATTCGGTCTAGATGACCTCTCAAGCGACGATCCCCGATCGCGACGGGCCGCGCGACGAGTGCGGCGTGTTTGGCGTATTCGCTCCCGAGTCCGAGGTGGCGCGGCTCGCGTACTTCGGGCTGTTCGCCCTCCAGCACCGGGGCCAGGAGTCGGCCGGGATCGCGGCTTGCGAAGACGGGCACATCATGACCGTGCGCGATCTGGGGCTGGTGTCGCAGGTCTTCGACGAGCAGAAGCTGAAGGCGCTGACCGGCGACATGGCGGTCGGACACGTGCGCTATTCGACGACGGGGTCGTCGGCGTGGGAGAACGCGCAGCCGGTATACCGCTCCGACCACCGCCACCTTGCGCTGGCGCACAACGGCAACCTGATCAACGCCGTCGAGCTGCACGGCGAGCTGCTCGACAAGGGCGTGTCGTTCCGGTCGACATCGGACTCCGAGATCATCGCCGCGCTGCTGTCGACCCACGAGGCAGACACGATCGAGGAGGCGCTCGCCGAGACGCTGCCGCGTATGCAGGGCGCGTTCTCGACCGTCGTGATGACGACGGACAAACTCGTCGCGTTCCGTGACGGGGCCGGGCTGCGACCGCTGTCGCTGGGCAAGATCGGCGAGCGGTGGTGCGTCGCCTCGGAGAGCTGCGCGTTCGACATCATCGGCGCCGAGCTGGTGCGCGAGGTCGAGCCGGGCGAGATGGTCGTGATCTCCGATGCGGGGATGGAGTCGCGCCAGGTGATCGACTCGCCGCGCAAGGCGTTCTGCGTCTTCGAGCACATCTACTTCGCGCGGCCGGATTCGATTCTCGAGGGAAACCGCACCCAGGTCTCGCGGCGCAAGATGGGCGAGATCCTCTGGCGCGAGTCGCCGGTCGAGGCCGACGTCGTCGTCGCCGTGCCGGACTCCGGCAACCCGGCCGCCGCCGGATTCTCGAAGGCGTCGGGGATCCCGCGCGACGAGGGCCTGATCAAGAACCGCTACGTCGCGCGCACCTTCATCCAGCCGGGCCAGGAGCTGCGCAAGCACGGCCTGCGGATGAAGTTCAACCCGCTGCGCGAGGTCGTCGAGGGCAAGCGGCTGGTCGTCGTCGACGACTCGATCGTGCGCGGCAACACGACGCGCCAGATCGTCCAGATGCTGCGCGGCGCCGGCGCGCTCGAGGTCCACATGCGGATCTCCGCGCCGCCGATCCGCTACCCCTGCCACTACGGCGTCGACATGTCGACCACCGACGAGATGGTCGCCCACGGCCGCAGCGTCGAGGAGATCGCCGAGCACCTGGAGTGCGACTCGCTTGCCTACCTCTCGCTCGAGGGCGTCTACGAGGCGATCCGCGGCGAGCGCGGCACCCACTGCGACGCCTGCTTCTCAGGCGAGTACCCGCTCGACGGCACCGGCGACGCTCAAGGCAAGTACGCCTTCGAGCTGCCCGTCGTCAGCGGCGGCTGAGCTAGCGGCGGCCTTCGCGTTCGAGCCGGCTGGGCCCGAGCCGGCTCTCGATGACGATCGTCGCAGCCATTACGAGCACGGCGAGGGCGTCGCGAACGTCGTCGGAGAACTCCAGCGCAACTTGGGCCGCGCAGACCGCTCCTACTCCGGCGAAGAGGATCGGTGTCACGAAGATCAGGAACGCTGCCATGCAGATATGCTACCAGCTGACCACGATGTCGTGAAGCAGCAGGAGTCCACCGACCACCGCTCCGACGGCCGCTCCCCGCCCGGCCGCGCGCTCCCATTGGGGCTCATGACGTCCCATCTCCCAGGCGCACATCAGCGCCGTCCCGCATCCGGCTCCACCGCCGATCGCTTTGAACAGCGGCTCGACGGACTCGCTGAGGGTCGTGCCCGCCGCAGCGCCGACTAGAGCTGCCGCGAAGTGAGACGGGAAGTCCATGCAGCCAGCCTGGCGAGCGGTCTGTGACAGGACAACACGCTCCGTACACAGGTCTGCGACGGTTGGTCTTGGCGGCCGGGGGCGGCGGTACTGTGGCCGGGCGATGGAGTTGGAACAGGCGCTGCAGCAGTACTTCGGGTTCTCGGCCTTCCGGCCGGGGCAGCGGGAGGCTTGTGAGGCGGCATTGGCCGGTCGCGACACGTTGGTCGTGATGCCGACGGGGTCGGGCAAGTCGCTCTGCTATCAGCTGCCGGCGTTGATGCGTGACGACCTGACGATCGTCGTGTCGCCGCTGGTGGCGCTGATGCAGGATCAGGTCGAGGCGCTGCAGGCTCGCGGGCTCGGCGACCGGGTCGCGCTCGTCAACGCGCAGCGCGACGCGGCGACGAACGCCGAGACGCTGCGGCGGGCGGCAACGGGCGATCTGAGCCTGCTCTACGTGGCGCCGGAGCGGTTCGCCTCGCCGGGCTTCCTCGAGGCGATGCAGGACACGCGGATCGGCCTGTTCGTCGTCGACGAGGCCCACTGCGTCTCGCAGTGGGGCCACGACTTTCGCCCCGACTACTTCCGACTGGCCGACGCGGCGCGTTACCTCGGCGCCGGTTCGATCGTCGCCTCGACCGCCACCGCGACGCCGCGTGTTGCGCTCGACATCGCGCGCCGGCTCCGTCTGGACGATCCGGTCAAGGTGGCGACCGGTTTCGATCGGCCGAACATCTCGTTCGTCGTCGCGCGCCCTGGCGGCCACGAGAAGCGGGCGTTGATCGCGCACACGCTCGGCGAGCCCGATGCGCTGCCGGCGATCGTCTACGCGGGCACACGTGCGGGCACCGAGGAGATCGCCGAGCAGCTGACCGAGGCGCTCGGCGAGCCGGCGCTCGCCTACCACGCCGGTCTCGACCGCGAGACGCGTGCCGACGCCCAGCGCCGTTTTCTCGCCGATGACGTGCGCGTGATCGTTGCGACCAACGCCTTCGGCATGGGCGTCGACAAGCCGAACGTCAGGACCGTGATCCACGCCAGCACGCCGGCCTCGCTCGAGGCCTACTACCAGGAGGCCGGCCGCGGCGGTCGCGATGGCCTGCCGGCGCGTGCGCTGCTGCTCGCCGAGAACCGCGACAAGGCGCTGCACGTCCACTTCATCAAGCGCGAGGAGGTCGACGAGAAGCTGCCGGCCAGGCTCTACGAGCAGCTCCGCGCCGCGGCCAACGAGAACGGCCGCTACGCCGTCGACGCGAGCGACCTGGTCGGTGCCGTCGGCGGAATGCCCGACCGCCTACGTGCCGTGCTCGGCCACCTCACCCGCGCCGGGGCGATCTCGCCCTCGCCGTCCTCACCTGATCGCGTCGCCGGCAAGATCGTCGCCCCCTACGAGCGGCTCGTCGCCGCGCAGTGCCGCCGCTCCGTCGAGGAGGGCGCCAGCGCCCGCTGGCGCCAGTACCGCGAGATCTGGGCCTACGTCGAGTCCACCACCTGCCGCCGCACCGCAATTCTCAAGCACTTCGGCGACCGTGGTGGGGACTCGTCTCCCGCCCCCTGCTGCGACGTCTGCAGCACAGACCTGGTCCCCCAGCTCCCTCCCATGCCACAGCACGAGGTCGCGAACCTCGACGACGCCATCGTCTCCGTCGCTCGCCTCGCCAAGCCGGCGATCGGCCGTACGACCTGCGCCGCGATCGTCCACGGCGGCCGCAGCCAGAAGATCGAGCGCAACTCCTACGACGGTCTGCCCGGCTACGCGGCGGCCGCTCACATGCGCCGTGCCGACGTCCTCGCCCGTGTCGACGAGCTGATCGCCGCGGGTTCGATCGTGGTCTCCGGTGGCATCCGTCCCACTCTCAGCGTGCCCGCCGCGCAGCTGGCCGCCTGACCGTCATGGCATTTCGCGTCGGCGTCCTGATCTCGGGCGAGGGCAGCAACCTCCAGGCGCTGCTCGACCAGGTCCATGGCCGCGATGGGATCGAGGTCGCCTGTGTCGCGTCGAGTCGCGATGGGGCCCGCGGGCTCGAGCGCGCGGCAGCGGCGAACGTCGACGGCGCCGTCTTCGCGAAGGCCGACCACGCCGACCGGGACGCGCGCGACGCCGCGCTCGGGAACTGGCTCGACGACCACGGGATCGACCTCGTCGTGCTCGCCGGCTTCATGGAGATCCTCGGTGGGCCGTTCATCCGCCGCTTCGAGGGGCGGCTGATCAACGTCCACCCGTCGCTGCTGCCCGCCTTCCCGGGCGTCCGCGCGATCGAGCAGGCGCTCGACTACGGCGTCCAGGTCAGCGGCGTCACCGTCCACTACGTCGACGAGGGGGTTGACACAGGGCCGGTCGTACTGCAAGAGGCGTTCGAGCTTCCATATGCTCGCGCGGTGGAGGAAGTCGAGAGGGTGACGCACGAGATCGAGCATCGGCTGCTGCCGCGCGCCGTCAAGTTGATCGCCGCCGGCGCGGTGTCGCGCGACCCGTCCAACCCGCGCGTCGTACGCGTGGACGAGTCGGCGTGAGCAGCGCTTCCGAGACACCCGCGGAGCCGGGCGGCGTTCGCGTCCGCCGTGCGCTGCTGACCGTCTCCGACAAGCGCGGCCTGGTCGACTTCGCACGCGGGCTGCAAGAGCTCGGCGTCGAGATCGTCTCGACCGGCGGCACCGCCTCGACGCTCGCCGACGCAGGCATCGAGACGCGCTCTGTCGAGGACTACACCGGCTTTCCGGAGATCCTCGACGGCCGCGTCAAGACGCTCAACCCGCGTATCTACGCCGGCCTGCTCGCCGTCCGCACCAATCCTGAGCACGCCGCGACGCTCCAGCAGCAGGAGATCGAGCCGATCGACCTCGTCTGCGTCAACCTCTACCCGTTCGAGCGCGTCTCAGGACGTCGCGGCGTCGACGAGGACGAGGTGATCGAGAACATCGACATCGGCGGTCCGACGCTGATCCGCGCCGCCGCCAAGAACCACCGCTTCGCGGCGGTCGTCGTCAGTCCCGAGAGCTACGACGCGGTGCTCGAGGAGCTCGAGTCCTCCGACGGTCACCTAGAGGCGGCTACGCGTGAGGCGCTTGCGCTCGAGGCGTTCTCCTACACGGCGCGCTACGACGCCGCGATCTCCGGCTGGTTCGCCGAGCGCGAGGAGGACTTCCCGGGCCAGGTCACGCGCTCGTTCGTCAAGGTGCTCGACCTCTCCTACGGCGAGAACCCGCACCAGCGCGCCGCCTACTACGCCGACGCCCGTACGCGTACCCACCTGCTGTCGATGGTCTCGAAGCTGCACGGCAAGGAGCTGTCGTTCAACAACCTGCTCGACCTCGACTCCGGCCGCCGCCTGCTCGAGGAGTTCGAGCTGCCTGCCGCCGTGATCATCAAGCACAACAACCCCTGCGGCTGCGGTGTCGGCTCGACAGTCGAGGACGCGTTCGAAAAGGCGCTCGCGACCGATCCGCTGAGCGCCTTCGGCGGCGTCATGTGCTTCAACCGGCCGATCGAGCGCGGTCTCGCCGAGCGGCTGAACTCGATGTTCGTCGAGCTGGTCTTCGCGCCTTCGTTCGAGGGCGACGCGCTCGAGATCCTCAAGCAGAAGCAGAACATCCGCCTGCTCGAGGACAAGGAGCGTCGCCGTCCCGAGGTCGCCGAGCAGGACTTCAAGCGTGTCCGCGGCGGCATCCTCGTCCAGGATCGCGACCTCAGCTCCGAGGCCCGCGAGGACATGATCGCCGTCACCGAGCGCAAGCCGACCGAGGCCGAGTGGGGCGAGCTGCTGTTCGCCTGGCGGGTCTCCAAGCACGTCCGCTCGAACGCGATCGTCCTGGCGCGCGAGCTCGCCACCGCTGGAATCGGCGCCGGCCAGATGAGCCGCGTCGACTCGGTCAGGCTCGCGGTTGAGAAGGCCCGCGACGCCGACCGCTCGCTCGACGGCGCCGTGATGGCATCCGACGCCTTCTTCCCCTTCGCCGACGGCCCCGAGATGGCGATCGAGGCCGGCATCCGCGCCATCGTCCAACCCGGCGGCTCCCGCAACGACCCCGAGGTCGTCGCCGCCTGCGACGCCGCCGGCATCGCGATGGTCTTCACCTCACGTAGGCACTTCAGGCATTAACAGCTGAATGTAGTGCCCCCGGTCGGATTCGAACCGACGACCTTGCGGTTAAAAGCCGCTTGCTCTAAGCCACTGAGCTACGGGGGCCCGGCGAATGATGCCGGACCCCGATGATGCGGTCGAACTTCGAAGTAGCCCCGGGGAGAATCGAACTCCCGCCTGCGGCGTGAAAGGCCGCTGTCCTAACCGTTAGACCACGGGGCCTGGAGGGATGTGGACCAGTCTAGAGCGCCCTTTGGAGCTATCCGCCGGGTCTAGGCGGTCGCTCGGGCGTTGCGTTCGCGTTCGTCGAGCTCGGGGTCGTAGCCCCCACAGGACGCGGCGAAGACGAGCAGGCTGATCACGAGACCAACTGTATGCGATGTGACCAGGGCCACCAAGGCTCCCGCAACCCCGCCGGCAAGCGCGGCGAACAGGACCAGTCCGGCTGGGATCGACAGCACGCGCCCGGTGACGAGCGAGCAGGCGATCCAGGCGACGGGGCCGGTGACCCAGCCGTAGTCCTTGAAGAAGTCGTCGCCGAGCGGCAGGGCGATCAGCACACCGAACACGATGCCGACAGCCAACGCCTGAACCACGAGCGCGCGTAGGAACAGCCCCTTGTCCATCCGATCGATACTACGGCTTGGACCGACGCGATAGGTTCAGGGAGCGAGGGCGGTTAGCTCAGCTGGTAGAGCACGTGCCTTACAAGCACGGGGTCGCTGGTTCGAACCCAGCACCGCCCATCGCTTTGGGCTATTGCGACAGCCGTTGACCTTGGAGATGCAATCCGATCGCTCGACAGCCATGTCTCGTGCCGAATGGGTCAAGGCAAAGGGGACCGACGAGCTGCGGCAGATCCTCTTCTGGTGTTGGGACCCAATTGGTATCAACGAGGCATTTCCAGATGCCGCTGACGAATACGACTCCTACATACCTACGCTCCTCTCTCGCCTGCTCGGCGGCGCGACGGCATCTGAAGTAGCTGACTACTTGATAGGCGTGGAGGTCGATCTGATGGGCCTGCCTTCACGGCCGGCCGTCACACTGTCGGAGGTGGCCGAACGCGTGGTCGACTGGTACGAATCGTCGCCTGCTGGCTGGGAAGAATCGTGATGGCTGCGTTCAAGGGGTTCCCGGCGGAGGCGATCGAGTTCCTGACCGAGCTCGAGGCGAACAACGATCGCGATTGGTTCAAGGCGAACCGGGCACGCTACGACGAGTTCTTGGTGGCGCCGGCGACGGCACTCGGCGAGGACCTGTCGAGCTTTGGACGCCCGAAGCTGTTCAGGCCGTGGAACGACACGCGCTTCCATGCGGCGCCGCCGATCAAGGAGCACGTCGGACTGGCGATCGGCTACGAGGGCGCGGGCGGCTTCTACGTCGAGCTGTCGCTCGATGGGCTGCTCGTCGCCGCCGGCCTGCACAACCCGGCGTCGGACCAGGTCGAGCGGATGCGCGCCGCGATCGACAAGCCGCGGATCGCGGCATCGCTGACCAAGGCGGTCGGGGTCGCAGAGGCGGCTGGCCTGGAGCTCAACGAGCCCGACTTGGTGCGCGGTCCGCGTGGCTATCCGGCCGATCACCCGCAGCACGACATGCTGCGTCGCCGCCGGCTGATCGTCGCGAAGCGCCACACGGTCGGCCGCTGGCTGGAGCGTCCGGCCGCCGGCAAGCGGATTCGCGAGCAGCTCGACGCGGCTGCCCCCCTGGTGCGCTGGCTCCGTAGCCACGTTGGCCCGTCCGAGCACGGGACGGCACGAGCCGGTTGAGTGCGGACCTGCGACGGCTGCGGCTGAAGCTCGCCGACGGCGCGCTCACGACCGCCCACGTCGCGGCGTATCCGCTCGAGCGCTTCGAGCTCGGCGTCCGCCTGCTGCCGGGACCGACACCGCTCGAGGCGTGGTGCCAGGCGGATGGAGTCGAAGAGGCGATGGTCGGCGGCTTCTACGTCCGCTCGCTCCGAACCGGAGGAGGGGTGGCCGCTGCGGGCACTCCGCTCGGCGAGCTGCGGACCCACGGCATGGTGCGCGACTCGCTGCCGTTCAGCGCGCCGTGGAACGCGCGCCGGGCCTGTGTGCACGCGCCTGCGCCGGGGCAGGCGCGGATCGCGCGACGTGAGGACCTACCCGCCGAGCCGGTCGGCGATCTGTTGCAGAGCGGCCCGTTGCTGGTCCGCGATGGCTGCCCGGTCGACCACGCCGACGAGGGCTTCTCCGTCGGCGCCGATCAGTTCGACTCCGACATCACCGTCGGCCGCTACCCGCGCGCCGCGCTCGGATGCGACGGCGAGCGGCTGCTCGCGCTCGCCTGTGACGGTCGCGCCGACGACGAGGCCGGCCTGACTCTCGACGAGCTCGGAACGGCGATGATCGCGCTCGGCGCTCGCGACGCGCTCAACCTCGACGGTGGTGGCTCGACGTCGCTCGTCAGCGGCGGGATCCTGCGCAACGTGCCGCGCGAGTCGCACGGCGTGCCGCTCACCGGCGGGCGGCCGATCGCCACCGCGCTGGTCTTCACTCCGCGCTGAGGTGCACGGCCGTCGAGCGGGCCGCGAGTACAGTGGTCGGTCGTGATGAAAGTGCTCTCCGGCCTGCTGTTCTTCCCTCGTGGTGGATCGGCGCAGGTGACGAGAGCGCTCGCTGGCGAGCTGCCCGGACACGGCTGGGACGTAACCGTGCTCTCCGGATCGCTCGGCTTCGGCGCCGGCGACGCGCGCGACTTCTATTCCGGGCTCGACGTACAGGCGGTCGACTTCGATGCCGGAGATGCGCCGATGCACCCCTCCTATGAGGATCGCCCCGGCGCGCCGGACGGCTGCTTCGCGTGTGTCGACGACCGCGCCTACCGCGAGCACGTCGCGGCATGGGCGCTGGCGTTGGAGCGTGCCGACGCGGCCTCCGCCGACGTGCTCCACCTCCACCACCTCACGCCGTTGAACGAGGCTGCGTCGATCGCCGCTCCCGACGTGCCGATCGTCGGCCATCTGCACGGAACCGAGCTGCTGATGCTCGAGCGGATCGCCGCTGGCGCTCCCGCGTCATGGCGCCACGCCGATGCTTGGGCGCGCAGGATGCGGCGCTGGGCAAACGACTGCGAGCAGCTGATCCTGCTCGCCGAGAGCCAACTCGAGCGCGCCGTCACGGTTCTCGGCGTGGATCCCCGCGCGTGTGTGGTGATCGGCAACGGCTTCGACAGCGAGCGCTTCCTGCCCGCGCCGGTCGACCGGACGGAGTTCTGGCGTCGCCAGCTTGCCGAGCAGCCGCGCGGCTGGCGGCCCGGCGGGGACGCGGGTAGCGTCGTCTACACGGCGGAGCAGGCCGCCCGGCTCGACGAACACGTGGTGCTCGTTGCGGTTGGACGGTTCACCGACGTCAAGCGGCTGCCGCTGCTCGTGGCGGCCTTCGAGCGCGCGCGGCTCGCGGCGCGCAGGCCGGCGGCGCTGGTCCTGATCGGTGGCTATCCCGGCGAGTGGGAGGGCGAGCATCCGCTCGCGGCGATCGAGCGGGTTGGCGCCCGGGACGTCTACCTCGCCGGATGGCACGACCACGACGAGCTGCCGGAGTTCCTCAACGCGGCCGATGTCCAGATACTGGCCTCGGTACGCGAGCAGTTCGGGCTCGTGCTCGTCGAGGGGATGGCGTGCGGGCTGCCGCCGATCGCGGTCGACCGCTTCGGGCCTGCGGAGATCGTCGCGGACGGAGACACCGGTTGGCTTGTCCCGCCCGACGACGAAGCGGCCCTTGCCGAGGCAATGGTGATGGCGATTGACAACGGCGAGGAACGCGCACGGAGAGGCCTCGCCGCGCGCCGGGCGGTACGTGAGCGGTGGACGTGGCCGGCTTTGGCGGGCGACGTGGCACAGGTGCTCGAGGATGTCGCGGGCGTCAGAGGGGGACAGCCGGCCAGCATGTCCTCGCCGTAGCGGCTATTGCAACCGCGCCGAAGCCGGTCGGCGTCCGCAAGACTTGTCTAGGTGGGGTTCGAGGGCAACTGGGCGTTCGCCGTCTCGGCGGCGGTTGACGCGCTGGTCGTGTGCGGCCTGGTGGTCTGGGCGGTGCGGACGCGGCCGGGCTGGCTGAGGCTCGCGCTCGCGTGTGGGCTGGTCCTCGCCTTCATGGCGCTGAAGGGAGTCGTCATGGTCGCGAGCGGTCTCGACATCCCGTTCGGCGTGATGCACGTGCTGTGGCTCGACCTCGTGGTGGTGCTGCCGCTGGCGGCGGTGGTGCTGGGCGCGCTCACTTGGCGGACCGGCAGCACGGTGCTGCGTGCGCTGGTCGTGGTCGGGCTGCTGCTCGTACCGGTCGGCGCCTATGCGAGCCTCGTCGAACCTGAACGGTTGGTGGTCGAGCGAGCGACCGTCGAGCTGTCGCCACAGCGGGACGGAGATGACGCCGTGCGGGTAGCCGTGATCGCCGACCTGCAGTTCGAGCGGCTCGGCGATCACGAGCGCGAGGCGGTGGAGCGGGCGATGGCCGAGCGGCCCGACCTGATCCTGCTGTCCGGCGACTACCACCAGGGGACGGCCGAGTCCTTCGAGCATGAGCTGCCTGGATTGCGGCGGCTGCTCGGAAGGCTGCGGGCGCCGGGTGGCGTGTTCGCCGTTCAGGGCGATGTCGAGAGCGTCGCTCGCGCGCGGCGGGTCTTTGCCGGCACCGGCATTCGCCTGCTCGTCGACGAGCAGGCTTCGACGCGCGTCGGCGACCGCGCGATCTCGATCGCCGGGCTGCGGTTGCGCTACTGGCAGGCCAGCGCGCGGGAGCTGACGGAGCGCTTCGAGGCTCGTCCTGGAACGCGCGACATCAGACTGCTGCTGGCCCACCGCCCGGATGCCGCGAAGTGGCTCGCGCCGGACACTCGCGTCGACCTCGTCGTCTCCGGCCACACCCACGGCGGTCAGCTTCAGCTCCCGCTCCTCGGACCGTTGACGACTGCCTCCGGCGTACCGCGTGAGGTCGCCGCCGGCGGCCTGCATTCGGTTGGCGGGCGGCCGATCTACGTCAGTCGCGGCATCGGCGTCGAGCGCGGCCAGGCGCCGCGGCTGCGCCTCGGCGCGCCGCCAGAGGTCTCGATCCTCACCCTGCGCTGACGGCAGCGCCTAGCCTCCATCGGACGGCTGGGATAGGTTGGCCCGACCAACCCGAGGGGGCCTCTTGAGCGCAGTGCCTAACCCGTCGCAGGCGCGGCGGAATGTGATGTTCACCGCGGTGGTCGCAGCGCTTGGCGGTCTGCTGTTCGGCTACGACACGGGCATCATCGCGAGCGCGCTGCTGTTCATCCGCTCGGACTTCGACCTCAGCAGCTTCCAGCAGGGCATGGTCGTCGCCGCGGTACCGATCGGTGCGGTCTTCGGGGCGGCGCTCGCCGGCTCCCTGTCGGACAAGTACGGCCGGCGGCGGATGATCCTGCTGGCCGCGGGCCTGTTCATCGGCGGCTCGATCGTCAGCGCGCTGGCGCCCGGGGCGGAGGTGCTGATCGTCGCGCGCGTCTTCATCGGCTTCGCGATCGGTTTGGCATCGGCGACCTGCCCGGTCTACATCTCGGAGGTTGCCCCGGCGGCGCTGCGCGGCCGGCTCGTGACGCTGTTCCAGCTCGCCGTGACCGTGGGCATCCTCGTCGCCTACATCGTCGGTCTTGCGCTCGAGCCGTCGGAGTCGTGGGAGTGGATGCTGGCGCTTGGCGCCGTGCCGGCGTTCCTGCTCGGCGCGGGGATCCTCGCGATGCCGCAGAGCCCGCGCTGGCTGGTGATGATCGGCGACTCGATCGAGGCGCGCAAGGAGTTGCTCCAGCTGCGCGAGACGACCGAGCAGGTCGAGGCCGAGCTGAGTGAGATCGAGGCGAGCATCGACACCGAGAGGGGCAGCTACCGCGACCTTCGCGCGCCGGCGATCAAGGCCGCCCTGGTCGTTGGCGTCGGCCTGGCGATCTTGCAGCAGGTGACGGGCATCAACACCGTCATCTACTACGCGCCGACGATCATTCAGGACACCGGGATCGACTCCGACAGCGCGGCGATCCTGGCCAGCATCGGCGTTGGCGTAGTCAACGTGCTCGCGACCGTCGCGGCGCTCTGGCTGGTCAGCCGCTTCGGCCGCCGGCCGCTGCTGGTCGTCGGTGTGACCGGCATGGTGATTGCGCTCGTCCTGCTCGGACTCGCGTTCGAGATCGGCAGCGGTGGCGAGGGGCTTGCCGGTCTGGCGGTGATCGCGCTGATGCTCTACGTCGCCGCTTTCGCGATCAGCCTCGGGCCGATCTTCTGGATCCTCAACGCCGAGATCTATCCGCTCAAGGCGCGCGGGCACGCCGCCGGCGTCGGCACGATGGCCAACTGGACGTCGAACTTCCTCGTCTCGCTGACCTTCCTGCCGCTGATCAACTGGCTTGGCAGTGCCACGACCTTCTGGTTCTACGCCGCCGTCGGCATCTTCACGATCTTCTTCTGCCTGCGGTTCGTCCCGGAGACGAAGGGCAAGCAGCTCGAGGAGATCGAGGCGATCTTCGAGCAGCGTGTGGCGGACAAAGCCGCCGCGAGCTAGAGCTTCCCTGCCTCGGCTGCTGCTGCCTCGGCCGCCTCGAGCTGACGCTCGATCAGGTCGAGTCCGGAGGACCAGAAGCCGGGATCGGTGAGGTCGACGCCGACGATCTTGCCGAGGTCCTCCGGTGGCATCGACCCGCCCGCCTTCAGCAGCTCGACGTAGGAGGGGACGAACGACTCGCCCTGCTCCTCGTAGCGACGGTAGACCGACAGCGCGAGCAGGTTGCCGTAGGCGTACGCGTAGACGTAGCCGGGCGTGTCGATGAAGTGCGGCACGTAGGACCACCAGGTGCCGTAGTCCTCTGACGGCTCGACGGAGTCGCCGAGCAGGTCGGCCTGGGTGTCGAGCCAGGCCGCGTTGATGCTGTCGACCGACAGCTCGCCGGCGTCGCGGCGCTCGTTGTGCACGCGGTGCTCGAAGCGGTTCATCGCGACCTGACGGAAGACGGCCGCGACCGCGCCGTCGAGCGACTCGGCGAGCAGCGACAGCCGCGCCGCGGCGTCGGGGGCCTGGGTCAGCAGCCGCTCGAGGACGATCGTCTCGCCGACGATCGACGCGGTCTCGGCGACCGTCAGCGGGGTCGTGAACTCGAACACGCCGCGTGGGCGGGCGAGCGCCGCGTGGACGCCGTGGCCGAGCTCGTGGGCCATCGTCAGCGCGTCGCCGATCCGGCCGGTGTGGTTGAGCAGCACGTACGGGTGCGCCGACGGCACGGTGTAGGAGCAGAACGCCCCACCACGCTTGCCGGGCGCCGGCGGTGCGTCGATGTAGCTGCCAGTGAAGAACTCCTCGGCGGCGGCGGCCATCTCGGGTGAGAACTCGCGGTAGCAGTCGATCACCAGCGCACGCGACTCCTCGTAGGAGACGCGCTGCTCGCTCTCGGCGACCGGTGCGGCGCGGTCGTAGTAGGCGAGCTTCTCGACGCCGAGCAGCTTCGCCTTCAGCCGGTACCAGCGCCGCGCCAGCTCGTAGCGCGACTGGACGGCGTCGACCAGCGCCTGGACCGACTCGTCGCTGGCCTCGTTGGCGAGGTTGCGCGAGGCGAGCCAGTGGTCGTAGGAGCGCAGACGGTCCTTGGTCGACTTGTCGGCGAGCAGCGTGTTGAAGATGAAGCCGCGCGTGCGCAGGCCCGGCTCGAGCGCGGCGGTCACGCCCTCGGCGGCGGCGCGGCGCAGCTCGCGATCGGGGCCTTGGAGGACGCTCAGCGCCTCCATCAGCTGGATCGGCTCGTCGCTGCCCGGCAGGTCGACGGTCAGGCCGGCGACCTGCTCGGTGAACAGGCGCTTGAAGGCGGCGCTGCCGGTGACGGCCGTCTCGGTGAGCACCCGCTCCTCGGGCTCGGTGAGCTGGTGTGGGCGGTAGCGGCGCAGCGTGCGCAGGTAGTGGCGGCAGAAGGCGAGCTCGTCAGAATCGATCAGTCGCGCGGCCTGCTCGTCGGGCAGCTCGTTCCACTCGAGGTCGAAGAACAGCAGCGTCGTTTGAAGCGCCGCCCCGCGCTCCTGGGCCTCCTGCATCAGCGCACCGCGAGCGGGGTCCTGGGTGTCTGTCGAGAAGTCGAGTCCCGCGTAGGAGCCGGCACGGCCGACCTTGTCGGAAAGGTCCTCCAACGTGTGCAGCGCCTCGGCGAGCCCCGCAGCATCCAGCTCCGCCACCTTGCCGCGGTAGCGCTCGGCGAATGCATCAGCCGCTTCCTGCGCCTCCGCCATCAACGCCAGCACGCCATCCGCGCCGCGGCCGTCGACCAGCGGTTGAAGGTCCCAACGCGCGGCCTCGAGGGCCTCGTCACGCGGCTCAGCGATCGCCTCAGTCATGCGGGGCACGATAGGGGGTTCGAAGGTCGATGTCGCAAAGTCCGGACGCGATCGGTCGTGTCGCGCAGCCGTAACGTATGTGTGTTCTCCGTTGCGCGAGCCGACCTAGGTTCAACCTATGTTCGGCGGAGATTGGTGGCGAGTCGCTTTGGTGCTGGTGCTCATTGCGGCTGGAGGGCTCGTCAGTGCTGTGCACGGCATACCCGCCGATGTACCCGCGGCCAGTCTTGGCTGGCCTTTACTTCTTCATCTGGAGCGCTCGGTGGCGTTTCTAGGGCTCCTAGCGATGGCCTTGCTTGTTGGCGTTCGCGCAACCAGGGGCACCTTCCCGGTCAAGTTCGGTCAAGTCGAATATCCGGCGGAGCGTGTGGACCGGCGGGAGGAGACCGTTGTCGATACGTACGACAAGCGCCTGCGGGTTATCGAGCGTGCCTTGGCAGGCCTGTCGGGACGGGAGTGAGCATGGCGAGGAATCGAGCAGCAGATATGCTTGATCTGCCCATGCGTCGGAATAGAGAGCAAATGCGCAGAGTGTTTGACGAAGATGCTCCCCCGACCGATCCTGACGAGTTTCGCGAGTTCCTACAGTGGTGGTGGGAAGTGAGGCTGCCGGTGTTGCAGGAGATCTGTGCCATCAACCTCGCCGAGATCAGGCACATACGTGAGGACTACGCCCGTCGTGTCGATCGCAGGCGCCGTTGGTGGATGTTCGGATAGCGAACTAGTACGGCTCGCAGCCGGTTCCGTCCCCATCGCTGTCGAGGTCGTAGTCATCGGAGCCGGTCACGGTGACTTGGCCGGTGTAATTGGGGCCGTCGCCGGAGCCGCCCTCGCAGTCATAGTCGTAGGCGTTCGGATCGAGGCAGGGGTCGTAGCTCGGGTGGCAGCCGGCCTGAGCGCCGGGCGTCTCGTCCCATGCTCCCTTTGACGACGAGCAACCGCCGATCAGCAGGGCGACGGCGATGAGCGGAATCGCCAACGCGGTTGGTGTCGTCAGACGGTGGGGCTTGCCCCAGCAGTCACGCATTTGCGTGACGCTATGACAAAAAACTGAAACAAAATTGTCTCCGGTTCAACTGCCGGTGGTGAGACCGGCGGCATTGGTGGTGGAGCCACGAATCAGTGCGGCGACTTGGGCGGGGTCGTCCCAGGTCGGGACGTGACCGCAGTTGGTGAGGAGGACGGTGCGGGTGACGGCGGGAGGGGTCGAGGGTGGACGGACGAGCCGGTCGTACTCGCCCCAGGCGAGGGTGACGGGGACGGGGATCTGGTCGAAGCCGGCGAAGACGGATGCGCGCATCTCGGCGTTGGCGCTGTCGAAGCCGGGGCCGTTGGCGTAGGCGCGGATGCGTTGGAGGGCCTGGGCGGGGGTCACCTCGGCGGGGCGGACCACCGTTCCGCTGAGGGCGAGCGTGCGCAGGCGCTTGGAGCGGACGATCAGCGGGAGCAGCGGCAGCAGGGTGCGTGCGGCCTTGCGTGCGCCGTTGCGACGTGGGCCGAGTGGGCGGGGCCAGAGGCCGGCGGTGCAGATCGCGGTGACCGAGCGGGCGCGGCCGGTCTTGCCGAGCTCGAGCGCGACCCAGGCGCCGAGCGAGATGCCGGCGACGTGGGCGGTCTCGATGCCGAGCGCGTCGAGCGTGTCGACGATGCTGGCGGCGATCGCCGCCGCCGTTGCCGGGACGTCGGCTGGTAGCTCGGGCGAGTCGCCGAAGCCGGGCATGTCGACGGCGATGACGGCGTGGTCGGCGGAAAGGTCTGGGATCACCGGGTCCCAGACGTGGCGATCGCCGCCGAGCGGGTGAACCAGGACCAGCGGCTCGCCCGAGCCGCCGCGGGAGAACGCGAGCTGTGGGCGGGCGGTCACGGCTGAGGCCATCGTGACGGACTACGCCGTGCCATGGGCAACCGATCGGCCACACCGGCCGTAACCTCGTTCGTATGGATCTCGCCGGCCGTACCGTCCTCGTCACCGGATCGAATCGCGGCATCGGGCGGGCGATCGCCGAGGCGGTTGCGGCCAAGCCGGTCGGGCTGCTGCTCTGTGGCGCCCGCGCGCCGGACGAGTATCCGGAGCTGCCGCGGCCAGCTGGCGGTGCACGTGAGATCCGTCCCGTGGCGCTCGATCTCTCCTCCCAGGAGGCGATCGAGCAGTCGGTCGCGGCGCTCGGCGACGACGCACGCCAGATCGAGGTGCTTGTCAACAACGCCGGTCTGATGACCGGAGGGCTGCTCGAGGAGCAGGAGACAGACGACATCTATGCGGCCGTCCAGGTCAACCTGACCGCGGTCATGCACCTGACCAAGCTGCTGCTGCCGGGAATGCTGAAGCGCGGGACCGGCAAGGTCGTCAACAACGCCAGCATCTCGGGCTACGCCTACTTCCCGGCGGCGACGACCTACGCGGCGACCAAAGCCGGCGTCGTCGCCTTCACCGAGTCGCTGCGGCGCGAGCTGAAGGGGACCGGCGTCACGACGCTGCATCTCGTGACGCCCGGCGTCGACACCGACATGCTCGACGCGACCGACGAGGTCTACGGCAAGCACGTCGACACCTCGGGCTGGGATCGACAGGCGCCCGCGGAGTGGGCGGCGAAGATCGTCGACGCGATCGAGCACGACAAGACGATCCTCGGGCCGGGTGGCAAGACGGCGATCGCCAAGCTGGCGTCGCGCGGCCCGGGCTTCCTCCTCGACGCGATCTCCAGCTCGATCTTCAGCCGGACGCCGCGTAGCTAGCGACCGGGACGGCGTCACCGTTCCAGCCGGGCTTGGCGAGCAGCAGTTGCACGTCGCCGATCCGCCGCTCGGCGAAGCCGGCCTCGACGTAGGCGAGGTAGAGCCGCCACATGCGGCGGAACGGCTCGTCATAGCCGAGCTCGGCGGCGCGGTCGGCGTTGCGCTCGAAGGTCTCGCGCCAGCGCGCGACGGTCGTCACGTAGTGGTCGGTGATGTCGTCGAGCCAGACCGGCCGCATGTCGGTGTGGTCGTCGACGTTGCGCTGGATCACCGGGAGCGAAGGCAGGCAGCCGCCGGGGAAGACATGCGTGTTGGCGAAGCTGCGCGACGCCTTCTCGACCTCGTAGGCCGAGTCGTCGATCGTGATCGCCTGCAGCAGCATCGCCCCGTCCGGGGCGAGCAGCTCCGAGCAGCGGCGGAAGAAGGTCGGGAAGTACTGCCACCCGACCGCCTCGACCATCTCTACCGAGACGAGCTTGTCGTAGGTCCCGCTCAGGTCGCGGTAGTCCTCGAGCAGGACCGTCACACGGTCCTCCAGCCCGGCGGCACGCACGCGCTCGACTGCGAGGCCGTGCTGCTCCTGGGAGATCGTCGTCGTGGTGACCGAGGCCCCGTACTCGCACGCGGCATGGATCGCCAGCGCGCCCCAGCCGGCGCCGATCTCGAGCAGCCGGTCGCCGGGCGCCAGCTCGAGCGCGCGGCAGATGCGGTCGAGCTTCGCCGTCTGGGCGTCGGCGAGCGCGATGTCCGGCGTCTCGAAGTAGGCGCACGAGTAGACCATCGCCGGATCGAGGAAGAGCTCGAAGAGGTCGTTGCCGAGGTCGTAGTGGGCGGCGATGTTGCGTCGCGCTCCGCGCGGGTCGTTGAGCGGAACCATCCGCGCCAGCCGCTGCGCGCTGTGGAGCAGCGGGTGCCAGCGCCGGCGCAGGCGGTCGAGCGGGCCCATGTTGCGCGCCGCGATCCGGAACAGCGTCACGAGATCGTCGACGTCCCACTCGCCGGCCATGTAGGTGTCGGCGAGTCCGGTCGATCCTCGGAAGGCATGGCGGTAGGCGGCGCGGTCGCGGACCGTGACCGTGGCGCGGAGCGAGGCGGTGGGCGGTCCGAAGGCGAACCGGTCGCCGTCGCTGTCGGCGATCTCGATGCGGCCGCCGTCCAGCTTCGACAACAGACGGAACAGCGCATGGCGCGCGATCACCGGCCGCGCTCCGGATGGCGGTGGTACGGAGCGCCGCGCAGCTTCAGCCGCAGCGCGTTCCAGTAGATGAGGGTCAGCACGCGCAGCGACGTCGCCGGGAAGCGGGCGAGCGAGCGGCTCAGCTCGGCGCGCGTCAGCTCGCGGCGACGCAGCAAGAGCGTGGCGTCGAAGACCAGCTCGTCGTTTGCGCCGGTCTCGTCGATGTGGACGAGCAACCGCTCGCCGGGCTCGCTGACGCGCCAGTCGTAGTGGCCGTCCATTCCGATGAAGGGCGACACGTGGAAGGCCTTGTCGACGGTGTCGCGCATGACGGCGCCGCCGTCGGGCGCACGGTCGAGCACGTAGGCGTGGCTCTCGCCCCACGGGGTGTTGGTCACGTAGGCGACGACGGACTCGACGCGATCGCCCGCCTGGTCGAAGCAGTAGTAGAAGCTGACCGGGTTGAAGGCGTGGCCAAGCGTGCGCAGCGTCGTCAGCAGGCGGACTGGGCCGGCTGGCCGTGTACCGGTCCGCTCGGCCACCAGGTCGCGCACGCAGTCGGCGAGCGGCCGGTCGGCCGGGCCGAGGTGATCGGCGCGCTTGAACCACGCGAGCGCGGGCCGCCGAGCGGAGTAGAGCGGGTGGATGTCGAGGACGCCCGGCAATTCGTCGAGGTCGAGGTAGAGCATCGCGTGGCGGTAGCGGAAGGCGTGCTCGACAGGCGTGTGACGACGGTGGCGGATCCAGCCGTCGTAGATCGCCGACGTCATGCCGCCAGCTCCAGCGGTCCTATGCCCGTCCCGATCCGCTCGACGGCGCGGTCGGCGCTGACCAGCCCGTCCTCGTGGAATCCCCAGCCCCAGTAGGCGCCGCAGTAGTGGGTGCGTTCGACACCGGAGATCTCCGCGTGGCGGCGCTGCGCTGCGACTCCCTCTGGGGTGAAGACGGGGTGCGAGTAATTCACCACTTCGATCACCTTGCTCGGATCGATTCTGTCGCTGCGGTTCAGGGTGACACAGAAGTCGGTGTCGCTCTCCAGCGATTGGAGGTTGTTCATCCAGTAGGTGAGGCGTGTCGCGTTCGGGGCGCCGTCGAGGTGGTAGTTCCAGCTCGCGCGCGCCGCCCGGCGGCGTGGCAGCAGCGCTGAGTCGGTGTGCAGCACCGCCTCGTTGCGCTGGTAGGGGATCGCGCCGAGGATCTCGCCCTCGGCCGGCGACGGGTCGGTGAGCATCGCGAGCGCCTGGTCGGAGTGAGCGGCGATCACTACCTCGTCGTAGCGCTCGCGCCCGCAGCCATCGGCGGCCACTTCGACGTAGCCGAGGTGACGGGTCACCGCGCGAACCGGGGTCGAGGTGCGGATGCGGTCGGCGAACGGACGCGTGAGTTGCTCGACGTAGCGCTGCGACCCGCCCGTGACCGTCCGCCAGCGCGGTCGGTCGCGGAAGCCAAGCATCCCGTGGTTGGCGAAGAAGCTGGCGAGGAAGCCCGCGGGGAACGACCACAGCTGCTCAGGCTCCGCCGACCAGACCGCGGACGCCTGGGGCACGATCAGCCGCTCGACGAACCACTCCGAGTAGCCGCCGTCGTCGAGCAGCTCACGCAGCGAAGGACCGGCGTCCGGCGGCGCGCCGGCCAGAGCGCCCGCAGAGCGGTTGAAGCGCAGCAGGTCGCGGATCATCCGCAGGAAGCGCGGATCGACCAGATGCGAGCGCTGGGCGAAGATTCCGCGCGGGGTGCCGGAGTACTCGAACGCGCCGACATCGTCGGAGACCGAGAAGCTCATGTGCGACGGCTGCGTCGCGACCCCGAGCTCGGCCATCAGCGCCTGGAAGCCCGGGTAGTTGCGGTCGTTGTGGACGATGAAGCCCGTGTCGATCTCGTGCGTCTCGTCGGCGAGGTCGACGCGTACCGTGTGGACGTGGCCACCGACGCGCGCGCCGGCCTCGTAGACCGTGATCTCGTGATCGCGGTGGAGGCGGTGGGCCGCGGTCAGGCCGGCCACTCCGCTGCCGATGATCGCGATCCGCGCCATGTGTCGGGATACGGCGTGCCCAGCAGATCGGATGTCTAAGCCGTTGGGTGGGATAGATTGCTCGGACCCGGGGTACCGTCACGAGGAGAGAGTGTTGGACGCCAACCGCTTGAAGTCGCTGCCGCTGTTCGAGTCCGTCTCCGACGAGGAGCTGGAGAGCGTCGCTCCGTTCGTCAGCGAGGTGTCGGTCTCCGAGGGCAAGCACCTCGTCGACGAGGGCGACTACGCCTACACGTTCATGGCGATCGAGGAGGGGACCGCCGAGGTCCGCCGCGGCGACGAGGTCGTCGCCGAGCTCGGTCCCGGCGACTTCTTCGGTGAGGTCGGCCTGCTCGACACCGAGAAGCGCACGGCGACTGTCGTTGCGACCGCGCCGATGCGCCTGATCACGCTCGACCGCTGGGACATGCGGCGGCTCGAGAAGACGGTCCCATCCGCTGTCGAGCAGATTCGCGCGGCCGCGGCCGCGCGCCTGCCCGGCGCCTAAGCTGGAGGAACTGTGGCAGGCCGGATCGTCATCTTTGGAGCGACCGGCTACACCGGTCGCCTGACCGCCGAGGCGCTCGTCGAGCACGGGCAGCGTCCCGTGCTCGCCGGTCGCGATGGCGCGCGGCTGGATGCCTTGGCCGCTGAGCTGGGCGGTGGCCTCGATACGGCCGTTGCCGATGTAGAGCGGCCGGAGAGCGTTGCCGCCCTGGTCGAGCAGGGCGACGCGCTGATCGCGACCGTCGGCCCGTTCGTCAAGTGGGGTGCCGCCGCCGCCGACGCGGCGATCGCGAAGCGCGCCCACTACCTCGACTCGACCGGCGAGCCGCCGTTCATCAGGCGGGTCTTCGAGCACTACGGCCCGCTTGCCGAGGCCGCCGGCATCGGCATGGTCACCGCCTTCGGCTACGACTGGGTTCCCGGGAATCTGGCCGCCGCGCTCGCCCTGCGCGACGCCGGCGAGGAGGCCGTTCGCGTCGACACCGGCTACTTCGTAACCGGCACGGGCGCCGGACCGAGCAGCTTCAGTGGCGGCACGAAGGCGTCTGTGGCAGGGATTGCGATGGAGCCGGTGTTCGCCTTCCGCGACGGTGAGCTGCGCACAGTGCGCAATGCCGACCGCTACCGCCGCTTCGCCATGCGCGGCCGTGAGCTGCCGGCGATCGCCGTCGGATCGTCGGAGCACTTCGGCCTGCCGCCGGCCTATCCGCGGCTGACCGACGTCAACTCGTACCTCGGCTGGTTCGGCCCGCTGTCGCGTCCGATGCAGGCGTTCTCGCTGGTCGGCGGCGGAGCGATGAAGATTCCTGGCGCGCGCTCGCTGACTGGCAAGCTCGCCGATCGTTTCGTGCGCGGTTCGACCGGCGGTCCGGGCCGCGAGCAACGCGCCCGCTCCGGCTCCTACATCGTCGCCGAGGCCTACAACGCTGGCGGCGCCAGGCTGGCCGAGGTCCACCTGACCGGCGTCGATCCGTACACGTTCACCGCCGGCATCCTGGCCTGGGGCGCCCAGCGCGCCGCGGCCGACGGCATGCTCGAAAGCGGCGCACTCGGACCGGTCGGCGCCTTCGGCCTCGACGAGCTCGAGGCCGGCTGCCGCCAGGCTGGGATCACCCGGGCCGGCTAGCGCCGGAATCTGCCGAAGCGGCGCTTGGCGCGGACGCGCTCCTCGCGGGCGTCGGTCTCGCTGGCGGTCGGGTGGCGGACGCGCGCAAGGGCGCGCTCGGCCAGCTCGCGGTGGACCGAGCGTGTGCGGCCCTCGCGGCGCCTCCAGCCGCCTTCCGGGCCGAGGTCCCAGGCGAAGGTGTCGTCGGCGAGACAACGCTCGATGACGTCCTCGATCTCGGCGCGCAGCGTGTCGTCTTGGACCGGTACCAGCAGCTCGACACGCGTGTCGAGGTTGCGCGGCATCAGGTCGGCCGAGCCGATGAAGCAGCGGCGCTCGTCGCCGCGCTGGAAGGCGTAGACGCGCGAGTGCTCGAGGAAGCGGCCCACGACCGAGACGACGCGGATGTTGTCGCTGACGCCCGGGATCCCCGGGACCAGGCAGCAGATGCCGCGGATGTTGAGGTCGATCTGAACGCCGGCCTGCGACGCCTCGTAGAGCGCGCGGATGCAGCGGCGGTCGACGAGCGAGTTCATCTTCATGACGATCCGCGTCTGCTGGCCGGCCTCGTGGGCCTCGATCGTGCGGCGGATCTCGTCGAGCAGGGCGTCGCGCATCCGCTCCGGAGCCACCAGCGCGGTGCGGTAGCCGGGCGGGCGGGCAGCGCCCGTCAGCGTGTTGAACAGCGCGGCGACGTCGGCGGTCACGTCGCGGTCGCAGGTGAAGAGACCGAAGTCCTCGTAGAGGCGGGCGGTGCCGCGGTGGTAGTTGCCGGTGCCGACGTGGACGTAGTGGCGGAGCCCCTCGCCCTCACGCCGCACGACGAGCAGCGCCTTTGCGTGGGTCTTCAGCCCGGGCAGGCCGTGGACGACGTGGGCGCCGGCCTCCTCCAGCGAGCGCGCCCAGCCGATGTTGCGCCGCTCGTCGAAGCGCGCTTTCAGCTCGACCAGGCAGACCGCCTGCTTGCCGCGCTCCGCCGCCTTGATCAGCATCGGGACGAGCGCCGAGTCGTCTGAGGTGCGGTACACGGTCATCTTGATCGCGAGCACGTCGGGGTCGTCGACCGCCTGCTGGACGAACCGCTCGACGCTGGCGGCGAACGAGTCGTAGGGGTGGTGGACGAGCAGGTCGCCGTTGCGCATCGCGGCGAAGACGTCGGCTTTGCCGTCGTGGGTCGAGAAGGCGCCGGCGGCGACCGGCGTCCACGACTCTTCGCGGATCTCCTGGAAGCCGTCGAGCCCGTGGATCTGCCAGAGGTCGGTGAGGTCGAGCATCCCCGCCGTGTCGACGACCTGGCGCTCCTCGATCTCGGTCTGGGCGATCAGGAAGGAGCGCATGTCGGGGTCCATCTCGGCGTCGACCTCGAGCTGGACGACCTCGCCGAAGCGGCGGCGGCGCAGCTCGGTCTCGACGGCGCGGACGAGGTCGTCGGCCTCGTCGGAGACCGTGAAGTCGGCGTCGCGGACGACGCGGAAGGCGGCGTGGCTGCGCACCTCCATCCCCGGGAAGAGGCTGTCGAGATGGCGCGCGATCACCGCCTCGAGCGGGACGAACGTGTTCTCGCCGATGTCGATCAGCCGCGGCAGCACCTCCTTCGGCACCTTGACGCGCGCGAACAGCTCGTCGTCGGTGACCGGGTCGGTCAGCCAGACGCCGAGGCTCAGCGAGAGGTTCGAGATGTAGGGGAACGGCCTGCCGGGGCCGACGGCCAGCGGCGTCAGCACCGGGAAGACCTGCTCCTCGAAGATCTTGTCGAGCGTGCGCAGCTCGGCCGCGTCGCAGTCGGCGGGGGCGATCACGCGGATGCCGTGCTCGGCGAGCGCCGGTCGCAGCTTGCGCTCCCACTGGTGCGAGTGGCGCGCCCCGAGCGCGCGCACGACGCCGACGATCCGCTCGATCGTCTCCGACGGCGACAGGCCGTCGGCCTTGCGCGCGTCGATGCCGGCGTCGACCTGGTCGTGCAGGCCGGCGAGCCGGATCATCGTGAACTCGTCGAGGTTCGACGTGTAGATCGCGAGGAACTTGACGCGCTCGAGCAGCGGCGTGCGCTCGTCCTCGGCGAGCTCGAGCACGCGCTTGTTGAAGTCGAGCCAAGACAGCTCGCGGTTGGCGTAGAGATCGGTCGCGTCGAGCGACGGAGGCGAGGGGGGTGTCGCGGCCTGCGGTGTTGTGGAGGTCTCCATCAGCTGCTTCTCTCGATTGTCACAGGCCACGCGGCCTCTGTGTGAATATCTTTGCGGTCGATGATCTGGCTGCTGCGACACGCCCACGCCGAGCCCGGAACGCCGGACGCCGAGCGGCCGCTGAGCGAGCGCGGTGAGCAGCAGGCGCGCGCCGTGGGCGCCGCGTTGAAGGTTCTCGGCGTCGAGCTCGAGGCCTGCCTGACGAGCCCGAAGGTCCGCGCCCGCGAGACCGCGCGGCTGGCCTGCGAGCCACTTGGGATCGAGCCATGGGAGGAGCGCGCGTTGCGCGGCGGTCCGTTCGACCCGACCGACGTCGCCGCCGGCCATGGCGAATCGGTGCTGCTGGTCGGCCACGAGCCCGACTTCTCGATGGCGATCCACGACGCGACCGGCGCCCAGGTGCGGCTGCCGAAGAGCGGCCTGGCGGCGATCGATCGTGGCGAGCTCAAGCTGCTGCTCCGCTCGCATGAGATTGAGAAGCTCGCGCAGTTGCGCTGAGCGACGTCGCCGGCCAAGACCGTCAACTGTGCTTGACGGCGATGCCCTCGAGCACGTGCGCGACGCGGTCGCAGGCGTCGACCGCCTGCTCGAGCCGGTCGATCACGTCCTTCCAGCGGATCACGACCATCGGGTCGATTCCACCGGCGAACAGCGCGACCAGCGCGCGGCGGCTGATCCGGTCGCCCTCGTCCTCGAGCTCGTCGACCGCGGCGATGTGCGGCCCCAGCTGCTCGAGCGCGGTCATGTTCTGCAGCGCCGCCGCCAGCTCGCGCCCGCAGTCGCGCAGCACGCCGGTCAGCTCGACGCCCTGCTCCATCGGCGCCTCGATTTTGTAGAGGCCGAGGAAGTCGGCGGCCTCCTCGGTCAGGTCGAGCGCATCGTCGAGCGCCGAGGCGAGCGAGTGGATGTCCTCGCGGTCGAGCGGCGTGACGGTCGTTGCGTAGAGCGCGTGGAGGATGTCGTGGGTGATCCGGTCGCCCTCCTCCTCG
Organism: Thermoleophilaceae bacterium; assembly: GCA_044867325.1. Lineage (GTDB taxonomy): Bacteria > Actinomycetota > Thermoleophilia > Solirubrobacterales > Thermoleophilaceae > JAAYBF01. The sequence goes on along the minus strand of JBIOUS010000058.1, from coordinate 32,785 downwards.
AGCGCCTTGATCTCGTCGCGCAGCGCAGGCTCGTCGGGCCAGGTGCGCATCAGCCGGTCGAGCTTGGCGGTCGCCTCGGCGAGGTTGGCCCCGCCGGCCGCGAACAGCGCCTCGAACTTGGTCCGGTTGGGCGCGCTGGCGAAGAGCGGCACGCCCATCAGCTGCCGCCGCCCGGAGCCAGCTCGGGGTGCGAGGCGTCCTCGAACTCGCGGAACAGGCCGGTCACCACGAACGCGGTCTGCTCGCCGATGTCGACGGCGTTGTCGCCGATCCGCTCGAGGCAGCGGGCGATCAGCATCATGTGCATCGCCCACTCGCGCTGGTCTGCGTCGTCGCCGATCTCCAGCGCGCGGCGGAAGCACTCGCGGTTGAGCTGGTCGATGCCGTCGTCCTGGCGGACGAGGTCTTGGGCGAGCGCGGCGTCGCGGCGCTCGAAGGCGAGCTTGCACTGCTGGACGAGCGAGCGCGCGAGGTCGCCCATCCGTGCGATCTTCGCCAGCAGCTCGTCGTCGGCCGGCGGCTCGTGGCCGGCCAGCGGCACGAGCTTGGCCATGTTCACGCACTGGTCGCCCATCCGCTCGACGTGCTTGATCACGTGTAGGAGAGCCGCCACGAGACGCAGATCGCCGGCCACGGGGGCCTGCAGCGCGAGCAGCGACAGGATTCCCTGATGGACCTCGAGGTAGCGGCCGTCGATCCGGTCGTCGTCGGCGATCACCATGCTCGCCAGCTCGACGTCCTGATGCAGGACTACCTCGATCGCGCGGTCGAGCGCCTGGCAGACGAAGTCGAGCCCGCCGAGCGCCTGGTGCTCGAGCTGCGCGAGCTCGTCCTGGAACTGCTGTCGAGTCGTCTCTGGCATCGCGCTAACCGACCTTGCCGGTGACGTAGGCCTCGGTGCGCTCGTCGCTCGGGTTGGTGAAGATCGTCTGGGTCTCGTCGAACTCGACCATCCGGCCGGTGCGGTGGCCGTCGTCCTCGAGCTGCACGGTGAAGAAGGCGGTCATGTCCGAGACGCGCGCCGCCTGCTGCATGTTGTGCGTGACGATCACGATCGAGTAGCGCTCGCGCAGCTCGAGCATCAGGTCCTCGATCTTGCCGGTCGAGATCGGGTCGAGTGCGGAGCACGGCTCGTCCATCAGGATCACGTCGGGGTCGGTGGCGAGCGTGCGGGCGATGCAGAGCCGCTGCTGCTGGCCGCCGGACATGCCGAAGGCGTTGGTCTTGAGCCGGTCCTTGACCTCGTCCCAGAGCGCGCCGCGCCGCAGCGCGCGCTCGACGATCTCGTCCATGTCGCCCTTCATGCCGAGCACGCGCGGACCGAAGGCGATGTTGTCGTAGATCGACTTCGGGAACGGGTTGGGCTTCTGGAAGACCATCCCGATCCGCTTGCGCACCTCGACCGGGTCGACGGTCGCGCCGTAGAGGTCCTGGCCGTGGTAGTGGATCGTGCCGTCGACGGTCGCGCCGGGCACGAGGTCGTTCATCCGGTTGAGGCAGCGCAGCAGCGTGCTCTTGCCGCAGCCGGATGGGCCGATCAGCGCGGTGATCTCCTTCATCGCGATGTCGAAGCCGATGTCGCGCACGGCGACCTTGCCGCTGTAGGCGACCTCGACGCCGGAAAGCTCGAAGATCGGCTCGCGCGCCTTCGCGGGCCGGCTGCGCTTGCCCTCGAGCGTCGCGCTGCCGACGTCGAGCGACGTCTCGGCTGGTCCGGGACGGGCGGCTGAGCGCTCGGGCGAGCGGTCGTCCTCCTGCTGACGGTGCGGGTCGGTCATCTGCTCAGCCACCTTTGGTCACCTACCACTTCTGCTCATAGCGATTTCGAAGCCAGATCGCGACGCCGTTCATGCAGCCCAGCAGGACCATCAGCACGACGATCCCGCCGGCGGCGAGCGCCGCGTAGTCGTTGATCGAGTTCGACGGTCGCGTGATCCAGTCGAAGATCTGGATCGGCAGCGCCGTGAACCGCGACATCAGGTCGGGGTCGAACGAGACGTAGGTCGCCGCGCCGACCATGATCAGGGGCGCCGTCTCGCCGATCGCGCGCGACAGCGCGAGGATCACGCCGGTCGCGATGCCGGGGATCGCTGCCGGCAGCACCTGGCGCCAGATCGTTTGCCACTGGGTCGCGCCGAGCGCCATCGAGCCCTCGCGGATCGACGGCGGCACCGCGCGGATCGCCTCGCGGCCGGCGATGATCACGACCGGCAGCACCAACAGGCCGAGCGTCAGGCCGCCGGCGAGCACGACTTGGCCCATGCCGAACGGGCCGCGGACGAGGAAGGCGAGGCCGAGGATCCCGTAGACGATCGAGGGAACTGCCGCGAGGTTCTGGATGTTGACCTCGATCGTTCGGTTCAGCCAGCGCGTCTCGTCGGCGTACTCCTCGAGGTAGATCGCGGTCGCGACACCGACGGGGATGATGAACAGCGCGCAGACCGCCATCAGCCAGAGCGTGCCGAGCAGCGCCGGCCAGATCCCCGCCTGCGCGGCGATCGACGAGGGGAAGCTGGTGATGAAGTCGATGCTGACCGTCCCGACGCCGTCGATGACGATGTCGACGAGCAGCGTTGCGAGCAACGCGAAAGAGATCGCCAGGCAGCCGATCAGCGCGAACCGGAAGGCACCGCCGCGGAGGCGTGCACCGCCCCGGGAGCGGCCGATCGGCCGCAGCTCGGCCGCCTCTTGGAAGGCGGCTGCGGTGACGTCGGTCACTCGTACACCTGCCGGTACTTGCGCACGAAGCGGATCGAGATCATGTTCAGCACGAACGTGATCACGAACAGCAGCGCTCCGACGGCGAAGATCGTCTCGTACTGGAGGCTGCCCGTCGCCAGGTCGCCCTTGCCGATCGCCGCGATGTAGGACGTCATCGTGTACATCGGCTGCTCGGGGTTAGCGCTCAGCACCGCTATCTGCCCAGCGGCGACGAGCACGATCATCGTCTCGCCGATCGCTCGCGAGGCGCCGAGCACGACCGACGCGACGATTCCTGAGAGCGCCGCCGGGAAGACGACGCGCAGCGATGTCTGGACCCGGTTCGCGCCGAGCCCGTAGGAGCCCTCGCGCAGCGACGCCGGCACCGCCGACATCGCGTCCTCGGCCACCGACGCGATCGTCGGGATGACCATGAAGCCCATGATGATTCCGGCCGACAGCGCGTTGAAGACGCTGATGTCGAGGTGGAGGATGTCCTGGAGGATGTTCGGCGTGAAGAAGGTCAGCGCGAAGTAGCCGAAGACGACCGTCGGAACGCCGGCGAGCAGCTCGAGGATCGGCTTGCAGGTCTTGCGCACCCGCGGGCGGGCGTACTCGCTGAGGTAGATCGCGGAGCCGAGCCCGAGCGGGATCGCGACCAGCAGCGCGATGCCGGTGATCAGGAAGGTGCCGCCGACCAGCGGCAGCACGCCGAAGCTCTGCGGCTTGATGATCGGCGACCAGTCGGTGCCGAAGAGGAACTCGTCGAGACCGACCTCCTGGAGGAAGGAGATCGCCTCGCGGGCGAGCGACAGGACGATGCCGACAGTCGTGAGGATCGAGATCAGCGCGGCAAGCAGCAGCAGCGCCTTGATCACGTCCTCGTTCCAACGACGACGCGCCACCCCGAGAGCCGGGGTGGCGCGTGTCGTGGTAGTGGCGGAGGCCTCCATCAGTTCTCTTAGGAGGCCGCGAGGTCGGCTACTTGCCGGCCTTCGCCTCCGCCTCCTTCAGCTGCTGCTTGGCCTTGTCGGTCTGAGCAGCGGTCAGCGGCACGATCTGCGACGCCGTAGCGATCGCGTCCGCGTTGTCGACCGTGTACTCCATGAAGCCCTTGACCTGCGGCTTCGAGCCGAGCGACTGCTCGCTGGGGTACATGAACAGCGGCCGCGAGAGCGGCTTGTAGCTGCCGTCCTGGATCGTCTCGACGCTCGGCTTGACGCAACCGTCGCCGGCATCGACCGCGACCAGGTTCAGCTTGTCCTGGTTCTGCTCGTAGTAGGAGAAGCCGAAGTAGGCGAGTCCGCCCTCGTCGCCCTCGACACCCTGGACGAGCACGTTGTCGTCCTCGGACGGCTGGTACTCCTTGCGGCTCACGCCCTCCTCACCGTTGATCGCATCGGTGAAGAAGTCGAAGGTGCCGGAGTCGGTGCCCGGTCCGTAGAGCGAGACCTCGGCGTCCGGGAACGACGGGTCGATCTGGTTGTAGTTAGTGATCTTCGAACCGGTGTTCCACAGCTTCTTCAGCTGCGCGACCGTCATGCAGTCGATCTTCAGGTTCGTGTTGGTCACGACGGCGATGCCGTCGTTGGCGATCTGGATCTCCTGGTAGGTGACGCCGTTCTTCTTGCAGATCGGAGCCTCCTCGTCGTCCTTGATCGGACGCGAGGCGTCGGAGATGTCGGTCTCGCCGGCGCAGAACTTCTCGAAGCCGCCGCCGGTGCCGGAGGTGCCGACCGAGACCTTGACGTCAGGGTTCTCGCCGCTGAACTGCTCGGCCGCGGTCTGCGCGAACGGGCCGACCGTGCTCGAGCCGTCGATCGTCACTGCTCCGGAGAGGTCGCCCCCGCCGCTGCCGCCTGAGGCGGTGCTGTCGCTGCTGTCGTCGCCGCAGGCTGCGACGCCGAATGCCAGCACGCCCGCCGAGGCGAGTGCGAGCCACTTGCTCATGGATGTTCTCCTTGTTCGTTTCACAACTGAGGCGACGGTCGCATGGCTCGGTAGCCAGTCTGTTATGGACTTGTCTCCGGGATGTGAAAACGATGTAAAGAGCCCTCGGGGAGCGGCTCGCCCTCCTGCTCGAGGCGATAGCCGAAGCCGAAGTGGGTGTGGATGAAGCGAACGTCGGGCAGCGCCTGCTCGAGCTTCTGGCGCAACTTCGCTACGTAGACGTCGACCGAGCGGTCGGACTTGCGGTAGGGCTCGTCCCAGACGGCGGAGTAGATCTCCTCGCGACTGACTATGCGGCCCTGGCGCAGCACGAGCGCGGTCAGCAGATCGAGCTCGCGCGCGGTCAGATTGAGCGGCCGGCCGCCGGCCAGCGCTAGGAACTCATCCGGGTGGATCTCGATCGACCCGGATCGCAACACCTGGGTTTGAATCGCCGCTTCCATGGTGCTGAAGGTCGCATCTGCGCACGGACTTCCCGTTATGTGCGCGTGATTGGGCTGTGAAGAAGCTGTAAACGGACTTTCACGTGCCGATTTGTTGCGTATGCTTGCTCCGAAGGCTCCGCCGTTCTTCCCCCCGCTCATGGACCGGCACAACTAGATGATCCACTCCGACCCGGGACCGATCCGGCTCGCAATCCTGGATTCCGACTCCGGGTTCATCCAAGTACTCGTCAACCGTGCCGACAGCATGGGCTGGCAGCACCGCCGGCTCGAGGCGCCGCCGAGGCCTGAGGAGTTCGCCGCGATGCGGGTCAACGCGCTCGTCGTCGATCTGGCGCTGCTCGGCCCGGGCGCCTGGGATTTCCTCGAAGCCGTTGCCAGCGCCGCACCCAGTCTGGGGATCGTCGTCGCCACCGGTCGCTCGAGCGTCGCCCAGCGGGTGCGCGGGTTGCGAATGGGCGCTGACGACTGGATCACCAAGCCGTGCCACCCCGAGGAGGCGCTCGCGCGTGTAGAAGCAGTCGTGCGGCGGCGCAAGCAGGCTTCGAGCCGGATCGACCAGGCCCCGGTCGTCGCCGCAGAGCTGGAGATCCGCGCCGATCAGTTCCAGGCCTTCGCCAGCGGCCGCAGCTGCGATCTGACGCGGCGCGAGTTCGAGGTCCTGCAGCTGCTCGCCGGCGCTGAGGGCAAGGTCCTGCAGCGCGAGGAGATCTACCAGCAGGTCTGGGGCTACTCGATGGCCCACGGCGACCGCTCGGTCGACGTCTTCGTGCGCAAGCTGCGCCAGAAGCTCGAGTCGGGATCGCCGCGGTGGCGCTACATCCACACCCACTTCGGCGTCGGCTACCGCTTCGATCCGGAGCTCCGTGACGACGCCCCCGCGATCGAGGTTTCCGACGCCGAGGCCGCTCCGCCCGCTACGGTCGATCCTGCGGCGCTCCTTCACTAGCGGCCGCGGTCCCGTAGATCTCCCGAAGGGGTACTCGGATGTCGAAGGCAGGACGTTGGGGGTTGATCGCGCTTGCGGTCGTCGTCGTGGTGGCAGCTTTCCTGATCGCGCGCCCGGGCGACGACGACGGCGACGGCGGCAATCAGGCGGCGAGCACGGCCACCGAGACGTCGCCGACAGCTACGGCGCCGTCGGCGCCAGAGCCGCCGCCCGACGGGCCTACGGCGACGGTGATCGAGCTGAAGGACCACGCGCCGGTCGGTGGCGTGTCCGACATCGAGGCGAAGAAGGGCGACCCGGTGCGGATCGTCGTGCGCTCCGACGTCGCCGACGACATCCACATCCACGGCTACGACATCGAGAAGTCGGTTGCGCCCGGCGAGCCGGCGCGTTTCGAGTTCGACGCGACGATCGAGGGCGTCTTCGAGATCGAGAGCCACGAGGCGGAGCACGCCGGGAAGGACGCGCTGATCGCGCGGCTGGTGGTGGAGCCGTCTTGACCGTTATCGCTCATGGGATCGTGGGTCGCTCCGACCTGCCGATCCCGGAGTGGCTGTTCGGTTGGGCCGCGGCGGTCGTGCTCGTCGTGTCGTTCGTCGCGCTCGCGGTGCTGTGGCCGCAGCCAAAGCTGTCGCGCGTTTCGTTTCGGCCGTTGCCCGGGCTGTCGCGTGTGCTGTTCAGCTGGCCGGTCGAGCTGGTCTGCGGTTTGGCCGGCGTCACGCTGCTCGTGTTGACCGTCTACGCCGGCTTCGAGGGCTCGCAGACGGCGACGGCGAACTTCACGCCGACGTTCGTCTACGTGATCTTCTGGCTCGGTCTGGTCGGGCTCAGCGTGCTGTTCGGCAACGTCTTCAAGGCGTTCAACCCGTGGCGGGCGTGTGGACGGGCGGTGTCCTGGATCGCGCGCACGGCGGCGCGCGCGCCGATGCCGGCGCCGCTCTCCTATCCCGAGCGGCTCGGCCACTGGCCCGCGGCCGCGGGGATCTTCCTGTTCGCGGCGCTCGAGCTGGCGGTGTCGGACGGCGACGCGCCGCGGACCGTGGCGATCGCCGCGCTCGTCTACTCGGTGGGCCAGTTCGTCGGGATGGCGCTCTATGGGGTGGAGGAGTGGACCGAGCGCGGCGACGGCTTCAGCGTCTACTTCGCTCTGTTCGCGCGGATCTCGCCATGGAGTACGCGCGACGGTGTCGTCGGGCTGCGCGCTCCGCTCGCCAGCCTCGCCGACTTCCGCCCGCTCGCCGGGACGGTGCCGCTGCTGGCCGTGATGATCGGCAGCGTCACCTTCGACGGCGCCGCCGAGGCGCCGATCTGGACCGGGATCGCGCCCGACATCTCGGACTTCTTCCAGACGCTCGGACTGTCGCCGGAGACGGCGCTCGAGCTGACCTTCCTGGTCGGCCTGGTGGCGGCGATCGCGATCGTCTACGGCTTCTACATGCTCGGCGTGCGCGGCGCGCAGAGCGTCGGCGGTGGCTTCACGACACGCGAGCTGTCACGTGCCTTCGTCGCGTCGCTGGTGCCGATCGCGTTCGCCTACGTCGCCGCCCACTACTTCACGCTGCTGCTCTACCAGGGGCAGGCGATCCTGACGCTGTCGAGCAACCCGTTCGGCTACCTCGCCTCCAACCCGCTCGGCGAGACCGGCACCGACATCTTCGGGACCGCCGATCGCTCGATCGACTACGGCGTGATCGGCGCGACGAGCGCCTGGTACTGGATGGTCGGCTTCGTCGTCCTCGGCCACGTCGCCGCCCTGACGCTCGCCCACGACAAGGCGCTGACGATCTACTCCGACGTCAAGCTCGCCGTCCGCTCCCAGTACTGGATGCTCGCCGTGATGGTCGGCTTCACCAGCCTCGCGCTCTGGCTGCTGTCGCAGGCCAATCAGTAGCCGCTCCCTCGCGAGCGCGTAGCCTGAAGTCGTCGTGATCCTCCTCGCGCACGCCGGCCACTGGCTCGTCAACCTCGCCTACTTCGTCCCAGTGATCGGGTTCCTCGGCTGGCTCGGCTGGACCGAGCTGCGCAACCGGCGCGAGAAGCGGGCGGAGCGCAGCTAGGCGATCCGCTCCGGCGTGAAGCGGTAGCCGATGCCGAAGTGGGTATGGATGTAGGTCCACTCGGGGGCGGCCAGTTCGAGCTTGCGGCGGACCTTGCGGATCAGGACGTCGACGGAGCGGTCGCGGCGGGGCATCTTGCCGCCCCAGACGAGCTGGTAGATCTCGGCGCGCTGGACGACCCGGTCGAGCCGTTCGGCGAGCACGTAGAAGAGCTCGAACTCGCGCACGGTCAGGCCGGCGCGGCGGCCGTCGATCAGCACCTGGAGCTCGGTCGGTCGTATTTCGACGTTGCCGATCCGACGCTCCTCCAGGTCGTCCGGCGAGTTCGGCGGCAGCGCTGCCAGCATTGCCGCAACCCTGCTCGACCGCAATCGTTCGCCGGTGAACTACCTGTGTCGAGATGGAGAAGATCTGGATAACGGCCCGCGCTAGCAGCGCTGGGTGGTCTCGATATCGCTCACATCCGAGGTATCCACCTCGCGGCCGCTCGTGTCATACGCGACGATGTCATGCAGTCTGCGATTCGTATCTGCCATGAGCACGAACCCACCATCGACATGTTGAGTGGTGGTCGGGCCGCTGGTGTAGCGCAGCTCGACTCGGTCAACAGATCGCGCGGTGACCCCTAGAAGCGGGAAGCGCCCACGGATGTCACAAGCAGCCCCATGCTTGAGTAGCCCCGGTCCCAAGAAAACAATGCTGTTGCCCTCGAAGCGCTGGCGCCATCCAGCGACGGTTGAACCTATTCCAGCGCCCTCGCCCAGCGCAAACTCCAGATACACCTCGCCGTCTGGCAACACGGACCGCGTCGCGTAAAGACCTGCGCCACCAGCCTCCGCGATGAGCCGGGCGCTGCCTCGCTCGCGGACCCAGTCGGGGGCATCGTCGCCGGGGCGCACGTCTCGTCCCGGTGCATCGTCACCTCCTGCCAGCGAACCTATGAGGTCATCGATGCTAGCCCGCGTTCCAGGAACAACGGATGCCGTCCCGGCTAGCACGACGACTACGCTGAGCGCTACTGCAAGCGCGCGGCGTCCCACGCGTGGCCGCGAGCGCCGTGTTGCCGCCTGATTGGCGGCGATGCGGGCGAACTCTGAGCCCAAGTCGTCTAGCAGCCGGATGTGTGGCTCGGTCATGACGGGACCTCGGTGGTCGTTGACGTATCGACGGCTTCGGCGAGGCGTTGTAATCCTCTTGACACCCTTGCGCGCGCCGTTTGCTCCGTTACGCCGAGAGCTGTGGCAACGTCGGGATAGGCGCGCTCATCGACGATGCGAAGTTGGAGCGCGGCACGTTGATCTACCGACAGCGCAGCGAACGCCTCAGCGACCTCGCGGCGAATCTCCGACAAGCCGGCGAGCTCGACTATCCGTTGAATGTCGTCCTCTGCAACATGGGGGACTTGAATCCCGAGCCGTTCCACCGCCTTTCGCCCTACGGCACCTTTGCGAAAGTAGTGACTGAGCTGATGCCTAGCGATCCCGTAGAGCCAGGCTGCAGCCGCGCCCTCTGTCGAGCCCCTAAACCGACGACGGTGCTCGTAGGCCTGCGCGAAGGTCTCCGCCGTGAGGTCGCGAGCAATCTCAACGTCGTAGGTCCGTCGCACGAAGAAGACCAGCAACGGACTGGCCTGTGCACGGTAGAACTCAACGAACCCGTTCGGCTCGCTAAGTGTTCCTATCGCGCTGGATGAAGGTTGTTCTGTCATCTCGCCTATTAGGTGCCGCGAGGCGGCCGTCCTGTGACGACCGCCCCATGGCTCTGTCGAGGTTTACTCCGCTTGTCCGATCACGCCGCTAGCGCGTCAGCAGTGGATATCGTCCGGAACGTTGGCGAACGCTGACGCCGCTCTGTTCCCGATCGCATTGTTACTCAAGGTCGAATCAGACGAGTGACTCTCAGCACAGTACTGCGTACCCCCAGCCGGCCAATGCTGTGCTAGCAAGCTGTCGCGGTCTCGTCGGTTCCGTTGGGAGTTCGTATCGTCGTTGAAGCTGAAGTCGCCGAGTCGATGCCACCCCGTACCGGTGTAGTAGGCCCCGAACTGAACCTTTCGGCAGGTGGGCTGATAGCTCAGGTCCCAGTTCACGCACGAGTAGAGGCAGAAGTAGTTATCGGAGCATTGGTAGGCATCAATATCTGCGGTTCGCCCAAAAATGCGCTGAGTGCGGGCCGCCTTGGCTGCAGATGGTGCCGCCGCGAACAGCGATGCCTCAGGGCCAAAGATGACAACCGCCCCGCGATCGAAGTCGCTTGGCGACTCGCCCCGGATCGCCTTGACAACCGGCAGGTCCCGCACCGATGTGGGCATCGCGTCGCTCTGCCCAAGCGGAACGACATAGGCCACCGCCCGCCTCTCAAACGTCGTGCCGCGCCCGTACTCGTAGAAACCCGCCGTCGTCTGGACCTCAAGGTCAGATGGCCCGCCAACGGAAGGAGCCACCGCTCGAGCCCCCGGGACATCGTTCTCGCTGCCAGCCGCCGCACAAGTCAGACCGAGGCAGTCTGTCGATGTCGCCTGACTCGTGGAGCCCGCGATTGCAAGTCCGGGCGCGGTGAGTAGAGCGGCGAACACTGTCCCCGCCGCAAGCAGTCTCGTGGACACTTAGTACCCTCTCATTAGAATGAGTATCGATAGTTCTATTTACTGCTACAGCCCGTTTTGCGGAGTCAACAGTGGATGTCGTCCGGGACGTTCGCGAACGCCGATGCCTGGTTATTCCCGATCGGATTGTTGCTCAGGGTCGCGTCGGATGAGTGGCTATCCGCGCAGTACTGCGTGCCCCCGGCAGGCCAATGCTGTGCGAGTAGGCCGTCGCGATCCCGACGGTTCCGCTGAGATGAAGCTACATCGTTGAAGCCATAGTCGCCGAGCCGATGCCACCCCGTGCCGTTGTATGCGCCGCTGAACTGAACTTTCCAGCAGTCATAAGTCAGGTCCCACCACATACACGTATAGAGACAGAAATGACTGTCAGAGCACTGGTAAGAGTCTACGGCCGCTGTTCGACCAAAGATGCCCTTAACGCGGGCGTTCTTAGCCGGAGCGCGTGCCTCCGCCAGCAAGGAAGCGTCCGGGCCGAAGATAACGACTGTGCCACGGTCGAAGTCGTTTGGGGACTCTCTTTTGAGCGCCCGAACCTCCGGTAGTCCCAGCACAGACGCCGGCATGGCGTCACTCTGTCCGGGGGGAACGACATAGGCCACGGCCCGCTTCGCTAGCGTCGTACCGCGCCCGTACTCGTAGAAGCCGGCAGTGGGCTGGCGGACGAGATCCTCCGGCCCCGCGATAGACGGAACCTCCGCGCGCGCCTCTGGAACGTGGTCGCGGCTTCCGGGTCCCGCACAACTGAGACCGAGACAGTCTGTTGATGGGGTGATGGGGGTTGCGGGACCCCCGACCGCAGGTCCAGGCATGAGTAGTAGTGCGGCGAACATTGTTCCCGCCGCAAGCAGGCGCTTAGGCACTAAATCCCTCCCCGATGGTGGTTGGACTTAGAAGCGTTCTTGCCTCATCTGACTGAAAGTCCAACCGCTTATACGCGGGGTTAGTGGGGCAGGCATACCCCTGATTCTCGCCTATACCTCAAACCCAACGCTCTGTTAGAGACAGTCGCATACATGTCGCAGTGCAAACGTGCTCCGCTGCCCAGTTCCCGCAAATTGCGGGAAATTTAGCGCCGGGCCGGCTGGCATTCATGAGCCTATTTGCGAAAGCGGTGTGTTAGCGAGTGGATTTGGCGGCGAGTTGGTCCAGCCGATAGCTGACAAGGGCCTCCGGGTCTTGGCCAATATGCGTCGACCAAGCCGTTTCGCCTACTCAAAAGAGCCGTAGTTGCCCTGGGCCTTGTTGAAGGCGCAGCGGAAGTTCTCGGGCTGGCCGACCGGCTTGCCGCCGGCGAAGCCGCCGCGGTCGCCGTTGTCGTAGACGGTGACGTAGTGGAGCGTCTCGGGCGAGGGGTTGGCCGGGACGGGGGCGGGGTCGGGCTCGCCGGCGCGCGGGTCGCCGCGCGAGACGTCGCTGACGCCCTGCGAGCCGGCGGCGCGGGCGCCGGAGGCGGTCGTCGTGAGCGTCGAGCTCATCTCGCGGCGGTCCTTCAGCCCATCGGTCGGGTCGATGTCGGTCGAGGCGGTCACCTCGTTGTCGTCGGCGCGGCCGGCGAGCTTGACGCGTGGCGCGGCGCCGATCAGCTGCGCCGCGGTCGGCAGGTAGCCGCCGAGCTCGACGCAGGCCTGGGTCGCGAAGAAGTAGTCGTTCTTGCCGACCTCGGTGCGGGTCAGCGGGTAGGGACTGGCCATCAGGCAGACCGTGCCGAGGTCGACGGTCTCGGGCGCGCAGCGGTCGAGCAGTGCGCGCGGCCGGCGGCCGCCGAGGCGGTCGGCGTTGCTGGCACGGCGGACCTTCGGGATCGTGCTGACGGGGATCTTCGCCTTCGAGTTCAGGCGCAGCAGCCCGAACTTGCGCGGCTTCGAGCTCGCGCTGAGCTGGGCCAGGTCGCTCTTCGACGCGTCGGAGTCGGTGGTCGTCGAGAGCACCACGGCGACGAGGGCGAGCGCGAGCGCCGCCCAGGCGGCGTGGCTGACGGAACGGGGGCTGGTCACGGTCGGCTCCTTCGGGTCGATACGGGCTGTGGGGTCGGGCGCGGGCGGCCACGACGGGTCGAGAGGCCCGCGCCGGCGGCTGCGAGCAGCAGCACGAGCGCGGGCAGATAGGGCGGGACGGTCATCCCGCCGTCGTCGGCCGAGTAGCGGGAGAAGGCGTTGGACTCCTCGATCGCCGCCTCCTCCTCGCGCTTCTCCTCCACCTGGTACGTGCGCGCCGGCGCTCCGCCGGGCGGCATCGGACGGACGATTGGCGGCGGAGGCGGCGGGACGATCGCAGGCACGGCGGCGGCGACGCCGGCGGCCGCGATCGGGACGAGCGGGAGCGCGGCGATCGGCGGCGTCGGTGGCGCCACGGCTGCCGGCAGGACGGTCGGGAAGGCGAGCGGGGGCGGCTGGAAGTTCAGCGGCGGGCCGCCTGCCGGGGCTGGGCCGGGCGGTGGCGGCGCCGGTGGGGCCGTCTGCGGCTGGGCGCGCTTGAAGCGGTCGGGGCGCAGCGGGCGCGTGCCGCACGGCCGCTGTACGCTGCCGTCGAGCACGGTGACCGGCTCGGAGTAGGAGAAGCCGCCGGCGCTGACCGTGACGGTCGTGGTGCCGGCGTTGAAGGGGCAGAGCAGTCCGCTGGTCCCGCCAGCGGCGGCGCTCTGGCTGGCGAACGCCCTGGCGCTTGCCTTGGCGCCGGTGCTCGCTTTCGCGCTGATGACCTTGTCGTCGGCCCCGATCAGCGGCTTGCGCAGGTTGGTCGAGTTGGGGTCCTGGAGGACGAAGTCGGCGATGTCGGGGTCCGACGAGCTGAAGCTGTACTCGGGCTCGATCCGTGCCGAGCAGCCGGCGATCAGGCACTGGTCGGGCGGGAACGACGTGTAGGGGTCGCCGCCGGCCGGGTCGGGATTGCCGGAGCCAGCGGAGGCACGGCCCCAGCGGTCGCCGCCGCGCGGCTTGCGGCCGAGTCCGCGGAACAGCGCGGGGCGCGAACGGCGCAGCAGCGTTCCGTCGGTCGCCTCGAGCGACAGGTCCTCGATGATCGGCACCATCCGGACGTCGACCGGCGCGCGGTTGGTCGCCGGGTCGCGCTCAGCGGCGTCGATCTCGAGCAGCAGCACGCCGCTGTCGCCGAACAGCGAGTCGGGGCTGTCCGCGCCGATCGCGCCGGCGATCGGCGAGCGGTAGCCGAGCGTGCCGGTGCCGTAGCTGGGAATCGTCTGCGCGGCGGCGGCGGGGATGCGCGTCACGCGGTTCTCCTCGGGCCGGTCGTAGACGTAGGCGGATGCGCCGTGGTCGACCAGCACGCGGGCGACCTGGTCGCCGTCGCCGGCGACGTTGAGCTTCGGCGTGAAGCGCGTGTTGAGGTCGCGGTTGCCCATCACGATCGCCGGGACGCCATCGGCGCGGGCGTCGTCGAGCACGGCGGTCAGCCATGGGAGCTGCGGCTCGGACGGGTTCTGATGCGTGTCGCTCGCGGCGAGCGAGCCGAGCGAGTTGTCGATCACGACGATCCGGACGCGCCCGCCCGGGCCCTCGCTGTCGAAGGCGTAGTGGGTGCGGGCGCCGCTGCCGGGACCTGCGCCGGGGATCCCGGCCGCGGAGATCCCGGCCGGCGCGGGTCCGCCGCCGAACGGCGCCGGGAAGGCGCCGAAGGCGGTGCGGAAGACCGCGGCCCCGAAGCCGTCGGAGGCGTCGTTGGAGCCGAGCGCCGGGAAGATCGGCAGGCCCGGCTGACTGGCGAGCAGTTGGGCGTAGCGGCTGCCGTCGGCGGCGCTGAGGCCGCCCTTGACGCGGTTGCCGGTGTAGAGCAGCGCGCGTGGGCCGCGGGGCGCCGCGTGCATCGCGGCGACGGCGCGCAAGGCGGCGCTGAGCGTGCGGTCGGGACCGATCGACTGCGGGGCGAGGTCGGAGCAGGCGGCGTCGCACTGGGCGTGGCCGGCGATCGCGAAGCGGACCGGTCCGGCGGCGAGCGGCACGCCGCTCGCGCTCGCGGCCTGCGGCGCGGCGTTGTCGCCGTAGCGATAGATCCCGGCGGTGCGGACGCGGGCGCGGATCGCGCGGCCCTCGCCGTTGCGGGAGGACGAGCCACGTCCCGCGGCGTCGGAGTCGCCGCTCCAGCCGCCGACGGCCCAGCCGTTGCCGGCGGCGTCGAGCAACAGCCCGAGCACCGGGTCGCTCTTCAGCGGACGGTCGGCGCTCGAGCCCGCGAACGAATTGCGCTGCTCGTCGGTCCAGCCGCCGTCGGTCTCGCGCAGCACGTAGCCGTCGCCAGGCAGCTGGAACGGCGGCAGGATCGGCGGCGGTACGTTCGGGTCCGGCTCCGGCAGGTCGTCGGCGGCCGGGTAGGAGAGCTGCGGGACGACCGACACCACGGCGCGCAGCGCGCCTCCGCCGGGACGCGTCGCCGCCGCCGCGATTGCGGTCGAACCGGGCAGCGGCTGGTCGGTGAAGGCCCAGGGAGCGCCGGCGCGCTCGCGCTTCAGCACGATGTCGCGTCCGGCTGCGACAGCGCCGCCGTCCGGTAGGCCGGCGACGGCGAACAGCTGTGGCCGTCCTGCGCGCACTCCTGCCAGCAGGTCGTGGGCCGAGCCGTCGACGCGCCAGCCGCCGCCGTCGTTGACGAGCAGGTCGCCGCCCGCGGCGACGATCGCCTGCTGGCCGGCGAACGCGATCGACGTCAGGTCGCTGCTCTCGTAGCCGGCCGGCAACGACTCCTGCTCCCAGCTCTTGCCGTAGGCGAGCAGCACGCCGCCCTTGCCGACGGCGTAGCCGCGGTCCGGGTTGCCCGGCTGGAACGCGACGTCGAGCAGGTTGCCCTCGAAGCCGATCGGGATGCCCGGGTCGGCGCTCCAGAGGCCGTCGTCGGCGTTCCATTGCCACATGGCGCCGAGGTCGCCGACGGCGTGGGCGCGTGAGGGCTCCGGCCAGGCGACGCCCCGCAACGTCGAGCGGTTGACGCTGCCGCTCGAGGAGAGCAGGAACTCGCGCCGCCAGCCGCGCCCAGGGGCATAGCGCGCGACGCTGCCGTCGACGCCGACGGCGAGCGCGCCCGAGCCGATGCCGCCTGCGGCGCCGTTCGGTGCGCTGGCGACGTCGGCGAGCGGCGCGCGCAGCGAGACCGGCCAGGGCCGCAGGCGCGCGGGCGCCGCCGAGCTTGATATCTCGACCGGGCCCTCGAGCCAGCCGCTGTCGGCGCTGGCGAACGCGCCCGACGGGCGGAAGTTGCCGCCGCCGCCGGGCATCCGTGTGAAGACGCCGTCGGTCAGCCGCAGATATGCGCCGCGGTTGCTGTCCTCTGCACCGCTCACGTCGAGCGGGTTGGTGATCGTGCGCGTGCCGAAGCCGGTGCCCGGCCAGGCGAAGCTGCGGTAGCCGCCCTGGCGTGAGAAGCGCGCGCCGAGCGGCGTCGTGCAGACGGCGGCGTCGCACCACGAGCCGGTCACCGTGCCGCTGCCGCTGTCGAAGTAGAGCGTGACATCGCGCGCTGCGCCCGCGATCGTCGCCGCGGCGTCGATCCATACGCCGTCGGTCGTGACCGTCAGCGGCTGGGCCGTGCCGCCGAGCGGCGCCAGGCCGGCGATCCCGAGCCCGGGCGTGTCGCGGTCGGCGTACCAGCCGGCGAGCGGCCGCTCGACCCAGCGCGGGTCGCCTGGCGGGCCGGTCCGTTGCAGCAGCACGACTCCGCGGGCGAGCACCGGAGCGGTTGCCGCGAGCGCCCACGCGTTGTCGGCGCCGGTCGCGTCGAGCGCGAGGATCTGGAAGTCGGTCTCCGAGCCGGCTGGGATCTCGACCGTCTCGCGCGTCCAGGCGCTGCCGTCGAAGTGCAGCACGCCGTCGCTGGCCGCGCGACCGGTCGGCGCGACGAAGAGGCCGGTCGCGGCGCCCTCGTCGAAGGCGGCGATCGCGACCCGCCCGCTGCCCTGGTCGGCGGCGAGCGCCTCGGCCGGTTGTCCCGGCTCCGCCGGCAGCAGGACGTCCGCCGGCGGCGGGTCGAGCAGCCTGAAGTCGCCACCGGGGTCGCGGCGCAGGATCACGGCCTGGCTGCCGACCGGGCGGGTCGTGTCGCGACCGGCGAGCACAGCGCCGCCATGCGGCGTCACGCGCGCCGACAGGCGGTTCGGGGACATGCCGCGGTAGGGACTGCCCTGCTCGTCCTGCGGCAGCTCGGCGACGCGCCAGCCGTCGGCGGAGGTGTGGCGCAGGAAGGCGAGTTGCGGCGCCGGCTGGAGCGGATTGGCGATCGGTCCGAAGCCGTTCGTGCTGCCGCCGATCCGGTCGACGGTCAGCGGCAGCTCGCGATAGCCCCAGGTCTCGCCCGCGGCGGGGGCGGCGCCCATCAGCGTCATCCCCGCGTCGGCCGTGCCGAGCTGCGGCAGTGGGCCGACCGCGGGCGGTCCCGATTGGCTGCTGCCGGGCGACGGGACGAGCAGCACCGTGGCCGCGACGGCAGCCAACGCCAGCGAGCCGAGCGCGGCGTGGCGCCGGTGAGCCTTCGTGAGGTCGCCCACTACTTGGCTGCCTTGACGTCGAAGGCCAGTCGCGTCGGATAGCGGTCGCGGTGAAGTTGGAGCGTCAAGCGGCGCGGGCCCGGCCTGAAGACTCGGCGCGGAGTCTTGGCGACCGTGCGCCGACCGCGCTTGGCGATCAGCTGGACGCGCGCGCGGCGCGTCACCGTGAAGGTGACGACGAGCCGCAGGCCCTTCAGCTCGCTGCGCACCTTGCGCAGCAGCGGCTTCAGGCGGCGTAGCCGGGCCGGGGGCTGCTCGGCGTTCGGGTTCAGCTCGAGCGGCGGCGGCGCGAACAGCTGCGAGTCGTCGACCGGCGGCCGGTCGGGCACGAACTGCTCGGCGGCCTCGTTGGGGCGGAAGTCGATCGTCGTCTGGAACGCCGGGTCGGTGTCCTGCGGAAGCGTGTTGCCGCCGTCGCTGTAGTGGAACAGCCAGCCTGCCCAGGTCGCCATCCAGCAGTCGCTCGTCGCCGTGCAGGCGATCCGGCCGGCGCTGCCGCGGCCGGCGCCGGCGGCGGGCAGGCGGGTCGTGGTGGTCGTGCCGTCGGCCTCGATCCGCGCGACGGTCGCCTTGCTGTTGACGCTGCGCCGGTCGGCGAACGGGACGACGGTCGCGAAGGCGGCCGTCGTGCCGGGGATGGCGGCGACGTCGCCGAGACGGTCAGTGGCGCCGAAGGTCGCGCCGGTCAGCTCGACCTGCTCGAAGCCGTTGCCTACCAGGCGTGCGGCGAGCGGGGGTCGGGCGACAACGTCGGCGGGAACGTCGGCGGCCGGCCCCGAAGCCGCGCCGCCGCCGACGGCCCAGAGGTTCGTCCCGTCGCTGTCGAGCGCGAGCAGCTCGCTGCCGTCGGCCGGAACGCCTGGCAGCGACGCCGGCTCGAAGGGGTCGTTGGCGAAGACGCCGTCGGCGACCGAGTGAATGAGTCGCGCGACCGGCTCTGGCTCGGCCAGGTCGGCGGCCGTCACCTGCTCGGGTGCGCGGCCGGCGAGCGTGCTCTCGTAGAGGACGCCGTCGTGCGCCTCGATGTCGCTGACAGCGCGGCCTTGGGGTCCGTAGACGCTCTCGAGGTCGCTGCCGTTCCAGTGCAGGTGAAAGGCGCCGACGCGCTCTCCGAGCGGGTCCTGGGCGCCGACGCCGCCGAACCAGCAGTCGTCGGCGCTGACGCAGTGCGCCGAGAGCATCTGCCTGAACGGGTCGGCCGCCTCGACCGGCGTGCTCCACGAGCCGGCGACCTGGCCGTCCTTGAAGCGGCAGAGCGCCATCCCCGACCCGGCGCGCGGTTGGCTCGGCTGGCTGACGACCCAGAACTCGCGCGGGCCGGCCCAGGCGATCCGCGCCGTGTCGCCCGGACCGCCGCAGACGGTCGCCAGCTGGCGCCAGCCGGTCCCGTCGTAGCTGTAGATCCCACGCGGGATCGTCGAGTTGCCCTCGACGGTCAGCAGACCACGGTTCGGCGCCCAGAACTTCAGGTCGCCAGGCGCGCCGAGCGGAACCTTGAACGGGGCGCCGGCCGGCGGCGCCGGCTGCTCGAGCCGCCAGATCGGGTCGGCAGCCAGCGCGGGCGTCGCTACGGCGAGAGCGGCGACGACGCTGAGCGCCGTCGCCGCTCCATTAGTCACTCTCTGCCTGGGTCTCACGGGTCCGCGGGGCGTCGATGTCGCCCTCGACGTAGGTAAGCGGCGTGGGCTTGACCGTCGACAACACGGCGTCGAGCGCGTGCCCGGAGAGCGTCTCGTGCTCGATCAGCGCGTTGGCCGTCTCCTCGACCGCGTTCCAGTTCCGTCGTAGGACGGTTTCGGCGCGCTCGACGGCGTCGCCGACGATCCGCTCGACCTCGCGGTCGATCAGCTCGAGCGTCGCCGGGCCGATCTGGCCGAGCTCCTGCAGCGAGGCGCCGAGGAAGACCTCGCCGGCCTTCTCGCCGACCGTCACCGGTCCGAGCGCGTCGGACATCCCGTAGGAGGTGACCATCGAACGTGCGAGCCCGGTCGCGGCATGGAGGTCGTCATGGACGCCGGTCGAGACGACGCCGAACTCGAGCCGCTCGCCCGCGAAGCCGGCGACGATCGAGATCAGGTGGCGGCGCATGTCCGGCTCCTGCATCACGACCGCGTCGCGATCGGTGAGCATGTTCGCCGCCGTGCCGAGCTGGCGCCCGCGGGCGACGATCGACAGCTTCTGGGCGGCGATCCGCTGGCCGATCGAGCGGATCGCGACGGCGTGCGACGCCTCGTGGACGGCGATCACCCACAACTCGTCGCGCGTCATCACGTGGCTCTTGCGCGCCGGACCGGCGACGACGCGGTCGATCGCCTCCTCGAGCGTCGCCTGGTCCATCTCGCTGTGGCCCTCGCGGACCGTCAGCAGCGACGCCTCGTTGATCACGTTCGCCAGCTCGGCGCCGCTGAACCCGGAGGTCAGCTTGGCGATCTCCTCGAGTGAGACGTCCGGCGCCAGCGGCCGCTTGCCGCAGTGCAGGCGCAGGATCTCCAGCCGGCCGTGGACGTCCGGGACGTCGACGGTCACCTGGCGGTCGAAGCGGCCCGGGCGCAGCAGCGCCGGGTCGAGGATGTCCGGCCGGTTGGTCGCCGCCAGCACGACGATGCCGGCGTCGCCCTCGAAGCCGTCCATCTCGACGAGCAGGGCGTTCAGCGTCTGCTCGCGCTCGTCGTTGCCCTGGCCGACGCCGGCGCCGCGCTTGCGCCCGGCGGCGTCGAGCTCGTCGATGAAGATCAGCGCCGGCGCCATCTTGCGCGCCCGCGCGAACAGGTCGCGGACGCGCGCCGCGCCGACACCGACGAGCGACTCGACGAAGTCCGATCCGGACAGCGAGAAGAACGCCGCGTCGGCCTCGCCGGCAGTCGCCTTGGCGAGCAGCGTCTTGCCGGTGCCGGGCGGTCCGACGAGCAGCACGCCCTTCGGCGCGCGAGCGCCGACGAGCGCGTACTTCGTGGGGTCGGCGAGGTAGTCGCGGATCTCGCGCAGCTCGGCGACGGCCTCGCCCGCGCCGGCGACCTTCTCGAAGGTCGTGCGGTCGGGCGAGCCCTCGCCGGCCTTGCGGCCCTTGCCGGTGAACTTCGAGAAGCCGGCGAACGAGCCCGCGCCGCCATCCTGGCCGATCCGCGTGAACAGCACGAACAGGCAGACGAGCAGCAGGATCGGGATCAGGAACTGGACCAGGATCTGCTTCGTCGGCTTGTCCGACTGCTGGTCGATCGTCACCGCCGCGCCACTGGCAGTGAGCTGCTTGAGCATCTGCGCTGTCTGCGCGTCGGACTTCGGGTAGGCGGCATAGAGAAGCTGGCCGCCCTTGGTCTCGACGACGACGCGGGCGTCCTGGTCGAGCAGCGTCGCGGTCGCGATCCGATCGTTATCGGCCAGATTGGTGACGTCGCTCAGCGGAACGCGCTCGCCTCCGGAGCTCGGCTGGATATCGCCGAGCAGCGCGAAGAACAGCAGCGTCAGCGCGAGCGACGCGAAGATCAGGAAAGTGTTGAGGGGGTCCTTTGCCAGCCAGCGCCCAACAGACACCGCGACGCCGCCCATTGCCTGGGCGACGTCGCGGGTCTCGACCTTCTTGGGACGCTTTGGCAGCGGACTCCCCGTGCTAGCGGCGCCCACTCTTCTTGGGCTTCGTCAGCTTGAGCGTGACCGTGCGGGTCGAGCTCTTGGCGGCGCCGCCGGTCGGCGTGTAGGTCAGCTTCAGCGTGACCTTCAGGCTGCCCTTGTCCTTCAGCAGGGCCTTCGCCGCCTTGCCCGGCTTCAGGGTCAGCTTGAACGTGCCGGACTTGTTGGCCGTCAGCACGACCCGTCCGACCTTGATCGTCTTCTTGCCGGACTTCGCGTTGCCGACCAGCTCGAGCTTGCCCTTGCCCGGGAGCTTGACCGAGAGGGTCGCGCTGCCGTTCTTGGACGAGATCGCGGTCTTCGGGACCGAGAACTGGTTGCTCGGCTTCTTCGCCGGCGGGTTGTCGTTCCCACCGCCACCGGGCGGGTTGTTGTTCCCACCACCGCCGGGCGGGTTGTTGTCGCCACCACCGGCTGCCTTGTTCCAGCCGATCGCGTCGACGCCGGCCCGGGCGAGTGTGAGGATCCCAGCCGGGAGCGGCGCGTAGTCGTTGAGCGTCAACAGCGTCTGACCGTTGTTCGAGACGATCGACGCCCAGTAGTCCTTGACCGTGCGAGCGCGCTGCTCCTCGATCGCGGACACGCCGTAGACGGTGGCGTTGTCGTCGAACACCAGGCCGTAGGTCAGCGTGCAGAGGCCGTAGCCGGTCGGCGAGTTGACGCCGCTGGCCTGCGACCAGTCGCCGAGCGTCGAGGCGCCGAGGTTGACGAACTGCGTCGTGTTGCAGTTCGCGCCGCGGTTGCCCGTCGTCTGGTAGCCGACGGGGTCGGAGGTCGGCTCCTCCCAGTCGGGCGTCGGCGTGTCGCCGTTCTGGACCTGGGTCCAGTACTTGTCGGGCGGCGTGACTCCCGCCGGGTTGACCGCCAGCGACGGGACCGCCGTGCGAGCGCTCGCCACGTCGGAGTAGCCGATCGATCCGTCCGTCGAGTTGACCACCGGGACGAGGTTCTCGTTCCCGTTCGCGCAGCCGCTGGTCAGCTGGTCGGTTGCGTCGGCCTCGTTGCCCGGCGCAGCCGTCGCGCCGCACTGGCCGCCGGCGCCGAACACGGCCCCCGGCCACTCACGGTTGCCGTTGCCGCCGGTCTGGTAGGTGGTCAGCCAGCCCTCGGCCGGGTCGATCCGGCTCAGGTAGTCCTTGAACGCGAACGTCGTGCCCGACGCGTCGAAGCGGACGACGCGGATGATCGGCTTGTCGCAGTCGGTGTCGGTCGCGAGCTCCGGGAAGACGTCGTCCCAGCGATCGAAGCCGGCGTCCTTGGCGAAGATCCCCTCGAGCGTTGCCTTGTCGAAGCGCGCACGCAGCAGGTTGTCGTCGCCCGTTCCGACAGCGTCGGTCCGGTGGGCCGGCGTGAGCAGCGTCGCGTCGCAGCTGTTCGGGAAGTTGACGACCACCGCGACCGCACCGACGGCGGCGGGGATCTGGTGGATCGAGCCGTTGTCGTTCGGGGTGAGCGCGTCGCCCTCGTTGATCGCGGCCTTCTGCGAGGCCGTCAGCGGGTCGTCGGTTCCGCCGAAGCGCGCCGTGGCGACCGGCGGACGCTGGGTCACGGCGGTCCGGCCTGCCCCTGAGCCGGCGGGGTCATAGGTGATGTTCGGGCTCGTACCGCCGCAGAAGTTGTTGGTGAAGTTGAACTCCCAGGCGCCGTGCGCGGCCTGGGCGAACGATGCGCCGCGGCCCGTGATGTCGGTGCCGTTGCACTGCGTGGAGGTGAACGCCGCGTTTGCCTGCGGCGCGAGGCCGGCGAAGGCGACCAGCCCGAGGGCGAGGGCGCCGAGCCCCGTGCGAATCCGACTCATCCGAGTCTTTCCTTTCCTTGACTGAACCAGTTGGCAGCGAGAGTCGTCCCGGTCGTAGGGCTCGTCAAGGCGCTTCACGGAAGTTCTACGACACCTTTACCGACACTTCTCCAGGACTTATCCAAATCGTCTCCGACCGGTGATGAGCGGTTCACCTGCGGAACTCGACACGCGTGCTCGTGCGCAGCTTGCGCCCGCCGCGGGAGGCCACGTAACCGATCGTCACGCGGGCGCCGATCGCCTTGCGGCGGCGCAGCTCGCCGCGGTAGCGACGGACGGGACGCAGCACGATCCTCACCCGCCCGCGCGCCCGTGCGCGAGCGGCGCCGGTCGCGATCGTGCGCAGCTTGCGTGGCCTGCCGGCGCTTGCGCGGGCGGTCGCCTTGACGCCGCCGGCCGCCGGGACGGTGACCGTCACGACGACGGCGCCGTCGGGGCGGGACTTGGCGCTGGCGCGGATCCGCGGACCGCTGCCGTCGGGGTCGACCTGCACCGAGCCGCCCGGTCCGTCATCTCCGGCCGAGGGTGGAGGCGGCTCGACGACCGGCTCCGCCTGGCGGGTGACGACGAACGCGTCGGGGCGCTGGTTGGCGTCGCCGAAGAAGAGGTTGCCAGCGAAGGAGACGAACGCGACGCGGCCGCCGTCGCCTGAGACCGTCACGTCGCCCACGACGGCGGAGTCGATGTCGCCGCCGGCGTAGGACCGGGCCGCACGTTCGATCGTACGGTCGGCGAGGTCGACGACGTAGAGGTCCTGCTCCGGTGTGGTCCGCGGCGTGCCGATCTGCCTGAGCGACGGGAGGACGAATTGGGTGCGCGCCGTCGTGAGGGCGAGCCGGCGGCCGTCGGCCGAGATCGCGATCCGGTCGATCGGCGGGCCGTCGCCGACGCTGGAGCCCTCGCGCGTCAGCTCGACCGTCGCCTGCTTGCGGGTCAGGCCGGGCGACATGTCGGTCACGTAGAGATCGAGTCCGAGTCCCGTGCCGATGTTCGGTCGCGGGCGGGAGTTCGTCAGGAAGGCGACCGTCCTGCCGTCGGCGCTGATCGCCGGGAGGAGGTCGAAGTTGGCGCTGATGCCGAGCTCCGAGCGCGCCAGCGGCCCGTAGCACGGGCCCGTCGAGAAGTCGTCGAACGCCACCGGTCCGGTCGGCTGACAGGCGGGATCGTCGGGATCCGCCATGCCGGTGATGCGCCGCGTCGGCGCGGCGGGGCCGTCGGCGATCCGTCGCCACAGGTAGTAGGAGAAGCCGGGCAGATCGGTGCTCTCGCCTTCCACCAGCTCGGTCTGCAGCGGGGCGTTGCGGCCGGTCCAGATCACGGTGCTGCCGTCGCCGCTGACGCCGGCCGGTCCGACCGCGCCGCCGGCCGGGTCGCCGGTGGCGGTGGCGCGTGTCACGAGCGTGGTCGTGTTCGCGTCGCGGTCGCGCACGAAGACCTGGGCGTCGGTCGTGTCGATGCCTGGGCGGTCGGGCAGGTCAGTCGCCGGGGCGGTGTTGCGGAACGCGACCTTCGACCCGTCGAGGCTGATCGAGGCGCCCGGCGTGACATCCGCGCCCGGGTTGCCGCCGAGCTGCGGTTGGCCCGGCGGCGCATAGGTGGCGGGCAGATCGCCGCCGCTCTTCGCCGACACCAGGTCGTATGCGCCCGGCGAGCGGGTCGCCACCGACATGTCGCGCACGTAGACGTCGATGTTGGCGTTCGTGTCTGCGGGCACGAGCTGTTGGGCGGTCGAGAACGCGACGAAGCGGCCTTTGGCGCTGATCGACGGGTTCTGCGCCCCGCGCGCCTGCAGGAGGTTCGTCGTCTCGTCGCGGAAGTCGCCGTCGGCGACCAGCTCGAGCTGGCGCGTGTCGAGGTCGAAGCGGAAGACCCCGCCGACGCGCATCTGGCCGGGCGGGTCCGGGTCGTCGTCGGCGAAGAAGTTGCGTGCGCGGGTCTGGATCGCCACGTAGCGGCCTTCGCTTGCGACTGCCGCATGAGTGGTCGTGTCGTCGCCCTGCTCGAGCCGCCCGAAGTCGGCCGAGACGATCTGGGCGCCGTTGCCGTAGAAGGCGTCGGCGGTGGGGGCGGCCGCGAGGCCGGCGAGTGCCACGGCCGAGACGGCAAGCCGGAAGCGGTTCATCGGATCCGCACCTTCCTGCGCAGGACGCGGAGATTGCCGGCCTTGTCGCGCGCGCGTACGACGACGCGGTAGACGCCGGGTCCGCTGTAGGAGTTGCTGGTCCGCGCCACGCGCGCGCGACTGCGGCCGTCGCCGAAGGAGACCCGCACCGAGCTCCTGCGCAGGCCGGACCCCGCGCGCCTGGCGCCGTCACCGACGCGCACCTGAAGCGTGTGTCCGCGGCGGACCAGGCGCACCCGCGGTGCGTTGCGGTCGACGAACAGGCGCCCGGTGCGGCTGCCGGTCTCCTGGCCGGCGTCGTCGATCGCGTAGATCTGGATCCGGTGGCGGCCGTCGCCGACGTCGTCGCGGCTCAGCCGCGCCCTCAGCCGGCGCAAGCCCTCGACGACCGGCTCGTCGTCGACGCTGACCGAGTAGCGGACGGCGCCGATCGCGCTCGGCGAATGGTCCCAGGAGATCGGGATCCGCTTGCCGCGGCGCCAGCCGCTCGGCAGCAGCACGAGGAAGGGGTCCGGTGGAGCGTCGACGACCGCCGCCGCGATCTGCGCGCCGGCGCCGCTGCCCTGCTTCCAGGCGACGATCGCGTCGCCGAGGCCGGAGCCGCCGAGGGTGAGCCGGCCGACAACGCCGCCGGCGGGAGCGCTCAGCTCGGTTGGCTCGTCGACGCCGTCGGCGCGCTTCTCCTGCACCGCGACCG
Organism: Thermoleophilaceae bacterium; assembly: GCA_044867325.1. Taxonomy (GTDB): domain Bacteria; phylum Actinomycetota; class Thermoleophilia; order Solirubrobacterales; family Thermoleophilaceae; genus JAAYBF01. The sequence goes on along the minus strand of JBIOUS010000058.1, from coordinate 7,347 downwards.
TGCCGGCCCCTCCGCGCTGCTCACGCCAGGCGGCGACCGCCGCGCCGGTGTCGGCGAGATCGATAAGGGGGTCGCCGGCGACGCTGCTGCCGCCGGCGTCGAGTCGCTCGTTGGCGCCCACCGTTACGTCGTCGCCCTTGCCGAGCAGCGTCACCGCGCCGGCCGCGAACGCGGTCATGAAGTTGCTCTTCGGGTCGACCGCGACGCTCGGCGGTCCAACCCCGCCACGGGCCCCGCCGTCGGCCAGTCTTGCGCCGCCGAACGCCCCTGAGGTCTCGGCGAAGACGTCGGGGATCTCGTTGACGAAGATCCGTGTCGCGCCGAGCGCGCCTCCCTGGCCCGGCTGCTGACGGAACGCGATCGCACCCTGGCTGAAGCCGCCGACGTCGAGCGCGAAGGCGTCGGCTGGACCGCGCAGCGGCTGACCGCCGAACTCTGACGGGCTGACCTGGAGCGGAATGCCGACGCTGCTGCCGAAGACCCGCCGTGCCCAGACACGGTCGACGAAGTCGTCGCCCGGCTCCTGCCAGGCGACGATGCCCTGGCCCTGGACGTCGATCCCGACCTCCGGCGCGTTGTCGGCCGTCGGCTGGCGGACCGGGATCGTCTGGTTGCGGTCGAGCGGCGTGCCGAACACAGACCAGAGGCGGCCGTTGTAGCGCGCCAGCCGCACGTCGGCGCCGACGTAGCCGGGCGGGTTGGCGGGGCTGACGTCGGTGACGACGCGGTAGACGAGGTAGGCCTGACCGCCGCGTGCCATCGCCAGGTCGGGGTAGGTCGCGGTCGCCTCGCCGACGTTGAAGTCGATCGGGACCGGCGTCTGGAAGCCGCCGGCGCCGGGGTCGAGCGTCGCCGAGAACATGCGATCGCTGTCGGCGCCGAGCTCCTGGACCCAGGTGACGATCAGGCGGCCGCCGTCGCCGGCTCCGATCCGTGGCCAGCTCGAGTCGAAGCTCTGTCCGACGTCGACGCGCTGCGCGCCGCGCCAGCGGCCGTCGCGGAACTGCGCGGCGAAGACGTGCGCCCGTCCGCCTACCCGTTTCAGGTAGACGATCCCGCCGCTGCCGTCCTCGGCCATCGCGGCGTCGCCGACGTCGGTGACGTCGGCGCTCGGGCCGTCGATCGGCTGCACGTCCGAGACGACGGCGGAGGCAGGTGGGGCGGCCATTGCCAGAAACACGGCAGCGGCCGTCGTAGCGACGGGAAGGCGCATGGCCGCTCACCCTCGCGCGCGTAGCTCCCCGAGTTGTAACCAAGGCGCTACCTATTGGTGAAGACGACCGGTCCCGTTCGTCGTAACCACTTTTTATCCACAAGGTCACTCGCCGTTCACCCAGCCCCGGAGGGCCGACCGGACACTGGCGGTATGACTCGCAATCGTTCGCTCGCGGTACTAGCCGCGCTAGCCACCACCGCATCCCTGGCCACCGCCGCCACCGCCACGGCCAAGTCGACCGTCACGCTCAGCGGCTCGACATCGGTCGCCCCGCTCGCCAAGGAGCTCGCGAAGGCATTCGTCGCCCAGCCCGCTTATAAGGGCAAGGTCAAGTTCGTGATCCTTCAGGGCGGCTCCGACATCGGCATCACGGACGCCTCGCGCGGTCGTGTGACGCTCGGGATGTCCTCGCGCGACCCGAAGCCGGCCGATCCGGGCGGAATCGTCTTCAACAAGATCGCCCGCGACGCGGTCTGCGTGGTCACCAACCCTGAGAACCCGATCCCGACGCTGAGCCAGAAGCAGATCCAGGACATCTTCTCCGGCCGGATTCGCAGCTGGAGTCAGGTCCCGGGCGCGCGGGTCTCCGGCCCGATCGACCTCGTCGTCCGTACCGCCGCCTCCGGTACCCAGGACGCATTCCAGAACATCTTCATGGGCCAGACCCTGCGTGTCGCGGGCAGCGCCACGACGAAGTCGTCGAACGGCCTGCAGGCGCAGACGATCAAGTCGAACCCGAACGCGATCGGCTATGCGTCGTTCAACTTCACCAAGGGGCTGTTCGACGTGCCCTACGCCGGTGTGCGCTGCAACCTGCGCACGGCCAAGTCGGGCCAGTACGGCGGCGCGCGCAACTTCTTCCTCGTCAGCCGCGGCGCCCCGCGCGGCGCCGCCAAGGCGTTCATCCGCTTCGCCCGCAACAGCGCGACTGCGAAGCAGATCGTCGCGACCAACTGGGTTCCGCTGCGCTAGTGCCCGCAGACGGGATCGCATCGCGCCGGCCGGGTCACGGGGGACCCGGCCCGGCCAAGCTCGGCGTCGAGTGGCTGCGACGCTGGCCGGACAGCCGCGTCGAGCGCATGCTCGGCGCGGTTGCCTGTCTGGTGCTGGTGCTGATCGCCGGCATGGTGATCTTCGTCTTTGCGAAGGCCTGGCCTTCGTTCGCGCACAACGGCCTGAGCTGGTTCACCTCCGGCGGTGACGTAGACCTCCAGCTCGAGGACATCCTCAACTCGCCGGCCAATCCCGACGAGTACGTCTACAAGCTGAACGCCTGGCCGCTGCTGTGGGGGACGTTCGTAGTTACGGCCGGCGCGGTGGCGATCGGGATCGTCTTCTCGCTGTTCGCGGCGATCTTCATCGTCGAGTTCGCCCCGCCAGGGCTCAACAAGGTCCTCGAGCCCGTCGTGCGGCTGCTCGCCGCGGTCCCGTCGGTGATCTACGGGCTGATCGGAATCCTCGTGATCGTCCCGTGGGTCGGCGAGCACCTGATCAGCCTCGACCGCAAGGAGTCGGTGATCCAGGTCGTCCAGCTCGACGGCGCCTGCCTGACGGTCGGGATCGCCGTGCTGACGGTGATGATCACGCCGATCATGATCGCGATCGTGGTCGACGCGCTGCGCGCGGTGCCGCGCTCGTGGATGGAGGGCGCGGCGGCGCTCGGCGCCAACCGCTGGCGCGTGATGTGGACCGTTGCGGTGCGCACCGCGCGGCCAGCGGTCGTGGCAGCGGCGGTGCTGGCCACGGCGCGGGCGCTCGGCGAGGCGATCATGCTGTCGATGGTCGCCGGCTCGGCGAGCTTCGCGCCGAACCCGATCGACGGCATCACCTTCCTGTTCGAGCCGACGCGACCGCTGGCCTCGGCGCTGGTCGAGAACGTCGAGGGCATCTCGGTCGTGCCGTTCGGCCAGACGCTCTACGCGTTCGCGGCGGTCCTGCTGGTCTCGAGCGTCTTCCTCTCGCTCGCCGGCTACGCCGCCAAGCAGCCGCTGCGCAAGTACGGGGTGCGGCCGTGAGCGGTGGTGCGACGGCGCGCGTCGCGACCTCTCCGCGGGACACACCGGCGAACTGGCCGCTGCTCGACCGCGCCGGCTACTACGCCGCCTGGGTCGCCGGCCTCTCGCTGATCGCGATCGCCGGCTCGATCCTCGTCTACATGGCGGTCAAGGGCGCCCAGTACTTCGACCTGTCGCTGTTCACGCAGAGTCCGACGGGGGACGTCGACCAGTCGAAGGCCGGCGGCTTCAAGGACCCTCTGGTTGGGACTCTGCTGCTGACCGTGATGGCGGTTTCGATCGCCGCGCCCCTGGGTGTCGCGATCGCGGTCTGGTTGACCGAGTACGGCCGCCCCTCCGGTCTCGCGCGCGCGGTCGAGTCCGGTATCGAGGTCGTTGCCGGTACTCCCAGCATCGTGCTGGCCATCTTTGGGTTGCTCGTCTTCCAGCAGCAGTTGTTCGCACCGCTCTCATTCCAGGCGGAGGGCGGCGCGGTGTTCGGACGCTCGTTCATAGCGGCCGCTTGCATGATGTCGCTGATCGCGCTGCCGTTGATCGTCGGCGCGACGCGCGAGGCGCTCAACTCGATTCCCGGCCACGTTCGCGAGGCGTCCTACGCGCTCGGCAAGACCAAGGCGGCCACGATCCGGCGCGTGCTGCTGCCGGCGGTGCGACCGGGGATCGGCACCGGCACGGCGCTCGGGATGGGCCGTGTCGCCGGGGACACGGCAATCGTCGTCGTCCTGCTCGGCAACACGCTCAACATCCAGTCTGGCGAGGGCGTCTTCGGTCTCTTCAAGGGCACCGGCAGCACGCTCACCAGCTACGTCTACCTGGCCTCGCCGGCCGGCGAGGCCAATGCGCCCGAGAAGGCCTATTTCGCGGCGTTCGTGTTGCTGATGGTCGTCGTGGCGCTCAACTTCGCGGTCACGCGGATCGCCCGTGGCAAGAAGGAGCCCGCATGGACTCGCTGAGCCCGCCCGACGAGCGCGACGAGCGCGACGAGCGCGACGTGATCCTCACGCCGCCGCCTCCGGTGCGGCGGATCCTCGTCGATCGCGAGCCCCAGGTCGTGGCGCCGCCGCCGAACGGCCAACGGCCGCAGGCGGGAGGCGGCGTGGCGGTCGGGGCCTCGCCCGTGCGCCGGCCGGACCCGAGCCTCGGACCGAAGGTCGAACGGATGCGCGCCGACGACGTGCGGATCGCCTACGGAGTCAAGGAGGCGGTTTGCGGTGTGACGATCCCGATCCGCCAGGGCGAGGTGCTCGCGCTGATCGGCCCGTCCGGCTGTGGCAAGACGACGCTGCTGCGCTCGTTCAACCGGCTCGTCGAGATCACCCCGACCGCGAGCCGGACCGGCGTCATCTCGCTCGACGGCGAGGACATCGACACGCTCGAGGTGACCGCGTTGCGGCGACGGGTGAGCATGGTCTTCCAACAGCCGAATCCGTTCCCGATGAGCATCTTCGACAACGTCGCCTACGCGCTGCGCGAGCAGGGCTCGGGCCGGCCCGGCAAGGATGAGCTGCTGCCCGCGGTCACCGACGCGCTGCAGCGAGCGGGGCTCTGGGAGGAGGTCGGCGACACGCTCGACCACCCGGCGCTGCGGCTCTCCGGCGGTCAGCAGCAGCGGCTCTGCATCGCCCGCGCGCTCGCCGCGCGGCCTGAGGTGCTGCTGCTCGACGAGCCGTGCTCGGCGCTCGACCCGCGCTCGACGCAGGTGATCGAGGAGCTGATCCTGCGCCTGCGCGACGACGTGGCGATCGCGATCGTCACCCACAACATGCAGCAGGCGCTGCGGGTCGCCGACCACGTCGGCTTCATGTACCTCGGCGAGCTCGTCGAGTACGGGCCGGCCGACCAGGTCTTCGGCCAGCCACGCGAGGTCCGCACGCGCGAGTACGTCGGCGGGGCGTTCGGATGAGGCTCGCCGCGATCGCGCTCGGACTGGCCGGGGCGGCGGCGCTGCTCGCCGGCTGCCAGTCGACGCAGAGCAAGAGCGCCGAGCTGGCGGAGCAGGGCGGCGGCGCGTCGAAGGAGCAGGGGCTTCAGATCGACGAGAAGAGCCGCGACGTCAAGGTGACGAGCACGACCGTGGTGAGCGATCCCAACGGCGTCGCCGCGATCGTCGAGCTGAAGAACACAAGCAAGAAGACGCTCGTCAACGTCCCGATCGCGATCGACGTGCGCAAGGGCGGCAAGAGCGTCTTCGCCAACGACGCGCCGGGACTCGAGCCGTCGCTGGTCAGCGTCGCGGCGCTGAAGCCGGGCGAGTCGCTGACCTGGGTCAACGACCAGGTCTTCGCGCCGGGCCCGAAGGTCGCCGTCGAGGTCGGCGCGACCGACGAGCAGCCGCCGGCGAAGCTGCCCGAGGTCGACGTCGGTGCTCCCCGGGTAGGTGGCGATCCGACCAGCGGCTTCGCGATCGAGGGCAAGGTGACCAACCGCTCCGATCTGCTCCAGCGCAAGCTGGTGCTCTTCGCCGTCGCGCGCAAGGGCGGCAAGGTGGTGGCCGCCGGCCGCGGCCAGGTCGAGCGGTTGAAGCCGCACGCCGCGGCCGGCTACCAGATCTTCTTCATCGGCAATCCGGAGGGCGCGCAGGTCGAGCTCGCGGCGCCTCCGACGAGCTTCAAGTAGGAGGAGGCGAGATGGCGATCGACGAGATGGATGAGATCGGGATTGGCGCGGCGCCGCCGACCGAGCAGCTCGGGCAGCCGGGCGACGGCTGTCCGTCGTGCGGCTCCCCGCTGGCTTCCGACCAGCGCTACTGCCTCGAGTGCGGCTACCGGCGGGCGGCGTCGCGCGTTCCCTATGCCCAGCTGCTGACCGGGCGCGACGTCGACGACGTGCTGCCCGCGACCGAGGCGTCGGGGCCGCCCCCACCGGAGAAGCCGCGCTACAGCCCGCAGCTGCTGGCCGGCGTGACCGGCGGAGCCGCGGCGCTGCTGCTCGGGCTCGGGATGTTGGTCGGGTTCCTGTTCGGCGGCGGCAACGATCCGCTGCCCGTGGCCCAGCCGGTCGCCCAGAAGGCGCCGATCGTCAACATCACCAACACCGGCGGTGGCGGCGAGGCGACGCCTGCCGAGTTCACCGAGGACTGGCCCGCCGGCCAGAGCGGCTGGACGGTCCAGCTCGAGGTCCTGCCGAAGTCGAGCTCGGACGTGGCGGCCGTCGACACGGCGAAGAGCGACGCCGAGTCGAAGGGCGCCCCCGACATCGGCGCGCTCGACTCCGATGGCTACACGTCGCTGAAGCCAGGCAACTACGTCGTCTACTCGGGCGTCTTCACGGGCAAGGGCGCCAAGGGCAAGGCCCAGGCGGCGCTGAAGAAGCTGAAGAAGGACTTCCCCGACGCCAAGGTCGTCGAGGTGGCGTCGGCCGACGCGGCGTTCGGCGTCGAGGGCGAGCTGCCCGAGGAGAAGGTCCAGACCGTCGACGACGGCGCGCTCCAGGACCTCGAGAGCTCGACCGGCCTCGAGCAGCAGAAGAAGTCGGCGCAGCTCCCCGACACGCTCGGCACGGGCGGCGAGGCGCCGGAGGAAGACAAAGTCAAGCCGGGCGGCGGATCCGGCGGAGAGGCGATCGAGTGAGCACCACCACGGTTTCGCACAGCGAGCTGTCGCGTCGCCACGAGGCGGCCGCCAAGCGGTTCGCCGAGGAGCAGTGGAACCTCGGCGGGCTCGCCTACGAGATGGCGATCCGCGACCACTTCCGGCTCGACGTCCTCCAGCGTGCCGCCGCGAAGGTCCAGGAGGCCGACGCCGAGCTGTCGAACCTCGCCCGGTTGCTCGAGCTCGAGCAGTCCGGGGCGGCGGGCGCCTGCTCGACGTGTGGCTCGCTGCACGCTCGCGGCGCCGCCTTCTGCTCGAACTGCGGCTCCCCGCTCGTGGAGAGCGTCCGACCCTGATGAGTCGTACCGCTCGCCTCGAATCCATCCTCGCGGGTGGCGTGCTGGTTGCTGCGCTGGCGGTGGTTGGGACGGTGCCGGTGGAGGCGCAGCAGCCTGGTGCGCCGTGGTACGCCGGGGGAGTCGAACACCCATCTCCGCTTGGGAATCGCTCCGCTGGGTATTCGACTCCCCCGGCTACGTCGACCGCGCCGTTGTCTTTGCCCTCGGCAGAGGAGGATGACGTCGAG
>JBIOUS010000057.1:0-17273 GCA_044867325.1 Thermoleophilaceae bacterium | reverse complement strand
CCGAGGACCTGCTCGAAGGCGCGGCCGGCGAGCTGGACGCCGCGCTCGGCGAGCTGCGCGAGCTGGCGCGCGGCATTCACCCGGCCGTGCTCAGCGATCGCGGTCTCGCGGCCGCGCTCGAGGCTCTCGCCGGTCGAGCGCCGCTGCCGGTCGAGCTGCGCCGCAGCGGCGACGAGGGCCTGCCGGAGGCGGTCGAGTCGGCGGCGTACTTCGTCGTCGCCGAGGCGCTCACCAACGTTGCCAAGTACGCCGCGGCGACACAGGCCACGGTCGAGCTGCGGCGGGAGAACGGCGCGATCGAGGTCGAGGTCAGCGACGACGGCGTCGGCGGCGCCGATCCGGCCGCGGGCAGCGGGCTCAGCGGGCTGGCCGACCGCGTCGAGGCGCTCGACGGCAGCCTCGACGTCGAGTCGCGCCCAGGCAAAGGGACCACGGTGATCGCGAGGATCCCGTGCGCGTAGTCGTCGCCGACGACTCGGTGCTGCTGCGCGAGGGCGTCGTGCGGCTGCTCGAGGAGAACGGCTTCGAGGTCGTCGCCCAGGCCGGCGATGCCGACGACCTGCGGCGCAAGGTCTACGCGCACAAGCCAGACGTTGCGGTCGTCGACATTCGGATGCCGCCCGACAACCCCGACGACGGGCTGCGCGCGGCGCTGGAGATCCGCGCGCGCCAACCCGAGACGGCGGTGCTGGTGCTGTCGCAGTACGTCGAGGAGGGCTATGCGCTCGACCTCGTCGGTGAGGGGACGGGCGGCGTCGGCTACCTGCTCAAGGACCGCGTTGCAGACGTAGACCGCTTCGCCGAGTCGGTGCGGCAAGTGGCGGGTGGCGGCTCTGCGCTCGACCCCGAGGTGGTTGCCGGCCTGCTCGGACGGCGTCGCCGCGACGATCCGCTGGAGGAGATCACGCCGCGTGAGCGCGAGGTGCTGGAGCTGATGGCAGAGGGTCGTTCGAACAGCGCGATCGCCGGCCAGATGGTGATCACCGAGCGCGCTGTCGAGAAACACGTGACGAGCATTTTCGGCAAGCTCGGCCTCAGTCCCGCCGCCGAGGATCACCGTCGTGTGCTCGCAGTCCTGACCTACATCCGTGGGTAGAGTGCCGGCCATGAACGTTTCGAGCATCGTGACCGCCACGGAGTTGTGCCGTCGCTATGGCGAGGGCGAGGCAGCAGTCGACGCGCTCGCCGGCGTCTCGACCCAGTTCGAGCGTGGGCAGTTTGCGGCGATCATGGGGCCCTCCGGCTCTGGAAAGTCGACGCTGATGCACATCCTGGCCGGCCTGGACAAGCCGACCAGCGGCTCGGTGCAGCTCGACGGCGTCGAGCTGGCCGATCTGGACGACGGCAAGCTGACGCAGATGCGCCGCGACAAGCTCGGCTTCGTCTTCCAGTTCTTCAACCTGCTGCCTGTCTTGACCGCCGAGGAGAACATCCGCCTTCCGCTCTCGATCGCTGGGCGCAAGCCGGATCCCGAGTGGTTCGAGCAGCTGATCGAGATCGTCGGTCTCGGCGATCGCCGCACCCATCGCCCGGCGGAGCTCTCAGGTGGCCAGCAGCAGCGCGTGGCAGTAGCGCGGGCGCTTGTCTCGAAGCCGGCCGTGGTGTTCGCCGACGAGCCGACCGGAAACCTCGACTCGAAGGCGTCCGAGGAGGTCCTCGGGTTGTTGCGGCGCTCGGTCGACGAGTTCGGTCAGACGGTGATCATGGTCACTCATGAGGCGCACGCCGCTGCATACGCCGACAGGCTCGTCGTACTGCGCGACGGGCGAGTGGCGCACGACGGCGCCGCGGGCGACGAGGAGGACGTCCTCGAGCTGATGAAGGCCGTGGCGTAGCGAGATGGTCGCCGTTGCGCTCAAAGGTCTCGCCGCGCGCAAGCTGCGCGCCTTCAGCACGATCCTCGCGGTCCTGCTCGGTGTTGCGCTGGTTGCCGGCACCTACATCCTCACCGACACGATCAACCGGTCGTTCGACGACATCTTCACGACGGCGCTGAAGGGCACCGACGTCGTCGTCACGCCGAAGGAGATCGTCGCTCAGGACGCCAGTGAGCCGCCGGCGTTCTCGGCAGCTTTGCTTCCTCGCGTCGAGCGTGTGCCTGGAGTAGAGAAAGCTGAGGGCGGGATCTTCTCGATCGTTCGCCTGACCGATGTCAAGGGCGAGCCACTCGGCAACAGCTTTGCTCCGCAGTTCGTCACGTCGGTCTCGGAGAAGCCGTTCGACACCCTGACCTACGTAGGCGGACGCGTGCCGAGCGGCACGCGGGAGGCCGCGCTCGATCAGACGACCGCCAACCGCGAGAACATCTCGATCGGCGACACGATCGGCGTCGTCGGCGAGGTTCAGCTGCGGCGCTACCGAATCGTGGGGCTGAACAAGCTCGGCGACACATCGACTGGCGGCTCCAGCACGCTAACGCTGACGTTGCCGCAGGCGCAGCTGGTTGCCGGCAAGGTCGGAAAGTTCGACCAGATCTCGATCGCGGCTGCCGAGGGGGTGACTCCTGCGGAGCTCAAGCAACGCATAGCGCGTGTCATCCCACCGACCGTTCAGGTCGAGACTGGCACCCAGAACGCGCAGCGTCAGACCGACGACATCAGCAGCGACCTCGGCTTCCTGAAGATCGCCCTGCTCGTCTTCGCGGGGATCGCGCTCGTGGTCGGTGGCTTCCAAATCTTCAACACCTTCTCGATCACCGTCGCCCAGCGGGTCCGTGAGTTCGGACTCCTGCGGACGCTCGGCGCTTCGCGTGGCCAGGTGCTCTCGGCGGTGCTGATCGAGGCGCTGATCATCGGCGTCCTGGGGTCGGTGGCCGGCCTGTTCGCCGGGATCGGCATCGCGAGCGGCCTGAACGCGATGTTCAAGTCGTTTGGCATCGATCTGCCGAACACGGGCCTGGTGCTCGAGACACGGACCATCGTCGTTTCCCTGGTCTTGGGTATCGGCATCACGCTGGCGTCTTCGCTAGCGCCAGCGCTGCGAGCTACCCGGATATCGCCAATGGCCGCTCTGCTCGAGGCAGCACTACCCGAGAGCCGTCGTCGCGGCAGGGTTCTCGCGGTGTTCGCCGGCCTGCTCGGCATCGGTGGTCTGGCGATGTTGCTGATCGGCCTGTTCGGCAACCTCGAGTCCTCGGGCTCGGCCGCCGGCTTGATGGGGGCCGGGTCGGCGGCGATCCTGTTCTCGGCGTCGCTCTACAGCCCGCGGCTCGTCAAGCCGCTGGCCTCGGTCGCCGGCTGGCCGCTGGAGCGCCTGCGCGGCCTGACCGGCCGGCTGGCGCGTGAGAACGCCATGCGTAAGCCGGGTCGTACTGCTGTGACCTCGGCTGCGCTGATGATTGGCCTCGCGCTGGTCGTCTTCGTGACCGTCTTCGCCGCTGGTCTCAACCGCTCGATCGCGTCTGCGATCGACACCAACTTCCAAGGCGACATCACGGTTCAGAGCACCGACGGCTTCTCGCCGATCCCGAATGTCATCGCCCGTGACGTCAGCCGCGTGCAGGGGGTGGGAGATGTCGGCTCGATCCGTTTCAGCTACGCGAAGCTGGCCGGTGAGAAGGGGCAGCAACGGCTCTCCGGAGTCGATCCCGCGACGATTGGCGACGTCTTCAACTTCGACTTCACCGAGGGGTCGCCCAACGCGATCGCCAACCTCACGCCGCGCCAAGCGGTCGTAGACGAGGCGTACGCGAAGTCGAACGACCTCGAGCTCGGTGACGTGCTGCGTGTGCTCACCCCGAGTGGACGACGGACGACATTCGAGATCGTCGCCGCGATCAAGGATCGCACCGACTTCCTCGGCAGCTTCGTGATCGGCCAGGCGGCGATGGCGCGCTACTTCGATGAGACGCGCGACACCTACGTGCTCGTGGGAACCGCGCCCGGAGCCGATCCGGCGGCCGTCGAGCAGCGCGTCAAGCAGCTCGTCTCGACGCGCTACCCCTCGGCGGAGGCGCTCAATCAGGAGGAGCTGAAGAAGTCCCAGGAGGAGCAGATCGGAGCGCTCGTGGGGCTGGTCTACGCACTGCTCTCGCTCGCGGTGATCGTCTCGATCTTCGGGATCGTCAACACACTCGCGCTGTCGATCCACGAGCGTACGCGCGAGCTCGGCATGCTGCGCGCGGTCGGGATGACACGGCGTCAGGTCAAGCGGGTGATCCGTTACGAGGCGGTCATCACCGCACTGATCGGTGCGCTGCTCGGAACCGCTCTGGGCGTGTTGTTCGCGGCGCTGATCTCGCGACCACTAGCTGACGAGGGGTTCGAGCTCGCCTACCCGGTCGGACAGCTGATCGTGATCCTGGTGCTGGCCGCGCTGGCTGGTGTGGTGGCCGCGATCGGTCCTGCACGGCGGGCGGCGAAGCTCGACGTTCTAGAGGCGCTGGCGTACGAGTAGTCCCGGCCTGCCGATCCATAGGATCAACGCCCCATGGCCACGAGAGCCTCCACAGCCGCCGAGCTGACCGACAAGCTGCTCGCGGGCGACAAGCGCGCACTGGCACGCGCGATCTCACTGGTCGAGAACGACGACCCAGAGGGCTGGGCGCTGGTCCGCGAGGTCTACCCGCGCACCGGCAAGGCGGCGGTCGTCGGCTTCACGGGACCGCCTGGCGTTGGCAAGTCGACCTTGATCGGCGGACTGACGACGAAGTACCGGGAGCGCGAGCGCCAAGTCGCAGTGCTGTCGATCGATCCCTCGTCGCCCTTCACCAAGGGCGCGCTGCTCGGCGATCGAATCAGGCTGACCGAGCACTTCCTCGATCCAGGAGTCTTCATCCGGTCGATGGCGAACCGCGGTGCGCTCGGCGGGCTGTCTGAGGCTTGCCTCCAGGCGGCGCTGCTGATGGATGCCTCAGGCAAGGACGTAGTCCTGCTCGAGACGGTTGGCGTCGGCCAGGCCGAGGTCGACATCATCGACCACGCCGACACCGTCGTGTTGGCGCTGATGCCTGGCTCCGGCGACTCGATCCAGGCGCTGAAGGCTGGCGTGATGGAGATCCCCGACGTGATCGTTGTCAACAAGTCCGACCATCCGCTGACCGACACGATGATTCGCGAGATCCGCGGTGTCCTGTCGCTCGGGCCGCAGAAGGGCTGGCGTGTCCCGATCGTCAAGACCGAGGCATCGCGCGGTGAGGGGATCGACGAGCTGATCGAGGCGATCGAGTCCCATCGCGAGCACATCGAGAGCGAGGGGACGCTCGTCGAGCGTCGCCGCCGCAACTTGATGAACGAGGTGCTCGCGCTCGCCGCAGGTCGTCTGCGCCGCCAGCTCGAGGAGTCGCTCCACGACGACGAGTCGGTGCGCGAGCTGCTCGACGAGGTCGTGGCGCGCCGCCTCGACCCCTCGAGCGCCGCGACCAAGCTTCTAGAGCGCGAGCTCTAGCTATCTACGCACCCAAGGTGCGGGCGATCACCATCTGCTGGACCTCGTCGGTGCCCTCGCCGATGGTGAGAATCTTCGCGTCGCGGTAGAAGCGGCAGACCGGGTACTCCTCGATGAAGCCGTAGCCGCCGTGGATCTGGACCGCCTCCTCGGTGGCGCGGACCGCGAGGCGGCCGGTCTTGAGCTTGGCCTGGGCGGCGGTGAGCGAGAAGTTCCGTCCGAGGTCCTTCTCCACGGCTGCCTTGTATGTCAGCAGCCTGGCGGCCTCGATCTCGGTCGAGAGGTCGGCCAGCTTCATCTGGATCGCCTGGAACTTGGAGATCGGCTTGCCGAACGCCTGGCGCTCCTTGGCATAGGCCAGGGCCTCGTCGAGCGCGCCCTGGGCAAGACCGACACCCATTGCCGCTACCGAGATCCGTCCACCGTCAAGCGTCTGAAGGAACTGCTTGAAGCCCATCCCGCGCGGTCCGAGCAGGTTCTCCTCGGGGACGCGGCAGTCAGCGAAGGACAGCGGCCGCGTATCCGAGGCGTTCCAGCCCATCTTTCGGTAGGCGGGACCGACCTCATAGCCGGGGGTTCCGCGCGGCACGATGATGTTCGAGATCTCGCCGTCGTCGGTGCGTGCGGTGATCGTCACAAAGCCGGAGATATCGGTGCCGGCGTTGGTGATGAACTGCTTGGCACCGTCGACCTTCCACTCGCCATCCGTGAGGCTCGCCGTCGTACGAACGTTGCCGGCATCCGATCCGGCCTCCGGCTCGGTCAGGCCAAACGAGCCCAAGAGCTCGCCCGCGGTCAGGCGCGGCATCCACTCCTGTTTCTGCTCCTCGCTACCGAACGCGTACAGCGGCCAGGTGCCGAGCGAGGTATGTGCCGCGACTGTGATCGCGACTGACGAGTCGATCCGTGCCAGCTCCTCGATGACGAGCGCATAGGACAGGGTGTCCGCGCCTCCGCCGCCGTACTGCTCGGGGTATGGCACCCCCATCAGCCCGAGCTCGCCGAGTTTGGCGACGATCTCATACGGGAACCGCTTCTCGCGGTCGAGCTCCTCCGCTACGGGCTTGACCTCCTGCTGCGCGAAATCGCGCGCGAGTCGCTGGATGGCTGCCTGCTCGTCAGTCAGATCGAAGTTCACGGCGCGGGATCGTAACTGACAGCCGGGTTCGTTACAGGACATCGCATATATGCTAAGAAACTGAGACGGCTGCAACGAGTCTGCGGCGACCGTGCGGCGCTAGGCGGTTCCGACGTCTCGATGTCCACGCCCGAACCTATGTTCGGTAGCTACCGAAGATCAGCCCGAAGGGAGGGCACCATGTCTGAAGCGACCATTCAGGTACCAGCGGAGCACGTCGAGGCAATTCGACAAAGCCTGATCGGACGGCTCGAGGACGCCGGCCATGCAGAAGAAGTACGGAGCCTGCTCGACCAGATCGGCGGTGACTCACCGGGGAATGCACGGTCACGGGCGCTGACGGGCTCTCGTGTCGTGCTGTGGAGCGTGGTTTACGACGCGCTTTGCTCGGCTGCCGAGCAGCTCGCCGAGGACTGCAATGACTACTGGCGTGGGGCGATCGATCCGGACCTGGCTCGCACTGGCATGGCCAACGTCGCTGCGCGCCTAGAGCTGCTGGTTGCTCTTGGTCCGACTCCGGGCCGCTAATCGCCAGCGTCGATCTCGCGTTCCGCGGCTTCGGGCCCGTCGAAGACCAGCATGAACCACGCCATCAGCTTTGGGCGCAACATCGGGAGCTCGGTGGGGTCGCCCTCCTCCGCGGCCTTCGCAATCACGTAGACCATTCCGCCGAGCATCCCGTCGATCGCGATGTCGGGTACTGGGCGGTCGCTGTCGGCGGTCGCCTGCTCGATCAGCGTCCGGATCCTGCCCAATGTCTCCCGCTGAAGTTGTCGCGAAGCGGGTGTGGCTGCGGCGATCTCGATCAGCGACAGGTTGGCAAGGGCGGGCTCGCGGGCGAAGAGCTCGAGTCCCCAGTCGAACAGTGAGCGCAGGGCGGCCCGCCAGTCATCTTGGTCCGCCGCTGCGGACCCGGCACCGGCAGTGATCTGCTCGACGACTGCGCGATGGGCCTGCAGGAGCAGGTCCTCTTTGCCGGAGAAGTGGGTGTAGAGCGCTTTTCGGGACACGCCCGACTCGGAAGCGATCTCATCCACCGTCGTAGCGGCGTAGCCACGGCGGACCATTACCCGGGCCATTCCTGCAAACAGGCGATCGCGCTGAGAGTGAACGACGAACTCGGGCGGGAGGCCGTGGCTGCCGCGCGGAAGCCGGTCGTCGAGCTTGTAGCTCGATCCATCCGGCTCATGGTGGGCCGACCCCATCGCGAGCGAACCTACAGCGAGTGTTTCGGCCGCCGGCTGCTGGCTTGTGTTAAACAACAATAAACGCCGGTGTGTAAATGCATCCTCGTGGTTCTGGTGCACACAACGGGTCTCAGTGTTGCTTCTTGTAACACCGGTTGTCCGATGCTCCGGGGATGCGTGATCAAAGTGGCCAAGCATCGGTGGAATGGGTTGGGCTGATCGTTCTCTTGGTGTTTGCGGTCGGCGGCTTGCTGATCGTCATGCCAGCCGTTGACGGCCGGTCGTTGGGAGGTGCACTGGCACACCGCTTGACTTGTGCCGTGAAAGGAGGCTGCGATGACGACCTGAGCCGCGTTTACGGTGCTGCGGACGCAGACCTCGTGCGACGTCATCTCCAAGGCTTGGTCTTCGAGCCGGGGGAGCGGCAGATTCCCATCGATTGGCGTAGCTGTCGCGCTGTCGAATGTGCAGTTGCGCCGGATGATCGCGACATGGACGTTCACCGCGGCGCTACCGGGCTACCGCTCACGGTCTTTACTCACCTAACTCGACGTGGCGACCGTCGCTACATCCAGTACTGGTTCTACTACCCCGACTCCAACACGACGTGGGCCGGTTCGGACAGGATCTGGAAGCGCAGCACAGTCGGCGCGATCGCGCGTCTCGTGACCGGCTCGGAGCGCTACCCCGGCTTCCACCAGGACGACTGGGAAGGGGCGGTAGTCCGAGTCGAAGCCGACGGGCGCGCCGCGGTGCGCGCCTCCCACGGCCACTGGCAGTGGTGCAAGCGACGCTGCGTGGGGCAGTGGGGGCCGGCGACCGGATGGACGCGCGTATCGCGGGGTAGTCACGCCGGTCACGTGCCGACGGATGGCGAGCCTGGAAACGGTTTGCGTGAGCGCACCGCGACAGCGGAGGGCATTCGGCTGATTCCGCTCGAGGGCATCGACAAGGCGCGTTACCGGCGCCTCGACCCTGGCATCTCGCCGCCCTGGGAGAAGGACGCATACGTAAATCCAGAGGTTCCAGGGTCATGAACGGCTACCTTTAGAGGTGACGCTGGCTATCGAAAGCGAGGAACTCCCGAATGGCGAGGACCGTGCGCGAGCAGCAGGACAAGCGACGCGAAGAGAAGTTGAAGCAGGTTCAGCAGCAGGTAGAGGAGGGCTCGCTCGTGATTCGCAAGATGACCACGGCGGAGCGCAAGGCCAATCCGCCCCGTCCACCACGGGAGAAGAAGAAGCGCTGAACCTGCCAGAATCCGGCCGCTCATGGCGGCAGACCGGCCGATAGAACGCGGCAGGGCACTCCTCGACGCCCTCGCCCACAAGGCGGGTGGGGCAAAGGTCTTGGCCGATGCCGGCATCGTCAGGCCGGTTCGCCCGGACAAGCTGCTCGGAGTCGTGTCGACACTCAAGAGCTGGGGCCGCGGACCCGCGTCCGGATACATCACCTCCGGGCTGCTCTGCCCCGACACCACGGCAATCGTCGACGAGCGTGGATCGCTCAGCTTCGGTGAGCTCGACCGTCGCACCAACGCCCTGGCCAATTCGCTCGCTGCGGCTGGAGTAGGGGAGGGCGACGGCGTCGGGATCATGTGCCGCAACCATCGAGGGTTCGTCGAGGCGACGGTCGCAACGGCAAAGCTCGGCGCTGACGTTCTCTATCTGAACACCGCCTTCGCCGGTCCACAGCTTGCCGAGGTGGTCGAGCGCGAGGGCCCGAGCGCATTGATCTACGACGAGGAGTTCAGCGGCTTGCTCGAGCGCGCTGGGGCAGACCGGTCTCGCTTCATCGCGTGGTGCGACAGCGACGATGTCTCCGCCCCGACGCTCGAAGAGCTGATCGCCGCCGGCTCGGGCGAGCTGCCGCATGCTCCCGACCGTGTCGGCCGAACGGTGATTCTCACGTCGGGCACGACCGGCTCGCCCAAGGGCGCGAATCGCTCGTCGCCGACTTCGCTCGATCCCGCGATCTCGCTGCTCTCGAAGATCCCGCTGAAGCGTGGTCAGACGACTCACATCGCCGCGCCGTTATTCCACTCTTGGGGATTCGCGCACTTCACGATCGGGCTGATGCTCAACTCGACGCTGGTCCTGCACCGCCGCTTCGATCCCGAGGCGAGCCTGGCGGCGATTGCGCGCTCCCGTGCCGACTCGCTTGTCGTCGTGCCGGTGATGATGCAGCGCATTCTCAATCTGCCTGAGGAGACGCGCAGCAAGTACGACACCAGTTCGCTCTCGATCGTCGCGGCCAGCGGCTCGGCGCTGCCAGGCGATCTCGCCACCGAGTGGATGGACGCCTACGGCGACACGCTCTACAACCTCTATGGCTCGACCGAGGTTGCCTGGGCGACCATCGCCAGCCCCGACGAGATGCGCGCGGCGCCCGGCACCGCCGGCACACCACCGCGGGGCACCGTCGTGCGGCTCTACGACGAGCAGGGCCGGCCAGTTCCGCAAGGTGAGACCGGACGCATCTTCGTCGGCAACGAGTTTCTCTTTGAGGGCTACACCGGTGGCGGCAGCAAGGACGAGATCGACGGGTTGATGGCGACCGGCGACGTCGGCCGCTTCGATGCCGGCGGTCGCCTGTTCGTCGAGGGACGCGACGACGAGATGATCGTCTCGGGCGGTGAGAACGTCTTTCCGAAGGAGGTCGAGGACCTGCTTGCCCGCCACGAGGCGGTAGCGGAGGCCGCGGCACTCGGTGTGTCCGACGACGAGTTCGGCCAACGGCTGCTTGGCTTCGTCGTGCGCGCGCCCGGCGCTGACGTCGGTGAGGATGACCTCAAGGCCTACGTCAAGCAGAACCTCGCTCGCTACAAGGTGCCGCGCGAGATCCGGTTCCTCGACGAGCTGCCCCGCAACGCCACCGGGAAGGTGCTGAAGCGGGAGCTCAAGGAGACGGTGTCAGGAGGCTGAGATCGCGCTTGGGCTCGATGCCCCAGCGCTCGCCGGCGGCGACCAGCTCCGGTGTCAGTGCCCAGCGGTCGGGCCGCTCGTCGCCGTCGTGATCCTGCGCGCCGCCCTTCAACGCCATCGAGCCGGAGTTGTCGCCGATCGCGCGGATCTCGTTCACGTCGGCCGTAGTCAGCACGACCTCGGCCGGTGTGGCTGCCAGCTCGGCGCGCTGAGCCTCGATCGGCTGAGCGCCGCTGCCGCGCTCTTGGATCAAAGTCGGCACCGTGCAGGCGACCGCGTCGTGGGCGAGATTCCACTGACAGGCAAGCTGCAGCGGTGTCAGTCCCAGCCGGTCGGCAATCGGACGCAGCAGGTCGATTCGCCCGCGCCCGCGCTCGATCCAGCCCTGTGGCCGGAACGAACGGTGGTCGCGCTCGCCGAGCCCGTCGGCCGAGCTGAGGCCACCCCAGAGCAAGCCGCCGTAGTCGACTACGCGCGTGATCACGTTGACCTGCGCCACAACCGCCGCAGGAAGCGCGAGCTCGCCAGGCCACGGCTCGAGCGGACCGAGGATCGTCATCGCCCAGTCGATCCGGTCGCTGAACCGCTCCAGGCAGTCGATCAGGTCGAGCACGAAGCCGTTGGCGGGGCCGGGGGCGACACCGATCGCTCCGGCTAGACCCTCGTCGCGCAGCTCCGCCATCGCATTCCACACTGCCTCGCTGGTGTACCCGGCGCGATCGGGGTTGTGCAGCAGCAACACGTCGAAGTTGTCGACGCCGCAGCGTTCGAGGCTGCGCTCGGCTGCCATCCGCACGTAGTCGGCGTAGCCCTTCGGGCCTCGCAGCGCCGGGTCGGTGAAGCGCGGGAAGCCCTTGGCGCCCTGACGCTCGCCGGCGTAGAAGTCATGCCCGAGCGCACCCACGAGGCAGTAGTCGTCGCGGGGCACGCCTGACAGCGCGCGGCCGACGAGCTCGTCAGCGCCGCCCTGGCCGTAGACGTCGGCGGTCAGCACCGTGTCGATCCCGCCACCGGGCCGCAGCAACGTCTCCAGACGCGCTTCGTCGATCGGCTCCCCGAAATGCATGAAGCGGCCGCCGCTCCAGGCCCCCAGTGCTACATGTCCGGGAGGTCTCACGCGATGGATGCTAGGTCAGAGGTCGCTGCGCACGGCCGAGAGATCGGCGGCAAGGTCTGGCCAGATCGGATGGAGGCGGGCGGCAAGGTCGGCGAGATACATGTCGGCGGTCATGTCGACGACAGGGATCTCAGTGTCAGGGCCGGCGTCGGCGTCATCG
Organism: Thermoleophilaceae bacterium; assembly: GCA_044867325.1. Classification (GTDB taxonomy): domain Bacteria; phylum Actinomycetota; class Thermoleophilia; order Solirubrobacterales; family Thermoleophilaceae; genus JAAYBF01. The sequence continues at coordinate 5,362 of JBIOUS010000057.1, read as the reverse complement.
AAGATCGCAACGATCCTCGCCACCTCGACAGCGGCCGCCGGCCGAGTAGCCGCGGCTGGGTCGTCCTTGGCGTGGGCGAGGAACGCCGTCAGCGCTGAGCGGTCGAGCTCGCGCGGCACCTCCAGGCGATCGACGATCACGAGGCTTGGGACAGCCAGCCGCAGCTCACCAAGAGCGGCGAGGCCGAACTCGTCGAGCTGCTTCGCCTCGAGTGCTCCCGACGCGACGATCTTTCGCACGCGCGCGGTGAGGCGGTCGGCCGCTGCCGGGGATTCGCTCAGCCGTTGCTCGACCTCGACCGCGGCGATCGTCCGATCGCGGGCCTGCTCGAGCGCAACGCCATCGTTCTCCGGTAGAGCATCCGGGGCGCCACAGGCGGCGACCGTCGCCGCCGCCAGGGCGGCGAGAAACAGGTACCCGAGCCGCACTTATGCGTCGGCCGCGCGGCTCGCCAGCTCGATCAGCGTCCGTACGCCGAAGCCGGAGGCGCCCTTGCCGACGTATGGCCGGCCGAGCTCCCAGGCGGTCCCGGCGATATCCATGTGGACCCACGGCACGTCGCCGACGAAGTTGCTCAGAAAGTGCGCTGCGGTGATCGACGAGGCCTTGCGGCCGGCGGGCGCGTTGTCGAGATCGGCAAACGTACCCTCGACCATCTTTGCGGTCTCACGGTGCAGCGGCAGCCGCCAGCCAAGCTCGCCGGTGGCGGTACATGCGCCGTCGACCTCCTCGAACCAGTCGTCGTCGTTGGAGAAGAGTCCGGCGTGGGTCGAGCCGAGCGCGACGATGATCGCTCCGGTCAGCGTCGCGAGGTCGACGATCCGCTCCGCTCCCTGCTCAACGGCGTAGGAGAGGGCGTCGGCGAGGATCAGCCTGCCCTCGGCGTCGGTGTTGTTGATCTCGATCGTCTTGCCGTTGAGGGCGGTGACGATGTCGCCGGGCTTGATCGCGTGGCCGCTCGGCATGTTCTCGGTCGCCGGCACGACGGCGGTGATCGTCACCGGCAGCGCGAGCTTGGCGATCGCATCGATCGACTCCAGCACGGCGGCGCCGCCGGACATGTCGAACTTCATCTCCGACATCTTCGCGCCGGGCTTCAATGAGATTCCGCCGGTGTCGAAGGTGACCGCCTTGCCGACGAAGCCGAGGTGGGGGCCCTGGTTGCCGCCGCTGTAGCGGAGCACGATCAGCCGAGGCTCGGCATGAGTGCCTTGGGCGACGGCGGCGAAGGCGCCCATACCGCGCTGGACGATCTCCTCACGGTCGAAGAGCTCCAACTCGACCTGGGCGTGTGCGTCGGCGATCTCCTGCGCGCGGCCGGCGAGGAAGACGGGGTCGGCGACGTTCGACGGCAGGTTCTGCAGCTCACGAGCGTGGTTGACCGCCTCCGCGGCGACGCGGCCACGTCGTGCACCCGCCTCGGAGGCTCCCGCTCCGGCGATCTCGAGCGTCTCCAACCCGCCGGAGTCGTCGTCGCTCTTCGACTTGTAGCGGTCGAACGAGTAGAGCCTGAGCAGCGTGCCCTCGACCAGGCCGACCTCGGCGCCATCGTCGGGCAGCGCCCACGACAGCGACACCGAGCCGAGCTCCTGGGCGCGACCGGCAACCGCGGCGGCGGCGACCCGGGCCGCCTCGCCGTCGAACTCCTCGCGCTTGCCGAGACCGGCGATCAGTACGCGGCGGCGGCCTCCGCCGGGCGCCTCCTCGTGAGCTACCGCGACCTTGCGCAGGCCCGGCTTCGCCTCACCGAGCTCGACGAGCTGTTGCAGCTCCGGCTCGGGCAGATGCTCGCCGTCGAACAGGCCCAGCACGCGGGTGTCGGCGGCGGTCTCCTCAGGGGCTCCAGGACGGACTGTGACGGCGATCTCACGCATGCCAAAGCAGTCTATGGACGCGGCATCTTGAAGGACCTCCGATAAGGTCCATGCCCCCCAGGCAGACCGAAGGAGACCGAACGTCCCATGCCCAAGACCGTGATCCTAGGCACCGCCCGCACCCCATTCGGGAAGATGGGTGGCGCGCTGGCCTCGTTCGACGCCACCGATCTCGGCGGCCACGCGATCGAGAACGCTTTGCAGCGTGCCGAGGTCTCCGGCGACCAGGTCCAGCACGTGATCGTCGGCCAGGTCTTGCAGGCCGGCCAGGGCCAGGTCCCGTCGCGCCAGGCTCAGATCAAGGGCGGCATTCCGAATGAGGTCTCCTCTGAGACCGTCAACAAGGTCTGTGCCTCGGGCATGCGCGCAGCCGGCATCATCGATCAGCAGGTTCGTGCCGGCGACCTCGACGTCGGGGTCGCCGCCGGCATGGAGTCGATGTCCGGCGCTCCGTACCTGCTGCCGAAGGCCCGCTTCGGCTACCGCATGGGCGACGCCAAGGCGCTCGACGCGATGGTCCACGACGGCCTGACCAACCCCTTCTCCGGCAAGCAGATGTTCGTCGAGGCGACCGAGGTCGGCGACGAGCTCGAGATCACGCGGCCCGACATGGACCGCTTCGCGCTGCGCAGCCACGAGCTGGCGCTCGAGGCGACCGACGAGGGGCGGCTGTCCGAGGAGATCGCGCCGATCGTCGTCAAGTCGCGCAAGGGCGACACCGTCGTCGAGATCGACGAGGCGCCGCGCCGCGGCAGCACGCTCGAGACGCTCGCCAAGCTCCCGGGCCTGACCGGTCCGGAGGGCTCGCACACGGCCGGCAACGCACCAGGCGTCAACGACGGCGCCGGCGCGATCGTGCTGTCCAGCGACGAGTGGGCGCAGGCCAACGGCCGCAAGCCGCTCGCGACGATCGTCGCCCAGGCCGCTGTCGCCGACGACTTCCCGTATCTCGCGCGGACGCCCGCGAACGCGACCAAGAAGGTCCTCGAGCAGGCTGGCCTGACCGTCGATGACATCGACCTCTTCGAGATCAACGAGGCGTTCGCCTCGGTCGCGATCAACTCCGTGCGGATGCTCGGGGTCGACGAGTCGAAGGTCAACGTCAACGGCGGCGCGATTGCGCTCGGGCATCCGATCGGCGCCTCCGGGGCCCGCATCCTCGGCGCGCTCGTCCACGAGCTACGCCGTCGCGGCGGGGGCCTCGGCGTCGCAGCGATCTGCTCCGGTGGTGGGCAGGGCGACGCGATGGTCATCGAGGTCGCTGGCGCCTAGGCCGTAGACTGCCGCCGGTTTGACCATGACAGCCGACACCGAGACAGCCCAGGACCGCCCGGCGACGGGTCGCAAGATCCGCGTGGTGGTCGCCAAGCCCGGACTCGACGGGCACGACCGCGGCGCAAAGATCATCGCCCGCGCGCTGCGCGACGCGGGCATGGAGGTCATCTACACCGGCCTCCATCAGACGCCCGAGCAGATCGTCGAGACCGTGATCCAGGAGGACGCCGACGCTGTCGGTCTGTCGATCCTGTCGGGCGCTCACATGACGCTCGTACCGCGGATCGCGGCGCTGCTGAAGGAACAGGGCATCGAGGACGTCGTGCTCGTCGTGGGCGGCACGATCCCGGCCGATGACATCCCCGAGCTCAAGCGGCTCGGCGTCTCGGAGATCTTCACGCCGGGGTCGCCGGTCCAGGAGATCATCGATTTCATCCAGAACTCCGTAGACTCGTAGACTGACTCGTCAGTCAACTTTTCCAAGGAGACCCCTTGAAGATCTGCGTCCTCGTAAAAGAGGTACCTGACGCCGCCGTCGAGAAGCGCATCGACCCCAGTTCGAAGCGCCTCGATCGCAGCGGCGAGAAGAACCTGAATCCGTTCGATACCCACGCCATCGAGGCTGCGATGCAGCTGAAGGAGGGCGGTGCGGTTGAGGTCGAGGAGGTCGTGGCCGTGACGATGGGCCCGGAGAGCGCATTCCGCGCCCTTCACAAGGCCGTATCGCTCGGCGCCGACCGCTCGGTCCACCTGACCGACGAGGCCCTCGCCGGCTCCGACGTCGCCGCGACCGGCTACGCCCTCAGCAAGGTGCTCGAGACCGAGAACCCCGACCTGGTCCTGCTGGGCCAGCAGTCGGACGATGGTGAGTGCTACACGATCGGCGCCGTCGTGGCCGACCACCTGAAGATGCCTTCGCTGACCCAGGTGATCAAGATGGACGTCGAGGGCGGCAAGCTCCGTTGCGAGCGTCAGGCCGAGTACGGCTACGACACCGTCGAGATCGCGCTCCCGGCTGTCATCTCGGTCGGCGATGCGATCAACGAGCCGCGCTACCCGTCGCTGAAGGCGATCATGGGCGCGAAGAAGAAGCAGCTCGACACCAAGTCGACCGCTGACGCCGGCATCGAGGCCGGCAGGGTCGGCGCAGATGGCTCGCGCACCGCGGTCCTCGGGATCAACCCCCCGCCCGCCAAGTCGGCCGGCGAGATCATCGAGGACGAGGACACCAACGAGACGGTCGAGAAGATCGTCAACTGGCTCGATGAGAGGAAGCTGCTGGCATGAGCGGGATCCTGACCTACGCGCTCCACTACGAGGGCGCCTTCAACAAGAACTCGCTGGGCGCCGTCTCCGAGGGCGCCAAGCTCGCTAAGGAGATCGGTGGCGACGCCGCTGTCGTGGTCGTCGGTGGCGACGACCTGACCGACGACCTCTGCGCCTCGCTGGGCAACTACGGCGCGACGAAGGTCTACCGCGTCAAGGGCGCGGAGGGCCTCGGCGCTCCGGTCATCGATGCGATGGCCAAGGTCATCCAGGACAACGGCTACTCCTACGCGCTGTTCGGCGGCGGACTGCTCGGCTTCGAGATCGGTGCCGGCCTGACCGCCCGCCTCGGGGCCGGGGTCACGATGGAGGTGACCGCCGTCAAGGTCCTGGACGGCAAGCTGGTCGCGGAGCGGCCGATCCTGCAGGACTCGCAGATCGCCGACGTCTCCTACGTCGGTGAGCCGGGAATCATCATCGGCCGCCTGAACGCGTTCGACGCGGTGCAGGGCAACGGGGCCTCGGCCGAGGTGGCCGACGTGGACGTCGAGCTCTCGGCGTGGTCCACCAAGGCCAAGATGCGGACCCGTGGCGAGCAGCGCGGTGCCGACGTCAACATCGAGGACGCGGACATCCTCATCGCCGGTGGTCGCGGGCTCGGCAAGGCCGAAGGGTTCCAGGAGCTGTGCGAGCCGCTAGCGCAGGCGCTCGGCGGAGCGGTCGCCGCGACGCGCGCGGTGGTCGACGCCGGCTGGTACCCCTACGCCGCCCAGATCGGGCAGACCGGCAAGACGGTCGCGCCCAAGCTGTACCTGGCGGCCGGCATTTCCGGGGCCATCCAGCACAAGGTCGGCATGCAGTCCTCGGAGAACATCGTCGCGATCAACAAGGACCCGAACGCGCCGATCTTCGAGTTCGCCGACTTCGGCGTGGTGGGCGACCTGCAC